>CAZFKX010000022.1:0-107466 GCA_964519345.1 uncultured Aquificales bacterium
GTTGTATGCATACTGCTCGTTGTTCTGTGTTATTTGTGCTGCATCAATATTTCCGTAATTAGCAGGGTCAGGTTCTTCTACAGGAACGTTAATATCTCCAGTAGAGAGGAGGTTTAAGGCTGTGTTAGAAGCAGATAGGGAGACATTTTCCATAATTCCTGTTGTAGTTCCGCCTTGTGCGTTGCCGTTAAGCTGGACAGAGTTGTTGTTGTTGTTCTGGTTTTCTATGTAAGCAAGATCTCTTGGGTTCTCAACTGTGAAGTTTCTTATTACCTGTGTTTCTTTGTTTACATTATATGCTATAGCAATATCACCAGAGGCTGTATTGTTGTGGTTTGATGCATGCTGTGTATTAGACTGAGTAATTGTTGAAGCTGTTATATTACCTGTTTTTAATCCGTTTATAGCCGTGTTTGAGGCTGTATTGGAAGAATTTAGTATTACCAATGCTTTGGCAAGTTTTTCTGCACTACCATTGATCTGTACTGAATTATTGTTATTGTTCATTTTTATTATATCTGTGTACTCATTCATGTTGTCTATATCCTGTGTAGCACCTTCCTCGTAATTTCCTGTTCCGGATATAAAGCCGTAAAGAGAGATATTGTTAAAGTTTTTTGATTTTTGATCGTTATTCTGTGTAACTGTGGAATTATTTATCTCTCCTACAGCAGCAATATTTAAGCTGGTATTTTCAGCAGAGAGAGAACTGTTTGATATCACGCCTGCTCTTGCTTTAAACTGGGATCTATTGTTAAGCTGGACTGAGTTGTTGTTGTTGTCCTGACGTTTTATTTTTAGTTTGGACTTTTTCCTGTTATAAGTCTCTACAACCTGTCTTTCCTTGTTGTAATTTTCTGCTGAAGAAATCAATCCTTCTTTTGCTACCGCAGTATTATTGTGATTTGAAGCCAACTGATTATTAGACTGTATCAGGCCGCCTTTGAAATTTCCTGAATCAGCTGGCGGCATCTCAAATGTTAGCAGATCTCCCCCCGAAAAGATATTGATTCCTGTATTTCCAGCCGAGTTTGCCGTATTTTCTACAACAAGGCTTTTAATTTTTCTCTGTGCATTATTATTCATCTGGACTGAATTATTGTTGTTATTCTGTCTTCCGATTCTAACAGCCTTATTTATAACCTTTTGTGTTTCCGATGTTTCATAGTTTCCTGCACTGGCTATAAATTTACTTCTGGCGATATTATCAAAATTAGATGCTTCCTGATGGTTTGACTGACTTATTTTAGACTCTATCGTTTCGCTTACACCTAAGAGATTTATACCTTTATTTACAGCAGATGTTGAGATATTTTCTATTACTATTCCTTTTGCTCCTCTTTGAGAACTATTGTTTAGTTGGACTGAGTTGTTATTATTATTCTGTTTACGTATCTTAGCAAAACTTCTATATTTCCCATCATGTGAAGCATTGTCTATTAACTGCCCCTGCTTATTTTCGTTATAGGCGTTTGCAAATTTTCTACCTTTTCCATATGCTGATGCTATATTTACATGATTTTCAGCCTTTTGATCATTTTCCTGTGAGATAGAACTGTATTTTATAAGATCGGCTATATAAGCTGCATTTATTCCATTATTAACGGCTGATTTTGCTGTGTTTTTGATAGTGACAAAGCTTGCTTTTCTCTGTGCATTACCATTAAGCTGAACAGAGTTGTTGTTGTTGTTTTGATTTTTAACAGTTATGTTTTTGTTAAACATAGTTTCTTCATGGGAAAGCGTAAGTCCTGCATTACTAACTATCTGTGTTTTGTCTCCCTTTTCATATTCTGCATTATAAGCTGAAGCTGTTCCATCGGCAGCATTAGCAGTATTTTTAAAGTTTAAAGCCACCTGAGTATTGCTCTGTATTCCTTCTGTTTCTTCCACACTTCCTGCATAGAAGAAGTTTTCGCCTGCATTAACGGCAGAAGCGGCAGCATTGATTATAACCATTCCTGAAGACTCTTTCTGGGCGTTTTCGTTGAGCTGAACAGAGTTGTTGTTGTTGTTTTGATTTACAATTACCAGTTTATACTTTTTCTCAACTCCAGTTCCTATACGCTGGCTTTCTTTGTTTATATTTCCAGCTTCAGCATAATTTCCTTCAGAACTGTTTAAATGATTTTTAGCTGTCTGTTCATTTGTCTGCTCGAAATAGTTGCTGAATGTTTTCGTTTGATTCTCTTCCGTGTTATTTTGATCACCATTGTCCTGATTTCCGCTATCACCTCCTAAAGAGTCATAAAGGTAGTTAGCTGTCGAGTTGACGGCAGAATTTGCAAGAACAGCACCATAACCTGTAATGGAAGAACTCATAGCACCATCGTTAACCTGAACTGAATCAAGATTATTGTTCTGGGAGTTGAGAGGTCCATGATCTTCAAATGTTGCATTGTGGTTTTCTACAATCTGCAGTCCCTGAGCTGATACCTCTTCAAGCTCGTCTTCCGATAGAGCTTCAGGCTGTGCAAATCCCTGTGTAGAGACAGCAGCAGCTAAAAGTGCTGCCATCAGCAGTCTTTTCTTCTTCATGACTGTATCCTCCTTTGACCAGAAAATTTCGTTAATCTGGTGAAAAGCAAAATAAATGCCAACTTTAAGTTTTTGGAAAATAAGGAAATTTTTTACTGGTGTTTTTAGATTGTAAAAATTCTTTACAAAATTAGATTAATTTCGCCCCGAAGATATGATAAAAACTTAATTTTACTTTTTGTAAAAATTTTTTACAGTTGTAAAAATTCTTTACAGATTTTTTCTTAATTTTGGATCAAGGGCGTCTCTAAGAGCATCACCGAGAAGGTTAAAAGCAAGAATAGTTATAAAAATTGCAATTCCTGGAGCAAGAATCCATGGATAGGAGGATATGGCTGATATACTTCTTGCTGAGGAAAGCATATTACCCCAACTTGCATAAGGTTCTTGAATACCAAGACCGAGAAGTGAAAGAGCACTCTCGCCAAGTATATATCCAGGAATTGAGAGTGTTGCTGCTATCAGGAGATATGAAAAAGTGTTAGGTATTATATGTCTTAAAATTATACGTATAGAAGTTGCACCGTAAGATTTTGCTGCAGTAACAAACTCCTGTTCCCTTATAGAAAGAACCATTCCTCTTATGACCCTTGCAAGACCAGCCCAACCTATAAATGAAAGAATAACTACAATTAAAAAATAAACCTGAACTGAAGATAAGGTTATAGGAAAAACAGCTCTTAAGGCAAGCATAAGATAAAATCCCGGAAATGACATTACAATCTCGGATATTCTCATAAGAATGTTGTCAATTTTTCCTCCAAAATAACCTGATATTCCTCCTACTACTGCGCCGATCGTAAATGAGAGCAAAACCCCAACAAGCCCTATGGATAAAGATACTCTACCCCCGTAAAGCAGTCTTGAGAATATATCTCTTCCAAGATGATCTCCCCCAAGGAGAAATATTTTCCCTCCTTCTTCAACACCAAAAAGATGTTTATTTGTTGGTATAATACCAAGTAAGTAATGCTTATGCCCATCAACAAAAAATTTTATATAGTATTTTTTTTCATAGTTTATCTTATATTTTTTAAAAACTGGATCTACAAGTTCATATCCATACACAAAAGGCCTTAGATGAAAATTGCCTTTACTGTCAAAAAAATGAATCTGGGTTGGAGGATGATAGGGTGTGTCTCTGTGCTGTATATCGTAAGGATAAGGAGCTATAAAATCTGCAAAAATTGCGGTAAAGTATAAAATTCCAAGAATGTGAAGCGATATGTATGCGAGTCTGTTTTTCTTTATATAGTATAAAAGTTCTCTCATACTATTTTAACACCCCTTCTATTTCTCTCTGTCTGACCCTTGGATCAGCTTTTGCAAGAAGTATATCTGCAATAAGATTTCCTATAATCAACATTATAGCTCCTATGTATAAGCCTCCCATAACAAGATAGAGATCCTGTGATAAAACAGCATCCAGCATAAGCATTCCCATTCCAGGCCAGTTGACAATAATTTCAACAAGAGCAGCTCCAGAAAGTAAAGACGCTATCTCAAAACCTAAAAGAGTTATAAAGGGGTTTAAAGCATTTCTTAATGCATGTTTAAAGATCACATCTCTTTCAGATAATCCCTTTGCTCTTGCAAACATAACATACTCTGACTGCATCGCTTCAATCATTGCACTTCTAACGAGTCTTACAAGTCCTGCAAGCGAACCAATAGCGAGAACAAAAGCAGGAAGCGAGACATGCCATAGCCTGTCTAAAATTTTGCCCCAGATAGTTAACTGATCATAATCAGGAGATGTTGCACCGCCTGTAGGGAAAATTCCTGTTTTAACGGCAAGAAACAGAAGTAAAAATGCAAGAAAGAAATTAGGTATTGACATAAATGTAAAGGAAAATAACTGGATAAATTTATCTATCCATCTGTTTGGATTTAAAGCTGCCCATATTCCAAGTGGAACTGCAAGAAGCCATGCTAAAAGACCTGAAGTAATAGAAAGAAATAATGTATTTCCGATTCTTTCCTTTATAAGATCAAATACCGGAACATGATAGCTAAAAGAGTAACCAAGATCAAACTTCAATGCATTGATAAGCCATTTGAAATACTGGACAAGTAAAGGCTGATCCAAACCATAAGCCTTTTCAAGTTCCTTTAAAGTTTCTTTTGATATCTGGGGATTCATTTTCAGCTGATCCAGATAGCTACCTGGTGCCAGCTGAATTATAATAAATGATATAAAAGTTATCCCTATAACAAGAGGGATCATCTGGATAAGTCTTTTTAAGATATACTGAAACATTAAATTAAAATCCTCAAAGTATATATCTTTATTTTTTAAGATTTTATACTATATAAAAGTGATAATAAAGATTTTGTTTAATGGAGGTTTGAATGGACAAAAAGTGGAGAACAGCTATAAGCTGGCATTTTGATCATGAGGCTTATGTTAGAGGGTATAAGCTTTCTGATATGATAGGATCTTTATCTTTTACAGAAGCTATTTTCCTTGTTTTAAAAGGAGAACTTCCCTCTGAAAAGGAAAAAAGGATTATGGATGCTGTCTTTGTATCACTTGTAGAACACTCAATAGCACCACCATCC
Organism: uncultured Aquificales bacterium; assembly: GCA_964519345.1. Taxonomy (GTDB): domain Bacteria; phylum Aquificota; class Aquificia; order Aquificales; family Hydrogenothermaceae; genus Persephonella. The sequence continues at coordinate 5,101 of CAZFKX010000022.1, forward strand.
GTTATTGCAGGGAGGGCTGTTGCAAGTGGAGGAAACTCCCTGCATGTCGGTGTTGGAGCTGGAATTCTTGCTTTTGGTGAAGCTCATGGAGGGGCTCTGGAGGGAGCTATGAGATTTTTACAGGAAAATGCAGAAAAAGATCCAGAACATGTTGTTGAGGAGTACTTTAGATATGGTAAAAGAATACCTGGTTACGGTCATAGATATTATAAAAATTATGACCCAAGATCAATAAAAATAATGGAAATTGCAAAAAGGGAAGGTATTTATGGAAAATACTGCAAATTTGCTCAGGAAGTAGAAAAATCTATAGAAAAATTAAAAGGAAAAAAACTTGTCATGAATGTTGATGGAGCTGTTGCTTCGGTTGTATCAGAGATGGGTTTTGATTGGAGACTTGGAAAAGGATTTTTTATAATAGGAAGAACTGCCGGGCTTGTAGCTCATATTTATGAGGAACTTACAATGGAAAAGCCTTTTTCAAAAAGACTTGATGAAGAAAAAGAAGTTGAATATCTTGGATTAAATCCGAGAGAACTTCCTGAAAAGTACAAAGAAAAGGATTAAAATTTTAGATGAAAAAAGATTTTAAAGAAAAATATAGGGACTTCCAAAAAAGAAGAAGAAATATAGTAATTATCTCAATAGTCCTGACTGTATTTATAGTAGGAAATCTGTATATATTTCATGAAATATCTAAGGTTAAAGATATATTTAATCCCTATGTTTTCCTGCTAATCATAAATATCAATGTTGTTTTCTTTCTGGGTATTCTTGCCATATCTCTTAGACATTTGATTAAACTGTTCTTTGAAAAGGATCAACCTGCAGGAAAACTTAGAAAAAAGCTATCTTTCATACTTATCTCTATGGTTATAATTCCTGCTATGATCCTGTCTGTCGCATCAATATCTCTTATATCAAACGCTACAAATCTCTGGTTTAGTGGGAAAGTTGAAAGGGCATTAAACAGTCTTGAAAAGATAACAGAGGAGAATCTAAAAGAGTACAGCCAGTTTTTGAAAGAGGTTATATACCTTATAGAAAATAAAAAAATAACGCCTTATGAAGCATTTAAAAAATTTAATATAAGATCAATGGTTATACTTACAAAAGATAAAAAACCTATTATTGTTTACGGAAAACCTATAAAAAAATTATCTGAATCGGATTTTAAAAAGAAAAGGTATATATTTGAATATAAAGGAAATCATTACTTAAAATTTGTTAGTCCGTATGAGAAAAACAGGTTTATAGTCATTGAGTATAGACTTCCTCCTTTCTTATCAAAATATAAAAAGGATCTTGAACATATCTCAGATGTTTATTCAAAGTTCCGGTATTATAAGAACCCTATAAGGGTAAGTTATATAGTTACAATGCTTACTATAACAATGTTTGTTATCTTTGCTGCCCTCTGGTTTTCCCAGTATGTAGTAAGAAATCTAACCTTTCCCCTTGAAAAACTGGTTGAGGCTTCAAAAAAACTTGCATCGGGTGATCTAAATATAAAAGTAGGGATTAAAGCACCAGATGAAATAGGTATTCTTATTGAAGAGTTTAATAAGATGGTAGATGAACTTAAAGAACTGTACATTAAACTTGAAAGAAGCAATAAAGATCTTAAAGCTAATAAAGAGTATCTTGAAGCTATACTTGAAAATGCCAGAACGGGAGTTATTTATTCAAACAGATTCGGCAAGATAGAAAAGATCAATAAGGCGGCTTCAGAAATACTTGATATTAGCTCTAAGGAATTAAAGGATATAGATATTACAGAATTTATGAATAGTATTGGTATAGATATATATGATCTGGATAGAGAGCAGACATTAAATCTTAACGGAAAAATAATAATAGCAAAACTAACAAAATTATCACCGAGAGGTTACATCCTCGTTTTTGATGATATAACTGATATTGTTGCTGCAGAAAAGGTTCTTGCCTGGAAAGAAATAGCAAAAAGAATAGCCCATGAGATAAAAAATCCTCTTACGCCTATAAGGTTATCGGCAGAAAGAATAAAAAGGCAGTATGAAAATAAAAATCCTAAATTTCCAGAGATTCTTGACAAGGCTGTTAATGTAATTCATACAGAGGTTAATTACCTATCTAAACTCGTTAAAGATTTCAGTCAGTTTGCATCCTCTGGTATGAATACTGAACTTGAAGATATAAAACTTAAGAATCTTTTTGAAGAGCTGAAAAACAGTTATCAAACAGATAATTTTGAGATAATAACAGAAATTGACGACGACATAAAGATTAAAGCTGACAAAAAACAGATAAGGCAGGCTTTTTTAAATATCATTCAGAACAGTTTTGAGAGCATAGAAAATAGTAAAGGCAAACTCCATATAACAGCTAAAAATAAAAATGGTAAAGTTAGAATAATATTTAGAGATAACGGAAAAGGCATTGATATAGCCGAGCTTGATAAGGTTTTTATACCTTACTACTCAAAAAAAGCAAAAGGAAGCGGACTTGGTCTTGCTATAACGAAAGAGATAATAGAAAATCATGAGGGAAGTATAAAAGCTCTCCCTTCAGAAAAAGGAGCTGTTTTTGAGGTTATACTTCCTGCTATCGTATCTTAAGTGTGGAAAGAGCAATAATGGCTAAGATAATTGATATTATCCATACTCTTACAACTATTTTAGGCTCTGGAATACCTAAAAGTTCAAAATGATGGTGGATAGGTGCTCTTTTAAATAATCTTTTTCCTCCTGTCGCCTTAAAATATGCCACCTGTGCAATCACAGATAACGTTTCGGCAACAAAAACACCCCCAACGATAGCAAGGACAAACTCCTGTTTTGTTATTATTGAGACAGTTCCAAGAACGGCACCAATAGAGAGAGAGCCTGCATCTCCCATAAACATTTCAGCTGGAAAAGAGTTAAACCAGAGAAAACCAAGCCCAGCACCAAGTAACGCCATCATAAGTACTGTTAGTTCACCGCTACCGGATATATGTGGAAGGTGCAGATATCCAGCTATCTTTGAATGACCTGCCACATAGGCAAAAAATGCAAATGCTGATATAGATATAAGAGATGGTCCTATAGCAAGTCCGTCAAGGCCATCTGTCAGATTAACAGCATTAGACGCACCAACAATAATAAAAATCATAAATGGAATATAGAGAATACCCAGATCAAGATAAACATCTTTTAAAAAAGGAAAGTAAAGAATTGAGTCATACTTAGGGTACAGGTATAAAAAAAATGAGGCCGTAAAAGCTATAATCAATTGCCATAAGAACTTTGTTCTTGTTGATAGTCCTCTTTTCTTTGTAATTTTCAAGTAATCATCAAGCCCTCCTAAGAAAGCAAAGGAGACAAGAACAAAGATAACAAGCCATACATAGAAGTTATCAAGTCTGCACCATAAAAGTGATGAAACTAATACAGAAAGAATTATAAGAATTCCTCCCATTGTGGGTGTATGTTTTTTAGCTATATGAGTATCTGGGGTGTACTCTCTTACGTATCCACCTTCTTTATACTGAAAAATTTTTAATCTTCTGATAATGTAAGGTCCTAAGATCAGGGATATACCAAAAGAGGTGATCAGGGCATAAAATCCTCTAAATGTTATATATTTAAAAAGATTGATATCAAGAAGCTCATAAAGAAGATGATACAGCATCTATAAACTCTCTAACTCCCTGTTAACTGAAAAGAGTCTGTCAAGTATTATTGCAGTTGCATTTCTTACAGAAAGATGGTTGTAACTTCCAGGTCCCAATATAGGCTCAAGTATGTAATCACAGCTTTTAACAAGTTCTTCAGGCATTCCCCATCCTGTTCCCATAAGTATCAGATATATATCGTCCTTTTTTTTGATCTTATCTCTCAATTCCTTATATGATATTGTCTGGGGGTATTTTTTTGCTGAGGTAGCAATAAGTTTTGGTTTTTTACCTGTTTCTTTCTCAATGTCTTCAATAGCATCTGTTATTGAGGATACAAGTTTTACAATCCTTGCTGCTTCAGCTCTCCTTGGATTAAATCTACTTCCAAAACCTTCAAGCCAGTATTTTATCTGCTGTGATATAATAAACTGCTGTGCCTCAAGAGGTTGGATTATATAGTACCCTCCAAGTTCGTAAGTTCTTGCAGGTCTCGCTATATCATGAAAATCAAGGGTTGTAAATGAAGTAACAACCCATTTTTTATCTTTATTTACAGCAGGGTAATGAACCACAGAAATAAAGACATGGGAGTTTTCCATTCGTAACCTCTTACTTAATATTTTATTACTGTTCCATTAGAAAGCTGAACTTCTAATGGTAAAAATAAGATCTTAAGATCCCTAATACTTTTTTCTTTTACATAGATATGGTCAGGATTTTTTTTATCAAAAAGGAAGGATACTTTCATCTCAACAATCTCTTCAGGTTTAATATCCATACCGGTTATAAAGTTAAACGCCTTATTAATATTCACCTCTGTTTCCATAAGTTTTTTTCCTGAGATACTATTTATCTGGATTATACCTTTTATATTTTTTACAGATTTACCGGTTATATTTTTAAACCTAACATATAGTAATATCTTGTCTCCCTTTTCCCACAGCCTTTCCTTTATATTCAATGGTTTGAATCTTTTTGAAACAACTTCAAGATATACTGGATTTTTTTTATCTTTAACAGCTTGTTTATTTTTAATATTTTCTAATTTTTGGACCCTTTCTTCTAACTGAATTACCTTGTTTTCCAGTTTTCTAACCCTTTCCTCAAGAGTCTCAGCGATTAGATTTGGTGAGATCAACAAAATTAACGCTGAGATAAATACTGTTTTCCCCATCGTCTATTCTTGTTTTTCAGGTATTTTTTCTGTTTGAGCAGGTATATCATCGATTACAGTTGGAGATTTAATAGTTTTATGGTGAATGAACGAAAGGGCAAAAACTATGAAAAGAAAAATTCCTCCCAACCAGTAAGTTATCTTAGTTAAAATATTTGATGCTCCAGCACCGAGAACAGCTGCAGCTGCACCAGAACCAAAAATAGCACCTATCTCAGCTCCTTTTGTTTTCTGCATTAGAATTATTATTATAAGCAGTACTGCCACAATAAAAAGTAAAATAGAAAGAACTGTGTAAAGAATCTCCAACTTATTCCTCCAAATATCTTGATATATTAATTATTATACCTCTAAAACCTCTGTCACTATCTTATAAAATTTCTCAGGATCAAGACTTGCCGTTCCTACGAGAAAACCGTCAACATTAGGTTCTTTTATAAGATCTCTTGCATTTTTTTCATTAACACTACCACCGTAAAGAATTCTTGTATTTGAGTCGTTGCCTTTAGACATCTCATTTATAAGTGATCTTATAAATCTGTGAACTTCCTGTGCCTGTTCAGGGGTTGCATTCACACCTGTTCCTATAGCCCAAACCGGTTCGTATGCTATATCTATAAAAGGCATATCTTTTTCTACACCTGCAAGACCATTTCTTATCTGTCTTTCAACAACTGATAGCGTTTTCCCCTGCTCTCTTTCCTCAAGTGTTTCCCCTACGCACAGAATAGGTCTGATTCCTGTTTCTACTGCTGTTATAACCTTTCTGTTTATAAGATCATCCTTTTCTCCAAATATATGTCTTCTTTCTGAATGTCCGAGAATAACGTACTCAACATCAAGCTCATTTAACATAACAGGTGATATCTCTCCAGTAAAAGCTCCTTTTTCTACGTAGTACATATTCTGTGCCCCAAGTTTCACATTATGCTCGCCTTCTTTTCTTGCTGAATCAAGTCTTATAGAGGCTGATGATAAAGCTGTAAAAGGTGGGGCTATCATGATATCCACTGAGATAAGATCTTTTACAGAAGGTAAAAATATATCAAGATATTCAAGTGTTTCGCCTACTGTTTTATTCATTTTCCAGTTGGCAGCAACAAGGTATCTCATCTGTATCTCCTAATCTGATAGATTTCTTATTTCTTTATTTAAAACTTTACAGTTTTGATCAAGCTCGTAAACTATAGGTGTTCCTGTCGGTATTTCAACCTTAATAATTTCATCAGGTTTCAGATCTTCAAGATACATAACTATTGATCTTAAAGAATTTCCATGAGCCACAACAAGAACATCATGACCATCTATAATATCTCCAAGTATGGCTCTTTCGAGAAAAGGTATCGTCCTGTCTGCCGTATCTTTCAAAGATTCTCCTTCTGGTGGTGGTATATCATAGCTTCTTCTCCATAGATGAACAATCTCAGCACCCCATTTTTCTCTTGCCCTGTCTTTGTTCATACCCTGCAGTGCACCGTAATGCCTCTCATTTAATGCCTGATCTTTGATAACAGGTATATAAAGTCCTATAGTTTCAAGTATTATCTTTAATGTTTCCTGAGCTCTTGTGAGGGATGAGGTGTATGCAACAGAAAATCTTATATCTTTTAAAAGCTCTCCTGCCTTATAAGCTTCTTCCTTTCCTTTTTCGGTTAAAGGGACATCAACCCAGCCTGTAAATCTGTTCTGTAAATTCCAGACAGACTGTCCATGTCTGACAAGAACAAGTTTTGGCATTTACCGTCTCCTCACTTTTTATTTTTATTATATCAGGGATTTATCTGTCTGAGATACTTTTTTTCATAGGTATAAAACCAAAGGGAACAACAGAAAGAACAAAAAATCTGAAAATTTCTCTTTTGTTTAGCATGTTTTTTATTCTCACTTCATTAAGAATATAGAGAAATGCAAGCCACAATAATCCATGAACTGAACCTACAATAAGGGTGGCTATTTTATAGCCGCCAATATATTTTAAAGGCATAGCTATAAATAGTAGAACTATCAGTGATATACCCTCTAAAATAGATATAACCGTTAATTTCTTTAAACTGCTTTCTTTCATAAAAACCTCCTTAAACAAATTTTTCTAAGAGAAATTCTAACTCGTCTGAATATTTTTTTATATTAGGATTATCATAAATAATCATAGGTTTTTCTATTATTTCACCACCCTTTTTCCCTGATTTCATTCCCTCTATTAGAAAGTGCGATGCTCTATCGTTTAAAGAAGGATGAACGAATCTGTATCTTTTAGGCTGTATCCTGTTTTCAATCATTACCTTTGTTATGTAAGAAAATCTTTCTGAAGGATATATCATATAAAACCTTCCTTTGTCTCTCAAAAGGTACGAACCTGTTTTTATGAAGTCTTCAACTGTTGCTGATATTTCATATTTAGCCAGTCTTTCTTCCAGAGATTCTTTTTTGGATAGATATTCCTTAAAATAAGGTGGATTTGTTATAACATAATCAAATGACTGTGGGGAATAGAATTTTTTGATATCTTTTATATCTCCCTTATGTAGATTTACATTAACAGCGTTAATTTTAAAGTTTCTGTATGCGATATCAAAAAGATCTTCTTGTATTTCAACTGCATGGAAATCTAATTCTGGGTATCTTAAAGACAAGAGTATAAGAATAATTCCTGACCCTGTACCAAGATCTATTATTTTACCTTTTTTCCTTGTTATTTTTGGAAATGACGCGAGAATAACACTATCTATATTAAATCTGTAACCTTCTTTTTTCTGGATTATAGATACCTTTCCCCGTATAAATGGGGAAAGGGTTTCATCATGCTTTAATTTCAATTTATCTTATTTTTACACCTGCAAGTTCTAAAAGAATTTCTGCTCTTTCTTTCATTCTTTCGTAATTTTCTAACTCTTCAAGTGTTAGAGATTCCCTTTCCTCAAGTTTTGTTTTAGCTTCTTCAAGAAGTTTCTTTTCCCTGTCAATATCTATCTCAGAGATAGAAAAAGCTTCCTCAACAAGGACAATAACCTTATCACCCCTGACATCTATGACGCCGTGCGTAACTGCGAACTCTTTAGGCTCTTCCTCAGGAATTTCTATTCTCAATTTACCAGGAACAACATTAGTCAGTAGAAGCATATGGTTTTCAAGGATTCCTATTTCTCCATCTGCCGTATTTACAACTGTCTGCTCAACTTCACCTTTGAATACGATTCCTTCTGGTGTAACAACCTCTAATGGATACATTATTTACCTTGCCTCCTGATGATTGTATATCTATATTAGTTTACAATAAATTAGATAACAATGTCTAACAGGAGGGAAAAAATGAAGGTAGGTGTTTTACTTGCAGGGTGTGGCGTATTTGATGGGGCAGAAATACATGAGGCTACATTAACATTGTATTTCCTTGACAGGGAGGGCGTTGATATCGTTTGTATGGCGCCAAACATACCCCAAAAAGAGGTGATAAATCATCTCACAGGGGAAAAGTCAGAGGAAAAGAGAAATGTTCTTGTTGAAGCCGCAAGAATCGCAAGGGGAGAAATAAAGGATATAAATGATGTGACGGCTGATGATATTGACGCATTGATAATGCCGGGAGGATATGGGGTTGCAAAAAACTTTTCAAACTTTCTTGAAAAGGGAGCTGATGCGGATGTTATACCTGAGGTAAAAAGGCTTCTTGTAGAGATGTTTGAAAAAGGAAAACCTATTGGGGCTGTATGCATATCACCTGTTATCGTTGCTGCTGCGCTTAGAGAAGCAAAAGCTAAATTAACAATAGGAAGTGATGAACAGGTTGCAAAAGCTATAGAAGGGATGGGGCAACAGCACCTTGTTTGTCCTGTTTCAGAGGCTGTTGTTGATGAAGAACATAAAATAGTATCTACACCGGCGTATATGGAAGGTAAGACGATTAAAGATGTTGCTGAAGGAATTGAAAAACTTGTTAAAGAGGTTTTAAGACTTGCAGGCAGGTAAGATTATATTCTTCTTAGGGCTCCTTGGAGCCCTTATTATAATAAACGGCTGTTCTTTTCACGTAAGTGGATCAGTAGGAAAGAACTTTTATTTCCGTATAAACAACTGAGAGGTAAATTATGCTGTTATCTTCTAAATCTATAAGGGATCTTATAGGGGAAAAAGAGATTATTATAGAACCTTTTGATCCTGAATTTCAGATGAAAGGCAACTCGGTTGATATCAGAGTTTCGGATAGATACTACAGCTATCCTGAATATCTTGAACCTGAACTTAGCATGCTTGATCCTAAAAATCCGTATCTTAACCTTCTTGAAAAGGATTATATATCTTCTGACGGCATAGTTTTGGAACCTGGTAGATTTTTAATTATAAACTCACTTGAGTATATAAAGACCTCAGAAGATATATCAATATTTCTGGAACCTAAACTGAGAATATCGCAGACAGGAGTGAGTATATTGAATACTGGCTGGATAGATGCAGGTTTTGAAGGAAATCTGATCTTAGCAGTTAAAAATATGAATGATATACCTGTAAGAATTTATCCAGAGATGTTTATAGCCCATATATTCTTTTCTCGAATAAAATAATTTAAATATGCCCTTAAAAAATTTATAATTGATTTTGATTTACTAAATAAATAGGGGGTGTTTGTTGAAAAAAATAGATGTAGGAATTGTAGGATATGGTGTTGTTGGGAACGGAGTTGCAAAAATACTTGAGGAAAAAAAAGAGATCCTGAGTAAAAAGAGTGGTGTTGATATAAACCTTAAAAAGGTTTATACAAGAAACTGGAATAAAGACTTCCCCCATCCACTTCCTGAGGAAAAAAAAGCATACTCACTCAATGAGATTCTTCAGGATGAAGATATATCAATAGTTGTAGAACTTACAGGTGGAGTTGATTTTCCATATAGGCTTATAACAGAGGCTATAGAAAATGGGAAACATGTTGTTACGGCAAATAAAGCACTTCTTGCAGAAAAAGGTAAGGATATATTCCTAAAAGCTGAACAGAAAGATATAAGGATAGGTTATGAAGCTGCGGTTGCTGGGGGAATACCTATAATAAGATCTCTGAGAGAAGGTCTTATAGCAAACGATATTATCAAGATATATGGGATACTAAACGGAACAACAAACTATATACTAACAAGTATGTACAGGCAAGGTAAGGATTTTAAAACATCACTGAAAGAAGCGCAGGATCTTGGGTATGCAGAGGCTGATCCAACTCTTGATATAAATGGTACAGATGCTGCTCATAAAATAACAATACTTGCCTCTCTATCTTACGGAGGTTTTCTTGATTTTTCTCAGGTTTATGTTGAAGGAATTGAGGATATACATCCCCTTGATATTGAGCTTGGCAAAGAGCTTGGATATGTTTTAAAACTTCTTGCTATAGCAAAAGGTCATAATGGGGAGGTTGAAGTTAGGGTTCATCCTACATTTATTCCTGAAGAAAATCCTCTTGCAAAAGTTGATGGGGTGTTTAATGCTGTTATGGTTGAAGGAGATGCAGTTGGCGAAAGTATGTTTTATGGAAAAGGAGCCGGCAGTCTTCCTACGGCAAGCTCAGTAGTAAGCGATATTGTTGATATATCAAAAAGTATAGCTGAAGGTGTTGGAAGAAGTATAGAGATAACATCAATGAACTGGGAACATAAAGATCTTACTCTTACAAGGGTTTCAGATTTTTATACCAGATACTATATAAGATTTACAGTTCCGGATATAACCGGCATTCTTGCAAAAGTTGCCGAAGTCTTTGCAAAGTTTAATATAAGCATAGCAGCTGTTATCCAGAAAGAAAAAGTCGTTAGTATGTATAAAGAAAGTACTGAAAAAGTTGTTCCATTGGTAATTCTTACACATACAGCTTCTGAAAATAATGTACAGAAAGCGATTAATGAAATAGAAAAAAAAGGTATAACTGTTGAAAAAACAGTTATTATAAGGGTGGAAGACGAAGAAAAGCAGTAAAATGAAAATAAGTAGTTACGAGAAAAATAGAAAAAAAATAGGATTGTTTCTTGCTCCTGCACTGGCGGTTCTTATTTACATAATTCCCATGGATCTGCCAAATGATGCACATCTTGTTTTTTCTATTATGGCATTTTGTCTTGTATTTTGGCTGACTGAGGTTATCCCACTTTCTATGACAGCATTACTTGGTGTTTCGATGGCTGTAGTTATGGGCATAGTTGGTGTAAAAGAAGCTTTTTTAAGCCTCGGTCATCCTGTAGTTCTTCTTTTTATTGGGAGTTTTCTTATAGCCCAATCAATGACAAAACACGGTCTTGACAAAAGGTTTGCTTTAAACTTACTGTCAAAAGAGTTTTTTATAAAAAGTCCTATAAGACTTATCGTGGGTTTTTCCATTATATCTTTTCTCCTTTCAATGTGGATAAGCAACACGGCAACAACGGCTATGCTTCTCCCACTCGCCCTCGGGATTATATATATGTTTAAGAACAAACATATAAGGGATATTAACAGTTTTGGTTTTTTTATACTTTTGTCTATAGCATACTCAGCTTCAATAGGAGGTGCTACCACACTCGTTGGAACACCTACAAATCTTATAGGTGCAGGGTTTTTAAAAGATCAAGGTTATGATATTGATTTTCTACAGTGGATAATGTATGCCGTTCCTATAACAGTCCTTTCTTATACTGCGTTAATAATTTATATAAAATTCCATATTAGAAATTTTAAATATGATATAGAAACAGTAAAAAATATTATTCAGAAAGAAAAGGAAAAACTTCCTCGTATGAATAGAGGTGAAAGAAACACTCTATTTATTTTCTCATCTGCTGTAATTATCTGGATACTACCGGGTATAGCAAATATACTCGGCAATCAGGAAATGTATAAATTTTTAAAAGCCCATATTCCTGAAGCCATAGTGGCTTTACTTGCAGGTATTCTTCTTTTTCTTCTTCCTGTAAATAAAAAGGAAAATACACTCTCAGTGGAAGATCTTAAAAATCTTGATTGGGATACAATACTTCTTTTCGGAGGAGGAATAGCTCTTGGAAAGCTTATAATTAAAACAGGCCTCGCAGCTTATATAGGGAAAAAGATTTCAACATTGGTATCTCCTGAGATGGTTATCCTGCTGATATTTGTTCTTGTTTTTTCCATGATATTCCTAACGGAAGTCAGCTCAAATACAGCAACTGTCATAACATTTGCACCTATACTGATAGGCCTGTTACAGGAAATGAAAATAGATTTATTTTTTCCTGTATTTGGTGTTATAATATCTGCCAGTTTTGCTTTTATGCTTCCAATTGCAACGCCACCAAATGCTATTATTTACGGCAGTAAGATGATTCCTATCCAGAGAATGGCTAAAGTTGGTTTTTTTATGAACATTATCGGTGGATTTATTATAGCGATAATAATACTAATATATATGAAGTGAGGTGAGTGAATGGAAACAAAATGGGAGTTCTCTGCCGGAGGTGTTGTTTTCAGAAAAGACGATCAGGGAAATATTGAGATCTTACTTATCAGGGTCAAAAACAGATGGAGTTTTCCTAAGGGAAATATAGAAAGGGGAGAACCTAAAGATCAGGCAGCTTTAAGGGAAGTTAAAGAGGAGACAGGTGTTGATGCTGAAATTATTGATTATTTAGGGGAAGTTGATTACTGGTACAGTATGGGTCTTACAAGGATTCATAAGTTTGTTTATTACTATCTGATGAGATATGCAGGAGGAGATATTGTTCCTCAAAAGGAAGAGATAGATGAGGCTAAATTTATACCTTTTGATAAGGTTGAGGAAACATTATCTTATGAAACAGATAAAGAGATATTTAATAGAGCTGTAAAATCTCTAAAAAAGTTAGGCGAGATTGATGGATGAGATTTTAATTAAAATTTTATTTGGTTATCTAAATAAAATAAGCAGGGAAAAGGCTGTTAAGCGGGGAGAGCAGCTTGGGACTTTTTTTTATAGAATAGGTTACAGAAAAAGTGTTATAAAGAAAAATCTTGATATAGCTTTTCCTGAAAAGGATGAAAAATGGAAAAAAAGTATAGCCCTTGAATCACTAAAAAATTTAGGCAGAATCATATCTGAACTGCCAAAACTCCCATCATATTTCAGATCAGGAGAGATCGGTAATATTTTCAAGATAAAAGAGGGTAAAGACATTTTACATAAATACAAAGACGAAGGGTTTGTTCTTGTTACAGCTCACCTTGGAAACTGGGAATTTATAAATATTGGTCTTTCATATTACGGCTATAAAATGACTGCTTTAGCTTACAGGCAGAAAAATAAAAACATAAATAGGATTATTGAGGATATAAGAACCTCTTCAGGTTCTCAAATAATATACCACGACCAACCGATGAGGAAATTTATTGAGGCGTTAAACAGTAATAGGATTGTCTCATTTCTCGTTGATCAGAACACATTAAGACACAGGGGCGTTTTTGTTGATTTCTTTGGAAAAAAAGCATCAACAGTTTTTTTTCCTGCAAAAGTAGCTTTAAAATATAAAAAACCTGTTGTTTTTACTTACTGTATATTTAATAAGGAAACAAAGGGATACGATTTTTTTCTTAAGGAGGTAAAAACAGACGATCTTAAAGGGAAGGATATCCCTATACTTGTCCAGAGATACACATATGAGGTTGAGAAGGCTGTAAGAAAATATCCAGATCAGTATATGTGGACTCATAAAAGATGGAAAACAAGACCAGAAGGTGAATCTGAAAATATCTATTAAGATCTCATCAAAAAAGAATCAAAGAGAATTAACAGATGTATAAATGTTATAATTTTTAAAATATTCTAATTAAGAGGTTAAGAAATGGAAATGAAAAGATCCTTGAATCTTTTTGAGGAAGCACAGAGATATCTTGTTGGTGGAGTTAACTCACCAGTTAGAGCATTCAAGTCTGTTGGTATGGAACCTCTTTTTATACAGAAAGGAAAAGGATGTAGGGTATGGGATGTTGACGGCAATGAGTACATAGATTATGTTCTTTCGTGGGGTCCTTTAATACTTGGACATGGGAATGATCAGATTGTAAATGCTATAAAACAGGTGGCAAACTTTGGAACAAGTTTTGGAGCACCTACTGAACTTGAGATTGAGATGGCTAAAGCTGTTGTTGAGGCTGTCCCATCTATAGAGATGGTAAGATTTGTTAATTCGGGAACTGAAGCAACAATGTCAGCTATAAGGCTTGCGAGAGGTTATACAGGAAAGAAGAAGATTATAAAGTTTGAAGGATGTTATCATGGACATGTTGACTCCCTTCTTGTTTCTGCAGGATCAGGGGTTGCAACACTTTCAATACCTGGAACTCCTGGTATCCCTGAGGAGCTTGCAAGCTTAACGATAGTGCTTCCTTACAATAATATTGATGCTGTTGAAGAGGCTTTTAAAAAGCATGGAGACGATATAGCCTGCGTAATTATAGAGCCTGTAGCAGGAAATATGGGTGTTGTTGCACCTTCTAAAGAGTATCATCAGAGGTTAAGGAAAATAACCAGAGAATACAATGCCTTACTTATATGGGATGAGGTTATGACTGGATTCAGACTTGCCTACGGTGGAGCTCAGGAACTTTACGGAATAAATCCAGACATAACAACCCTTGGTAAGGTAATAGGTGGCGGACTTCCAGTTGGTGCATATGGAGGCAAAAAAGAGATTATGGAGTATGTTGCTCCAGTTGGTCCTGTGTATCAGGCAGGAACGCTTTCAGGTAATCCTCTTGCTATGGCAGGTGGTTTAAGACAGTTACAGATACTTAAAGAGAAAAATCCTTATAATGAACTTGACGAAAAAGGAAAAAAACTTGAGGAAGGACTCAGGTTTTTATCGGAGAAATATGGAATACCAGCTACAGTTAATAGGGTAGGGTCTATGATAACAGCCTTTTTTACAGAAAAAGAAGTAGTAGATTTTGAAACGGCGAAAAGCTCGGATCTTGATAGGTTTGCAAAATTCTTTAGATTAATGCTGGAAAAGGGTGTTTACCTTGCACCTTCCCAGTTTGAGGCTGCTTTTTTAAGTACAGCTCACAGTTACGAGGATATAGAGGAAACGTTAAATAAAGCAGAGGATAGCTTTAAACAACTTCTATGAAGGAGGATACGTTGGAAGGTAAATCTCCAGTTCAGATAACTGTTGATAACTGGATGGAAAGTTGGAATGAAAAAAATTTAGAGAAGATACTGGATAATTATTCAGAAACTGCTGAGCTTTTTGATCCGAAAACAAAAGAGGTAATTCATGAAAAGTTTACACTTGAAGGTATTGATGAGCTCAGGAGATATTTCTCAGTTATTCTAAATCTTTTTCCACGGCTAAAAATAAAACCTATAGGTTTGTGGATAAAAGGACATACAGCTCTCCTTGAATACTATATCTATACATCAGAAGAAACAAAAATAGATGTTGTGTCTAAATTTTATTTAAACAGAGACTACAAAATTCAAGGACATTTTATATATTATGGTTTAAGTTATAAAGAAATTAAGGAGGATAAGCCTAATTAATGAAATGTCCTAAATGTGGATCGCTTAATGATAAAGTTGTTGACACAAGACAGTCAAAAGATGGAACTGTCATAAGAAGAAGAAGGGAGTGCCTGGATTGTGGTTACAGGTTTACGACATATGAAAGATTTGAGGAAGAAAAGATAGTAGTTAAGAAAAAAAACGGAACTACAGAATCTTTTAATAAAGATAAAATAATTAGGGGTATCAGACTGGCATCTAAAAACAGACCGGTTTCCGAAAAACAGATGGTAGAAATCGCTGATGAGATAGAAAAATACCTTCTTGAAGAGGGAAAGCTTGTTGTTGAAAGTACGGAGATAGGAGATCTTGTTCAGGAAAAATTGAAAAAGATAGATCCTGTCTCATATCTGAGGTTTAAATCTGTTTACAATGAGTTTCAGGATATAAAAGATTTTGAGAAAGCATTAAAAGAGATAGAGGAAAAAGGGGAGTGATCTCCCCATTTTTTATATTGAACACATACCTTCAAGCTCGTCAAGCTGTTTAATTTCAGAATTTCCATTAATGGTTATCTCAACCTTTGTTATTCCTTCTTCCGTAAAAAATCTGTATTCGGCTCCATTTATTTTGATAATCCCTTCTTTAAACTCATCAGTCCAGTAATCATAAACAATAGGATTTAAAGTGCTATACTCATAAGTTCCTTCAAAGCATACGTCAGGAGTGTAGTCTATATAAACCTTTCCGTCAACAGATAAGCTTTCTGTGTGATTATTATAATCTATAGTAGAATTTCTTTTAAAGCTGTAAAATCTATACTCAAGACTTAAAGTTTCATTTCCATCTGTCTCACTGTAAGATATAGTTCCATCTGTTGTCATAGTTATATCTTCTTTATTTTCCGACGAATTATCTATTTCTTTCCAAGCTATACTGTTTTTAAAGTTTTTGAATGTTGATTCGTAAATAATATTAGGAGTAGTAGATTTGTCGGTAGCTCTAATTTTTCCATTAATTGAAATAATGCCTGTTCCTTCTGTTCCATTATTGTTTTCACTGTACTTTCCATAAATTGTTAATGTCTGTAATACAGTAATATCCACTGAGGAGTCCTGGATATTAAAGTTGGAATCAACTTTAAATGTATACCCGTCATTTTTATTTCCTTTAAAACTTCCCTTTCCATCGATTGTAACATCTTCATACTTACAATCATCATACTCAAATGTTATATCGTAAATTTCATCCTGTTCATTTATATCACCAGAACATGACCATGTACCACCATCACTACAATCTTTCTTTTCTCCTGTACATATATCCTGAGATTGCTGTGCGTTTAGACGTTTTTCAAAAATATATTTTTTAACCTTTTTAGACATATAAACTGCAAGACCCGCCGGAATAAATGCTTTTTTAGAAGAAGATATTTCTATGCTTGATGTTGGATTTATTATCTGGGTAGATAAGGCAGACTGAGTATTACCATTAAACATGTTATCAATGCTGTTTTGAGGAGCAATTAGAAGTGTTGAGCTTGATAAAGCTTCTTCAGCATCTTCTGTACTCGTTATTGTTGTTGCAGGAGGAACAGTGGATTCACTACCACCTCCACCTCCACCTCCACATGAAGTGAAAATAAATGTACCTGTTAAGACTAAAAAGCTGAATGTCAGTAAAAAAATCCTCATCTTAATTCCCTCCATTTTAGTATATATATTAATTTGAATTTAATGGATTATTAATTCAATATGGAATATTATTAAGCTTGAAAAAGGGAAAAATATTTTAAATATTAATATTAGAGAACAAAAAGGAGGGTTGTTATGGCTGTTGTTGGAGCTTCTAAAATAGAAACACTTATGAGGAAGGCTGCAGGACTTGATATTGAAAAAGGTAAAGTAAAGGAGATAACAGATATTGTAGAAAAAAAACTTTATGATCTTCTTTTGATAGGCGAAAGAAATGCAAACTACAATAATAGAGAAGTTATATGGGAGTCTGATATACCTTTAACTAAAGGGTTTTTAGAAAGTATGCAGAAATTTGTTAAACTTGAGGAAGAAGTAGAAATTGAAGATGTCTTAAACTTTTTAGCAACAATGCCTCCTTTAAAATATCCTTTAGAAGCAGAACTTGAGAAAAAACTTCCTGAGATAGTTGGTACACTTATATATATACTTGCATTGATAATAAAAGAGATAGCTCCGGGAGAGAGAAAACCTTCTACAGAAGATATACAGAAAGCAGGAAAACTGCTCGATTTAACAATGTAGCTCAGCCTTCTTTCTTACTATTATTCTGCTGGACGTACTTTTTGTACCTTTCATCTTCCTGTGCATGTTTTTTCATATATCTGAATATAAATACGAATATACCTATTACTATAGTCCAGCCTATAAAATGTATTATCCCCTGCATGGCTGAGTAATGACCCTCATCCATACTTATACTTCCCTGATAGGGTTCCATAACTTTTAACCCGTTAAAAATTAGGTCATTTAACAGTTCTATTAATATATCCATAATCTCACCTGTTTTTATCTTTGATCTTAAAAATTTTAGCAGATATCAATGTTTTTTGTGAGATTTAAGGTTATGATTGTCATCATAGCTTATTATAATATATGATTTATTCTATTCTTAAAATAGTTAATTTCAGGAGGATTTTATGGCGCTTCATGGTGTAATTGACAGATTGAAAAAAACAACACTTGAAGAAATAGGAGTGAGCTTTTCCCTCGCTGACATATTGAGGGACATGAAAATAGAGGGAAAAAATATCTATATCAAACTTTTTTCTCCTTCTGATAAATATCACGATTTCTTGAAAAAAAAGGCTGAAGAGGTTTTAAAATCAATAGGAGCTCAAAATGTAGAAATTGAGTTTACTAATGAACCACCAAAGGCATCAGCACCGCAAACACCTCCTCCCCAGGCACAGCAAAACCCATTTGAAAATAAAAGAAGGATCCCAAAAGTTAAAAAAGTTATAGCTGTCGCATCAGGTAAAGGAGGCGTTGGTAAATCCACTGTTGCTGTAAATCTTGCAGCAGCTTTTAAAAAGTTAGGTTATGAGGTTGGGTATCTTGATGCAGATATGTATGGACCCTCTGGTCCAACGATGCTTGGAGCTAAAGACAAACAGGTATTGGCAAGGGAAGATGGTAAGCTTATACCTCCTGTTTCACATGGAATAAAGATGATGTCTATAGGTCTTCTTCTCCCATCCGAAGACACACCAGTAATTTGGAGAGGTCCTGTCCTTTTCAAAGCACTTTCACAGTTCTTATTTGATATAGACTGGTCTGAAGATCAGCTTGATTTTCTTATAATAGATCTTCCACCGGGAACGGGAGACGTTCAGATAACCTTAGGTCAAACAGCTGAGATAGATGGAGCTGTTATCGTGACAACACCACAGGATGTTGCTCTGATTGATGTAAAAAAAGGAATACAGATGTTTAATGAGGTTATGATCCCGGTTATAGGAATAGTTGAAAATATGAGCTATTTTGTATGTCCAGACTCTGGAAAAAAATATAATATATTTGGAAATAGTAGAACGGATGAAGTGGCAAAACATTACAATACAGAGGTTTTAGGTAGAATACCCATTGAACCAAAAGTTGCTGAGTTTGGCGATCTTGGAATTCCTGTTGTGTTTGCAAAAGAAGAGTCCGATTCATCAAAGGCTTTTATGAAAGTGGCAGAAAGTATAATAAAGAAGTTATCTGTTTAAATGAGGAGGTTTAAATAATGTTAAAAAAAAGAGGTTACGTTTATGTTGATCATCTTGCAACTACACCAGTTGCAGATGAAGTTTTAGAAGCTATGCTTCCATACTATAAAGATAAATTTGGAAACCCTACTTCTCTTCATCAGTTTGGTGTTGATGCAAAAAAAGCTATAAACCGGGCAAGGGAACAGATAGCCGAACTTCTAAATATTAGCAGACCTGAGGATATTGTTTATACATCCGGAGCTATAGAAGCGAATAATCTTGCAATCAAGGGATTTGCTAAAGCTCCTGGAATTACGAGAAGGGGCAAACATATTGTTGTTTCTGCTATAGAACATCATTCGGTTCTTCATTCATGTAAGTCTCTTGAAAAAGAAGGATTTGAAATAACATATATTAAACCTGACCAGTATGGATTAATAAATCCTGAGGAGCTTGCTCAGGCCGTTAGAGAAGATACTATTCTTGTATCTATAGGTTTTGCAAACAGAGAGATAGGAACTCTTCAAGATATGGCTTCACTTGTTAAAGCTGTAAAAGATAAAAACCCGAGAACAATATTCCATTCTGATATTGCTGCTGCTGTTGGTCATGTTCCTGTAGATCTTGAAGGATGGGGCGTAGATATGGCTTCCTTTACAGGCCATTACTTTTATGCACCTAAAGGTGTAGGTGGGCTCTATGTTAAAAAAGGAGTCAGACTAAAACCTCTAATTGAAGGTGGGATACAGGAAGGAGGAAAAAGGGCGGGAACAGAGCCTGTTCCTGAAATTGTTGGTATGGGAGCCGCTGCAGAGCTTGCTTTAAAAGAAATGGATGACAGGGTTAACAGACTTAAAAGGTTAAGAGATAAACTGAAAAAAGGAATAGAAGAAAAGATAGATTATATCCAGTTTACAGGTCATCCTGAGAAAAGACTTCCAAATCATCTCTCACTGATAGTGATGTATATTGAAGGTGAGGCTATGTTGCTGATGTTAAATTATAAAAAGATATACACTGCATCTGGTTCTGCATGTGTGTCCTTTGCTTTAAAACAATCTCATGTGCTTGCTGCGATAGGTGTAGATAAGGAAGCGTCAAATGGTTCAATAGTATTTTCTCTCGGAAGGGAAAATACCGAAGAGGATATAGATTATATTATTGAAGAATATCCAAAAGTTATACAGAGATTGAGGGAGATCTCGCCTTTTGGTCCTGAGAACTGGGAACAGTTTGCCAAGAAGGCTGATAAATATAAACATGTTAGATAAGGGGGAATTCCCCCTTTTTTATCCTGAAGGTGCGTAGTAACACCTTTTTGGAGATTCAATTTTTCCTTCTTTTTTCAACTTCTTAATAGCTTTTTCCACTTCTTTTTTGTCAAGTCCTGTTATCTCTGCAATTTCTCCTGATTTTAATGGTTTTCCTGCTTTCTGCATAGCCTCTAAAACCTGCTGCTCAATACTCATAGAAACCCTCCTAAATTAGTTTTATAATTTATATTTCGTTAGGAGGTTAATATGATTTAACTCATTGAGTAATATGACTGCAGGTTATAAATTGAGAACAAGAATTAGCAAACCGGAGGAGGTTTAGAGATGTTTGAGTACACAGAAAAGGTAATGGATCACTTCATGAATCCGAGAAATCTTGGGGAAATACCTAACCCAGATGGATATGGGCAGTGCGGTAATCCATCCTGTGGAGATGCTATGCTTTTCACAATAAAAGTAAACAAAGAAACTGATGTTATAGAAGATGTTAAATTTAAAACTTTTGGCTGTGGATCTGCTATAGCTGTCTCATCTGTATTAACAGAGATGGTTAAGGGAAAACCTATAGATTATGCATTAAATCTTACATATAAAGAGATATTTGAAGAGCTTGGAGGTCTTCCACCACAAAAGATACATTGTACAAACCTCGGACTTGAAACGCTTCACGTTGCTATAAAGGACTATCTTTTAAAACAGGGAAGGGTAGAAGAAGCTGAAAAAATACCAGACTGTATAGAAGAGGAGGAAGAAGAAGGTATTGATTTAGAACATGTTGGGTAAGATGAAAGGAAAAAAGGCTGTGGCTTTATATTCTGGAGGTCTTGATAGTACACTTGCTATAAAACTGATACAGAATCAGGGGATAGATGTAACCGCGGTTCATTTTTATACAGGATTCTGTATAACGGAAACTAAAAGAAGGCGTGGGGAAAAGAAGGAAGACGGATCTCACTATATGAATCCTGCATTAAAGTATGCTGCAAAATACGGCTTTAAACTTGAGATTGTAGATATATCAGAAGAATATTTTAATATAGTTACTAATCCTAAATATGGTTATGGTTCTAACATAAATCCATGTATTGATTGTAGAGCCTTTATGTATAAAAAAGCAAAAGAGCTTATGGAAGAGATAGGAGCTGATTTTCTTATTTCTGGAGAAGTTTTAAATCAAAGACCTATGAGTCAGCATCTTAGAGCTATGAAAATAATAGAGAAGGAGGCTGGCGTTGAAGGTCTTGTTGTAAAACCTTTGTCTGCAAAGGTACTTCCTCCAACTATACCTGAGATAAGAGGATGGATAAAAAGGGAAAAACTTGAAGGTATTGTTGGAAGAAGCAGAAAAAGACAGCTTGATCTTGCTAAACAGTTTGGTATTGATGAGTTTGAACAACCAGCTGGAGGATGCTGTTACCTGACTGATGAAAATTTTGCAAAAAAGTATAATGAGGTAATATCTTTTCAGGGAACAATAAGCAGGGATGAATTATATCTTCTTACCGTAGGAAGACATTTCAGACTTCCTTCAGGAACTAAGGTTATTGTAACAAGAAATGAAGGAGAAGGAAGATTTATAAGAGGTATGAGCAGGAATTATTGGTTTTTTGAACCTATAGGAAAAGGGGCTGTTGCTGTTGCCAAACCTGTTGAAAATAGAGATCTTACATATGAAGAGATCAAATCTGTTGCAGATCTTGTGGCAAGATACTGTAAAACAGATGAGAGTGGGAAAATAGATATAAAATACTCTTCACCATATAACGAAAAAGAGGGTATAATTTTAGGAGAAAGACTGAAAGAAGAAAGACTTGAAAGCTGGAGGATATAATGGCTGAATTAGAAAATATAAAACCTGATATCACCCATGATGCGACAGGAACCTACTGTCCTATCCCAATAACGGAACTTGCAAAAGTTATGAGACAGGCAAAAAAAGGGCAGATTGTAGAACTTTTAGCTGATGATGAAGGTGCTGTACAGGATGTTCCAGCATGGTGCGAGACAACAGGCAATGAGTTTCTTGGATATAAAGAGGAAGATGGTGTTTATATATTTTACGTGAAAAAAACACAGGAATGATGGTAAAGATGAAAATAACTGAAGATATAAAGGTCTTTCATCTACTTGAAGAGTACCCCGAAAGTGAAGATGTGGTAAGAAAATATTTTGCATATTTTTATCAGAACAGACTTGACGATATTGCATTAAAGAGATTGAGTATAAAAGGTGCTTTTAATGTTCTTGATATTCCACAGGAAAAGAGAAATCAGTTTTTTAAAGAACTGTATGAAAGACTCAAAATTGATTTTCCAAAAAATAACAATATAGAATAGAGGTATTAAAGATGGTGGAAAATTTAAAAACTAAAGAGCAGGAAGTGGAAGAAGTCTTAAATAAGATTCGTCCTGCTTTAGCTTTAGATCAAGGTAATATAAAGCTTATAAAGGTTGAAAATAATGATGTGTATCTTGAACTTCTTGGTGCCTGTAGTACATGTCCTGTTCCTGATATAACTATGAATGATGTTATAATAACAACAATAAAACATTTACTTCCATGGGTTGAAACTGTTCATATAGGACAGAACAAGTTTGAACTTAATAGTTCCATATAAAATGAGTCCAGTTATAAACGGAGAGACAGAGGTTTACGGAATATTTGGCTATCCTGTAAAACATTCAAAGTCTCCAATATTCCAAAACGCTGCTTTTTCCCATCTGGGAATAAATGCTGTTTATCTTCCATTCACTGTAAAACCTGAAGATCTAAAGAAGGCTGTAGAAGGTATAAGAGCTTTATTCATAAAAGGTGTAAATATCACTGTTCCTCACAAAGAGGAAGTTATTAAGTATGTTAACGAGCTTTCAGAAGAAGTTAGATTTATCGGAGCATCAAACACAATTAAAAACGTTGATGGATATCTTATTGCATACAACACTGATGCTTATGGATTTATACAGGGATTAAGGGAAATAGTAGATAATATTTCTGAAAAAACGGTACTGGTTATAGGTGCAGGTGGTGCATCAAGGGCTGTTATTTACGGATTAATAAAGGAAGGGGTAAAAAAGATATATCTGGCAAATAGAACGTTAAAGAGAGCTGAAGAAATAATTAGAGATTTTTCAGATCTTAATAGATTTATTGATCAGATAATCCATCCTATTCCTCTTTCAAGAATAGAGGATTCTCTTAGAGATGTTAATATTATCGTCAATACAACGTCAGTAGGTCTTAGTGATGAGGATAAACCTCTTTTTGATTACTCAAGAATAGAAAGAAATCATATAGTTGTAGATATTATCTATAGAAAAACACCTTTACTTAAAGCAGCAGAAGAAAAAGGTTGTTTGCGGCAGGATGGACTTCCTATGCTTCTTTATCAGGGAGCTAAATCTTTTGAGATATGGACTGATAAAAAAGCACCTGTTGAAATTATGAAAAAAGCTTTATTAAAATAAAAAAGATCCCCCCTAATTGGGGGATGGAGAGGGGAGGAGGTTTAGGAGAAAACATCATCGGCGCTTCATCTGATTATAAATATAAAATATCTGATGTGAAAAAATTGTGAAGAGATATAAAAATCAGATTCCCAGTATCTTTATGATAATTCTCTTTGGTCTTTGACCATCGAACTCGGCATAAAATATCTCCTGCCATGTCCCAAGATCAAGTCTGCCTTTTGTTACTGGTAAGATAACCTGAAGATGTGTCAGAAGATTTTTAAGATGTGCATCTCCATTGTCCTCACCTGTAAAGTGATGTTTGTAGTCTGATCTAAAAGGTGCCAGTTTTTCAAGCCATTCCCATATATCTTGATGTAATCCTTCTTCATCATCTTGAATAAAAACAGATGCTGTCAGATGCATGGCTGAAACAAGACAGAGACCTTCGTTTATACCTGAATTTTTTACAGCCTGATTAATCCTGTCTGTTATTTTTATAAGCTCTCTCCTTTTCTTAGTGTTAAATGTTATATATTCTGTATAGACTTTGGTACTGCCTTCTTTAAGCATACTTTTTCCTCCTATATTCCTGAAGTTTTTTATGTGCAATTCTTGTAGGTTCAGGAAGTTTGTATCCGTTAAGACAGTTTATTACAAGCTTTAAAGAAGACTCAATGCTTATATTGTTTCCTGGAGATACAAAAACAGGTTTTGTATTTTTTTTTGTTCTCAGTATGTATCCTCTCTTCTCTCCTTGTATAAAAACAGGTTTGTAACTTAGATTTTTATTATCTGGTTCTTCGTATTCTCCTATAAGTTTTGATTTTCCACAGCCAACTGATATCTCTCCAGTTAATATACCAAAATGTGATGCTATTCCCATCTTCCTCGGATGAATTATCCCCATACCGTCAATAATAAAAGCATCAGGATTTGAATTCAGCTTTTTATATGCATCCAGTATAGGTGGAAGTTCCCTATATGCTAAAAATGTTGGTATATATGGAAAATCTATATACATCTCTGAAAATACTGTCTCTATGTGGTTAAAGTTATCTTTTATATTTATTACAGTTATACATGCTATAGCTATAGTACTTCTTTTCCAAATATCCCTGAAGGTTACATCTATTCCGGCAACGTGTCTTATATTTTCCACAGGTTTTTTGTCTTTTAAAATGAGTTTTTTTGAAAGTTCTAACTGTTCGCTTTTCAATCTTTCAATCTGGGAAGAGCTTATACCTTCATAATATCTCATCTAAATACCACCATATTATCCCTGTGTATTGCTTCTGTAAACTTTTTTTTAAGTATCTTTTCAATTTCCTTTGATTTAAGACCTTTTATCTTTTTCAGTTCCCTATAGCTGTAGTTTACAATACCTTTACCTATTATTTTCCCTTCCTCGTTCTGGATAGCAACAACATCATTTTTTGAAAAAATACCTTCTATATCTTTTATTCCTGCTGGGAGAAGACTCTTACCTTCTTTTATGGCTTTTTCAGCTCCTCTATCAACTTTCAATATTCCTTTTGCTGCTGATAATGTCTGAATCCAGCTTTTCTTCCTTGATCTTTTCTTTATTTCAGGATGTATAAACGTTCCTACTTTTTCACCTGATAGTATCCTTGTTACAATACCTTTTTCTTTAGGCGCAATGATTACAGGGATAGAGTGTGAAGTTGCTATTTTTGCTGCCTCAAGTTTACTTCTCATTCCTCCTGTCCCGAATTTGGATTTAGAAGAACCTGCAAACTTTAAAGCGTAATCAATATCTATAAGTTCGGATATTAATTGAGCATCTTTTTCTGAAGGATCTTTTGTGTAGAGTCCACCTGCCGTTGAAAGAATTATAAGGATGTCTGCATTAACAAGAACAGAAACATGAGCAGCTAAAAAATCATTGTCCCCAAAAACGATCTCCTCAACAGCTACAGTATCATTCTCATTAATAACAGGTATGACATTCATCTCCAAAAGTTTATTTAATGTGTTCTGTGCAAGTATATACCTTCTTCTTTCCTGAAGACCTTCAATTGTAAGCAGAACCTGTCCTATAATAAGACTTTTTTTTGAAAAAATTTTATCGTATATCTGCATAAGATATGCCTGTCCTACAGATGCGACAGCCTGTTTTTCTGTAACTGTTCTTGGTTTTGTTTTCAAACCTAACTTTTTTATTCCGGCAAGAACAGCTCCAGAAGAGACCAATAGTGTCTCTATACCTTTTTCCTGTAGATATTTTAACTGGCAAGAGAGATCTTCTATAAAGTCTGAGTCTATATCTCTATTTTTTTCAAGAAGGTGCGATCCTATTTTAACAACAATTCTTTTTGTATTTTTTAAAAATTCTTCCATTTTAGCATTTCCTTGCGAAAATCAAATATCCTGTATGTGCGACCATTCTATCTTCAGGCCTAAGTCTGTCTGGAACTGGTTTGTAATTTCGCAAAAGTATCTCTTTAACTTCCATTTGAATAAATCCGTGAGAAGAGAGAGATTCGAGTGTTTTACTGACCTGATTAGTTGTTGGAAGTAAAAAACCTACAGGAGATCCTCTCCTTAGGGAAAGTTTAACATTCACCATAAAAAGCCACGGCTCCTTAACATCAATAAAAGCAGCATCAAAATAATCTTCAGGAAGTTTTTCTGAAAGGTCATGATGAAAAAGAGAAACATATTCTTCCATACCGGCAAGCTTCAAGTTTTCTTTGACTGTATTTATATATTTTTTTTCTTTTTCATATCCGTATATCTTCCCTGTAGGCTTTACTGAATTTGCCATAACTATAGTTAGAGCACCGCTTCCTATACCTGACTCAAGAACCTTCATCCCGTCTGTTATCCCAAGTTTTAGAGTTATATAAGCTGAGTCCTTAGGATAAATTATCTGGGTCTGTCTTTTAATACCATACATAATTATCTCATAGAGTGTTGGCTTTAGTATGAGAAACTCGTTTCCTCTGTGAGTTTTGACAGTATCTCCAAAGTTCTTTCCTATTATCTGATCATGATATATATTTCCTTTGTGAGTTCCAAAAACCTCCCCTTTCTTTAACTTAATAAAAAAGGAGTTTTTCCGGTCTTTAAGCTGTACTGTAAATCCTTCTTTAATCATCTTGTAAGGATATTGATGCTGAGTTCTTTATTGTCATATAAATCTATGGAGTAATTATCCCAGAAGACGCATGTTCCTCCTGCAATAAATTTCCCACCAGATTCTGGATCTACATACTCCGCAAACAGGAGTATATCGCGTCCAAGCTTAGATTTTGCTGTATTTGATCCATAAATAAGAGATCTTACCTCTTTCTTTGTTGTTGTAAGTGTATCTGTGCATGCAAGCATTACTTTTTTTATTCTTTCATCAAAATTTGTACAGTCGGAAGCTACAATTAAAAGATCATCGTTGTCATAGTTGTTAAATGGATCCGTAACTATATCCCCGTTGAACTTAATACCGAATCTTTCTGAGAGCGTATTACAGGTATCTGCTATTTTGTCTTCGTTTTTGTAGTATCCGAAAATTCCTACGGTTTTTCCTTTTTTAACAAGCTCCTGAATAAAATCAACCTCATCTTTATCAAAAGGTATTTCAGGATAGTTAAATATTATTGTGTCATAATCTGTAAATCTTTCTAATTTATCAACCTCGTCAATTCTTATACCATTATCTTTAGCATATCTTTCAAGTTTTGAGAAGTAATAATGGTCAGATATTATAAATTCCTGATGTGCCAGACTCCAAGCTACTTTCCTCATGCAACCTCCTTTAATCTGTATAGTTTGATAATTTTTTAAATATTTCTAAAACAGCGCTAAAATCTTCGTCTTCTAAGCCGTAAGCTTTTGCACTGTTAAAAAGCTCTCTTGTAACAGATGTCAAAAACAGAGGATATTTATTTTTGTGTGCTATATCTACAGCGTAAGTGAGATCTTTATGAATAAGTCCGACTGAAAAATGTGTTGAATAATCTTCTTTTAAAAGTTTTTCTTTTTTTGCCTCAAGAACAAGTGATTTACCTGCTCCGTTTTCTAATACAGAAACGGCAAGTTCAGGATCAATGCCTACTTTTTTTGCAAATGCAAAAGCTTCTGATAAAACAGCCATGAAAGATCCTAAAACAGTATTGTTAATAAGCTTCATTGTTGAAGCAATACCGTAATCTCCCATATAAAATATCTCTTTTCCGAGAGTATTGAATATATCTTTGTTCTGTTCAAACTTTTCTCTATCCCCGCTAACAACAATAGTTAAAAGTCCTTTTTGCGCAGGAATAACACTTCCTAAAACAGGAGCTTCCAAGAAATCCCCTCCTTTTTTTATTAGATCTTCTGCAGTTTTCCTTGCTGTATCTGGGTGGACGGTTGTCATATCAATAAACAGCTTTCCTTTTAGATCAATACCCGAATCTGTAATTTTCTTGTATATTTCTATAACAGATTCAGAACCAAAAAGCATTGTTATTATAATGTCTTTTTCTTTTAAAAGATCAGTTAGATTTTTTTTATACGGGAGTCCAGATACTTTTGCTTTATCTAAGGTTCTATTCCATACATGCAGATCATAACCAGCATTATGAAGATTTTTAGCCATAGGAAGCCCCATATGTCCAAGCCCAATCCATCCAATCTTCCTCGACATAACAACCTCCTATATACCATCTTTCATGAGTTTATATATAAAACTGTCAACAACTGCCTGCCAGGATGCCTCAATTATATTGTCAGAAACCCCTACAGTGCCCCATTTTTTCTCTCTATCTTTGCTTTCAACCAAAACCCTTATTTTTGCTGCTGTTCCTGCAGTTTCATTCACTATTCTGACCTTATAATCTATAAGCTCAACCTCAGAAAGTGATGGATATATACCAACCAGAGCCTTTTTTAAGGCTCTATCAAGAGCATTAACAGGTCCATAACCAAGTGAAGCTGTATGTTCGTAATGATTGTCAATCTTTATTCTTACGGTTGCTTCTGAAACAGGTTCCTTATCTGTGTATCTCCTTGCTATAAGAACTCTATAAGCATCAAGATCAAAATACTTCTTTAACATACCAAGATGCTTCCTAATCAACAGTTCTAAAGATGCTTCTGCAGCTTCAAAATGGTATCCGTAGTTTTCAAGTTGTTTTATTTCCATAACAAGTTCAGCAACTCGCGGATCTTTTTCATCAAGCTCAATACCAAGTTCTTTTGCTTTATAAATAATATTGCTTTTACCGGCGAGATCGGAAACAAGAATCTTTCTTCTATTTCCAACCATTTCAGGATCTATATGTTCATAAAGTCTGCTGTTTTTAATAACAGCTGAAGCATGTACGCCCCCTTTATGTGCAAAGGCACTATCACCAACATAAGGCATGTTTTTAGGAACAGGAAGATTAACAAGATCTGCCACAAAATTTGAGATCTCTTTTAATCTTTTTATATTTTCCTCTGGTACAGTCTCATAGCCGAGTTTTAATGTCAGATTTGGAATAATTGAGCACAGATTTGCATTACCGCACCTTTCACCAAAACCGTTTATAGTTCCATGTACCTGAACAGCACCATTTAAAACAGCAACGATAGAATTCCATACAGCCGTATCAGAATCATTGTGTGCATGTATCCCAAGTCTATTATCTATTCCTTTATTTTTAACTTCTTTTAATATTTTTTCAATCTCGTTTGGTAATGTTCCTCCATTCGTATCAGCAAGAACAATGAAGTCAGCTCCTGCTTCCGATGCTGCATTAAGAACCTTTACAGCATATTCCGGATTTGATTTATAACCGTCAAAGAAATGTTCTCCTATAAAAACAACTTCATCTGTATATCTTTTTAAAAAATGAACCGTATCGAACACCATCTCAAGATTTTTATTAAGTTCGGTTTTAAGTGCCTGTGTAACATGAATATCCCATGACTTTCCAAATATTGTTATTACCGGAGTCTCAGCCTTTATAAGATTCTGTATAAGGGGATCATCTTCAACTTTAAGGTAAGCTCTTCTTGTTGATCCAAAGGCAGCTATCTTTGAGTTTTTTAACTTTAATTTTTTTACCTCTTTAAAGTACTGATCATCCTTAGGATTTGATCCTGGCCATCCACCCTCAACGTAATGAATACCAAAATCATCAAGTTTTTCAGTTATCCTTAATTTATCTTCAACAGATACATTAACACCTTCAGCCTGTGTTCCATCCCTTAAAGTTGTATCATAAATCAATACTTTTTTGTTGTTCATTAATTTTCTCCAGTAGTGATTTTATTTAAAATCTAAAATCTAAATAAAATTTTAGCATATGCAAGAACCAATTTGCCCTTAAACACTCCTTCCTATAAACTTATATTTAATAATGAAAAGGGAGGAAAAAATGAGAATTAATATTCCTTCTGCAGTTTTATTTTTACACGCATTTCCATTAAATAAAAAAATGTATCAATATCAGTTTGAAGTGTTTGAAAGAGAGAACATTCCATATGTAGCTGTTGATTACTTTGGTTTTGGAGAAGAAAAGAATTTTCCTTCAGACTACAGTATATCCCAGCTTACTGACTGGATAGTTGCAAGGCTAAATAATATAGGTATAAAAGAGGTTATTCCTGTTGGTGACAGTATGGGTGGTTATATCATGTTTGATATGTGGCGAAGATACAGGAAACTGATTAGTGGGATGGTTTTTGTATCAACAAGAGCCGAAGCTGATACAGAAGAGGCAAAAAAGGGAAGGTATGCAACTGTAGAAAAAATAAAAACGGAAGGTAAAGATTTCCTTATTGAGTTTATGCTTAATGCCCAGACATCTTCAAAAACAAAGGAAAACAAAAATAAAATGGAAAAACTTAGATGTATCATGAATGAAGCCACAGAAGAAGGAATAATAAAAGCATTAAAAGCTCTTGCAGAAAGACCTGATAATACAGATCTGCTTAAAACTATTGATGTGCCAACTCTTGTGGTTGCAGGAGAAGATGATCAGAAGGTTACACCTCCTGAGGTTGTTAAAAAGATAGCAGACGGCATAAAAAATGCTGAGTTTGTTTTAATACCTGACTCAGCCCATCTTCCACCGTTTGAAAATCCAGAAAGTTTTAACAGTGTTCTGATTAGCTTTTTGAAAAAGGTTCTATAAATGTTCAAAACCTTTACTTTTTAGAGGTTTAACCCCCTTCTTATCTTTTAAAAAAATACCTGATCCTTCTTCTATATAGCCTATTGGAAAACAGTTTTTGAATTTATCTTTATTTTCCTTCCTGGTTGTAAAAGCAAGCTGGTAATCCTCTCCACCATAAAGAATGTAATCGAATATATCTTTGTTGTATTTTTTACAAAATTTCTCAAGATCAGGATCAACAGGAAGTTTATTTTTTTCTAAAACAATTTTTACTTTGCTCATCTTTTGTATGTGAGAAAGATCTCCAACAAGACCATCGCTTATATCTATACATGAATTTGCATAACTTTTTATAAAAGGCTGAAGATCTATTCTTGCTGAAGGTTTTGTGTGTTTTTCAATAAGATTGATCTCAAACCCTTCATAGTTTTCCTTATTCATAAGAAGAAGTTCAAGTCCAGCTCTTGAACTGCCTAAATATCCTGATACAAAAATAAGATCCCCTTTTTCAGCACCAGCTCTCGGTACAAATCTATCAGTCTCTCCAACCAGGAACATATCTAAAATTAACGCTTCTGATGAAGTTGTATTTCCACCTACAACTGAGAATCCATACATATCAAGAGCTTTTTTCATACCATTATAAACCTTTTCAATAAAATAATATTCTGTCTCTTCCGGTATTCCTATAGAGATAAAGCCCCATTTTGGCTTCCCACCACAGGCAACGATATCGCTAACATTTATACTTACTAATTTCCATCCAAGGTCTTCTGGATTTATCTTTTCTTTTATAAAGTGGTGATTTTCAAGCTGTATATCTCCTGTAAAAAGTAAAAGCTTACCTTCTACATTTACACACGAACAGTCATCACCAAAATCAACAACAACCTTAGGATCTTTTACACTTAATATCTGTGTTAATTTATCTATAAGACCAAATTCTCCTAAATCTTTTACTTTCATATCCCACCCTTTTATAAAAATTAACAATCTATGCTAAAATTATAAAAGTTTTATTATTTATCTGGAGGATTAAATGGGAGTAAAGATAGGGATAAATCAAATTAAAAAAGATATGTTTATTGTTCACGATGGACAGCCTTACAGGGTTCTGGATTATGATCATGTAAAACCCGGAAAAGGACAGGCATTTGTAAGAGTTAAAGCTAAGAATATGAAAACAGGTAATGTTATAGAAATTACTTACAAATCTTCAGACAGTATAGAACTCGCTGATTTTGAACAGAGACAGATGTCTTATTCTTACTTTGACGGTGATTCTTACTGGTTTATAGATATGAATACTGGGGATATGATATCTGTTCCTTCTTCTGTTCTGGGAGAGGAAGCTCAGTTCTTAAAGGAAGGTATGGAAGTATTTATATTTCTTGATAAGGGACAGCCGATTGGCGTTGAACTTCCTAAATCTGCTGTTTATGAGGTTGTTGAAACTGAACCAGGTTTTAAGGGCGATACCGCAACATCAACACTAAAACCTGCAAAGATTGACACAGGAGCAACTGTTCAGGTTCCTCTTTTTATTAATGAGGGAGATAAGATAAAGATTGATACAAGAACTGGTAAGTATATAGAAAGAGTTAATGAATAAAGGGGAATATTATGGACAAAGATCTAATCTTTGAGATAATTGAAAAAATTAAAGGTACAAAAATAGAGGAAGTAGAGTTTGAAACTGAAGAGGGTAAGATAAAAATTAAACAATATGTAGGACCTAAAGAGGTTGTTTCACATCCAGCATCCCCTGTTATAGAAGTTAGGGAGGAGATAAAAGGTGCTCAACCTGAAGTAGAGATAGAAACAAAAACAGAAGCTGAGAGATACCATGTTATAAAATCCCCACTTGTAGGGACATTTTACAGAGCACCATCTCCAGGAGCGCCCCCCTTTGTTGAAGAAGGAGATATGGTTTCTAAAGGACAGGTTTTATGTATAATAGAAGCTTTAAAAGTGATGAATGAGATAGAAAGTGATATTAATGGGAGGGTGGCAAAAATACTTGTTGAAAACGGACAACCTGTTGAGTACGGTCAAGAACTGTTTTATATAGAACCAGTATGATGAGGTAAATAAATGGTAAAACAGCCGAATAATATTCTGATAACAGGTGGAGCCGGATTTATAGGTTCTAACCTTGCGTTAACGCTACAGGAAAACTATCCTGAAAGCAAAATTCTCATTTTAGATGATTTTTCAAGTGCAAATTTTAAAAATCTTAAAAAATTTAAAGGTGAAGTTCTTGCCTGTGATGTTTCTTCAGATGAGATATTTTTCAAAGCTGATGAGTTTCAGCCTGATCTAATATTCCATCTTGCCTCCATAACAGATACAACGATTACAGATCAGGAACTTATGATGAGAAAAAATGTTGATGGTTTTAAAAATATTCTTGAGATCGCATACGACAATGAATCAACGGTTGTTTATGCTTCTTCAGCATCTGTTTATGGGAATGTTAAAGAGCATATCCCATTAAAAGAAGATAGGGAAAAGTCTCCTGAAAATGTTTATGCATTTTCTAAATACGTAATGGATAATATAGCTCACGATTTTTCCGAAAAGACAGGTCTAAAGATTGTTGGTGTAAGATATTTCAATGTTTACGGTTATGGGGAAGCTCACAAAGGAAAGTTTTCAAGTATGATATATCAGCTTTATAAACAGATAAAATCTGGAAAAAGACCGAGGCTTTTTAAATGGGGAGAACAGAAAAGAGATTTCGTTTATATAAAAGATGCTGTAGAGGCTACTATTCTTGCAAAAGAAGCACCACATTCGACAGTTTACAATGTAGGAAGCGGGGAAGCAAGATCTTTTAATGATATAGTTGTTTTGTTAAACAGATATCTTGGCAAAAATCTTGAGCCAGATTATTTTGACTGTCCGTATGATTTTTATCAGGAATATACACAGGCTGATATGTCAAAAATAAAGGAAGAGCTTGGTTTTGTTCCAAAGTACAATCTTGAGAAAGGTATAAAAGAGTATGTTGATATTCTGGAAGGTAAGATCTGATGAAGGTTCTGAAGGTAAGAGTTCCCGCAACAACTGCTAACCTTGGAGCTGGATTTGACACATTAGGGCTTGCCCTTTCTCTTTATAATGAGTTTATTGTAGAAGAGAATGATGGTGTTGTTATAGAAACAGAACCTAAGAATAGTTACCTTGAAGATCCTGAAAACAACTTATTTATAAAGGTTATAAAATATGCATGTGAGAGAAGGGGAAAGGTTTTCCATGGAGCTAAATTAAAACAGATAAATAGAGTGCCTGTAGCACGGGGACTTGGAAGTAGTGCAACCGCTATAGTGGGAGCCATTCTTGTTTCCTCAGCTGTCAGTAAAACAGAACTTACAGATGATCTTTTCTTTGATATTGCTTACAGATTTGAGTCTCATCCTGATAATCTTATTCCTGCATGGAAAGGTGGTTTTATAACAGCTTTAATAGATAATGGAAAAACATATTATAACCAGATAGATTTTCCTGAAGATATTAAAGTTGTTGTAGTTATACCAGATTTTGAATTATCAACAGAGAAAGCAAGATCAGTTTTACCGGAAAAAATCTCACTTAACGATGGAATATTTAACGTTCAGAGGGTTTCCCTTTTTCTTTCAGCATTGCAAAACAGAAGGTATGATCTGCTAAAAGTTGCTATGGATGACAGATTTCACCAACCTTACAGGAAAAAACTTATACCAAATTTTGATAGAGTCGTTCAAAATGGTTATGATGCTGGAGCGTTAGGGGTTTCATTGAGCGGAGCTGGAAGTGCATTGATAGCTCTGGCAGATAGAGAATTTGATAATATAGGAAAAGCTATGGTTGAAGGTTTTTCACAGGTAGGTATAAAGTCAGAATATAAAATACTTGAAGTTGATCAAAATGGGGCTAAACTTGATATTTTAGGGTAATTTCTGTTTTGACATACAGATCATAAAACTATAAATTTATTCTTAAATTAATATCTGTTCATAACAATCTTACAAAAGTCAGTAGGAGGGTTTTATTATGGGGAAAATTCTCGTTCTTTATGATTCTGAAACAGGACATACTGCTAAAATGGCAGAGTATGTGGCTAAAGGAGCTAAAAAATTTCCAGTTGATGTTAGAATTAAGTCTGTCGACGATGCTTCTAAGGAAGATATTTTATGGTGCGATGGTATAGCTGTTGGAAGTCCAACACATCTTGGCGTTATGTCGTGGAAGATGAAAAGGTTCTGGGATAGTATAGTTGATCTGTGGGGAACCATTGATGGAAAGATTGGATGTGCTTTTTCCTCTTCAGGTGGTTGGGGAGGAGGAAATGAAGTGGCATGCATCTCAATACTGACAATGTTAATGAATTATGGATTCCTTGTATTTGGAGTAACTGATTACACAGGTGAAAAGTTTACACTTCATTACGGTGCTGTTTCTGCAGGAGAACCACGAAAGGAAGAGGAGATCAAAGCCTGTGAAAGGCTTGGAGAAAGGCTTGCTCAATGGGTTTTAATTTATGTTGATGGAAATAAGGATTATCTAAAAGATTTAAAAAAATCATAGGGCTGTGAAAACCTGTTCTTTTTTTGCTGACAGTATATCTGTCAGCTTGTTTATCATGTTTTTATCAAAAAGCAACTCTATTCTATCAGATTTAATACTTTTAATATCAAAACTTTTTGTTATTTTAGTCATTAAATCTGGATCAAAATCTGTATTGAAGAAAATCACAGATATAGGTTCTTTAAGCTCTATCTTTGTTATTCCTGTATTTTTGGAGATCTTTTTGAGCTTTGAGACCTCCAGATAAAGATTAAATGCTGAAGGGAGAACATCGTAAAAGTTTTCAAGATATTCTTTTAATCTGTCCAGTTCATCGATATCTGATATTTTTGAGACAGCCATATAGATATTCATTCTTTCCTGGGGATCTTTTATAAAATCTTCAGGTATATAACTCTCAAAATCAACCTGGATTATGGGTTCTCTATCCTTGATATCCATCTCCTCATTTATAGCTTCCTTAAGTAGTTTTATATACATCTCGTAACCAACAGCTTTAATATGTCCACTTTGTTCCACACCAAGAATATTACCAACACCTCTTATCTGCATATCTTCTAAAGATATTTTAAGTCCTGATCCGGGTCTTGTTAGTCTCATTATTACATCAATTCTCTTTTCCGCATTTTCCGTTATTTTAGGTGGAAGAAGAAGATAACAGAAGGCTTGTACATTTCCCCTTCCAACCCTTCCTCTAAGGTGATAAAGTTGAGCAAGTCCAAAAAGATCCGCTCTTTCAATTATAAGTGTGTTTGCTGTAGGGATATCAATACCTGTTTCTATTATTGATGTTGATACAAGTATATCTATTTTTTTTTCAATAAAGTTGAGTATTACCTTTTCTATATCCTTAGGCTTCATCCTACCGTGGGCAATTCCAACTTCTGCATTTTTAAACATGGATTTTAAATGATCAGCTCGGTTATATATGCTCTCAATTTTGTTGTGCAGGTAAAACACCTGCCCTCCCCTTTCCAATTCAAAACTAACAGCCTTTTTTATTATATCCTCATTAAAAACGGATACAAAAGTTTTTGTCTCAACCCTCCCTTCAGGGGGTGTATTAATGACGGACATATCTTTAAGTCCTGAAAGTGCCATGTTTAATGTTCTTGGTATTGGTGTTGCAGTCATATAAAGAGTATCTATATCCTTTTTTAATGATCTAATTTTTTCTTTGGCTCTTACTCCAAATCTGTGTTCTTCATCAATAATAAGTAGTCCAAGATTTTTAAATCGGATTTTCTCATTTAATGCTTTATGCGTCCCTATCACTACATCAATCTTTCCCTCTTCAAGATCTTTTAATATTTTTTCAGTTTCTTTTTTCGATTTAAGCCTTGATAGGTTTTCAACTACAACACCGAAAGGCTCAAGTCTTTCTCTAAAATTTCTGTAATGCTGATATGATAAAACTGTTGTTGGAACAAGAACAACTGACTGTTTTCCATTAACAGCATTTATAAATACGGCTCTTATAGCAACCTCAGTTTTTCCAAATCCCACATCACCGCATATAATCCTCTCCATAGGTCTGTCTGAAGAAAGATCCTTTTTGATATCTTTTATGGCTTTTATCTGGTCAGGTGTTTCAATATAAGGAAATGATCTTTCGAAAGCATCAATAAGATCGTTCTGAACAACCAGAGGCTCTCTACTTATCTGTTTTCTTTCTGAATAGAGTTTTACCAGTTCAAATGCTACCTTTTTTAGTGATTTTTTCACCTTTCTTTTTAGATTTCTCCATGAAGTTCCACCGATCTTATCAAGTGAAATGTTTCCAGATGATTTATATCTATGGATCTTGTCAAAATGCAGATAGGAAACATACACTTTTTCATTATCTGCGTACTCAAGAATCATAAAATCGTACTTCTTTCCTCTTATTTCTCTGGTTTCTATTCCTTTGAATATTCCAATTCCAAAATCCTCATGTATTATGTAATCTCCTTCCTTTATAGGTTCTATATCAAGATTAATCTTTTTAGATTCTTCAGGAATAAATGCAGTTTTTTCTTTTTTTAATACAACAGGCTGTCTTAACGGAAGTTTTATTATTTTAAAACTGTCGTCAATATGATCAGGATTAGTCAAATCAATGTTAGATCCATTTGAGTAAAATGAGATTTTTGGATGTTTAAACTTCTGTCTGTATATGTCCACTGTTATAATATCAAAACGATCTATCAAACTGGAGATTTTAACCGTATCTATATTTTTAAATTCTATATTTATGCCTTCTTTGTATCTAACAGGTTTGTCATAAAGCGGAAAAATCGTAAAAGAATCTATCTTTTTCCTTATTTTAAGTTTTGATTTTAAGAATATAGACTCAATTAGATCACCAAAAAAGTCTATCTGAACAATACCGTAAAATGGTATATAAATAAAGATAAAACTTCCTTTTACTGAAAACTCGCCTTCGTTCTCTGGATTTTCTTCTTTTATATAACCAGATTCAATCAAATTTTCTATGAATAAATCCCTGTTTATCTCCATACCTGTTTTTAATTCAATAAGCCTTTTTTGAAAATTTTTATCAATAGCTATATCGAGACTTTTTTCCGTTGCTACCGCTATAAAATTTTTATTTTTTATTACTGAGGTTAAGAAAAGATTTCTTTTTATCTGTGATTCAATATCTACAGGGTCTGAACTTTCAGGTATCTCAAAAACCTTTGTTTTCTTTTTTAGAAAATCAAGGTAAGCTTTAATATCATTCAAAAATAGTTTTTGCCTTTTTTTGTCAGGTAAAATAATAATAGTTTTACTTTCTGGAAGATTCGCTGTTATGTATTCTGGATAAGATCCTACTGCACCAAAAATTTTTTCTGTCATAAGTTTATCTTTTCTTTGCCTTTACAACTCTTTTTGTTTTGACTTTTTCATGTTTAGGTTTATGTTTAAGCTCAAAATGTTCTTCGGATATAAATATATATTTAGGAACATAGTAGATTAAAGCAAGTACAAATGTTAAAATCCCTATGCCAACGAAATCCATAGGTTTAAAATGAGGAGCTTTTATAATTATTTCCCTCAAGACAGCTATTAGAGTTGTTTTTATCATAAGTGATGTGTCTATTCTCCTTTCCTTAAGATAAACAATAGTAAGTCTAAAAAGCTCAATCAGTATAAAAAGATATATAAATTTTGGTATTAGATCATATACCTTTACTTTTTCTTTCATAAGGGCAGTGGCTATATCGTGTAGAGCATATATGCTCAGGATGAAAAGTAAGATAATCAGGAAAAAAACTATAATATCTTCAATAAATTCAAGAGC
Source organism: uncultured Aquificales bacterium (assembly GCA_964519345.1). Lineage (GTDB taxonomy): Bacteria > Aquificota > Aquificia > Aquificales > Hydrogenothermaceae > Persephonella. The sequence continues at coordinate 43,782 of CAZFKX010000022.1, forward strand.
ATCACCAAGTTTTCTATGTATTTTGTGTGGTTCAATCAGTGCGAGAAGTTTTTTCTTCATCTCAGCTTCCAGCTCCAACCCTTTTGATAATCGTTAATTTTTGACCTATGACGATAATATTTGATGAAAGCCTGTTCCACTTCATAATGTCTGAGACTCTAACTCCATACTTTTTTGCTATCTTTATAAGGGTATCTCCAGGTTTTACTCTGTAAAATATATATTTTACTGTAGGTTTCCTCTTTTTAACCCTTTTTTTCAGGTATGCTACATTTCTGGGAACTATATGGGGATCTCTTACATTTAAATTTCTGACCTTCTTATATATAACTATTCTCTGATTGGGATATATAAACTTATCTATCTTATTCCATTTTTTTATAGCTTTTACAGAAACCTTGAATTTTTTTGCGATTTTCCCGAGTGTATCTCCTTTTTTGACCTTATAAACTATGCCTTTGGGCGTGTAGATTATATCTTCTGAAAGGTCAAGTACTTTATCTGTGTAATCAGGATATGCCTCAATGTATGAGGGAACTTTTAGAACCGTTCCTTTGAGTATTGTACCGCTGTCAAGATCATTTATCTTTTTTAAGTATGAAACTGTCGTCCCAAACCTTTTAGCTATCAGATAAAGGCTGTCTCCTTTTTTTACGGTGTACTCTTTCAAGGCTTTATATTTAATAACAGGCGATTTTTCAAGTGCAACTTCAACAGTTTCTTTATAACCTTCAGGAATATACAGATTGTATTCCCCCCCATCTGGAGGTGTTACACCTTTCTTTAAATGAGGATTCATCTTTTTCAGTCTGGAAAGAGAAATTCCTGTAAGTTCTGATATATAAAGGAGAGATACAGGTTTTCTTATCTTCACTATATCAAAATGGACTGTCTCATAATCAAAATGTTCCTTTTTAAGGATCTCTTTAACAACAGAAACAGCAGCAAGGAAGTTTGGTATATAATTTCTTGTTTCCTTTGAAAGATACTCATCTATATCCCAGAAATTTATCCCACCATACTTGTTTATCTTTCTTATTATATTTCCTTCACCAGTATTGTAACTCGCAAGGGCAAGCATCCAGTCATCAAATATATGATACAGATCTTTTAGGTAAAATGCTGCTGCTATAGTTGATTTTTCTACATCATATCTTTCATCTATCCATTTGTTTATTCTGAGTCCGTACATTCTACCAGTCTGAGGCATAAACTGCCACAACCCTGCTGCACCGGCAGGAGATCTTGCTTTTATATTGAATCTGCTTTCAATAATCGGAAGAAATATAAGTTCGTCTGGAATCATATGCTTTTCAAATATTTTTTTTATAAGAGGTATATACGGCTTACCTCTCTCAACATATTTCTTTAGCTGATTAAAGCCTTTTGTTTTAAAAAAATGGATTCTCTCATTGATATCGGCTTTTTCTGTAAAATCCATCTTAAGACTAAGATTTATCTTTCCTTTTGATCTTTCAAAGGTTAAAGCCGCGTCTGATGCATCTATTGCGATCGCTATAATAACGCCAATATCTTCAGGATTCAGATACTTATCTTCCGTCCTACTGAATGCAGAACTGATCAACAAAAAAATTCCCAGCACTATGCTTACTGGAATTCCCATTAATAACACCTATAATATTTTAATAGAGTTCTAATGATTATAATACATAAAAGGGTTGAGAATTTGAAGTATGTTTTTGGTCCAGTAAAATCAAGAAGATTTGGTCTTTCACTTGGTATAGACCTATCTCCTGAGGCAAAAAGCTGTAATTTCGACTGTCTATATTGTGAACTAAAAAAAAGACCGCCTGTTAACAGTATCCAAAAAGAACCTTCTGTTGATCAGATAATAGAGGAGGTTGAAAAATATCTGAAAGAGAATTCTTATCCTGATGTTATAACAGTTACGTCAAATGGAGAACCGACTCTTTTTTCAGATCTTGAAACTCTTGTAAGCAGTCTCAACCTTATAAAAGGAAGAAGTAAAACATTAATCCTTACTAATGGTTCTACCATTTACAGGACTGATATACAGAAGATCTTAAAAAATTTCGATATAGTAAAGGTTTCTATAGATTCTGTAAAAGAAAAAACGTTCAAAAAGATAGACAGACCTTTAAAGGGTATATCTGTCTCAAATATTGTAGAAGGACTAAAGGATTTTAGAAGAATATACAATGGCGAGCTTGTGATAGAGGTTATGGTTCTGGAAGGGATTAATGACTCAAAAGAAGAGATGAGTGAGATTGCTAAAGTCCTTAAGGATATTAAGCCTGACAGGATAGACTTAGGAACGGTTGATAGACCGCCAGCTTATAATGTTAAACCTGTATCTGATATTAAACTCTTTGAACTTTCTGAAGAATTTTATGGTTTTAATATAAATGTGGTTACGAGGGATAAAGATAGTATTTTGGAAAAAAGAAAGCTGACGGAAGAGCAGATAATAAAAACATTAAAAAGAAGACCTTTTACATATTCTGACATAGAAAGTATATTTGATAGAGAGACAGCTCAAAAAACGTACGCAATGCTGAAAAAAGGTATCTTAAAAACTAAAAATGTGGGATCTGTTGTATTTGTGTACAGCGATTAGATTTTTCTTGAATTAGATCTTTGCCGTTCATATATTTAAAAGTAGAGAAAAACAGTATAACAAGGAGGGTTTGAGATGAATTTCGAAAAGTATGTGGCAAATGGAAATCTTTTTTTAAAAGAGCTTGCTGAGGAACTTGGTGTTCCTGGTGATAAGGATAGAGCAGGGAGGGTTTTAAGAGCTGTTTTACATGCTTTAAGAAGGAGATTAACACCTGAAGAGTTTCTTGATCTTCTTGCTCAGTTACCTATGTGTATAAAAGCTATAGCTGTTGATGGATGGAGAATAACTGACAGCCCCGACAAATCTATAAAACATGTTGAAGATCTTATTCATGCTGTAATGGAGGAGGATAGAAGAACTGCAGCAAGGGATTTGGGAAATGAGCAACATGCTAAAGAAGCTATAAAGGCTGTAATAAGGGTAATAAAAAGACATGTATCAGACGGCGAAATAAAAGATGTAGAAGCAGAACTTCCCAAACAGTTGAGAGAATTTATAGAAGAAGCTTAATCTAAATTACAGCTTTAAATTTCTGTAACAGCTTTTATACTGTCTATCATACAGTCTAAAAAGTAATTAAGTTCCTTTTCTGTTATGATAAGGGGAGGCATAATAACCATAACATCTCCAAGGGGTCTTACCCATATTCCCCTTTTTATCATCTCCTTTGCTACCTTAAATCCTATCCTGTCTCCATATGGATATGGCTTCATCTCTTTCTTATCCTTAACAAGCTCAATTCCTGCCATAAATCCATACTGCCTCACATCCCCAACATGTTTGAGATTCCAAAACTCTTTTAATCTTTCTTCAAGCTGCTTTATTCTGGGTTTTAATTTTTTTAAGGTCTGTTCCTCTTCAAAAACCTCAAGATTTGCTATCGCAACACTACATGCCAGAGGATTTCCAGTATATGTATGTCCGTGATAAAAATGCTTTGCCTCTCCAAACTCACCTAAGAACTCATTGAATATCTCATCTGTTACAAGGGTTGCTGCAAGAGGTAAATATCCTCCAGTTATACCTTTACCTAATGCCATTATATCAGGTTCTATACCTTCTTTTTCTGAAGCGAACATATATCCTGTCCTTCCAAATCCTGTTGCAACTTCATCAACGATCATAAGTAGATTATACTCATCACATAATCTTCTTACCTCTTTAAGATAACCTTTTGGAAATGGTAAGATACCAGCAGCTCCCTGTACGCCAGCCTCTAAAACAAAGGCTGCAATTTCCTGATGATTTTTAAATATAAATTGTTCAATTTCCTCAATTAATAGTTTTGTTGTATCATACTCAAGAGCTTTATCCCTACCTGCTATTTTAACAGCCTCAAGATATGGAGAGGGCATTTTATAAACGTCAAACAGTAGAGGCTTGTATTTCTCGTGAAATATGTTTATACCACCAACACTAACGCTGCCTATCGTATCCCCGTGATAAGCTTCGGAAAGTGTAACAAACTTATTTTTCTGTTTTTCTCCCTTATTATGCCAGTAATGGTATGCTATTTTTATAGCTATTTCCATAGCTTCAGCACCATCTTCACTGTAAAATACTTTTTTAAGTTTTGGAGGTGCTACATCTATTAAATTTTTTGCAAATACGACAGCAGGAACATTTGAAGCACCAAGAGTTGTAAAATGTGCTATTTTATCTATCTGATCTTTCAATGCTTTATTCAGTTTTGGGTGGTTGTGTCCATGAACGTTACACCATAATGATGAAACACCGTCAAGATATTTATTCCCGTAAATATCGTATATATAAACTCCCTCTCCTTTTTCTACTATTATATTCTCCTCTTCCCTGTAAACCTTCATCTGAGTAAAAGGATGCCAGAAAAATTCCTTATCCCATTCTTCTAAATACTTTCTTTTCAGCATTGTCTTCCCTCTTTACGTTTTATGTATATATAACTTCCTTTTTTAAACTCTCTTTCAAATTGCCCAATATCTTTTACAGTATCAGCATGACCTAAAACAAGTATCCCATTTTCTTTTAAAAGCCTGTAAAAAATTTCCATAGCTTTTTGCTTATAAGATTCGCTGAAGTAAATAAAAAGATTTCTACAAAGAATAATCTCAAATTTGCCAAGTGTGAAAATTCTATCAGAAAAAAGATTTATATTTATAAACTTTACATAGTTTCTATATAGATCTTTAATGCTGAATTTGTTACCGTCTATCTTATTAAAGAATCTATTCAGAGTATCATTATCAACATTCATCACACTTCTGAAAGAAAATATACCTTTATTTGCCCTTTCAATAGCTTCTTTATTTATATCACAGCCGATTATCTCGAATCTTGACAGATCAAGATTTCTTTCAAGAAGATATATTAAAAGGGAATAAACCTCCTCACCTGAAGATGAAGGAATGGAAAGTATTCTTACTTCATTTTTCTTTTCCTTTAAGATTTCATATATAATCTCAAAATGGTGTTTTTCCCTGAAAAAGTAAGTCTCATTAACTGTAAGAAAGTCAATTAGTTTTTGGAGAAGAAAACTACTGTTTTCTAAAGCTTTTAAAAAAGAACTACAGTCTTTGAATCCCTGTTTTTTAAGAAAGCTGTCTATCTTTCTTTTTGCAATATCTCTCTTGGTTTTAAAAATTATTCCTGTTTCCAAATGAAAAAGATCCAGAACCTGATCATAACATTCATTAAAAGCAAATCTGTCTATTAAGTTTGTCATAAAAAACCCTTAAAAGAAATGTTTGAATTTAGTTCAAAAATTATACAACAGGGAGATATAAATGGAAGTAGAAGATAAAGATCTTTTTTTTTCAAATAAAAACTCCATATGTATCGCTTAAGTTAGGATGGATATTAAATTCAGGTTTTCTGAAAGGAGAATCAGAATATCTGGTAGGAACGGAAGAAATAGTTAAGGATAAAGAAAACCCTTTAGTTTATCTTAATAAAGTCAAATGGGCAGTATTTAATGGAAAAGAAGGAAAGAGGATCACAGATTATTACAACTGGATTTCTCCCCTTGGTCTTGTAAAAGGTCAGTCTGATTTTTTCAGAGTAACGATGGAAAAAAAAGAGGCTCTCTTTACACTTGAAGGTAAAAAAACAGAGTGGTTTGATAAAATAAGGGATAGAGGAGCTTTAACAGGAGAAAGTAAATTTTTCTGGGGTAAGAAGAACGGTTTTTATGCTCTGTACCATATAGAAACAGGAGAAAAACTTACTCCTGATTTTAAATCTTCAGTTATGGCAGGAGCCGTATTAGGAAATTCAAATTATGTTGTTGGAAGCTATGGAAATGAGATATTTTTTATTTATGATATAAAAACAGGTAGAAAAGTGTCTTCAGATTTTGATGAAGGAAAACTTATAAGCATATTAAAAAAAGAAGATCTGGAATCAGAGATATTTGGGTTATAGTTTAAAAGATAAAAAAAAGAGTTATATTTAAGATTAAAAGATTTTTATCTGCCTTCTGCTTAAATAATTATGGTAAAAAAATGGCAGATCTTTTTAACTTTCTTTTTAAAGAGCTTCTTGAAGCAAAGAAAATATATTTCAGGTTTGTATTTGGGGGAATTATTTTTATCTTATTTGGTTATGTGTATGTGATAGAACCCTACTTTTCTTATCAAAACCAGAAAAAACAACTTGAAAACATATTAAATTATCAGTTGAAAGAAGTAAAAAAGCTTGAGGAAAAAATAAACAAACTAAAGAAAACTGTAGATCTTTCTGTTTTATCTTATGAGGAGCTTGAAAATAGATTGGATATTTTTCCTTATGAACTTGCTGGAGCCATTATTGATTTTAGAAATTATTTTAGTTCTGAAAAGAGAGAAAAACCACAAAAAGATCTCACAGAAGAGGAATATGAGTATTTTAAAAATTTCTCAAATATTAAAGAAGCTGTCAGATGGTACACTGATAATTGGTATATAAGAATTTTTAATATTGCGAAGGATGAGATCATAGAACCAATAAGTAAAACATCTACGGAGATAGGCTTGAGTACGAAAAAATTAGAAGATTTATACAGATCAACATTTGAATCCTTTGAAAAAAAATATAAAAGTTATGATGAGAATCTCTGGAAAGATTACAATCAAATAGTTGAAAATAAAAGTATTGTTGCAGAAAAAATATCTTCAACCCTAAAACAGACCATTAAAGAGTTTTTAGTAGAGATAAAAAATTATCTGGATACATTCAGAGATTACCTAAAAAAAGAAAATATAAAAGTAGAAAAATTAAAAGATAAAATAAATCAGATAAACAAAAGTGAAGAAGATCTGAAGAATAAACTAAACATAATAGACTCTCCGATAGGAAAACTTCCTGTAGATCTGGTTGATTTTATTAGAACATTTCCTTTTATACTATCCCTTATCTCTTTTTTTATATACCTTCAGTATAAAAAAATTCAAAACCTAATAGAATATACTATCTCCCATTCTGATACTAAGGAGAAGCTGTTTAAAGTAAGATATACTTCCGAACATTACCTGCTTAAAAAACAGTTTTTATTGCTTGTATTTATCCTCTTTTTTCTAATTTATCTAAGGGTTATTTATCTTATTATGATTGAGGGAGATCTTTTCAGGATGGTAACTGGAGAGGTTAACAGATCTGAACTTGCTCTGTACTCAGTTTTTTATCTATCTGGATTCTTAATATTCCTTTTACTAATCTCAAAGATATTCAGTATGAAAGGGGCTTTAAAGCCCCCTAAAAATTATAAAGATTTAACACAGTTTAGAACTTCATCGTAATTGGGTTCTTCGGTTATCTCAGGAACGAGCTGTTTATAAACGATCTTACCTTCAGAATCTACAACAAAAACAGATCTTGCGAGAATACCTTTTAAAGCACCTTCTGCAATTAAAACGCCGTATTTTTCCATATCTCTGTATCTGAAATCAGACGCTACAGTCACATTCTCAATACTGAAGGACTCACAGAATCTCTTTTCAGCAAAAGGAAGATCCATAGATACTACTGTTACGTCAATATCAAGACCTGAAACAATTTCATTGAATTTTTTTGTCTCAGTCTCACAAACCGGTGTGTCGAGCGATGGAACCGTTATAATAAGTTGTGGTTTTCCTTTAGCACCGCCGATAGTCTTTTCTGAAAGGTCTGAAGCAACAACTACAGCTTCAGGGGCTCTGTCGCCAACGTTAAGTTCTGGTCCTGCCAGTGCAACTGCGTTTCCTTTTAATGTTACTGTTGTAGCCATGTATTTTTTCCTCCTGTCTTTATTTTTAAAAACTTTGAAAAAAAATACCTGAAAAATCATTCCTGTTTTATGATTTTTATCAAATGAGAAATGTCATAAAATAGAAGTATAACCATATTCAAAAAGGAAAGGGATATGAATAAAGAGATTATTAAAGAGATAATATTTACAGGAAAAGTTCTTTACAAAGAGGCATTAATAAACAGCCGTGCAGGAAATATATCAGTCAGGGAAGGAGATCATCTTTATATTACCAAGACAGGAAAGATGCTTGGTTATCTAAATGAAAATGATATAGTTAAGCTTCCTATATTTTACGAGACTGTAAAAGATAAAATAGCATCGACAGAACTTTTAGTTCATAGGGAGATATACAAAAAAACGGATGCTAAAGCTATAATACATGCTCATCCCATATACGCTGTGGTCATAAGTTTTATTGTTGATAATATGTTTGTTCCTGTTGACAATGAAGGGAAACTGTTTTTAGGTGAGGTTCCGGTGCTTGAAGTGGAAAAGGCAAGTGGATCAAAGGAACTTGCTGAAAAACTTTCAGAAACATTTATAAATAAGAGTAAAAAAATAGTGATAGTTAAAAAACATGGAAGTTTTGCAATAGGAAACAGCCTCAATCAGGCTTTAAAGCTCACTTCTGATCTGGAATTCTGTAGTAAAGTATATTACCTTCTTAAAAAAGATAGAAAATTGTGAAAAAAACTATAGATTTAGTATTATATCTGTTACACAGGAGATTAAAATGGAACCCATAATTGTAAAAAGTATGTCTTTTGATGAGGGGGAAACTATTCCCGTTGATTATACATGTGACGGTATGGATATATCGCCTGAGATAGTATGGGATAATGTTCCAGAAGAAACAAAAAGCTTTGTTCTGATAATGGAAGATCCGGATGCACCAATGGGAGTCTTTACACACTGGGTTGTTTATGATATTCCTTCTTCCTTAAGGCTTCTTCCTGAAAATTTTCCTAAAGTTCCTCAGATAGACGGCATAAAGCAGGGGATAAATGACTTTGGAAGAATAGGATATGGGGGTCCATGTCCGCCAAAAGGAAGTACACACAGATATATATTTAATATTTTTGCCGTTTCTGTTCCTTCGTTAGAGCTCCCGACAGGAGCAACTAAAAAGATTATTGAAGAAAAGATGGAAGGTAAAGTTCTTTCAAAAGGAAAATTAACAGGAATATATGGGAGGTAGCAGATGTTTAGGGCATTGTTTTTATCAATTGTACTGATTGTATCCTTAGGTTCAGTTAGAGCTGACGATAATAATTTTGGGAAGATCTCGTTTTTTATCAGAACATCAGCATTTATGGACAATGGATTTATACCAAAAAAGTACACATGCGATGGAATGAATGTATCTCCAGACCTTTTCTGGGGTGAATTTCCACCTGATACTAAAAGTTTCGTAATAATAATGGAAGATCCGGATGCACCAATGGGAGTCTTTACACACTGGATTGTTTATGATATTCCCTACACCGTTACAGCATTGAATGAAAATATACAAAAAACACCTGTTGTAAATGGTTATATTAAGCAGGGGATAAACGACTTTGGAAGAATAGGGTATTTTGGCCCATGCCCACCAAAAGGAATGCCTCATAGATATTTTATTAGGATTTACGCTCTTGACATTCCTGTTTTGGGTCTTCCTCCAGGAGCAGTTAGACAGGATGTTCTTTACAAAATGGAAGGTCATGTTATTGCACAGACTCATATTGTAGGACTTTATGGAAGATAATTAACCTAATTTCTCTTCTATAATTTTCTTGATCAGTTCCTGTCTTTCCTTTCCTTTTTCTTTAGTTTGCCGTATTCTGACAAGTTCATCAAGTAATTCTTCAAGATTATCAGGGAGAGCGTTCTCAATAATCTCCCTTATCTTTCCTGATAACCCTGGAGCTTTTCCTGAAGTGGTTATACCTATAACTATATCTCCTTTTTTTACATAAGCAGGAAATATAAAATCGCAGTAGTCCGGACTGTCAACAGAATTTACGTGGATTTTAAGTTCTTTACATTTGCTGTAAATCTCTTTCTGTAGATCAATATTATCTACAGCCACAATAACTATATCTTTTCCTTTTAAATCTTCTTTTTTAAAAGGTCTTTTTATCACTTTTATGCCGTTTTTTTTACATAAATCTTCAACCTGCTGTGATACTTTTTTTGCTACAACCGTTATCTTAGGAGAAAAAGGTAAAAGCTTTTCTATTTTTCTGAGAGCAACATTTCCAGCACCTACAACAAGAATATCCTTTTCTTTTAGATTCACAAACATAGGAAATAAAGCCATATTTACACCTCAAATTTATCCATAAATCTGTAAAGTAGCTTTTCCAACTGTCTAAAATTTTTATTTTGAGAGAGTATAAATTCGGGATCCTGAATGTATTTCCCTTTTTCTTTTAATTCTTCAGCAGAGTTATTTATCAGTTCTTCAGCTGTTTTTTTATCAGTTTCTAAATGAAACTGGAGACCGACAATACGACCATCATAAACAAAAGCCTGATTTTCACATGCCTCTGATCTGACTGTATGAACAGCTCCTTCAGGAATATCAAATGTATCTCCATGCCAGTGAAATCCTGTGAATGTATCAGGAAGAATGGAGAAAAATTTTGATCTTTTTCCTTCAGGTGTGAGTTTAAGATCAAACCAACCTATCTCTTTGAACCTGTTTTTGTAAACCTTTCCTCCCAGAACATCAGCTATCAGCTGTGCTCCAAGGCAGATACCCAATATTTTTTTTCCATACTTTATAGACTTTTCAATGAAAAGTTTTTCTTCTTTCAGCCATGGAAACTCTTTATCATCGTAAACGCCCATAGGTCCACCTAACACAATAAGAAAATCAAAATTATCAGGATCAGGAAGTTGCTCTTTCAAAAAAAGTTTAGTCCCATCGATTCTGTATCCTTTTGAGCTTGCCCACTTAAATATATTTGCAGGTGTCTCAAAATGAACATGCTGTATATAATGTATTCTCATCTTATCTCCCTTGCACAAAATTAGTGCATATGCACATTATTGCTCCAGACTACTAAAGACATTATACATTCTATTTTTCTTTTTTTACAGGTATTTCGGGATCTGGAGAGAATTTTTATTTTTTGGCATGCCGGTTGCTAATAAGAGAACAAAAAAGAAAATATGGAGACAAAATATAGATGGAAAAGTTGATCAAAATTAGTAAAGAAAGAAACAAAAAACTGAATAAGATAGAAGTTCTTAAGCAAGAATGCTCAGTTGAGGAATCTTTTAAAAGATTAAATATATATGCAAAGAAAGGCTTTTCTTCAATACCTGAGCATGATCTAAACTACTTTCTTAAATGTTTCGGTATATTTTACAGGCCTGCTACTTTGGAAAGATTTATGTTAAGAGTCAGAATTCCAGGTGGAAGGCTAACAAAGGAACAGGCTTTTGAGATAGGAAAGATATCTGAAGAGTTTGGCAGAAATTATATAGATCTTACAACCCGCATGCAGATAGAACTAAGGTACCTTAGGATAGAAGATATCCCGGAAATATTTAAAAGATTAGAATCTGTAGGAATAACAACATTCCAGACAGGTGTTGATAATTTTAGAAATATAGTTCAGGATCCGTTAGATGGACTTGCTTTTGATAATGTTATCTCAACATGGAACATACTTCAAAAAATGCAGTCTATCTTTTTGAAAAAGTCTGAATGGATATGTAAACTTCCAAGAAAACTCAATATCTGTATAACTGGAAGTTTTTCAAACAGATGTAACGCTTACGGTCATGATGTTTCCTTTGTTCTTGCAGAGAAAGATGGAATTTATGGTTTCAATGTGTACCTTGGGGGGAAGGTGGGAGAAGTAGCAAAGCCAGCAGATCTTTTTTTGACTGGGGACATTGTCCCCAGTTTTTTGGAAGGTTTGGGAAGTATATATAAAAAGTATGGTTTTAAAGACAGCAGGAATAGAAATAGACTGAAGTTTCTTATAGACGCTGTTGGTATGTATGGAGTAGTAAAAGCTGTTGAAAATGAGATCGGAATTGAATTTCAAAAATCAGGGAAAAGTCTAACGGAACTTGATGGAGGCGACCATCCATATAGGATTCAGTTAAAAGATGGGAGTTATGCCATACATGTGGTTGTTCCTGCTGGTATTTTTTCTGGATCTGATCTTATTAAGGCTGTAGAGATATTAGAGCAAAACCCTGGGAGTGAGATAAGACTAACCGTTGAGCAGAATTTTTATATCACCGGTATAAAAGATCCTGAAAATGTAGAAAGATATGATCTGTTTAAAAAATACAAAAACCGGTCTTCCATTTATTTTACCAATTTAATAGCCTGTGCAGGAACGGAGCAATGTCCTTTTGGTGTGATACCAAATAAACCAGACGCAATAAAACTGGCTGAGTTTCTTACAGATAAGTATCCTCTTGAGTGCAGTGAAGGTAAACTGAGAATGTACTGGTCAGCCTGTCAGAAAGGATGCGGTATTCACGGTATGGGAGACCTTGGATTTGTTGGGGTTAAGTTCAAGGAAGGAAATAAAATTGTTACAGGAGTAGATGTATATTACGGTGGGACTGTAATAGGAGAAAGTACGGAAGGTAAACTTCTATTAAAATCGGTTCCTTTAGACAGCGTCGGTTCATACATTGAAGAGATTATAAAGATATATATAGATCTCAAAAAAGAAAAAGAAAGTTTTGAGAAGTTCTACAAAAGAGTTCTTTCAAATATTTCCAAAGATGCTTTGAGATTTATTATAAGGTTTAACTGTATGATTAAAAAGGACTACCCTCAGTTCATTCTTAATTTAAATAGATCGTTATTAAATAGATCTTCCGAAGAAGAGGAAATATTTTTAATCGGAATACAGCTTTATAGAAGAGCCACAGGAAAAAATCCTTACTCCAAATCTAATATCCTTGAGATATACGATTTTCCTGAACCTGAAAAACCGTCAAAACTGAACCCTGATATACCAAGTAAGCTTGAAACAATAATCATGAAAATGATCAAAAAAGATCCACAAAAGAGATACAAAGTTTTTACGGAGATAGAAGAAGATTTAAAGGAGGCATTTAATGGAAAGCAGTAGTTTAAAGATCAAAGGAAGCCCGGTTGTGGGTCTTTCTATGGCGACATTTGGATTTTTTATAGGATTTGCAGCTGTCTCGTTATATGGCCCTGTGGCTAAAAACCTTAAAGAGATTTTAGGTTTATCTGGATTTTTACTTGGTCTTCTTATCGCAGCACCAAATCTAACAGGCTCTTTATTGAGAATTCCTTTTGCAGCTTGGGTTGACAAGGTTGGAGGTAAAATTCCTTTAGCAACTTTACTTATACTTTCAGTTATAGGTATGGGTGGATTATCAACCCTTTTATACTTCTACTATCCTGATCTTGAACCATGGATGTACTGGCTTATACTCTTTTTTGGTTTTCTAAGTGGTTGTGGAATAGCTACTTTCTCGGTAGGTATAGCCCAGACAGCATACTGGTATCCTGAAAGCAAACAAGGATTTGCACTTGGAATATACGCAGGAATTGGTAATCTTGCTCCTGGTATATTTGGACTTGTTCTACCTTTTGCACTGAGAGAAATAGGACTTACAGCTTCTTATATATTATGGTTTGGATTTTTACTTATTGGAACCGTCATATATGTTATTTTTGCTAAAGATGCTCCATACTTTCAGATGATTAAATCCGGTATATCAAGGAAAGAAGCTGTAGTAAAAGCAAAGAAATATGGACAAGAATTAATACCAACAGGGAGTCTTATAGAATCATTAAAAAATTCTGCAAAACATATTGAAACCTGGGCTTTGGTGGCGCTATATTTCACATCATTTGGTGGATTTCTTGCTTTAACTGGGTGGTTTATAGTTTTTTGGGTTGAAAGTTACGATATAGAACTTAGACATGCCGGTCTTTTAATGGCGTTTGGTTTTTCACTTCTCGCGTCTGTTGTAAGGATTTTTGGAGGATGGATATCAGATAAGATCGGAGGCGAACTGGTTTCTATCACAGCTTTTAGTATGATTCTTATAGGTGCAGTGATTGTTATTTTAGGAGGCAATACCAATTTCTCCGTCTCACTTGCAGGTGAAATACTGATGGGAGCAGGAATGGGTATTGCCAACGGTGCAGTGTTTAAATTAGTTCCCAAATACGTTCCACACGCAACAGGTGGAGCTGCAGGATGGGTTGGAGGACTTGGAGCTTTTGGAGGATTTGTTGTTCCTCCTATACTTGGAATCTTTGTTCAGAATTACGGAGTTATCGGCTATTCAAAAGGATTTATTGTTTATGTGATTCTTTCCATATTTGCAATTATTATTTCCGGCCTTTTATGGAAGGCTTATGGAAAAGAGATAAACAAACCACTTGAGGAAGTTTAAAATGAATAAGACACTCGCAAAAGCCCAATGTCTTTACTGTGGTGTTGGATGCGGACTTGAAATTTTAATGGATAAAAAAGGAAGAACGAAGATAAAAGGAGACAAATATCATCCTGCAAATTACGGAGATCTATGTCTAAAACCTATTCCATATCCTAAGGTAATGGATATCGGAAGAGTTCCAGCTCCGTTATATAGGAAAAATAAAAAAGAAAAGTTTAAACAAATAACATGGGAAGATGCTCTTGACATAATAGCAGAAAAATTATCTAACAATTTGCCTGATGAGAACTACTTTTATATCTCTGGTCAGCTGACAACTGAAGACTGTTATGTAATAAATAAATTTGTAAAGGGATTTGTCAGAACAAATAATATAGACGCAAACTCAAGATTATGCATGGCATCTGCTGTTATGGGTTATAAATTATCTTTTGGTTCTGACGGTCCACCGGGAAGCTACGAAGATATAGATGATTCTGACGCTTTTATTTTTGCCGGTTCAAATGCAGCATGGACGCATCCTGTAATTTTCAAGAGAGTATTAAGGAGAAAAAAAGAGAACCCTGATTCAAAGATAATTGTTATAGATCCAGTTTTTACAGCAACGGCTGAAAAAGCTGATTACTGGATAGATATAAATCCTGGAACGGATACAGTTCTTTTTAACAGTATTTTATATCTTCTTGATAAGAAGGGATGGCTTGATTATGATTTTATTTCCAAATACACGGAAAATTTTCAAGAAGCAGTCAACGAATCTAAAAAGTTCCCACCGTCGAAAGCTTCAAGGATCTGTGGTATAAAGGAAAGCAGTATTTACAAACTTGCCGAAATATATGCCTTTAGCAGTAAAGTTATTTCTTTCTGGACTATGGGATTGAACCAGTCTTCAAATGGAACAATGAAAAATTTAGCTTTAATAAATTTACATCTTGCAACAGGAAGAATTAATGAAAAGGGATGTCCGTTTTCTTTAACAGGTCAACCAAACGCAATGGGAGGTAGGGAGGTTGGATATCTGACAAATGGACTTCCAGGCTATAGAGATGTTAGAAACGATAACGACAGAAGATTTATAGAAAATTTTTGGAAAATTCCTGATGGTTCTATCAATCCAGTTCCAGGTATAACAATTGTTGAATCAGTGGACAAAATGATTAATAAAGAGATAAAACTTTTATGGATTGTTTGTACAAATCCTGCTGTAACCATGCCTGATCTTAATAAGTTCTGGAAAGCGTTAAGAAACACATTTGTTATTGTTCAGGACGCTTATCTTACAGATTCAGTAGATTACGCAAATCTGGTTTTACCAGCTACGCAGTGGGGAGAGAAGGAAGGTATTATGACAGGTTCAGATAGAACGGTAAGCTTTAATCAGCCGTTTAAGGATCCTCCGCCACAATGCAGAGATGATTGGAAGATATTCTGTGATGTTGCGGAAAGATTAGGATGGAAGTCTGGATTTAATTACAGAAATTCTAAAGATATCTTTAATGAATACAAAAAAACTACAGAAGGCAGACTTTGTGATATATCTAAATGGGATTACAAAGACCTTCCAAAACAGTGGGGAGGAAAATGGCTTTACAAAGATAAAATATTTCCGACCCCTTCAGGAAATGCCAGATTTAACAGGGCTGTATATAAGGAGCCTGAAGATAAGGTAAAGTATCCTTTCTCATTTATACTTACAACGGGAAGAACTAAAAAACAGTGGCATACAATGACAAGGACTGGTAAGTCTCTTGAACTTTTAAGGAACGAAGCAGAACCATATATATTTATGAATGAAGAAGATGCCTTTGAACTTGGCATCGTTAACAACGATTATATTAACGTAAGATCAAAAAGAGGACAGATATATATTAAAACCAAAATAGGTAAGATAAAAAGAGGAGTTCTTTTTTCTCCTTTTGGATACGGTAAAATATATCACTTTCCTACAAATATTCTTGTTTCAGACATTTTTGATCCTATATCAAAAGAACCTGAATTAAAGTTCAGCTCTGTATATATAAAACCGAGAAAAAAGAGGATTTATAAACTTTCTGATGACACATATAAGACAGTAAAAAACAGTTTTGCTCAAGTTTACAATTATTTGGATGATATTATTGAGTATAGCTTTAGAGAAATAGGCAAAAACTTAAAAAAAGAAAGTATAAGAATAGTATCTTTAAAATTCCGAGAACTTTTTAAGATTTTTGTTCTAAACCCTTCAGACTGGGAAAAAGCTATGCTACTTAATAAAGAGATAGCCTCAATTTATATTGCCCTTGATTTACAGCCTGAAGATCAAAGAACTATATCAAAATATTTTTCGGAAGGAATGAAAAGAATAACTGATTTGGATAAAGATATTATACTGGCATGGAAGTATGCTTTTGATTTTCTATCACACAGTATATTTGAAATAGTTAAAAATGAGTATGAAAAAAGAGAGTTAAAATCTTCCTGAGCAAATCTCTTTAAGACCTTTTAGATCATTTAAATACAAATATATGTAACAGGGAATTTTTCCTTTTTGTGTAAATACATCATCAATAATTCTTTTATATGTATTTCCTTCGTCTTCTAACTCATCTATAAGGCTTAGAGTTTTTTGATCAACTTTATAAACCTCACCATAGACAGTCTTATCACCATTAACAACAGCCGGATACCAGGAGACAAGATACATTCTGTAACCCTTTATGTATCCTTCTGATATAAATTCAGATTTTTTGAGGTAATGATGAAATATATATCCTTTCTTCAAAGTTCCATAAACAAATAAATAATCTGTCATTTTATTTTTCCTAAATATTCTTTTGCAGTTATATTTTCCGGATCCAGTATAAGAATATCTCTGAAGATATATTCTGCCTGTTTTTCGTCACCCTGATCAAGTCTAAGTAATGCAAGTTCTAAAAGAAAGTTAACATCAGTAGGATATAGAGAAAGCATCTTATTTATAACTTTTTCAGCTGTATCATATTTTTTCTGCATTCTTAAGACAAAAGATAGTCTTAGATTGCCGTAGTAGTTATAAAAATCTGTATTTATTATCTGGTAGCATACCTTTTCAACATCCGAAAATTTTCCCTGTGCAAGGAGAGGCAGTGTATAGCCCAATCTTGCTTCTATAGAAGATGGAACTACCTTTATGGCTTTCTCATAGTGGTAAACTGAGTTTGCATAATTCTTTTTTAAATAGTAAAGCCAGCCAAGTCTGAGATTTAACGTGTATCCTTCAGGATATTCTTTATATACAATCATGATAGATTTTATAGCATTTTCAAAATCGCCCACTTTTTCATATTGGTATGATCTATAATACGCCTCCTTGATTTTTTCATAATCTAAAGCATTAGAGATTCCGTAAAAAAATAAAAAGATCAGCAAAAACAACCTCATTTTTTATCCCTAACCCTAAAAAGTAGTTCCAACAGTTATTAAAAATATTTTTCCCTTACTTTTATATATACTTCCAGATTCTTTAAAATCTGTTTCGCCGTATCTTCCTGTAAAACTTGTTCTGTTGTTGAGTAAATATCTGAAGAATAAGGAATATCCTCCTATATATTTTTCAGAAAGATTATAAACAATAAAGCCGTGTTTTTTGACAGCGAAAGATTGTTCTCCATCCCATATAGAAAAACCCAATACTACATTTCTATAAAAGTATTTCAAATCGCCCTCTATAGAATAAAAATCCTTTCCAAAACCAGTATTGTTTGAAAGCTTTATAATATAGCCTTTGATTCCAGTTGTAAAACTTCCGTAACTGTAATAATCGCCAAAGCTATAGCTAAGATTTGGAGTAATCTGAAAAACAGAAAGACCTTTTTTATCTGTCGTATATTCTGGGTAAAAAGAGTAGTTCAGATCAAAACCATAGGCGTATCTATAAGGAACGTAATACTCGTATCCAAATGTAAATATACTTCCCATGTCTGTATTTTTATCGTCTGTAAATATGCGGTGATATCCAAGTCTAAATTTTCTATTGATAAGGGAATAATTTGTATAAAGAAAGCTTATATCATATTGATTAAGATCGGGTTGATTGAGATATTTTATATAAGTATAATCAAGCTCGCCTTCTAAAGAGTGTTCAAGACCGGCTCCAATGTAAAAGTAAATACCAGTCATAATCCCAGAATCTCTAATTGAGTTTTCATACTGTATTCCACCTGAGTACAGAACTGTGTCAAATCTGTATTTTTCAACAGCTTCAGATATTGTAACTATTAGCATTAAAAAAAGCATTATTTTTTTTAACATCTCTACCTCTTACTTATACTCTGTTTTTACTAAACTTATTTCCAGATCGTCGGACTTTATATATTTAATACCAATAAACTCGTCAAGCTCAACAAAAAAGCTCTCTTCAAGATTTAATAAACCAGATCTAACAGATCCTTTTATCTTTCTAATATCAATAAATTCTCCAGTATATTTTACATCTGAAAAGTCATGTTTAAAAGAAGAGGCAAACAAGATTGCTGTGGTTTTAAACCTTCCTGCAACAGTTTTTAATGGTATATGATCGTCCCATTTTATTCCTTCTCTATAAAATAGAGGCAGCTTTGGAAGAGATTTAAAAAATATTTTTAAATAATCATCATCCCCATCAAGCCTGTAAAAATAAAAAGTTCCTTCATACTTACCAAAATAGAGCTTTCCTCTACCTGAATCAAAATAAAACGTTCCATCAGGTGACATTTTAACAATGATATTTAGTTTATCTACAACATTACCTTCCTTTAATATTTCATACTCAAAAGAGTTATCAAGCACAAATGAAAACTTCATCTCTAAGCTTTTATCAGGATATACAGGTTCTATAACAGATCCTTCCTGTGGTAAATTGTTTGAGTAGAACTTGCCGTCTGATATAAAGTTGACAAAGCTAAACGGGACTGTATATCCTCCGATACTGTCAGAAAGCTGTACCTGAATGTGTATATGAGGTTGTGGAGAATAACCTGAGTTTCCGCATAGACCTATATAGCTTCCAACCTCAACCCAATCCCCCTCTTTAACTTTAATAGATCTGTATGATAGATGTGATATCTCAACATAAAATCCTCTTGGATCATGAATTATAACAAGATTTCCCCAACTGTTCTCCCTATCAACCTGACCTATTGGATTGTCTGGAAGATTTGATATAACTTTTACCACTCTGCCTCTAATAGGTGATAAAACAGGCTTTCTATAGGCGTAGTAATCATCAAGATCAAGACCGTCATTTTTGTATGTTTTCCCCTCTTCATCTGTTATGACAAAATCATAAGCATACTTCCATCCACCTTTATGAGTCCATTTTCCATTAAATCCTTGATAGACTGTCCATCTTCCAGAAAAAGGAAGATGAAGGGTTTTCTCACTGCCTTTGTATCTTTTAATATTTGTTAGATAAAAATCAAGAGTTTCCTCCGGTGTTTTTCTAATTATTCTGGCGATGTAGGGAAATCCTATCAGACCAAGAACATAAACGAATGTTAGCGTTATTAAGTTAAATGGCAGCGTAAAGGCTGGAATTCCGTATAAGGCCCAGAATGTTTTTGTTGCAGATAAAACAATTGTTGATGTTATAACTCCTGTTAGAGCGATTAGATAAGATCTTATAGACGGTATCAGGAAAATCCCGCCAAGTGTCATAGATATCAAAATAAAATTAAAATGACTTATATCGGAAAAAGCCTGATAAAATGATCCGATCAATATTCCAGAAGTTAAACTTCCTGCATAATATCCTATAACAGATAGAAAAAAAAGTATCCTTGATATGTAAATGATAACGGCAGAAAAAACTATTCCAGCTAAAATATCAGGTAAAAAAAGTATCGTCCCCAGGGATTTAAAATATCCTGATATCCATACAGGAATGTAACTTTCAATAAAAGAAAAATTTATATGAGGATAAAGATTGCTTACAAAAAGATTAGTATAATTAGAAACGGCAAGGTAAATAGTTGAGCTGATAACGACAAAAGGGATACTAAGAATTGGAAGTTTAAGATAATATGAAAAAAGATTGAAAAGCATAATTGAAAATACAAATGTAAGTATTCCTGATGCAGATATAAAGAAAACTGTAAGGGGCGTTATCTTAAAAAGATAGCCGATAGAAAGACCAACAAGCAGTGGATTGTAAGTATAAAATCCGGAAGACAGAAACTCTTTTTCCATTCCGAGAAATTTTGCAAAGCCGTATGCCGAAAGTAAAGCTATAATTCCAGATATACCTATATTTGGGTTAATAAATGTAAGTGTTAGCAGTATTAAGCCTGCTTTATGATTCTCGAAAAAAAATATCTCTGAATAACTGTTAAATATAGCTTTTATATCTTCTTTTATCCTCATAAATCCTTAACGTCTATCCTTAATTTATCCGGTAGTTTCTCTCTTCTTTCAATATCGGTTATATCCTCTTTCTCTCTTATCACCTCAATAGAACCATCTTCCATAATCATAACAACATAAGGTCTGTACTCTATAAACTGCATCCATTGTGTGTTGTTATAGGCTCCGACAGGTGATATAATTAATCTTGTTCCCCTTTCAAGGGGCGGAAGCATAACTCCATCATCAATAATGTCAATATTCATACATAATGGACCGTATATAACGGACGGTTCATTAACTCCCTGAAGATCTCTATCTATCTCAATATTGAATTTGTACCAGAAAGCGGTAAAAAGTATATTGACGCCAGCATCAACAATATATGCTTTTCTGCCATCAGGAAGCCTTTTGGAAGCAAAAACGGTAGTTATAAGATACTCAGCTTCATCAATAATGGCTCTTCCTGTCTCAAGTATAAGCTTAGGAAAGTCACTGGGTCTCAAATTTGAGTACAATGAGTCTGTTATTCTTTCCGCATAATCATCAATTGACGGTATCAGGACATCTGGAGGAAGATATGTTCCTTTAAGCTTATTTTTAGATGGAAAACCACCGCCTATATCTAAATACTCTATCTTAAATCCAAAATTATCTTCTATCTCATAGGCAAGTTTTATAAGTTTTTCTACCTCCTTAGCATAAGCTTCAGGTTCAAGGATAAAAGTGCCTATATGAGAATGAAGACCTCTGATAACAAGCTTACCCCCCATTGCTATTCTTTTAACTGCATCAAAAACCTGTCCGGTTTCCAAATTAAAACCGAATCTATCCCATTGTGGATGTATCCCTGTATCCATATTAACCCTTATTCCAACCTTTATCTTTTTCCCAAGTTTTTTAGATACTTTCTCCAGATCATTTATCTCATCAAAATGATCAATATGAATCATGGCATCTTCAGAAACTGCTTTTTCAAGTATATCAATAGTTTTATGTGGACCGTTGAATATGATATCTTCTCCTTTAATGCCAAGATTTCTCGCTTTTTCATATTCAAAAGCCGAGACAACTTCAGCTAATGCACCTTCTTGGTGTAACACAGAACATACAGCTTTTAGGTAGTTTGTTTTGTAAGACCACCCAAACTGAACATTAGGATACCTTGAGGAAAAAGCTTTATATATCTTTCTATAATTTTCCCTAAGTTTTCTTTCTGATATAACAAATAGTGGAGATCCAAATTTTTCAATAAGATCCGATATGGTATGACCATCTAAATCTTTTCTTACTTTCCTTGCATAAAGGGGCGATGTGCCAAACTTGTTCATAAATCCTGTTTCAAGCTTTGTTATTACAGGTTTTTCATATGTCTTTTTCATAAGCTTTCACCTCTTGTTATTATTCTCTGGAATCTTTCCATATCTGTAACAAGATCATCAGTGTATCTTACATATAACTTTCCTACAGGATAATCTTTATACTCAATAACAGGAAGGTTATATACTTTTCTTATTATATTTGCGGGTATATTTATGCCAACGCCTGTAGCAAAATAAGACCATGCCGGAAATCTTGGATTTATCTCAATCAGATAAACTTTATCATTTTTTAGATCCACTATGCATTCCAACTCAAAAGCCCCTCTCCATCCATACCTTTCTATAAATTTCTCAGCTGAAGAAAGCATTTTTTCATTTTTTATAGTTACACCTGTCCAGATCTTTCCAAGTTCTGTAATCCATATCTTTCTTATTCCTACCATGCCCAGTGAACCTCCTTCCCCGTCTCCTGCGCCGACAACATTCATCTCTTCACCTGAAACAACCTGTTGAACTATAACAGGATATCCCCACTGTGCGACTATTTTTGAGAAATAGGTAACAGCTTCCTGTTTTGTGTAGGCTCTATAAGCTTTATAAAATGCTCCTTTGACCATAACAGGAAGACCTATTCTTTCTACTGCTTTAATAAGTTCATCGACCGAAGAGACAACTTCCGATTTTGGAATATCCACCCCTATACTTTTCGCTATCTCGTCTAATTTATCTTTACTTCTAAGTCTAAACTGTTCAGATGTTGGGAGAAATGTTCTTATTCCATAATTTTCAAGTTCTGTGGAGTACTTGATAAGAACTGGGATCTCAGAATCAAGGACTGACATAAAAAAATCAAGACCATAATTTTCTTTTATGAATAACAGCCTTTTTATAAATGAATCATGTCCACCTGACGGATATGGAAGTATAAAAGATCTATCTATTATCCAGTCCATATAAATTCCAGGCTCCATTGCATCATAAGCAAAACCTAAAATCTCAGCTCTGAAATCTCTAACCTCTTTAAGACTTTTTGCAACCCCTATCCCGGGACCCGGGTTGTCAACAGCATTTATTCCCGATACACCTATCTTAATATCCATATTTCTCTCCTAAATAAGTCGGTAACTTCTTAATTTTTCAATGAAGTCTGTAAGATCTCTCTCCGCTTCTTCCTTTGATACATCAAAAGTATCTGTGATTTCTTCAATAATATCTCTTTCTTTTTTTCCTTCTTTTAATCTTTTAAGTATAAAAAGTCCAGTCTGATTTACCGTAAAGCTTTCACCTGTTAAAGGATCAAAGATAAAACCTTCCTCATTTAAGGCAAGATGCGAAATTCTGTCCATCCTAAAAACCCCTTTTAATTAAATTATAAGTTTATAACTTCTTTTAACAAGGTAATTTTACCATCACTGAATTTTTTTTATAAAATCGCCGGTTATATGAATAATGATAAGAACGAAAGATGCTATACTTAGATGTTCAAATATTGATATAACAGGATTTTCATTTCTATCTTTTGCTATTTTGTAACTGAAAACAGTAAGGAGGGAAAAGCCCCAAAGAATTGATATAATGACAGCTGTTTTCAATTCAAAGAAGAAAACAGGCAAGATAAAAGAGGATGTTATTACAAATTTTGAAATGAAAGTTGATAAGGTTGCAGTCCATATATGCTTTAATTTTGATTCCTCGTGAGACTCTTCTGCAATATGTATTCCAAGAGCATCAGAAGCTGCATCTGCAATGGCTATTGAGATAATACCTCCAACAACTATTACCTTGGATTCTGATATTGCCGAAAGTCCTATAAGCATACCAAGAGTGGTTATAACACCTGATGTCAGACCAAATCCAATACCTTTTTTTATATAGCTTTTCATTGCTAATCGTCTTCGTGATGGTGATACTCTGTTTGAATATTCTTTACTTTTACACCTACGCCGTATTCATAAACAAGCTTTCCGCCTATTCTTCCCTGTAAACCAATAATGCTTGCCGTAATAATTCCTGCCAATATATAAACGAGAAAAAGGCTATTTTTTGGCTTAAAAAAAAGGTAGCTTCTTAATAAAGCAAGAACTGTTACAATCCACGGCAGTATCTCCCCTATTTCTTCATGTTTTTCAAGTAATTCATAAGCCACCGTTCCTTTTATTGCTTCTTCAACGATTTCCTCTGCCTGATGTCCTGTAAATGCAGCTCCCCATACAGCCAGCATTCCAAAGACAATCGTCCAAAAACCTGCATGTTTCAAATGATCCTTTTTTAAGAAATATCCAGCAGTATCAAACAGGACACCTACTATTATTAGAGCCACAGCAAAATGAACTACAGGTGGATGTAACTGGGATAATATTTCCATAGCAACCTCCTTTTAGTATCTAATTAATATTTAAGTTAACCTCCCTTCCATTAAACTGGAAGGGAGGAATGATTTTAAGCTTTATGGGTAAGCCTATATACCATCTTATAGACAATAGGCAGAAGTATTAATGTAAGGAATGTTGATGTAAATATACCTCCAATAACAACAACGGCAATAGGTTTTTGGATTTCTGATCCAATATCCTGAGTAAACAATATGGGTACAAGGCCGAGAGACGCTGCTGTAGCTGTAATTAGAATAGGCCTTAATCTTAATTTAGTTGCTCTGTTTATTGATTCCTCAATATCAAATCCCTCATCAAGCGTCTGTCTTATATAGGAAACCAAGACAACACCATTAAGCGTTGCTATACCAAAAACGGCTATAAAACCTATAGCGGCAGGAACAGAGAGATGAAAACCAGAAAAATAAAGGGCTAATATACCTCCAATAGTAGCGAAGGGGACATTAAGCATTATAATGAGAGAGTCTCTAATTGAGTTGTAATTAATATAAAGAAGAACAAATATCAGAAGTATAGCTATAGGAACCACGATAGATAATCTTTTCATAGCTCTCTCTTGATTTTCAAACTGTCCCGCAAACTTTATAAAATAACCCTCTGGAAGTTGGATCCTTTCTTTTATTTTCTCTTCAAGCTCTTTTATAAAACCTCCCAGATCTCTGCCTTCAAGATTCATCTGAACTAGTGCGTATCTTAATCCATTTTCATGTCTTATCTTTGAAAAACCAGGAACTATTTTTACATCTGCCAGATCTTGAAGCCTGAGCAAAGAACCATCTTCCTTTTTAAAAAGAGGAATATTCTTAATCTTTTCAACATTATTAAGTATTTCTTCAGGAAGCTTTATCATAACGGGAAAACTTATAAGCTCTTTCCTAAACTCGTTAACCTCAACTCCTGCCATATATTTACCTACAAGATCTATCAATCTTTGAACATCATAACCATATTTATACAGTTGATCATACTTAGGGATTATCTGAAGCTGTAGTCTTCCAGACTGTATCTCTGTTTCCACATCAACAGAACCTGGTATTTCCTTTGCCACTTCTTCCACTTTCATAGCTATCTCATTTATCCTGTTCAGATCTTCTCCGAAAACCTTAACAGCTATCATTGCTCTAACTCCTGAGAGCAACTCTTCTATCCTCATAGCTATAGGCTGTGTGAAAACAAGTCCTGCAACAGGCAAATCATGAAGTTTTTTTCTTAAAGCTTCTTCAAACTCTTTTCTTGTTTTCATATTTTTCCATTCTTTATAAGGTTTAAGAAGTATCCATACCTCAAAATATGAAACATCTGTAACTTCACCTTTCTCAGCTCTGCCTACAGTTGTAAAGGCGTTTGTTACAACGTCAAAGGATTTTGCTCTTTCTTCTATAACATTAGCTATCTTTTTAGCTTCCTCTCTTGAAATATTTGTATCAAGAAAAACTTCAAGTAAAACGGCTCCTTCATCCAGCTCAGGTGTAAACTCAGTTCCTACTTTAGATAAAAGATAAACAGAAAAACCAAAAAGGATAACTGTGGCGATGAATAGCGGAAGGCCTACTTTCATGGCGCCTTTCAAAACTGTTATATAAACTTTTTCTACAAAGTCCATCACCAGATTTTTTTCAGATCCAGGTTTTAAACCAAAATAAGCAAGAACAGGCATTGAAACATAGGCGACAAGAAGAGAAGCTGCCAACGCAACTATAATTGTGAGAGCAAGCGGCTTAAAATACTTACCTTCAACTGACTCAAAACTGAATATCGGTAGAAATACAACCATTATTATAAGAATCGCAAAAAATACGGGTCTTGTTATCTCCTGAACAGAGAGTTTTATAATTTCAAGCTTGAACTCTTTATTTTTAATCCTTTCTCTACTGTGGCTCAGATGTCTAAATATATTTTCAATAACGACAACTGTAGCGTCGGCAAAAAGCCCAAGCCCTATAGCAAGACCGCCGAGAGACATAAGATCTGCCGTAAGTCCAAGATTTTTCATAACGGCAAATGCTATCAAAAGTGTAAAAGGAATAGAAAGTATAACCAGTACAGCGGCTCTAATATTCCATAAAAAAATCATCATAGCAATAGAAACAAGAATTATTCCTTCAAGTAATGCTTTTTCAATAGTAGATAAAGCTTTATCTGTTAGATACGACTGATCATACAGTATGACTATCTTTATATCTTCAGGAAGAACCTGTTCGTTTATTTTTTCAATCTCGGCTTTTAATTTTTTTATCAACTCTTTTGTGTTGGTATGAACTCTCTTTAAAACTATATTTCCCTGAACTTCTTGACCATTAAGTGTAAAAGCTCCTCTTCTGTGTGGAATCTCCCCTTCTTCAACGACTGCCACATCTTCTATTCTTATCACAGTACCATGATCGACCTTAACAGGTATCTTTTTGATATGATTTATATCTGTTATACTTGCGACAGCCCTTACAACAAGGTCTCCTTCAGGCGTCTTTGTATAGCCACCTCCGGCTAAACCTCCATTTTTCTCAACAGCCTCGAAGATATCTCCAAGGGTTAAATTAAACTGTATAAGTTTTTCAGGATTTGGTTTGACTAAAAAAGCCTTTTCTGGTCCCCACTGTGAAATATCTTCAACACCATCTATAGACTTTAAAATTGGTTTTATAAGCCATTCCTGTATTGCCTTTAGATCTGTTAAAGAGTAGTTTTTATTATCTGTGATTAATGCATATATAAGAACATTTCCAAGTCCTGAAGAGTTTGGACCCATTATAGGAACAATTCCAGGTGGAAGCTGACTTTGAGCTTCTGGAAGTTTTTCCATTACAAGTCTTCTATCAAAGTATATGTCGGTTCCATCCTTAAAAAAGATAGCCACATAAGAAAGACCAGGTATTGATGTGCTTCTAACCTTTTCTACATCTTTTATTCCAGACATTACAGTTTCTATTTTTTTTGTTATAAGGGCTTCAACTTCTTCAGCAGAGTAACCTGGAGCCTCAGTGTATATATTTACCTGAAGCGGAGTAGGATCAGGAAATGTATCGACAGGTATGGTTTTGAAGGAGTAATAACCATAAGAGATAACACCTATAAGAGCAAAAATAACTAACAATCTATACTGAAGTATCCATTTAATCATCTTTTCCTCCCTTTAATGTCCTTCAACTTCAGCTAAAAATCTACTTTTCAGAAATGAAACTCCTTCTGTGATTATCTGGTCTCCTTCGTGTAGTCCATCTAAGACCCTGTAAAAACCGTCAATTTTTTCACCTAAGATAAGTTCAACAGGTGCAACATGACTGTTTTCTTTCTGGAAGGCATAGAACTTTCCATCTTTTATCACTACAGCCTTTTCTGGTATGAAAAGACCTTTAATATCTCCTTTTCTGACAAAAACATCAACAAACATGTTTGGCTTCAAAGTATCATTTGAATTATCTCCTATTATTCTTACCTCATTTCTTTTTGTTTCTGGATCAACCTTATGACTTATAAAATCAACAATACCTTTTGTTTTTCCGAGAGGGGATAAAATCTGAACCAAGATTCCTTTTTTAAAAAATTTTGTTTCTGCGACAGGAACAAGAGCAACAACCCATAGTTTCTCATGAGAGTGTATTTTGAAAAGCTGTTTTGATAGATCTACACTATCTCCAAGAACAACGTTTTGAACGGCAACATATCCATCTATATGGGATTTGAGAACAAGATAGTTTCCTTCTATTTCTCCGTATGCTTTTAGAGATTCTTTTAATGCATTTAACTCACCAAGTGCATTTTCATAATTTATTTTGGCAGTGAAAAATCTTCCATAAGGAATTACTTCCGCTTCGTAAAGTCTTTTTTCTCTTTCATATATAGCTTTAAGATTATCCACTTTAACCTTGGCGAGTTTTATATCAGCTATAAGTTTTCTTATCTCAGGAGAGTAAATAAGAGCAAGTTTTTGACCTTTTTTGACAGGATCGCCTTCCTTTACAAAAAGTTTTTTTACGAGACCTTCAACAGGCGAATAAATAGCTTCAGAAAGTGTCAGATCGTCTTTAACGACAGCTGGATACTTTTTCTTTATAGATACTTTTCTTTCTTTTAATTCCTCCCATTTTATATTTAATTTCTCTACTATTTCTTTACTAAGCTCAAACTCTGCCTCTCCCAGTTCTCCGTGTCCATGTCCGTGTCCTCCACCTGCAAAAGTCATTACTGAAAATCCAAGGAGAGATATTAAAAAATAAACCAATAATCTCATTTTATTCCTCCTATTTTTATAAATTCTCCATAAGTCTGGTGTATTTGGTTTAATATTTCTGCTCTGTAGATAAGGGCTTCTATGTACTGTCTTCTTATGTCAGACAGTTCAAAAAGGGTGATAACCCTGAGTTTAAAACTCCTATCTCCAAGTTTTAACGCATCAGTTATAGAAGGAATTATGTTGTTTTTTATCTCTTTTAGCTGGGAGTTCAGGATGTTGTATCTTTGAGTTAGGCCATCGAGTTTTGCTTTGTATAAAAGTTTTTTCTGTTCTATTTTCTGAATGATACTGTTCTTGCGACCTGAAAGTTTTATAATCTCCCCTTCGTTTTTATAAAAAATAGGAACGGTTGTTGATACTCCTATACCAAACTCGTATTTCCCAAGCTCGGCAGCATCCTCTCCAACTATAAACTCTAAACCTATCTGTGGTTTTGCAAGGCCTTTTTGAACTAAAATTGCTTTTTCAAAGGATTCTCTTAATTTTTCCAGATATTTTATCTCTGGAATTTCATTCAATATAATATCCTTAGTATTATTTACTTTGAAAAAATCGCCTTCAATATTCTTAACTTCTTTTCCTACTATACCTGACAGTTCTTTAAGTTTTATAAGGTACTCTGTTTTTGCCTGTTCAAGTTCAAGCTTGGCTATTTTAAAATCTTTCTCCGCTCTGAAAAGATTTAACTTTGTTTCTTCTCCAAGTTCGTAGTTTTTCTTAACAAATTCAAAAATAGAGGATGCGATCCTAAGGTTTTCTTTCCTTATCTTAATAAGTTCTTTATAATATAATGCTTCAAAAAATTTTTTATAAACTTCGCCAGCAATCTGATTTTTATAAAACTCAAACATAAAATTATAAGCGGATCTCTTTAATAGAGCTTCCTCTACAGAGTTTTTTCTTGTATTCCATAATCTAAGCTGCTGATATAAAGATATTTCGGTAAGATTAAATCCACTTTCAGACTGGGAATAAATTCTACCCAACTGAATATAAGCTTCTGGATTTGGAAAAGCTTCTGCAGCCTTTATATCTCCATATACAGATTTTATCTCGTATCTGTAAGCTTTAATCTGAGGACTATTTTTAACGGCATAATTTATCAATTGATCAACGGTATCACCGTATGATGTACATACTAATAAAAACATAAACAAAAACATATACCTGTGAATCATACTTTCCTCCTGAAAATTAAGTCTTTAAAAAAGGCAGAATACGGGTGTAACTGATACTTAGATATAAAGTTTAGGCGGTTTAAATATCTCTAAAGAGAATGGATCAAGTTCTGGCTTTTTATAAGAAAAACTGTATTTCTCCTCAAATTTAACATTTATAGGGATGATTACAAAAGGTTTTATATAAGGCATATGAAGACTTTCATGTATCTGACAGTATCCATCATCTATCTGAAATGCAGTGTTTGCATATTCCATACATGGATCGACTTTATAAAATATATAATCATGGAATGTGTTAAATAAAATACCTATTAGTAATAAGCCGAATATAATTTTTCTTATTTTCATTACTATTAAATATATCATCTGAACTGAACGAAAACAAATAATATAGATCATATTGATAGTTAAATAAAATTGTAATAAATTCTATAGGATGCTCTCTCAGATAAATATCGGCAAATTTCTTTATATGGAAGATATA
Organism: uncultured Aquificales bacterium; assembly: GCA_964519345.1. Taxonomy (GTDB): domain Bacteria; phylum Aquificota; class Aquificia; order Aquificales; family Hydrogenothermaceae; genus Persephonella. The sequence continues at coordinate 73,978 of CAZFKX010000022.1, forward strand.
AGTATTGATCTTGGTAGGGGGCTTAATGTTTTTACAGGGGAAACAGGTGTTGGAAAATCCCTCATCATTGGTGCTGTTGAGTTTGTCTTAGGGGGTAAAGGAAATTTCTCTGAAGGAAGTTTTGCCGAGATAGTTTTTGAAGATGTGGAAAACAGATATTCTGAAGAGGGAACAGTCATTCTTTCAAGGAAGATAAGAAACGGTAAAAGTTTTTACTATGTAAATGGGAGAAGGGCTACACTCTCAACTATCAAGGAAGCATCTGAAGGTTTAATAGAGATTCATGGACAACATCACCAGCAAAAGCTTATCAATAAGGAATATCACAGATACATACTTGACAGTTACTCAGGAATTCTGGATCTTCTGGAAGATTACCAGAAGCTGTACAGAGAATATGTAGAGCTAATGAAAAAAGAAGAAAAATTACTTGAAGAGCAGTCAAACAGACTTAAGGAGATAGATATTCTAAGATATCAAATAAATGAGCTTGAAGAAGCAAATATAAAGGAAGGTGAAAAAAAAGAGTTAGAGGAAAAATACAGATACATCAGCAGGATTCATAGTATAAATGAGAGTATATCAAGATCTCTTTTAAGTATATCTGAAGAAGAAAATTCAATCCTTGATAAACTTGATCAGGTTATAAAAGATTTAGGAAAAATATCCGATACCCATAAAAAGTTTCAGAGTATTTTAGAAAATCTTGAAGAAGCAAAAATACTACTCACAGAAAGCTCATACAGTTTATTAGATTTTGACCTTGATATTGACAGATCAGAAATGGAAAAAATACAGGAAAGACTTGATCTGATAAACAGACTTGAGATGAAATACAATACGGATGAGAAGGGACTCATAATTCTCAAAGACAAACTAAAAAAAAGAATTGAATATCTTGAGAACTTAGAGTTTGAGATACCTAAGATAGCAGAGAATAGAAGAAGTATATATAAGAAACTGGAAAAGCTTGCTGAAAGGATCTCAGTTATTAGAAAGAATAAAGGTAGAGATCTTGAAAAAAAAGTTAAGGAACATCTAAATGATCTTGCTTTAAGAGAATCAAAATTTATAGTTCAAATAACGGAAAAAGAGCTGGATAAAACAGGAAAAGATAAGGTTTTATTTCTTTTCTCAGGAAATCCAGATATTCCTCCTTTACCTGTTGGTGAAACCGCATCAGGCGGTGAAATTTCCAGAATATCCCTTGCACTAAAGGTTGTTGCAGGAAGCGATACAGAATGCATGATATTTGACGAAATTGATACAGGTATTGGCGGAAAAACAGCTGTTTTTATGGCTGAAAAACTGAAAAAACTCTCTGAAAAATATCAGGTTGTGCTTGTGACACACCTTCCACAGGTGGCTGTGAAAGCCGACAGACATTTTTATATAGACAAGTTTTCAGAAAATGGAAAAACTACAGCAATAGTCAAAGAGATATATGGAGATGAAAGAAAAAAAGAGATAGCAAGAATGCTTTCAGGCGTTATTAATGGAAAAAGCCTTCAGCTCGCTGAAGAACTTTTATCTGATTAGATTTAGATAGACTCTACAACCTTATATATATGTTCCGGCAACTCATCAAGGGAAATATCTATTTTTTGGTTTTTTCTTGGATGTATAAATCCAATTCTATAAGCGAGAAGAGTATGGAAAATAGTCTGTTCGGATATCTTCTTCAATTTCTCCGACCTGAGCTGACTTTTTTTAAAACCGTAAACTCTATCATTAAATAAAGGATGACCTATAGCTGAAAAATGGACTCTAATCTGATGAGTTCTTCCTGTATGCAACTTTATATCAACAACAGTTAGATTTTCTTTGTCTGATCTATTTTTAACCCAGAACTCAGTAAGAGAATCTCTCAGATTTGTTGCAACAATTCCCATCTTCTTTCGGTTATAAACAGATCTTCCAATTGGAAGATCTATAAAATCGTGATCTTTATGAACAATTCCTGTTACCACCGCTATATATCTTTTATCAACTTTTCTCTCCTGAAACTGTTTCTGCAACTCCTTGTGGGCAAACTCAGACTTTGCAATAACCATAATGCCAGCTGTATCTTTGTCAAGCCTGTGCACAATTCCAGCTCTCTCCCTCCCACCATACTGAGATATATTTTTAAAATGGTAGAGCAAAGCATTCACAAGTGTTCCTGAAGTATGTCCTGGCGATGGATGAACTACCATACCGGCAGGCTTATAAACTACAGCAAGATCATCATCTTCATAGAGAATCTTAATAGGAATATTTTCAGGCTCTATCTTCAAACTTTCAGGGGGAGGAATTATTAATATTATCTCATGACCATCTTTTACCTTAAATGAAGGTTTATTCACAGGTTTACCCTCTATATAAACAAAACCTTCTTTTATAAGTTTCTGGTAGTAAGATCTTGAATATTCAGGATATACTGAGGACAAAAACTGATCCAGTCTTTTTTTGTCATATTCTTCGCCAACTTTAAAGCTCAGTACATCATTTTTATGATCCAAATACAAAAACCTCCTTTATTTTTCTTTAGGGAAACACATTATAATATTAAGCCCTATTATTTCAAGGTGGTAAGATGGAGAAGAAAAAGAAGATACTAATAACTGTTATAATTTTAAACCTTATAATAGTGATATCACAGATAGGTTTTGGTATATACGCTCATTCCCTTGCACTTATTACAGATGCCGTTCATAACTTTCAGGATGTTATCTCTTTAGTTATAGCATTTATAGCTGCTGTTTTTATGACAAAGAAACCCACTGAAAAGATGACATTTGGCTACCTTAGATCTGAAGCTATGGCAGGATTTATCAACTCTGCTTTTTTAGTTGGAGCTATAGTTCTTATTATAATAAGCAGTATAGAAAGACTTATATTTCCTCAGGAAGTTGACAGTATCTACGTGATAATTGTTGGTTTTATAGCTTTTATAGTAAATGCTTTATCTGCATATTTCTTAGGTTTGCACAAACATGATCACGAGGAACGTGAAGATCTCAATATTAAGGCTGCTTATCTCCATCTATTAAGCGATGCAGGTATTTCGGTAGGTGTAGTTATAGGAGGTATATTGATTTACTTTTACAAGATATACTGGGTTGATCCTTTTATATCAATACTATTCAGCCTTTATATATTTAAAGAGACTTACCCTGTTCTTAAAAAGACATATATGATATTAATGGAATCTGTACCTCCTGATATAGACACAAAAGATATACAGGATACCATAGTTAATGAGTGTGGAGATATCCTTGAACTACATGATCTTCATGTGTGGGCTTTATCTTCAAAAGATATTTACCTTACTGCACACGTTGTTCTAAAACCTTCTGTAACTGTTGAAGAGTTCGATAAAAAGGTTCAAAAAATTTCCCAGATAATGAGAAAAAGAGGTATAAATCATCTCACCATCCAACCTGAAACCGAGAACTTTAAATGTCCTAATATCTACTGATCGATACCAGTTTAATAATCCATGCCGTTGCAACCACTGTGATCCAGAAAACCACTACAAAAACTATTCCAAACTGTAAAGTAAGGAAAAATATTTTCAGAAAAAGAAAGAAAAGATAAGGAATAGATACTAATACAACAAAAAAAACAACAGCTACCACAATCAAAACAGAAAAAGCAAGAAGATATTCTTTAAAGCTTCTTTTACTTAAGGAACTGTTCATCATCTTACTGGTATACTTTTATATGATTATACAGAGTATCCCTCTCGACAGGTATTTTGCCGGCATCTTTTATAAGCCTTACAAGTCTATCTTTTTGCTGTTGTGTGGGAGATTTTGCTCCAGCAAAATGTGCTATCTTTTCTTCCATAACAGTACCATCCATATCATCAGCACCAAAATTTAAAGCTGTCTGAGCTATCTTTTCACCTATCATAACCCAGTAAGCTTTAATATGTGGCAGATTGTCGAGTAAAAGCCTTGCTACAGCAATGGTTTTTAAATCATCTACTCCAGAAGTATGTTCTGTTATATTTAATTCATTATTTTCCGGTTGATAAGCAAGAGGTATAAAACATGTAAATCCACCTGTTTCATCCTGTGCTTCTCTTATTTTTAATATATGGTCGACCCTTTCTTCGTAAGTTTCCACATGTCCATAAAGCATAGTAACTGTTGAGTTTATTCCAAGGCGGTGAGCAGTTTTATGTATTTCAAGATATTTTTTCCATCCTATTTTTGTTGGAGCGATTATTCTCCTCACCCTCGGCGAAAATATCTCAGCACCCCCACCTGGAAGACTGTTGAGACCAGCCTCCTTTAAACTTATTAAAACATCCTTATAAGACATTCTGGAAATCTTTGAAAAATAATCTATCTCAACTGCCGTGAAAGCTTTAATATGAATATCAGGAAAGTTCTTTCTAAGAATAGATATCATATTCAGGTACACCTCAAAATCCCAATCAGGATGAAGACCTCCAACTATATGAATTTCAGATGCTCCCTGCTTAACGGCATAATCTGTTTTAGAAAGTATATCTTCATAACTCATCTCATAAGCCTTAGGGTCATTTTTATCCATTGTGGCAAAAGCACAGAATTTACAATCAAGGGCACATATATTTGTAGGATTTATCTGTCTATTTATGACAAAATAAGCGTACTTTCCGTTTTTTTTCTCAGTAACATAGTTGGCAAGTATTCCTACGGTTAAAAGATCATTACTACTAAAAAGCTTTACTCCATCTTCAAAAGAAAGTCTTTTTTCTTGCAGAACCTTATCTATTATGGGAAATAGATTTTTGTCGGATGCTAACGATACAGCTTTTTCAATATCAATGGAAAACATAATAGCCTCCAGAAGATTGTAATAAATAAATAATATATTATAAAAATAGAGAGCATACATATTTATTTTATGTTCTAATTTATTGATTCTGAAGATAAAAGGTTATATATTACATTTTCCTGAAAAAATTTAAAAGGTGGATATGAAAAAGTTTCAGGTATACAGAACTACAAATCTTAAAACATTCATATCTGAGGTCTTAGGTGTAACAAAAAACAAGGCTAAACGTATAATTGACGGCAGAAGTGTATTTGTAAACGGTAAAAGGATATGGATAGCATCACATATATTAAAAAAGGGAGATAATGTTGAGATTCCATACGTTGAAGAGTATCCCAACTGGAATATAGAGGAAAGTCTGATATACGAGGACGGCTTTATAATAGCTGTTCAGAAACCCCCTTTTTTAGAATCGGAAGGTAAAAAAGGATCAGTAGAATACCTTCTCAAAGAATACATAAGTAAAAAAGTAAGAGCTATCCACAGACTTGATAGAGAAACTTCAGGCGTAATTATTTTTGCTAAAAATGATTTTGTATTTAATAGATTTAAAGAGTTATGGCATAAAAAAGAAATAACCAAAATATATCTTTCAATATCCTTTGGTGAGGCAAGATTTAAGAAAAAAGTTGTTAATTTACCCATAGAAAAGAAATATGCAAAATCTATCTTTTTGACTAAGAAGATATCAAAAGGGTTTACATTTTTTGAGATAGAGATAAAAACCGGTAGAAAGCATCAGATCAGAATACACTCATCTAAGATTAGACATCCTATTGTAGGGGACAAAATTTATGGCTTAAAAAATATAGAAGACCCTTTAGTAAAGGGTGTAAGAAGACAGTTGCTTCATGCATATAGATTAAGATTTTTACATCCTTTTACAAATAAGATTTTGGAGATAAAAGCACCTATATATCAGGATTTTTATAATTTTGGAAAGTTAGTAAAATTGTTATAAAATTAATAAAAATAACTGTTGGAGTGTAAGATGGCAGTAAAAGAAGAAAAAATGTTAATCCATGTAGCCCACAGTCCTGATTCTGATGATGCATTTATGTTCTATGCGATCAATCAAAACAAGATTGATACGAAAGGATACAGATTTATTGATGTACTTTCAGATATTGAGACGTTGAACAGAAAAGCTCTGGAAGGTATATATGAGGTAAGTGCTATTTCTATACATGCTTTCCCTTATGTCGCAGATAAGTATGCACTTCTCTCAAGTGGAGCAAGTATGGGCGATAATTATGGTCCCATGATAGTTTCAAAGGAAAAATTTGAATTATCGGAACTTAAGAAAAAGAAAATCGCTGTTCCTGGTAAACTGACATCAGCATTTCTCGCCCTTGAGCTTTTCTTAGATAGTTCAGATTTTAATTACGAAGTTATAGAGTTTGACCAGATAATACCTTCCGTAAAAGAAGGGAAAGTGGATGCTGGACTGATAATACATGAGGGACAGCTAACTTATCAAGATGAAGGACTCGTATGTATAGTTGATTTAGGGAAATGGTGGTATGAAAGAACGGGAGGGCTTCCTCTTCCACTTGGTGGAAATGTTATTAGAAAGGACTTAGGAGAAGAGTGTATGAAAGAGATCTCCGAAATTCTAAAAGAAAGTATAAAATACTCTCTGGAACATAGAGACGAAGCTGTTGAATACGCCCTCAAATATGCAAGGGGAATGACAAAAGAAAAAGCCGACAGATTTATAGGAATGTATGTTAATGAGCTTACCGTAGATTATGGAGAAAGAGGAAGAAAAGCTATAGAGCTTTTCTTAAAAGAGGCTTATGAAAAAGGATTTATAGATGCTCTTCCTGAGATAAAATTCGTATAAGGGCGAGCCAAATGAAGATACTCCTACTTGATGAGGATGTTGAAACATTAAGAGTACTACAGGATGTAGCTCAGTTCAGCAACTCAAAAGTTATACAGGTAAGATCAGTTCAGGAAGCCAAAGAAATTCTTTCATCTGAAAAGGATATAGACGGTATTGTTGCAGAGATAAGACTTAAAGATCAGCCAACGTGGGAAATACTTTCTTTTATGAGAAAAAATGAAGAGATAAAAGAAATACCCTTCATCATTTTAAGCAGTCCTCTTTCGAATGAAGAAAAGGAGTTTTTTGAGCATATGAAAGTAACCGCTGTACTTGAAAAACCTTTTAACCCTCTTGAAGTATTTACAGAAATACTGGAACATCTTAAGAAGGTAAAAGGTGAGGAGTATATAAGAGAGAGACTTGAAGAAGAAGAGATAGATAGATCAATACTAAAATCAATAATACAAAAGATAATAACAGCTCTTAGAAATCTTTTTAAAAAGAAATAATGGGTTTTGAATCCTTCGAAGACTGGAAAGAAAAGCTTATAGAAGAGGGAAGTAAAGGAGATGTAGTTATTCTTGTTGAAGGAAAAAAAGATGAAGAAAAGTTAAAAAAAATCGGAGTAAAAAATATTATTTCACTTAAAGGCAAAAAATTTTACGATATTCTTGAAAAGGTGGAGAACTACGGTAAGGTTATACTTTTATTTGATCTTGATAAACAGGGCGAGAAGATATTTAATAAATTCTTTCGCTTACTTCAAAGGGAAGGGATACCAACAGATCGAGAGTTTAGAGATTTCTTAAAAAGATACAGTATAAAAGAAATAGAAAAAATACCCATTAAAGGCGAACCTTTTTACAACAAAAGCGAGGTGTCTGATGCTTGCTAAAAGAATAATACCCTGTCTTGATGTCAATAGAGGAAGAGTTGTAAAAGGCGTCAACTTTGTAAATCTGGTTGATGCTGGAGATCCTGTAGAGGCTGCTAAAGCCTATGATGAAGCAGGGGCTGATGAACTCGTATTTCTCGATATAACAGCTTCTGCAGAAAAGAGAGATATAATACTTGACGTTGTTAAAGAAACTGCAGAGACAGTTTTTATGCCTCTTACAGTCGGTGGAGGTATTAAAACACTTGAGGACGTTAGAAAATTACTTGAAAGCGGTGCAGATAAAGTATCTATAAATACAGCTGCTGTTAAAAATCCATCAATTATTGAGTCAGCCGCTTTAAGATTTGGGTCATCAACTATTGTTGTTGCTATTGATGCAAAAAGAACGGGAAAAGATAGGTGGGAAGTTTATATAAATGGGGGAAGAACCGCTACAGGCATTAACGCTGTAGAATGGGCAAAGGCTGTAGAGGACTTAGGTGCTGGAGAGATACTGCTTACTTCTATGGACAGAGACGGAACAAAAAATGGATACGATATACCTTTAACAAAAGCTATAAGCGAAGCGGTAACTATTCCGGTTATAGCATCAGGTGGAGCTGGAAAAAAGGAAGATTTTTATGACGCATTTACAGAGGGAAAAGCAGATGCAGCACTTGCAGCCTCCCTCTTCCATTTTAAAGAACTGAGTATAGAAGAGCTTAAAAAATTCTTGAAGGAAAAGGATATTCCTGTGAGATTATAAATCAAGACTCTCAGAGAGTGTTTTGGTTGCATTGACCAACTGTTCATGTCCCACCTTTGCATATCTTGCCGTTGTAAGAGGGGAAGCATGCCCCAACAGCTCCTGTATAACTCTCAGTTCTGCTCCGGATTTCAAAGCAATGGTCGCAGCTGTATGCCTAAGCTTGTGTGGATGAAGAGACAACCCAGATCTTTTACCTATATTATTTATTAATCTTCTTAAAGTATGATATGAAAAAGGAAATAGATCTTCTTCCCTGTTTTTCTCAAGATACTGGACAAATATATAAAGCGGTTTTCCAGACAATGGTACAATCCTCTCTTTACCACCTTTTCCTTTTATTTTTATATAGGCTATTTCATCTCCAGTAACACCATTCTCAAGAATCGTATCTGGAGCAAAAGTTCTTCCATTTCTCTCAATAAGAATATCAGACCTTTTTATATTTAAAAGCTCTGACGATCTTATACCTGTTGTAAGCATCAATACTACAATAATTTTTTCAAGAAGATTCTCGCATGAAGAAAGAACCATCTGGATCTCTTCATTAGATAATGAAGAGGGAATTTTCTGAGATATTTTTGGTCTGTGAGATTTAGATACAGGAGAGGAAGTTACCAGTTCTAAATCCACAAGATACTCAAAAAATGAGTTAACAGATGCAAGTTTTCTTGCTATTGTTGATGACTTTCTTTTTTTTGATTGAAGAAACATTCTGAATTTTGCTATATCAGCCTTTGTAATATCACTAATATTCTTGTCTCCTACAGATTGTAAAAACTGATTTAGATCGGTTTTATAATTCTTAATAGTATATTCCGATCTGTCTGATATATACGAGATATACAGTTCAATACACTCACTAAGTCTCATCTTCTCTCCATCTTTTATAAAGTGAGTGTTCAATACTAAATATATCCAGAATCTTTCCAACAACAAAATCTATAATATCATCAATATTCTCAGGTTTATGATAAAAAGCAGGAGAGGCCGGTGCTATTATCCCTCCTGCGAGTGTAAATTTTCTCATATTTTCTATATGTACAAGGGAATAAGGCATTTCTCTAACAAGAAGACATACTTTTTTCTTCTCTTTTAGTGCCACATCAACAACTCTATGTATAAGATTTGTTGATATACCATTAGCTACAGCCCCAAGGGTTCCCATCGAACATGGTGCTACTATCACACCAACAATTTCAGAAAATCTTGATCCGCTTGCTACAGGAGCATCTATCTGATCATCGGAATAAAGCTCTATATTTTCCGGCAGACTTTTAATAAAATCATTCTTTAATATGCCAAGCTCTTTCTCCATTACAAGATATGCACTTTTCGAGACTATAAGATAGACCTTATACCTTGATGACAGCTCTTTTGCAATTTTTATACCGTATAAAGATCCGCTTGCTCCTGTAATACACACAATAAAACTTTTCATAACAACCTAATTATAGAGAATAAAACTCAAAATCACAAAATATTGCCTGTTTTATGTTGATCAGATATAATTAAACGAAAAATATAATAATTACGATAATCATAATAATTATAATCAAACAGGAGGGATTCTATGAATAGACTTATAAAACTACTCAGTTTTTTATGTATTGTCTTTATCTCTTCAAAAGCAATAGGAGCTGGACCTCACGAAGGGCTTGACTGTCTTGGATGTCATGATCCGCATTATGCAAAGGCAGAAAAAATTTTTAAAGTAAAAAACGAAAAATATATAAATCCCAGAACCGGAAAAAAAACAGAAGGCATAAACGCACTCTGTCTTGGATGTCATAATCTTACGGAATTTGGAGGGGCAGGCGTGAGGCCTATCTTTCTTCATATGACCCATCCTGTCGGTATAAAACCAGATCCAAAGATAGCCAAAGTACCAGAACAACTTCTCAGAGATGGTGTTTTACAGTGTGTTAGCTGTCACGATCCACACCCTTCAAATCCAAACTGGAAGTACCTGAGGGTTGATACTAAAAACGGCGGTCAGGTGGGCGTTTTCTGTATGACGTGTCATCCTGCAAAGGTTGATACAAAATTTTATGGTGTAACCGAGATAAAAATATTTACATCCATGAATGAAGAAACAGGTCCAGGGCTGTTCAGCCTTGATGATCCAAATCTTGTAATATTCAATCCAACGCCAAACTATATAAAACCTTTAGGCGATTATCCAAATGATATCGCTCCTGCATACATGACAGTTCCAAATGAAGCTTGGATATACAGTCCCGATCCTTCAAAACTACCTCCAGAACTTAAAGCCCTTATAAATAAGTAAAACTCAGGCCCCTTTCGGGGCTTTTGGCTCAATACTTCAGCTTGCTTTTCCTCTCTTATAGTTTTATTTTTTTATTGAGAGTTATTTCTATTATTTTATTTGAGAGGCTTAAAATGGGCAGAAATAAAAGGAAACCGGTTGAAAAAAGGAAAGAGGAAATTTTCTATATAATATCCCAGATAATATCGGAAAGCGGTTTTTCTGCTGTTTCCACAACTGAGATAGCCAGAAGACTTGGCGTTTCTCAACCTGCTATATACAAATATTTTAAAAATAAAGATGAACTGATTAAATATTTTTTAGAACAGGTAAGGGAAAACCTGAATAAGGTAGTTAAAACAGCAGAAAAAGGAAAAACCACAGAAGAAAAATTAAAAATTCTTTACAAAGAACATCTTGAGCTTATTGAAAAAACAAAGGTTCTTCCCAGAATCGTTTTTGCAGATGAGATACATCTCGGCAGTGAAAAAAGGGAAAAACTGAAAGACGCTATATTCTTTTACAGGGATAGCATAAAAAAAATCATAGAGAAAGGTATTGAAAAAGGAGAGGTAAAAAAAGATATAGATCCTGAATTGGCTACAAGATTCTTTCTTGGATCTATAATATCCTCATCATTATACTGGATGCTTTCAGGTATGAACTATTCCCTCTCAGAAGATTCAAAAAAGCTTTCTGACTTTATAAAAAAAATATTAAATTAAAAATCAATCCCCTTTACAGCTTTAACACCTTTCCTAAAATAATGTTTAATTTCTCTCATCTCAGTAACAAGATCCGATAAATAGATTATTTTCTCATCGCAGTACCTTCCTGTAAGTATAAAAATTTTTTCCCTGAATCTGTCTAAAAGATCTAAAACCCTTTTAATATCTAAGAGTTTGTAGTGAACCGCAACACAAACCTCATCTAAAATAATAAGTTCATAATTCTCAGCATTTTTTTCTACAAAACTAATTCCTTCTTCAGCAAGGTGAAAATCAATATATGAAAAAGGCTTAAAACCTTTATCTATAAGTTCAGGATTTTTCCTTAATTCTTCATCAGGAAGGAAAAATCCTTCTCTCCCAAAACTGTAAATATCAAAACCATCTATACTTTCAAGTACTTTAGACTCTGATGATCTTTCCTTTACTTTCATAAACTGGATCATCAGAACTTTTTTTCCTGATCCCACAGCTCTAATACCCGTTCCTATAGCTGCTGTTGTTTTTCCTTTACCCTCTCCAGTAAAAACTATAATCATATCTCACATACACTCCATCCACATACTGGACATTTTTTACATCCTTCAATACTTATAAGAGGCGTCTCGCATACAGGACAGATTTCCTTACCTTTTATCTCCCTTTCAACAGCTGTTTCTTCATGAACTACAGATTCCTTATAAATAGATATTCCTTTAGCCTTAATATCTTTTATAGGTGTAAGTTTTGTTTCCTCCTTTTTTTCCTCCCCAGCAATATAAACTCCTTTAATTGATCTGTATCTGTAAACTGTTAGCCCTTTACATCCAAGGTAATGTGCGAGAAGATATGCCCTCTTCATATCCTCAACAGTAGCATTTTCTGGAAAATTTATAGTTTTAGATACAGAAGAATCTGTCCATTTTTGAACCGAGGCAAGGGCTTTTACGTGATCTTCAGCTGGAATATCCATAGCCGTCACAAAAACATTTTTCCATTTTTCAGGTATATACTTTATATTCTGGATAGAACCTTCATTCTTGGACACATCTTTAATCAGAGTATCGTCAAAAAGTCCTTCCCTTTCCATTGTTTTTTCAAAAACAGGATCAACATAATAAAACGTTCCTACAGTTACCTTTTTTTCGTAAACAAGGGCAAATATTGGCTCAATTCCTGATGTTGTACCTGCAATCATACTTATAGATCCGGTGGGAGCGATAACGGTTGTAAAGGCATTTCTAAGTCCATATTTTTTAATTTCTTTAACAAGCTTATCCCAGTCTAAATTCCAATTATTTCTCTCTTCAAAACCCTTTATAGGAAGCATACCTTTTTTATAAAAGCTTTTATTATAAGTTGGAAACCTACCTCTTTCTTTTGCAAGTTTTACAGATTCTTCCTTAGAGTAATAATTAACAAATTCCATCACTTTTTCCATCCATTTTCTTCCCTGATCAGAATTATAAGGAACCTCAAGTTCAAATAGAAAATCGGCAAGGCCCATTATTCCAAGTCCTATTTTCCTGTTTTTCAGTGTCTGCTTTTCTATCTCCTTAAACGGATATTTGTTTATATCAAGAACATTGTCTAAAAATCTTGTTGCAATTTTTATAGTTCTCTTCAGATCTTCCCAATCAACCTCAACTTTTCTTCCATTCCCATCGTAATATTCCTTTACAAATGCCCAAAGGTTTATAGAACCAAGATCACAGGACTCATTTGGATAGAGCAAAACTTCTCCACAAGGATTCGTTGCTTGAATTCTTCCTGAACTCTCAAGGAAAGGGTTGTACTTATTAATGTTATCATCAAAAAGAATACCGGGCTCGGCAGATTCCCATCCTTCATAAACAATAGTATCAAACAGATTTCTTGGATTCACATATTTCCAGACCTTTCCATCTCTTGGATTTATCAGGGGATACGGTTTATTTTCTCTGTAGTAATCCCAGAAATCTTCCTTTAAAAAAACAGATATATTAAAATTTGTCAGCTGAACATTTCCTTTTTTTGCAACAATAAACTCCTCAATATCAGGATGATCTGAATTTAAGATTCCCATATTAGCTCCTCTTCTAACGCCCCCCTGCTTTATAACATCTGTCATCTTATCGTAAAGGGTCATAAATGCGATAGGTCCTGAACTTTTTCCATGAGTGGTACTTATATAATCTCCTTTTGGTCTTAATTTTGAGAAGTTGTATCCGCAACCTCCTCCTGCTTTAAATATCAGTGCAGCTCTCTTTAATGTCTCCATAATTGACTCTATAGAATCATCCATATCAAGCACAAAACATGCCATTCCCATTCCAAGAGGGTTTCCAAAATTAACGAGAACAGGTGTATTGGGCATAAATTTCTTTTCAACCATTATATTGTAGTACTGGTCTATTTCTTTACCGTAACTGTCAAACTCACCTTTGCTCAGCATATCTATAATTTTTGAAAATGGAAATCTCATCTTTCTTTCGTTATTGAGACGATCATATACCCTTTTCAGACCTTCAAGATGAAATCTGTTAAGTTTATAATCTCTTATCTTTAACTTTCCTTCAAATTTCCCGGGATCAAAATCTTCTGTCGGCTGTTTTTTTATTTTCTCTTTTGAATAAACCTTTTCATCATAAAGGATTGAAGGTAATGCTGTATTTACAGCCACCCTTTGAAAAAGCTGTTTTGGACTTTCTATGATTTTTCCATTTCTATCTTTGTTAAGATATCTTGCCGCAAGGACTCTTAATGCATTTATATCAAATCTCTTATCAACTTCATCAATCTCTTTTTTATTTAATATCTGCTGTTTTTCTTTTCTTATCTCAGCTCTTTTCTGCCTGTACAAGATGTAAGCTTTTGCAACTCTCGCCATACCAGCTTCAATAAGCTTTTTTTCAACAATATCCTGTATCTGCTCTACTTCTGGGATTTCACCGGGTTTCAATATCTTATCAAGCTCTTTGATAACTTCCTTTGATATCTTTTCTGCTTTTGAAAAATCTTTTTCTCCTACAGCCTGCATGGCTTTCCAGACAGCATTTGTTATTTTTTCAGGATTAAATGGAACTATACGCCCGTCCCTTTTTCTAATTTTTTTTATCATATGCCCCTCCATAAGGGTTTTATTTTTTAAATATACGGAAAAAGGAAGGGCAGAAAAAGGGTTTATAGATTTTCGCTGTCAAACTTGGTTAATAAATTTCCATCCTGATCAATTTTACCAAATGGTTTCTCATAGGATGAGTAATAATAAGGTGTGTAAGCTTTAAACTCAGCAGCACAGGTATCAACAACCTTATAAGAAACATTCATTCTTCTTTCCCTTATTTTATCTTCTGTTGTTTTTAGAAGTCTTGCAAGTTCTCTGTCTGAAAAACCCCATTGTTTAGCCTTTTCTAACTCATCATCATTTATAGTTGATAAATTCTTTTCAGAAAGATAGATCTCATAATCTATAATCTCTTTTATCTGATAGAGAAACCATCTGTCTATATGCGATAACTGGTTAATCTCATCAACAGAGTATCCCCTTCTAAAAGCTTCTGCTATATACCAGATTCTGTCTGCATTCGGTGTTATTACTTTTTTCCTTATCTCTTCATCATCTTCTTTCTCAAGACCTATATAAAAACCATATCTGCCAAGTTCAAGACTTCTTATAGCCTTATGCAGACTTTCCTTGAAAGTTCTGCCTATGGCCATTACCTCTCCAACAGATTTCATCATTGTGGTAAGAGTTGGATCTGCCTCAGGAAATTTTGCAAAATCAAATCTTGGTATCTTTGTTACAACATAATCAATAGTGGGTTCAAAAGAGGCGGGTGTTTCCTTTGTTATATCATTAGGAAGTTCGTCAAGAGTATAGCCTACAGCAAGCTTTGCAGCTATCTTTGCTATAGGAAAACCTGTTGCCTTAGAAGCTAAAGCTGACGATCTTGAAACCCTTGGATTCATCTCAATAACATAAAACTGTCCTGTTTCAGGATTCTGTGAAAACTGTACGTTCGAACCGCCAGTTTCAACCCCTATCTCCCTTATAACAGCTATAGAATAATCCCTTAACATCTGGTACTCTTTATCTGTAAGTGTCATTGCTGGTGCTATAGTGATACTATCTCCAGTATGTATTCCCATAGGATCAAGATTTTCTATAGAACAGATAATAACACAGTTATCATTTTTGTCCCTCATAACTTCCATCTCAAACTCTTTCCATCCAAGAACGCTCTCTTCAAGTAAAACTTCATGAACGGGAGATGCATCAAGTCCGGCTTTGACCTTGTAATAAAATTCATCTCTATTGTAAGCTATAGAACCTCCAGTTCCACCAAGCGTAAATGACGGCCTTATTATTACAGGAAAACCTATCCAGTCAATAATCTCTTCAGCTTCTGCAAGGGACTTAACGACAGCACTTTTAGGCATCTCAAGTCCTATTTTTTCCATGGCTTCCTTAAATAGCTCTCTATCCTCAGCCTTTTTTATAGCTTCATAGTTTGCACCTATCATTTTCACATTGTATCTGTCAAGTATTCCCTTCTCATAGAGATCAACAGCAAGATTTAGAGCAGTCTGACCGCCGAGGGTAGGAAGTAAAGCATCAGGTCTTTCTTTTTCTATTATTTTTTCTATTACAGGTGTGATTAAAGGTTCTATATAGGTTTTATCAGCAACTTCAGGATCTGTCATTATTGTGGCTGGATTGGAATTAACAAGTATTACCTCATAACCTTCTTCCTTTAATGCTTTTGCTCCTTGTGTTCCTGAATAGTCAAATTCAGCAGCCTGACCTATTATTATTGGACCTGAACCAATTAGAAGAATTCTATTTATATCTGTTCTCTTAGGCATATACATACCTCTTTTTTCAGTCTTTAGTTAATATTTTAACATGACAGAGAAACTCCCATATATAGATTTATAAGTTTCATCAAATTCTTACAATTATTGAAATATTCGTTAAATATACTTAGTATAAATTTCATTATTAACTTTATTTATTAATAAGTTAATAGAGAAAGTACAGGAATTCTATCGTCTCCGTTCTTTCTCTTCTCAGGAGGAATAGTAATGTACCTAAAAAAAACGCTTTTCCTTATCATTTTAATATATCTGTACTCATGTGGAGGGGGAGGTCAGAGTCAAAACAACGGCGCCATAAATGATTACAAAGAAGAGATACCTGTCTATAAAACATCCGATGGAAAAGAATTTAAACTACTTAAAAAAGAAGATATTGAGTTAGATATTAAATACTCAGAACTGATATCTAAATTTGAAGAAAAAAATATTAAAAATAAAGGCGAGATATATGATACAGGAGATCTTCCTGAAAAAGTTTTTTTAAAAGATATACAAACTTCTATAAAAAATCAATCTGGCAGAGGAACCTGTGTAAGTTTTGCGGTTGCTGCAGGTATTGAGGCAATATATAAGAGGGATCATGAAATATATCTTAATCTTTCTGAACAGTTTATCAATCACTTACAGAAAATGATGCACTATAGAAGAAACGTAAATCTCCCTATCACAGAGACCATGTTGGGAAACTGGGGCGGTTCAAATGTTGCTTACCTCGCTAATCTTTTAACATACTATGTAACAGTTCCAGAAAATGAGGATTATATTACCTACGGATGTTTTGAGAAAACAGATGAAGAATCTTCAGAAGATTCTTCCTACGAAGACAATCCAAAATTTACCTGGGAAGGTTATAAAAATAAAAATCCCTCTTATAAACAGAAAGTGTTTAATGATTTTAATCTTTATCAGGATGGAGTTTTTTCTAACAGATTGGAATCTTATGGGATATATACCCTGGAAGATTCCAAAAGAAGATTTAAATTTCCACTAAAATACGGCTTTCTATGCGAAGGAGAAGATATAACATATTATTTTTTATTTTCAAATATAGATAGAAGGATGTACGGCATATCTGTTAAAAGAACGGCAAAAGCTTATCAGCGAAGGGATTTAAACTGGTATAAAAGGCATCTTGCGAATAATAATGTTATAGTATTTGGAACAACTTTAAATCCAGCTGAATTTAAAAACGGTGTCTGGACTCCAAAAAGACCTTATGATATCCCGGAAAGAGACGGCGGTCATGCTATGTTGATTGTTGGTTATGACGACTCAAAAAATGCTTTTATTGTAAAAAATTCATGGGGAGTCGTTATGCTTGTGGACAAGGATGGAGATCCCATTTTTGATTCTGAAGGGAGACGAAAATTCAAAGGAAGACCCGTTGAAGCTGACGAGGATTCGGACGGGTTTATATTAATGGATTATAAATGGGCTTCAGAAGGTCTAATTCATTCAGCAGTAGTTATAGAGAAAGTATTAAATCCTGACTTTTTCAATGATAAAGATATTCCTGCAGTCTCAATGATAGGTAGGTGGGAGTTGCATTTTGGATCTGAATCAGATACTGGAGAACCTACAATGAAATCTGCAGGTCTGCTTGATATATACCACATTCCAAATTCAATGTCTTTGTTTTTCGGATCTGCAGATAAACGGATTGGAACATTTTTTGATAACGATAACAACGGATTCCGAGTAAATGGGAGCTATAGAAGCTATTTTTATTTGGATAAGAATTACGGCTTAACATTTTATTTTAATAGAGATAATCCGGATCTAAAACCTGATGCAGGAGAGGAAGGTAGAATATTTAAGGGATACTTCAGTAAAAATAAAAAATGGATAGCCGGTTACTACACAGACGAAAATGACGGGAAAAAATACGGTTTTTTAGCTTTTAAAGATTTTCTCAATTGTACACTATCAGAAAATTCATGTTTTAAGTACAATTTTAGAAGGCATCCAGTTGAAATAAGCAATGATACTTTTATAGGGAAATGGAGTTTGATTGATGGATCTGATGAATCAACTGTTTTACATTTTGATAATTACGTAGAAGAAGGAGATTATAGAATATATTCAGGGTATGAATCTAACGCTGATATAGCTCCAGACGGTTCCGTCAATTTTATTACTGAAAAAAACTATCGATTAAAAATAAAGATTTCAGAACCAGAAAGCGTAGAAATAGTTTACACAATAAAAAAAATAGACTCTGAACTTATTACTGAAGAAACGGTTACCTATACAGGCTACACTTTTAAGAAAAATCCACACAGAATATCCGGATATTACCTCAAAGAAGGTATAAAATATCCATTTTATACAGAAAGGGTTGGGCCTCCTCCTTTAAAAGTAAAAATATTAAAACCTGTGCTTACTTATAATTATTATGGAGAAATTACATCTCCTTATATCAGTCTCGAGGCTGAACTTTTAAATGAAGAATACTACGGTCTTTCTTCAAACTACGGAATATTATGGAAGTTTGGAGACATTTTCATTGGAAAAGGTTTAAGGTTAGATGTAACGCTTCCATATACGAACGAGTACACCAGTTTGACAGCCTGCCTTACAAAAAGCTCCGAATGTGAGTTTTTAGATCCTAAATCGACAATTTTTGTAAAGATTGTCAACTACCCACCTGTTTTAAATATAACATCGCCACCTGATGAGTCAACATTTTGCGCAGAACAGAATATAAATTTCAGGGTAGATATCTCCGATCCCAATGGAGAGAGAATTGATGAATCTAAAATTCACTGGATTTTTGATCCCATAGGAGAGAAATATGGTAGGACAGTAACAGGTAGATTTTTAAACGATGGTTCTTACCTTGTAACTGTAAGTTATGCTGATCTGGGAAACAGTATAGGAGAGGACCAGATAACTGTTAACATTGAAACATGTCCAGATATCCCCCCTAACATAACAATAACATCACCGGAAAATGGAACTTATATTCCCGAGCCAGACAGGAGATATTCAGACAATACAGAAGATATAACAATTCCTGTCAGCTTTACAGTATCCGATCCTGAAGATGGAAATATAGACAGCTCAAAAATTTCGTGGATGCTTTACATACCAGATTTGGATTATACAATAGTAGGTGTATATAATGAATACCAGATATGCGCTGAGCCTATCCCACCTTTAGGATGCGGAAGATACATTACTATAAAAGAGGTAAAGTTCGAAAGAGTTCCAAGCTGTAAAGATGCAACTCTCAAAGCTTCTGTATTTGACTCCTCAGGTAATTTCAGTGAGGATTCTGTCTTTCTTAAAAAAAGACCAGGTTGTAATCTTATATAACAGTTGATTATTTTAAGTTAGTAGATATATTTAAGACCGTTCCAAGATTTAAAAGGAGGGAACGGTATGGAATCTCTTGCCTGGATGTCAAAAAAGAAAGACGGCAAAGTTCTTTGTACAGCCTGTAGTCAAAGATGTTTATTATCAAGAGGAGAATATGGAAAATGCGGCGTTAGGAAGGTTGGACAGGACGGAAATCTGTATCTAACTGTTTATGGTCTTGCCGCTTCTTACAATATAGATCCTATAGAAAAAAAACCTTTATTCCACTTTTTGCCATCAACACAGATTTTCTCACTTGGAACAGTAGGATGTAATTTCTGCTGTAAGTTTTGCCAAAACTGGGAGATATCACAACACCCCCAAACGCATAACGGTGAAGTTTTTGGTATTCAGCTTATGCCTGAAACAATAATCAATATATGTAAAACAAACAATATCCCATCAATAGCATATACTTATAATGAACCTGTTGTTTTCTTTGAGTATGCTTACGACACCATGAAACTTGCAAAGGAAAATAATATTAAAAATGTTTTCGTATCGTCAGGTTACGAAACAAAAGAAGCACTTGATACACTTTCACCTTATCTGGATGCTATGAACATAGATCTTAAAGCATTCAATGATGATTTTTATAAAAAGATCTCATGTGCAAGATTAAAACCTGTTTTAAAGACTATAGAACATGCAAAAGAACTTGGTATATGGATTGAGCTTACTACACTGCTAATTCCGGGTTATAACGATAATGAAAAAGAACTTAAAGAAGCTGCCAGATGGATAGCATCCTTGGATAAGGATATACCATGGCACATATCAAGATTTTTTCCTGCTTTCAAGATGACAGACGTTCCACCTACGCCAATAGAAACTCTAAAAAAAGCTTATGAGATTGGTAAGGAAGCTGGGCTCAATTATGTTTACGTTGGCAATTTAGACGATAAGGATAGAGAGTCAACCTATTGTCCCGCATGCAGTTTTAAAGTAATAGAAAGATCAGGACATATAGGTCAGTTTGTTAAAAACAACCTAAAAGATGGAAAATGTCCTAAATGTAATACAGAGATAAAAGGAGTATGGAATTAAAAAATGGGGCTAAATGCCCCTTCAGATGAAGAAGTTAGTAGCACTTAACTCTTCAGTCAGATAAAATCAGATAAAGATCAGATAAAGTTATTAATAAATATAAATCTTATTAATCATTATGTCAATATATTAACTATCTTTACAACACGGCTTTTTAATTTCAGCACAGTTTGGACATGAAGGTTTTTCAGATTTTTCCTGCTTTTTATCATCACAATTTGAACAACAGGGTTTCCCAATGTTTAGCTGTTTTATATCTTTTCCCTGCTGAGTCTCAGAAGCTATGGAAAAAGTCAATCCCATTAAGAACATTAATAAAAATGAATAAATTTTCTTCATCTTTCTCCTCCAAAAGTTTTAACTATGATTTTAACAGTTCTTTTCTTTTAAGTTCATACTTTTTTGCTACAGTATATACAGCAGGTATTATAATTAGAGTAAGTACAGCCGAACTAACAACACCTCCAATCATTGGAGCTGCTATCCTCTGCATTACTTCAGAGCCAACACCTGTTATGTACATTATCGGCAACAGACCTGCAAGAATGGCAGAAACTGTCATCATTTTCGGACGGATTCTCAAAACAGCTCCTTCATATACAGCGTCGTAAAACTGTTTTTCCGTAATGATTTTGTTCTCTTTAAATTTGTTTTTAACAGCTTCCTCAAGATATATGATCATAACGATAGCTGTTTCTGCTGCCACACCTAACAGTGCTAAAAATCCAACAACAACAGCTATACTCATATTAAAATTTAGATAATCTATGTACCATAAACCTCCAAGAAGGGCAAAGGGTATTGATAACAGAATAATCATTGTATTTTTTATGCTTCTAAATGTGAAATATACAAGCAGGAATATTATAGCCAGAGTCAATGGAACTATATACATAAGTCTTTCTTTAGCATGTTGAAGGTACTGACTTTGGCCTGCCCATTCAATAAAAAATCCTGAAGGTAATTTCAGTTCTGAAAGTACGGCTTTTGCTTTTTTTACATATTCTTCTGGTGTTACATTTTGATGGGGCGTGATGTACACAAACACAACCTTCATACCCTTCTCAGATTTTATAACTGAAGGGGCTTCATCGTAATATATTTCTGCAATAGATTTTAAAGGAATTCCTCTACCTTGATCAGTTGGGATTATCAGATTTCTTAAAGCTTCCAGATTTTCTCTATAATCTTTATCATATCTGACTATAATAGGATACCTTTCAAGACCGTAATAAATCGTTGATACTGGCATTCCTCCTATTCCCATCTGAATCACATTTTCCACATCTTCTATTGAAAGTCCATATCTTGCTATCTTTTTCCTGTCTATTTTTACATTAAGAAAATATCCCTGAGCAACTCTGTCAGCAAAAACAGACATGCTTTCTGGTAGCTTCTGTAAAGCTCTTTCAAATATACCTGCATACTCCTGAAGTTTTTCAATATCATCTCCATAAAGTTTTATTCCAAGAGGTGTTCTTATTCCTGTTAGAAGCATATCTATTCTTCCCCTTATAGGATATGTCCAGCTGTTGGTAAGCCCGGGAATCTGAAGTTTTTCTTCCATTTCCTGCATCAAAGACTGAAATGTTACTCCTTCCCTCCAGAAATCTTTAGGCTTGAATGTTATTATTGTCTCAATCATTGAAAGAGGAGCAGGATCTGTAGCCGTCTCTGCTCTTCCCGCCTTACCAAAAACCGTATCAACTTCAGGAAATGATGCCAATATTTTATCTGTAAGTTGTGTCAATTCCCTTGCCTGTGTTATAGAAATACCATAAGGGGTAACAGGCATATACATAAACGTCTGTTCGTTTAGCATAGGCATAAATTCCCAGTTAAGCTTTTTATATAAAGGATAGACCATTCCTATAGCAACTACAGCAAGCAGTATAATCAAGTATCTTAGTTTTAATGTTAGTTTTATGACAGGAGAGTATATCTTTATCAGTATCCAGTTTATAGGATTCTTTTCTTCAGATACAATTCTACCTTTTATTAGCCATACCATAAGTATTGGAACAAGAGTTACAGCAAATAAAGAAGCTGCAAGCATAGTAAACGTTTTTGTAAAAGCAAGAGGTTTAAAAAGCATTCCTTCCTGCCCTGAAAGGGCAAAAACAGGTAGGAAAGAAACAACTATAAGAAGTAATGCAAAAAATATTGGTCTTCCGACCTGCTTTGCAGCCTTTATTATAGCTTCTGTTCTCTCTTTATCAGTATAATCTTCTTTGTTTTTTCTCAATTTTTCAAGATGTTTGTGAGCGTTCTCAACCATAACAATAGCAGCATCAACCATAGCTCCTATTGCAATAGCTATCCCTCCGAGGGACATTATATTAGAGGTTATATTAAAAAATTTCATAAAAAGAAATCCTGTGATTACAGCAAGTGGTAGGGATATTATTATCACAAGCGAACTTCTAAAGTGAAAAAGAAATATACCTATAACAATTAGAACTATTATACTTTCTTCTATTAATGTTCTTTTCAATGTATTGACAGCTTTCTCTATAAGCTCGGATCTGTCGTAAGTAGTAATTATCTTTATATCTTCAGGAAGATTTTCCCTTATCTCATTTATTTTTTCCTTCACTCTCTGAATGACCTGATATGCATTCTCCCCAAACCGCATAACAACAATACCGCCAACTACCTCACCCAGACCATTTAGATCTGCCATTCCTCTTCTGTTCATAGGAACAAGTTCAACCCTTGCAAGATCTTTTATTCTTACTGGAATACCGTTTGGTGTTATTTTAACTGCAATATTTTTTATATCATCAATGTTTTTTATATATCCTAATCCCTGAATTATGAACTCAAAACCGTTACTCTCTATAATTCTTCCACCTGTATCATTATTGTTCATTTTCAGGGCGTTAATGAGTTGTTTAAGCGACACGTCATAAGCTCTAAGTTTTTGAGGATTCACCGTTATCTGATAACCCTTAACAAAGCCTCCAATTGACGCAACTTCAGAAACTCCGTCGACTCCAAGAAGGGCGTATTTTAGATACCAGTCCTGTAGTGTTCTGAGCTGCCACAGGTTTCTCCTTTCGGAATAAAGAGCATATTGATAAACCCAGCCTACTCCTGTGGCATCAGGACCAAGTGTAACCTCAGCCGTTTTTGGAAGTTTATCTTTTATCTGTGAAAGATATTCAAGAACCCTGCTTCTTGCCCAGTAAATATCCGTTCCTTCTTTGAATATTACATAAACAGCTGATGTTTCAAATGAAGATATTCCTCTTACTGTTTCTATATCTGGAGCTGAAAGTAAGGTTGAGACTATCGGATAAGTTATCTGATCCTCAACTACTGAGGGCGATTGTCCCTGCCATTTTGTATAAATGATCACCTGAGGAGGAGAAAGATCTGGTATAGCATCAAGGGGCGTATTTTTCAAAGCCCAAATAGAAGCACCCATAATTATAAGAGAGAATGATACAACTATAAGTTTATTCCTAACAGACCATTCTATTATCTTTTCTATCATATCCAGACTCCATTAGTGATGATGCATCATTTTCATCGGTTTAGGTTCACCTTTCTTTTGATACTTCCCTTTTATCTGAGCATCAGCATCCAAGAGGAAAAGTCCAGAATTGGCAACGATAGTTCCATGGGTAACTCCTGATAGTATCTCGTAATAGCCATCTATATATCTTCCGAGTTTTACAAATACAGGTTCAAAAACTCCTTTTTCTTTCTGTACGAATACAACCTGTTTTTTTCCTGTATTAATAACAGCCGTTTCAGGTAATACCATAACACTTCCCAGTGGAATACTTATATGTATATTTGAGTACATTCCCGGTATTAATTTATACTCAGGATTAGGAACAATAATTCTTACGTCAACTGTTCTATTTCTTACGTCCATCATAGGATATATGTAATCAATCATACCGTGATAAATCTTCTCTGGATAAGCCTCAAAATGAATCATAACTTTCTGTCCTTTTTTTACGAATGGAAGATCCTGCTCATAAATTTTTGCTAACAGCCAGAGATTTTCGTGTTTCGCTATTCTTAAAACAGGTTTTCCAGCCTCAACTTTTGATCCAAGATTAACAAACTTTTCCATTATCCAGCCGTCATAAGGAGAATAGAGAGTCAATGTTTTCATTACTTTTCTCGTTTTTTTAAGATTTTCTATCTGTTCTGGCGTTATGTCCCAGTATAAAAGCCTCTTATATGCTGCATCGTACATATCTTTTGCCGTCTTTTTCAGTATCCCATTATCAGCATTTTCTATCTGGGATAGATACTCATACGCCCGTAAAAACTCCTCTTGTGCTGAAACAAGTTCTGGACTGTAAACAGTTAAAAGAGGCTGTCCCTTTTTTATATACTTTCCCGTATAATCTGCATAAAGCTTTTCCACATAACCGTTTATCTTGAATGTTATATCTCTAATATCTGTTTCTGGATGAACAAGCTCTCCATAAGTTTCTATCTTTTTTGTAAGATCGAGATGAGTAACTACTGTTGTATCTATATTAAACAGCTGTTCTACAGTTAGAATACTTTTTTTATTCTTACTTTCAGGAAGCTTTAGAGATTGAATTTCATCAGGTTGTGTTTGAACAAAAGATTGAATCATAAGAGCTATTTGAGAGCCAGCCTGAGTAAAAACTCCAACTGCAAGACCTATAACAAATAATATGAAGGCTAAAAATAAACCTTTCCAGTTCATTTCAAATCTCCTGAAAGTTCTTTTATTTCAATTAAAGCCTCATTGTAACTGTAAATTTCATCAATAATTTTTAGTTTTACAGAAAGTATCTGTTTTAGTGAGTATAAAAGATCAATCATATTTTTTTTCCCTACTTTATACTCTGCTATGATGCTCTCAAAACCTTTTTCAGTCTGTTTTATATATATATCTTTTAAAAGTCTGTATGTCTGAAGAGAGTCAATAAGCTTATAATATCGATCTTCAAGGATATATGTAAGTTCTGTTAATCTCTGATCAAACTCTTTTAGTAAAACAACTTTTTCTTTTGACTTTTCTAACAACTTCATATCCTGTCGATTTTTTTTCCATAAAGGAATGTTAAAGCTTAAGCCAACTGTTAGATAATCATTAAATCCCTGTCTGTAAGCATAATTTGCAAAAAACCTAAAATCTGGCTTGTAATCTTTTTTAGAAAGCTTTATCTCATAATCTTTTTCTTTTATCTTTTCTTTTATGTAAGAAAGATATGGATTTGAATCTTTTAGTTTACTTACATATTTAGACAGTTCAGGTTTTTTATCCGGAATATCAAGATTAATCTCCACACTATCAATATCTTTATTTATTAACGATGAAAGTCTTGATTTTTCTCTTTCTTTGAGATTTTTAAGATTTATCTCCATCTCTTTGAGCTGTGTAAAGTATATCTGAGCGTTTATAACATCACTCTGAGAAGATCTGCCAACAGCATAAAGTGTGTTTGAAAGTTTTATAATTTGCGATGCAACATTCTGGTATTTTTTAACTATTTTTAATTTTTCATCTATTTTCCATAAACTGAATGCCGAAATGTAAATATTTCTTAAAACCTTCTGTTCCGCTGTTTTTAATCTGTAATACTCGCTATCGTATTTTTTCTGGATTATATATTTTTTTAGATCAAGCTTACCAAAATAAGGAATTTTTTGTGATATTCCTATCACTAAAGCCTGCATAGGTTCAATCTGTCTTGAAAACGGTCTGTAAAAAAGCTGAATATCTGTTATGCTGAAAGAAACAACAGGATCTTCAAGGCTTCCTTCAAACTCCCTCGTGTACTGGTAAATTTTCAATTTCTCTCTTAACTTTACAAGTTCTGGATTTGAGCTTTTTCCCTCTTCAACAAGCTGTTCAAGATTAATAGAAAAAGCAAGATTGATACTAAACAATGTAGTAATTAAGGTTAAATAAAAATTCTTCATATCAAAATCCGCTCCTAATGCATACTACAAAGACAGTAGTTAAAAATATAAGAAAATGAAATGAAAAGTAAAAGGAGAAATCCAAATTTCATATAAATCTTTTCAGGTCTGATATCTTTATAAGAAAGATTCCCCAATAAGAACTGGATCCTCTGAGAAAGATAGCTGTTCATCATTGGAACAGCCAAACCTGCTTTGTATTCATAAAATCTTAAAACAGTGTTTGCAAGATCTATCCTTTTTCTGTCCTTTGTACAAAACATATCAGCTTCTATCTCTTTAAGAAGAGAAAAATCTTTCAAAAATTTATCTGCCAGTTTTCTGGGAAATAGATTTACAAGAACTGAGAATATAAAAAGTTTATAACTATCACCATTTATCAAATGACCCTTTTCATGGAAAAAAACATTTTTCTTTTCTTCATGTGAGAAAAGATCAAGTATCTTTGTTGAAATAACTATCTTTCTTTTTATTATTCCAGTATTGAAAGCTAAAAGCTGATCCGAATTTATTATATAAAGATTTTTAAACCTCTTCCTCATATTGTTTCGTATAAATCTATTTAATCTTACGTAATCTCTTAATGATTTGAAAAACAAAAATACGGTCTTAATTATCAAATAACTTGAAAACAATAGAACAGATAAATAAAAAAATATATTTATATGGTTCTCAATAAAAGGTAAAAATTCCATACTTTTAAAACAGTTTTTCAGATCATGTATCCATATTGGTGCTGTTGTGATGAGAAAGTAGTAATAATAAATATACAGTCCAATTACTAAAAGAAAGATTGAAAAAACAATATCACTTTTTTTCATCTCTCATCTTCTCTTCCAACATCTTTTTTAGATGATATATCTCTTCTTCCGAGAGTTTCTCTATAGCACCTTCAAAGGCTGCCACAGCCGTTTCAGGATGCGATCTTATTATATCAGTGATAACTTTTTCTGCCACCTTTTTCTCAAATTCTTCCTTTGATATTAACGGGAAGTATCTGTAACTTTTACCTTCTTTTATTCTTTTTAAGAGACCTTTCTTATAAAGCCTATCAAGTATAGTCATTACAGTAGTATGAGCAAGATCCTCCCTTAATTTTTCTCTCACCTCTCTAACAGTTCCATTGCCGGTTTCCCATAAAATATTCATTACTTTTTCTTCAAGATCGCCAAGGGGTGTAGGTCTGTCTTTCTTAAATTTCAAACTTTTAAATTCCTTTTTAAAAAAATCCAATACCATACTCTACTCCTTTCGGTTATAAATTAAATCCAAACTTTATTTCTTCCTTTTTCCCATTTCTTTCAACAGAAACTGTTATCTGCCATGTGCCGCTCATAGATAGATTTACATTACTTTCATAGAATTGTCCAGTATTTTTAACAGGATAGTCAAAACTCATCTCAGGCATTCCAGGCATTGGAGGCATATATCCGTTAATTTTAACAACAGCATCTGTTATCTGAGAACCATCTTTTTTATAAACGTATATTTTCCATTTGTTTATTCCTACATGGGGAGGCTGATCTGAAGTTATAACAATCTTATAGCTGTCTGAAAGGAGTTCTTTTTTGTAAGCTTCTTTTTTTGAACATGAAAAAATTGCTACTCCTACCAAGAGTAGTAGCATTCCGCTAAGATAACCTTTTACCATCTTGCTCTCCTTTTACTATTTAGTGTAGTAATAATATAAAACAGGATAAAAATATTTTCAACCCTTAAATCTGACATATACGGCTGATTCAGATGGTGATGATGATCCATGGGATAGCGGAACGTGGAACGGGAGTATTACTTTAGAAGGTTCTGATGGGACAGAGACTGTTACGATTAATATAACAGCCAGTGATCTTCATTTAACAGATACATGTACTAATGGAGCTGATGGAGGCAGTTTAACAATAACTGGACAGTGTCCCGCTGGAAGTTCAGCCGCCGAATTTAATATAAATATAACTTACTCTGGTTGTGGTAGCGGCTCAGTTTCTTCAACAGATTGTGATGGAAACAGCCTTTCATTACCATTTTAATGTTATAATTTTTTCATGGAATCTAATATATTGGAAAAATTAGATTATCTTTTAAAACAGCTGTTTCTTGGAACGCCCATTTATAAATGGGCGTTAGCTCTTTTAGTATTTTTGTTATTTTTGTTTTTCAGGAAAATATTTACTCATATAGTCATCGGTGTTATTAAAAAAGTTACAGCAAGAACCAAAACCACAGTAGATGATAAATTAATACTTGTAATTGAAGGTCCTATAAAATTTCTGTTTATTGTATTTGGGATATGGTTTGCTGTAAGCATACTTAATCTTGAAGCAGAAATTGTTAATCATATTGTCAAAACGCTTTTTATAATTACTGTCTTCTGGATAACTTATAATGCCGTTATAATTTTTCAGGACAGTTTCTATAGATTTGCTGAAAAATTTGGCAAAGATCTATCGAGAGAACTTGGAAGTTTTTTTATAAAGTCTGTTAAGATATTCATATTTGTTCTTGGGTTTGTTGCTGTTCTACAGGAATGGGGAATAGATGTAACAGCATTTATAGCCTCCCTTGGTCTTGGTGGTTTAGCTTTTGCCCTTGCCGCTAAAGATACAGTTGCCAATCTTTTTGGAGGTCTGACAATACTTGCTGACAAATCGTTAAAAATAGGAGATTGGATAAAGATTGGATCTGTAGAGGGAATAGTAGAGGATCTTGGAATAAGAACAACAAAGATAAGAACATTTGAAAAATCTCTTATAACTGTTCCTAACAGCTATATAGCAAATAATCCTATTGAGAATTATTCAAGAAGAGACAACAGAAGGATAAAAATGACAATCGGACTTGTTTACGATACTCCAGGAGATACTGTAAAGAAAATCGTTGATGAAATAAGGGATATGCTTGAAAATCACCCGAGAATATCAAAAGATCTTATAACACTTGTATTTTTTGATAAATTTGGAGAGAGTTCCCTCGACATATTTATCTACACATTCACTGATACTTCCAACTGGGCTGAATATATGGAAATTAAAGAGGACGTAAACCTGAAAATAATGGAAATAGTTGAAAAACATGGTTCATCATTTGCATATCCAAGCAGGTCTATCTATATAGAAAAGATACCTAAAAAATTAGAGTTTTATGATTCAGAAAAAAAGGATTAGCCTTTTATATTTATCAGAGGTTTGACTTGATCTATAACTTCAATAACAATTCCTTGTTGAGCTGATATAACCTGATTTATATTCTTATATGCAAAAGGTGCTTCATCCAGTGTTGAAAGCGAAACTTTTGCAACTATATCGGCCTTTTCCATAACCTTTCTGAATTCTTCAAGATCAATTATTTCTTTTGCTTTTTTTCTTGAAAGAACTCTCCCTGCACCATGTGATGCTGAAGATAAGAACTCTTCATTTCCAAGACCAATAGTAACATAAACACCATCTCTCATGTTTGCAGGAATTATACCAGGCTGATTTTTGTCAGCAGGCGTAGCTCCTTTTCTGTGCAGCACACCTTTTTCTGTTACTACAGCATGGTTATGATTTTCATTTATCAAAGTTTTTCTGATAATCTTTTTTATCTCCTTGTCTGTGAACCCAATTATTCTCAGAATTTCTTTCATCATAGTAAGTCTGTTTTCAAGAGCATATTCCAGAGCAAAATTCATATCTTCCAGATAAGCTTTACCAATCTCGGAATCCAAAGGCAAGAACCTACCTTTTTTCATATAGTATGAAGCGATAGAATGTCCTATATTTCTTGATCCTGAATGTATTGTTATACATATATATCCCTCAAGATTTTCCCCTATTTCAATAAAATGATTACCACTTCCAAGTGTTCCAAGCGAAAGAAAAAGCTTATCATTAACCTTTTTTGATAGATTCTTATCTCCTGAAGCTGATCTAAAATGTTTATAATCAAGCGGTTTTTTTCTAATATTCTTCCCTACAGGTATAACTTTATATATTTCTTGGGCTATCTTTTCTTTATCTTTTTTTGATCTAAATATTTCCTCTTTTTTAACGCCTGTATTCACAAAACACATACCACATCCTATATCATAACCGACAAAAGAAGGAGATATATGACCATCTACAAGTGCTACGCCACCAATACATAAATCATATCCCGTATGAACATCAGGCATAATGGCGAGTTTTTTTACAATATCCAAAGAAGCAACATCGTATATCTGTTTTAATGCTTCAGGTTCTATCTCAGAAAGATCTATCAAACTTTTTATCTTATCCTTCATTACACAAACAGTCCTCCAAATGCTATGTTCTGAACATCTACAGGTAGCTTTTCATTTAACAATATATTTCTATCAGGGATATGTTTCATTATCCTTTCAATTAAGACCGGATTTGAAAAAACATCCCCTGCAAGGATAAGATTGTTTATCTTAAGCTTTGAAAGTGCTGTCTGAGACTGATTAACTATCCATTCTCCGAAACCTTCAAAAAACGAGTAAGAAAGCATTGGAATATCTGTATCTGCTGTACGATAAGACATCAAACTTCTCAAAGTAGTTCTCCAGTCAAGATAAAAAACTCCATTCTCCTCAGATAAGAAAAAATCAACTTTTAGGGCTTTCCTTTTAGGATAATCAAAAGCTGTACTTTCAAATATATCCGCAGGTTCATTAAAATATGCAATACTATCGTGATTAAAAGCGCCCAAAACTATTGATATAATATTGATAACAGCCGTTATGTTTTCTGACTTTCTTCCTGTATTGTCAGGTTTTAATTCATCTAACCTTTTAAAAATATCAGGAAATTTATTCCTATAATTTTTAACAAGTTTTTCGCCTTCAGGAGACATGTTTTTAACCTGATCTAAAGCCCACTTTACAGTTTTAAAAAAATCGTCAAATATCAAAACAGGCTTTATTCTGATAAGTTGCGTTAAAGACTTTGTATGGGATTTAACGGCAAAACAGTTATTGTCACTTTTTGAAGAAAGATAAACTCCTACAAAAGGTTTATCCAATATATTATGTTCGGCTGCAACAGAATATAAAGCTCCTTCATAATCTTTAAATTCTTTTAAATTGTTGTATGGGATATTTACAACCTCATAACTACCTTCTAAAACCCTTACCTCATCCGCTTTTGATAAAAATCCTTCCAAAATCGGCAATACTTTTTCTTTCTTTTCTATCAAAAACTCTCCATCCTCCACAGGAACTGCTATATAGTCTCCTGCTATAGATATATTGTAAACAGGACTTCCTTTCAAAACAGCAGGTAAAATACCTTTCTCTCCTTCTTTGATGAATATTTTTCCATTTGCTGTAAAAACTTTAGTCTCTTTCTGGATATTAACTATAGGTATATCATGTTCAAGCCCTTCTTCTAATTTACTGATATTTTCTTCAGAAATACTGCAAACGAAAATGTATGATATTCCTCTATTTTTCAAGAAAAAAGCGATATAATTCAGTATAGGGTCATCAACGAGTTTGAAATTAACAAATTTTGTATGAGAAACTAAACTTCTCTCCAAAAAAGTATCCTTTACTTTTAATTTAACCACCGGTCTTTCTTGAGATGATAGAGCTTTTAAAGTGAGATCGTCTATATATGCCAGGTTTTCAATAGTTGATACATCGGTAATCAAAACCGTTATAGGTTTTCTTCTTATATTTTCTAATTTTCTTACTTTTTCAATATTCTGCTCGTTGATAATTCCTACAGCTTTGTATCCATTTGATGTTTTGACTTTGATAATCTTTCCATCAGATATAAGACCTGCTGCAGCATTAAAAAGTTTTTCTCTCTCCTCTGGTGCGAAAGCTATCCTTTCTTTATTTTTTGATCTATAAAAAATAGGTACAAAACAGTCCGGACAGGAAATAAGCTCGTATTTATATCTAAAGTTATTGATGTCCTGATACTCTCTTTTACAATTTTCACATGGTTGGAAGAATTTGAATACTGTTTTTTCTCTCTCAAATGGATACTCAAATAGGAAAGCATATTGAGAACCGCAATAATTGCAAGATATAAATGGATAAAAAAATCTTCTACTTGATGGGTTTAAACTTTCTTCGAAACAGCTCAAACAAATAGATCTGTTTAAAGGAATTATATTCAAATCTTCATTTTTTATCAAAAAATTTTCTTCATTCTTATGGTCTATAACTTCTGTTTTAGATGATCTCATAAAAATTGAAAAAGGCATTTTAGAACCCAGTTCATCCATAAAATCGGTTAGCTGTTCTTCGCTACCTTGCGATATTATCACTATCCTGTCATTAATTCGCTTAACATAGCCTTTTATACTGTTTTTGTCTGCGATCTGTTTTATTAATCGCAAAACAATATCATTGGAAGACAGATACTCTATCTCTGTTTTAAGAGTTATTCTCTTCATTGGTGAATACCCTTTCAGTTTTTGATTTATAACATGATACCATAAACGTATAAGAAAGATCCTTTAGAAGAATAACGGAATAATGTTTGAACTTTAGATTTGAGCTGTGAATAAAGAATCTATTGATTTTGCTTCTGGAAGATAAAAATTTTATTTCAATTCCTTTTAGGCACACTAAAAACATATGAGATCCTATCAATATGAAAGAACCAAGAACAGAGTTTCAATTCCTCATAGGTACTCTAAAAACTATAATTAATGGATTACCAGATACAAGATGGTATTGGTTTCAATTCCTCATAGGTACTCTAAAAACAGGACTTTGGTGTGATATCTATGTATACAAAGAACTCTGTTTCAATTCCTTATAGGCACTCTAAAAAATTCACTGGAATTTTCATTTTCTAGAAGGATAGAGCAGTTTCAATTCCTTATAGGTACTCTAAAAACAATATAAGAAATTTATATTATCCTAAAAAAACAATATATGCGTTTCAATTCCTTATAGGTACTCTAAAAACGTGAGTGCACTGTAAATGAGGAAGATTGCTATTATGATGAGTTTCAATTCCTTGTAGGAACTCTAAAAACAATACACAGCGTTTGACAGGGCTTTTGAGATTGTGTTGTTTCAATCCCTTGTAGGAACTC
>CAZFKX010000023.1:0-131316 GCA_964519345.1 uncultured Aquificales bacterium
TAACACAGCCTTAAACCTCCTCTCTACTGGAGATATTAACGTTCCTGTAGAAGAACCTGACCCTGCTAATTACGGAAATATTGATGCAGCACAAATAACACAGAACAACGAGCAGTATGCATACAACTTCAATAATACAGCTAAAGGAGATGATGCTGTTGCACAGAATGGAGAGTTTACAGAAGGAGAGTTCTACAAAACAGGAGAACCGGAAGCAGGACAGATGATAGAAAATGTACACGGAAATATACCGCCAGAAGCTGAGCAGAACAACAACAACAACTCTGTCCAGCTCAACGACAGCGCCCAGTATGAGGCAAAAAGCATAATAATAAGCAATATGGCAAACTCTGCCTCAAATATAGCCGTCAACATGATGACAACCGGTGATGTAAACGGCACAAACATAACTCAGGAAAACGTACAGAGAGCTTACAACCATGTAAACTATGCAGAAGGAGCAGTGTACGCATTTGCAGGAAATCTAAACAAACAGAAACAGTATATCTACAACTGCAACTGTACAGCTATAGATGGAGAACAGAACAACAATATGAACTCTGTACAGCTCAACGATAATGCTCAGGCTTACCTGAATACCTTGGTGCTTCTGAACTCTGCGAATTCAGCAGCAAACGTAGGAGTTAATGTTCTTCATGCAGGAATAGTATCAGGAAGCAGCATAATACAGAAGAACACAGCTACAGCTGTAAACTTCAGCAATTCAGCTATTGGCAGAACAAAAGCTACAGCTATAAACGCTGAAAATTACGCTCCTGAATACATAATCTGGTAAATCTACGGGGGGCTTTTGCCCCCTATTAAAAAAGAATATGAGGGCTATGGGATGATACACAGAATAACAATAAACACGGTAATTCTAATACTTGTCTTAGGAATAAGCATAAAAACCTTTGCAGAAAAGAGGTTTATTATCTCTTTTGGAGATGGTGGATTTGTAAAATATGAGATAGTTGATAACACCTGCTTTGGATATGTTATGGGATATCCAAAGACAGATAAAACAATTCCAAATATTCTCAACGAAGCTCTTATGAGAAGTTTAAAGCAGGCAAAGGATACATATGAGAAAAAAGCTGATGGTTATATAAATATAAAGGTGATGTGGCAGTTTATCGGAACAAAAAGGATTATATATCAGGTTTGCGGCGACATCGTCAGGAGGAAGTAAAGATGAGAAAGTTAATATCATTGATAATAGCAGGTATTATAATAGGCTCAGCCTCGGCGTATGAGCTGAAAAACGTTGATGATTCAGAACTTGACAGTATATACGCTCAGGGTTTTGTCCTGAACGGCCAGATGTTCAGCAATCCTATATTTACAGGAACAATAGGTGGAAATCTTTACAACATGACAATAGGAGATATTCAGATTGAAGGCGGTCTTCAGATGAATTTAGACAGTTCTTTAATGCTTTCAGGTAACGCTCAGCAGAATGCTTTTATTCCTATTAATGTTGTTGATTCTGCTGTCAACATTCCGATCAATATTGTTGTTATTATGGGAGATAACAACGGTAATATTGATATAAATAATGTTCTCAATAGTATTAATAACTCTAATTTAACTGGAGGGATTTAATCATGACCGGGGGAAGTTTTTTTAAAAGAGTCTTCGTCTTACTGACCTTCTTGATTCTCCCGGTTTATGGTGCTCCCTCCGGTTATCAACAGGACATAAAAAAAGAAAAAACAGAAGCCAGAATAAACCTAAAAATAGGTACTTCTTTTGGGAGAATATCAATAAGACCTGTTGTAAAACCTATATCAGAAATCAAAAGAAAAAATCTTGTTAAGCAAAAGTTAGATTTCAGCTGTGGTTCTGCTGCTGTTGCAACAATATTTAATTTTTATCTGGGGGAAAAAGTAACTGAAGAACAGGTGATTAATGGTCTATTTGCTGTAGGAAATGTGCAGAAAATAATAAAAAGAAAAGGATTCTCCCTTCTTGATATAAAAAAATTTGCTCAGGCAATGGGCTATAAGGCAGCAGGTTATAAAACATCCCTTGAAGGTCTCGTTTCTTTAAATAGACCAGCTATAGTAACCCTAATAATAGGTAAGTATAAACATTTTGTTGTTTTTAAGGGTGTTTACAAAGGTAGAGTTTTTGTAGCAGATCCTTCTCTCGGCAATACAATTTTATCGGCAGAAGAGTTTAAAAAAATGTGGTATAAGAATATTGCCCTTATAATATACTCTGAAAACAAAAACAAGAGGTTTGAGATAACAAAGGAAGAAAAAATCTGGGTAGATACACATACACTCAGACAATCTATGTACAACCATTTAGTGCAATCATTTAAAAATTTCAATGAATTTTAAGAAAATTTTTGTATTTCATCCTCTTGATATAATGTTTGCCTTACCAAAGGAAATTCTGTATATTTATCTGTAAATAGGGAGGGTTTTTATGAAAAAATTTGTCGTCGTATTTCTGACTGTAAGTCTATCTTTTCTTTCTTACGCACAGAATAAAGATATAGAAAAAGCAAAAAAAGCCCTTCAAAAAGAAGCTCAGCCAGAAGAAGTCCTTATACAGTTTGAAAGAGATTATGTTTTACTGCAGAAAAACAAACTTGAGGTTGAAAGTAGTTTCTCATATGTTTATTATTCAGCAAATCAAATATATTTAAGCAGTTTTGCAATTCTTGATCCTGTTTTTCTGACTCTTGGAGAGTTTGGGATTAAAAATGCAAGAAGGCATATATTTCAGTACAATATATCCATAAGGTACGGAATTCTCAGAAACTTACAGTTCGAACTTTCAATACCCTACGTTTACAGAAATGAGAGAACATCAGTTATAGGCACCTCCGATACAGGAGAAAAAGAAAATGTGTTGGAAGAAAGAGGATTTGGTGATATATCACTTTCATTTTCTTACCAACCTTTAAGAGAAACGGGTAGAAGACCTGCTCTTATAACATTTATCGCATTTAAAACAAAAACAGGAAAAAGTCCCTTTGATCTTGACGATCCAGAGAATCAGCTTCCTACGGGAAGCGGTTACTACGCTGTAAGAGGAGGTATAAATCTCACAAAAACAATAGATCCTGTTGTTGTTTTTGGGGGTATTGCGTACTCATACAATATGGAAGAAGATGTTAAAAAGTTTTATAAAAGTCCAACTACAGGAGATATATCAAGGCTTGATAAAATAAATCCTGGAGATACCCTAAGTTTTAGTTTTGGTTTTGCATACGCACTATCATATAATTTCTCTCTGAACTTTCAATATGCTCAGGATTACACATTCTCAACAAAAAGCACAGTAAACGGTATAAAATCAACCGTTCCAAATTCTACCTTGAACTCGGCTATCCTCAGGATAGGAACAGGATGGGCACTTACCGATAGATCTTCTCTAAATTTCTCACTTTCAATAGGTCTCACAAACGATGCTCCAAACTATATGATAGAGTTTAGATATCCTTACAGATTTTGATTTTATAAAAAGGACGGTATCCGAAGATACCGCCAGCAATAGGAGGTTAGGAGGGCCATGAGAGGAAACACAGCCGGGACTGCAGCAGCATTAATGAGGTTATCAAACCTCCAACCACAAACAGTCAGTCTAACCGAGCGAAGGTAATATATGCAAAAAAGTTAAAATTTCAATCCTTCTTAAAGTATTGAGTTTACTTGATTTTTCAAAGAAAATGTTGTGATAATGTCTCAAAAGTGATAACGACACCTTCTTCTACTGTTTCAGGTGTAAACTCAGCATCAATACCTACATCTCCAAAACCTCTAAAATATCTGAGAATTCTAAAAGTAGGTTTTTCTCCATCTTTTTTAACAAGGAAAAATATCTGATTCCTTATCTGCTTAGGTTCAACAACTGAAAGTATGGTAAATCCTTTTACGTATTTAAACAGCGCGTATCCGTCATCAATGTTGTACCTTTCAATAATAGGAAGTATATCCTGAGGACTTTCTACTTTTACATTTTCCATATTTAATATCCTTTATATGGTAATTAATAATAATTAATATAAAAGTTTATTTTAATTTTGACATTCTATTGATTATATCTTCTTCTATATACTCCCACTCTTTCTCCTTTAAACCTCCTAAGCTTATGTTTCCCACTTTTGTTCTTATCAGTCTTTCCACTGGGTAACCAAAATATTTTGTGTATCTTCTTATTATCCTTTTTTTACCGCTATGTATGGTTATCTCAAGTAAAGTATAATTTCTTCCTTTTTTGATTATTTTTATATCGTCTGGTTTAATAAATCCATCCTCTAAAAAAGCTCCCTTTTTCATTCTGTTAAAACTTTGAAGATTAATTCTACCTTTAACTTTCACTATGTAAACCTTTTTTATTTTACTTCTTGGATGCATAATCAGATTTGCAAAATCCCCATCATTTGTAAGTATTAAAAGTCCTTCACTCTCGTAATCCAATCTTCCAGCTGGAAATACCTTTTCTTTTAGGCCGACCTCTTTTAGGAGATCGGTTAACGTTTTTCTACCGAATCTGTCCTTCCCAAGCTGAGTAAGATACTTTCTTGGTTTATAAAGTTTTATATAAATTTTCCTGTTTTCCAGTTCTAAAATCTTTCCATTTACTTCAATCCTGTCTTTTTCCGTATCAATCTTTAATCCCGGTTCTGTGACAGTATTCCCATTTACCTTAACCTTTCCCTCTTTTATAAGCCTGTCAGCTTTTCTCCTTGAGCATAAGCCTGATCTTGCTATAAACCTGTTTAATCTCATTATCATAATCAAATCCTTTAATCAGGAAATAACATATTATTATTAACATTTAAAAATATATCAACTAAATATCTGAACTAAGTTTGTGCATTTTAGTATTGACATATTAGTAAAAAAGGCACATACTTATAGCTGAAGTTGTTTAGAGATCTGGGGAGGGATCCCTTCCATAAGAGCGCTCTAACGGATCTTTAAGCACTTCAAAGTTAAATTTAAATTTTGGAGGTTTTTTTAGTAATGCGTCTCACAGGTACAGTAAAATGGTTCAATTCTAAAAAGGGTTATGGATTCATAACCAGAGATGATGGTCAGGGTGATGTTTTCGTTCATTTCTCAGCTATCGCAGAAAATGGATTTAAAACCCTTGAAGAAGGTCAAAAGGTTGAGTTTGATGTTGTTCAGGAAGACAAAGGACAAAAAGCACAGAACGTAGTAAAGATCTAAATTGGACTTCAATAAAGGGTGTGGTTGCCACACCCTTTTTCATATTATAAATTCTATATATGATTAAATTTATATTTTTATTAATGGTTTTAGTTACATTCTCGGTTAAGTGTGAAGAAATAATCTATAAAACATATCTTGGAAGTATTCCTGTTGGGGAGATAAAAATAATCGTTTCAAATGATGAAGTTACTGCAGAAGGAAGTACATATCCATACATCTCATGGCTTTACAGCTACAATTTTAGATTTTATATGAACAGGGAAAATATTACACTTTATGAAAGGGAAAATAAAAAAGAAAAAGTTTTTAAAAAAGACAAGATATATGAAAAAAAACCATGGCTTCCATTAATTATTGAATATATTTTATATGGTAAAAATTCAAACTCTGATCTTTACCCAATAAAGGTAGAGAAGAAAAAAGATAAGTATTTTATCTATCCTTTAAAAAGTAAAAAAGTAAAGAAAATTGTAATGTATATAGACAAAAGCAGATTTCCATCTAAAATAGATATAGATGGAAAATACCATATAATCCTTGAAAGATCAGAAATTACAGAATTTTAATCTTTTCCTGCTTAAATTCTTTCCCCTCAAGTTCCCAGCTTCTCCAGCTTCCAGCCTTTCCTTTATTTATAGACATTATTATATAAGACATATCAGGCTGAGCAAACATTAGAT
Source organism: uncultured Aquificales bacterium (assembly GCA_964519345.1). Classification (GTDB taxonomy): domain Bacteria; phylum Aquificota; class Aquificia; order Aquificales; family Hydrogenothermaceae; genus Persephonella. Next base: position 5,876 of record CAZFKX010000023.1, read on the forward strand.
CCGTCTGAGACGGTTTATCAGGATGGTCAGGATGTGTATGGTATATGCCTATTATCTGTATTCCTTTACTATCTGCATAATTTTCAGCTTTCAAATAATCTTTAGGATGTATTTCAAATCTATCGTTTGCCCTTTCTTTATTTATATTTTCAACCTGATATATCTCTAAGGCTTCTCTAATATTGTTCTCATAATCAATCTTTCCAAGTATAAAACCACATATTTCATAAGGATAGCCTTTCTCTCCCTGCTCTGCTATAAGATCTATAATCTCCTTTTTTATTTTCAGCATATTAAAACCTCTGTTATTATAGTTATATGCTAAAGATTATAGACCTTGGAAAAACTGAATATCAAGAAGTCCTAAAAATTCAGCTTGAAACTTTTGAGAGAATTTATGCAGGAAAAGAGATCTTCAGCCACTTTTTTATAACCGAACACAAACCGGTTTATACAGCGGGTAAAACTACAAAAAAGGAAGATATAAAAGATACAGGAAATATACCTGTTTTTTGGGTAGATAGGGGAGGAAGTGTAACATTTCACGGTGAAGGACAGATTGTAGTTTATCCAGTGTTAATGCTCAAAAATAGAATTTCTGTAAAAAAGTATGTTTATACACTTGAATCTATAATAATAGATACGCTTGATTATCTTGGAATAAAAGCTCACAGGAAAGAGAAGCTAAGAGGTGTATTTACGGATAAAGGAAAAATAGGATCTATTGGCGTTAAAATTTCAAGAGGAATAACGATGCATGGGTTTTCTGTTAATGTCGATGTTAACAAAAGCTATTTTGAGAAGATTGTACCATGCGGAATAAAGAATATACCTGTATGTAATATATCCGATTTTAAAAGGGTAGATCTGACAGCCGTAAAGTTAGAATTAATAAAGTCAATAATTAAAAAGGGAAGGGATCTAATCTAATTTCCCTCCCTTAAACAGTAATTACAAATACCGTTAAACACTATATCGCATCCTTCTATAGAAAAACCTCTTTTTTCAAAATAATTTTTGTCAATATTGATTATGTCTAAATTTTCTACATCGTATATATTTCCACATGAATGACATTTAAAATGAAAATGTTTGTAGGTTTTTGCATCAAACCTTCCTTCTTTCTCGTCAACAATCTCAATAATTCTTCCTTCTTCTTTAAGAATATTTAAGTTTCTGTAAACTGTACCGAGACTGATAGTCGGTATCACTTTCTTTGCCTTTTCATAAATCCATTCAGCAGTTGGATGAATATCTGTAGAGCTTATAATATCGTATATAATCTCCCTGTGAAATGATCTTCTTAATTTTTTTGAAGCTACTCCTATCTCTCCTTTTTTAATCATTTCCTACCTCTCTTAGTAAATAGTTTTTATTTACTATAATTGCAAATTTTTTCTTATTTTATGAAAAATATCATAAAATTAATACTAATTATTAATATTTCAAAAATATAATAACATATTTTTTACTGCACCTCTTTTATTATGAATGAATATTCATTATATGTCAACCTATATCCTTTGTTGGGTTACCCATATATTAATATATCTTAATTTCATTATAAAGAATTGTCAACACAGTATTAACAGCTTTTCTATCGTATAATAATAAACTCATAAATACTGATATTTTTAATAAGAGGTAATAGGATGGAAAGAAACTTTTTTGTAAAATCTCACGGTCTTGGAAATGAATACATAATTTTAGATGAGGAAAATATAGAGTTTAGTTTAAGCACAGAAATGATAAAAACACTCTGTGATGTACATTTTGGTATTGGTTCAGATGGAATTTTACTTAAAGTTCACTCTAAAAAAGCAGATTTTGGACTAAGGATATTTAATCCTGATGGATCAGAGGCAGAAAAAAGCGGGAATGGACTTAGAATTTTTTGCAAATATCTTTTTGATTACAGATTAACAAACAAGAATGAGTTTACGGTAGAGACAAAAGGCGGTATTGTAAATGCCAAAATAGAAGAAGTTGTAAACGGAAAAGCCAAAATTATAACTGTTGAGATAGGAAAAGCAGAGTTTAGATCAAAAAATATACCTGTAGCTGTGGAAAAAGAAGAATGTATCGGTGAAAAAATAAAAGTAGAAGACAGGGAGTTTGAGATAAATTGTGTTTCTGTTGGAAATCCACATTGTGTGATAATAGTAGATAAACTGGATGAGAATGAGGTTAAAAAATATGGAAGACTTATTGAGACCTATCCTATCTTTCCAAACAGGACTAATGTCCAATTTGTTAAGCCTATTTCAAGAAATCAGGTTGAGATCAGGATATGGGAAAGAGGTGCAGGATATACGCTTGCATCAGGAACATCATCATCTGCTGTAGCATCGGTAATGGTTAAAAAAGGATTAACAGATAGGGATATTAATGTTGTAATGCCCGGTGGAATCCTTAGAATATATGTTGACCTAAACTGGAATATAAAAATGACAGGGGAAGTTCAGGAGATCTGTAACGGTATAATTAGCGATGAACTGATAGAACAGTTCAAATCATATTAACTTTCTCTATAAATTAAAAATCTACCGCAGTGGGGACATGTGATAAGTTTTCTGTTTTTTACAAGCTCACTGTAAACCTTTGGAGGTATAATCATAAAACATCCTGTACATGTATCGCTGTCAACTATAACAACAGCTTTCCCGTTTCTTTTCCTTCTTATCATCTCGTATTTTGAAAGGAGAGGAGGTCTTACAGTTTTTATAAAATCTTCTCTTTCTTTTAAAAGTCTTTCAAGTTTTTCTTTTGCTTTTACAAGCTCTTTCTTTTTATTGCTAATCTCTTTTTCTATTTCCACTTTTTCCCTGTCAATAGTATCTTTAAGTTTTACTTCCTCTTCTTTTAGATTTTCTATATCCTCCATAATATTGAGTATCTCATCTTCAAGTTCCATTATAGCTTCTTCAGCATGAGCTTTTTCCCTTAAAAGAGCCTTATATTCCTCGTTTGTTTTAACCTTTTCTAAGGAAGACTGTATTTTTAGTATCTTATCTTCATAGGTCTGGATATCTAACTCTTTTTCTTTTTTCAATGCTTCAAGGTGTCTAACTTCATTCTTTATCTTATCAAATTTCAAGATCAGATCAGACTTTTTTTTCTCAAGAGATTTTATATCTTCAGGTAATTTGTCAATTACTCTTTTAAGATTGTCTATCTCAAGATCCAGCTGCTGTAGCCTTAACAGCGTATCTATATCGCTATCCATATTGTCCTCATTAAAATTATTTTTAAATAATATAATCTGTATTTATTTAAATAGCAATCAGTTTTCATTTTTATCCCATATACTCCTCCCATTTTTTCCGTTGTAACTTCCCAGAAAATCAATAACCACTTCAGGCAGTGTTTTATCTTTTATCTTTTTATAACCTACACCGAGATTTTCAAGTTCTTTTAAAACCTGAAAAACTGCTGTTTTGAAAGGTTCGTCTTCAAGGGTTTCTGTCAGACCTATCTCGGAACTGGATATATCTTCAGGTACCACACCTATAATCACGGTTTCAGCCATTTTTCCCGTTAAAGGAGTAAGCTCTAACATCTGAAGAACCTCAACTTCATGGGCAGTCTGATGGTAGGATCCTATCCCGGATAGATCTTCGGGAGTAAGTCTGTAAACTGAACCTGGAGCATCGTTTAATGAGATTGTATCAACTATTATTAGATTATCGTACTCATGGAGATAATTCATAAGCCCAAAACCAAGCGTACCGGCATCTATAAGATCCACCTTTGGTTCGAAACTGTAGTTTACCTCAAGATACTTAACAACAAAAACCCCTATGCCTTCATCTTTAAAAAGAACATTTCCCACTCCTGCGACACCTATTTTCTTCATTTTTCCACCTTTCAGCATATCCTTGGGAGTAATTCTCCTGACGGAGGCTCCAATATTCTTTTAGAACCATAAGAGGATTTTATTATAACTTTACCTTTATACTCAGAAATTACTTTCCCTATAATCTCGGCATCTTTTCCGAGAGGATTTTTTCTCAGGATTTCTACTGCTTTCTCCCCTTCTTCTTCCGGAACTACAAGAACAAATTTACCTTCATTTGCAAGGGATAAGGGATCAAGACCCAGCAGTTCACACATTCCCCGAACCTGATCTTTAACAGGAATACTGTCTTCATAAATCTCTATTCCTATTTTTGAACTTTCCGCCCATTCATTAAGTACTGCTGATAAACCTCCTCTTGTAGGATCTCTCATAGTCTTTATTTTTATACCAGAATTTATAATATCTTTTACTACCGGCCATAAAGTCGCACAGTCTGACTCAAGATTTCCCTCCATATCTATACCTTCCCTCTGTGCCATTATACATGCCCCATGGTCGCCAACAGTTCCTGAAACCAATATAATATCTCCTTCCTCTAAATTTGATGCAGATATTCCATCATAAACAACTCTGCCTATCCCTGCCGTATTTATAAAGATCCTATCTGCTGAACCCTTTGGAACCACCTTAGTATCTCCTGTAACTACCTTAACACCTGATTTTTTTATCTCTTCCGACATAGATCTAACTATTTTCTCAAGTAAATCCAGTTCAAAACCTTCCTCTATAATAAAAGAACAGCTCAGATATAGCGGCTGTGCACCCATCATTGCAAGATCATTAACAGTTCCAGCCACTGAAAGTTTACCAATATCACCTCCTTTAAAAAATATAGGAGATACTGTAAAGCTGTCTGTAGTAAAAGCAAGTTTTGAGTTGAATTCCAGAACAGCTGCATCTTCCATATTTTCTAATATTGGGTTTGAGAAGTACGTGAAAAAAAGATCCTTTATTAGCTTTTGTGTCTCTTCTCCACCACCACCATGTGATAGTAAGATCTGTCTCATAATCACAACCTCTCAGACTTTTATTTAAATATTATAAATGAATATTCATTAAGCAATCTATTTTATTCAAGATAAAGAATAGAGATCGCAACAATATATATAACAACCAACGCAATTGACTCAAAAGCAAGTCTTAGAGGTTTTCTTTCAGCTCTATAAATAAGACCTATAATAACAGCACTACTCATCAAAACCGCAGAAAAAGCTGCTGTCATATTAAGATGACTCACATCTGCAAAAATAGATCCTTTTGTATAAAAAATATCATCAACAGCAAGTATAAAAATATTGAAGATATTACTACCAAGTATATTGGCTACCGATATAGTTATCATATTTAGTTTTATAGCAGCTGCTGATACGGCAAACTCTGGAAGTGATGTGGTAAGTGCGATAAAAAGCGTTCCAAAAAAAGTTTCAGTAAGTCCATACTCGTGTGAAATCATCTTACCTACTTTTGGGAGGAAAACAGCAGCCAGAACAAGAACAGTTGCATTAGTTAAATACCTTATTAATATATCCTTCAATGATATTTTTTCGTAAAGTAGTTCTTCTGCAACTTTTCTGACAGATCTTGCTATCAGTTTCCTTTCATAATCTGTAACAATCTTAACAGCTATAAAATAAACCAGAATGATTAAAAGGGATGTATAACTTACCCATCCTACCGAAGGGATAAAATCTCCAAGAAGAATTCCCATTCCAGCAATAGTTATCATAATTATCCCAAAAGCCGTAGATAGTGTTAGACCGTGATGAACTTTCGTGGTTATAGGTTTGTCCCTAAAAAATGCATCAAGAAATGCAAGAATAAGTAAGTTAAACATACAACTTCCAAAAATATCACCGGCTGCAATATCTGGCGTATCCGCATACGTCACAGAACTTATACCTGTTATAAGTTCCGGTAAAGAGGTTATAGATGCAACAAATACAACTCCAGCAGTTGTTCTTCCTATATTCAGTTTCTCAGCTATCATATCGCCGTATTTTACAAGTCTCTTTCCTGTAAAAAAAATAACAGCCATTAATGAAAGAAAGATAAGCCAGAGCATCATAATTTCCTTTCTAAAAGGTACTCAACCCATTTTTTTATCTCAATAATGAGAAAAAGAGCAGTACAGGTTATCAATACTAAAATCCAGTCAATTAAAGAAAGTGGTACTGTATGAAGCCACTGTGGAAATATATAAATAGCAATTAACTGTAAAAAAATACCTATCCCAACTCCAAGATACATATATGGATTTACCGTAAAGCTTTTTTTTATATTTTTAAAAAAGGGTTCTTCCCTTATTGCCTGAAATCCATTAAACCACTGGTTTGCTATAAGCGAGGTAAATGTTATGCCAACAGCTCTTTCATAGGTTGTTGTTTCAAGCAGGTAAACGAATAAAATCAGATTTATACCACCCATAAAAAATGCTGTATAAATGATATCAAAGAGCTGTTTTCTATCAAAAAATGTTTTTTCAGGTTTTTTTGGTTTTTCAGACATAACATCTTTTTCCTCTTTGCTGAAAGGAAATGTTTTATCCTGAACCCCCTCTGTAACAACATTTATCCATAGTATCTGTAAAGGATATAAAGGAAGGGGAAGTTTAAGTAAAAAAGCGGATGTTAAAAGCATAATTTCCCCAAAACTGCATGAAAGGAGATAGTATATAACTTTTCTTATATTAAGTGCTATTATCCTTCCCTGTTTTACAGCATCAACAATAACAGCAAGATTGTTATCTGTTATTATCATTTTAGCAACATCTTTAGCCGCTTCAGTTCCTGATCCCATAGCAATACCTAAATCTGCAATTTTTAACGCAGGAACATCATTTACACCGTCACCTGTAACAGCTACTATTTCCTTATTTTTTTGAAGAACTTTTACAATTCTGAACTTGTCATCCGGTGTTGCCCTTGCGATAACGGATGTTCTTTTAAGTATCTGATAAAGTTCCTTATCGCTGTAATTTTTTAAATCAGAACCTATAAGTGCTATATCGCCATTTTTAAAAATAGATACTTTACCGGCAACAGCCTTTGCTGTCTTTATATTATCACCTGTAACCATTATTACTCTTATTCCAGCTTTTTTAGCTGTCTGAACAGCCTGTTTTACACCTTCCTTAGGCGGATCAATAAAACCTACAAGTCCGGATATTTTGATCTTTACTTTGGATATATCTTCAGGTAGTTTATCAATTTCTCTGTATCCAAAGGCAAGAACCCTTAATCCTTTTTCAGCCATTCTATCATGCATTTTAATTAGGATCTCATTTCTATTCTCTGCTATCTCAATAAGTGATTCAAAAGCCCCCTTTATAAGCAGATATTTCTTACCTTCAATCTCATTCACAGTAGCCATAAATCTGAGCTTAGTATCAAAAGGCTGTTCCCAGATCCTTGGATATCTTTCCCTCATTTCTATCCAATCTATATTTTCTTTATCAAGCCATTTTAAAAGTGCTATTTCGAGAGGATCACCCTTTTCCAATGTTGCATCATTGCATAAAGCAGCTGTTAGAAACAGAAACTCTTTATCCTGTGCAGTATAATCTTCAACTTTAAGTTTTCCTTCCGTAATTGTTCCTGTTTTATCAGAAACTATAAATGTTGCACTTCCCAGAGTTTCAACTGATGGAAGATATTTAACAAGAGTTTTTTTCTTTGCTAAAGCAAGTGCACCAATAACAAGAACAAATGTAACAACAAGAGGGAGACCTTCAGGAACAGCCGAAACAAGCTCTGAGATGATAAGCATGAAAAGTTTGTAAAGATCTCTTCCCTGTACCAATCCTAAGATAAAAATAAATATCAGGATAACAAAAAGTATAATCATCCATTTCATTGAAAATCTTTTTAATGCTCTATTTAGAGGTGTTTCAGGTGCTTTTTCCTTTATTTTTTCAGCTATTTTACCTATCTCGGTATATCTTCCTGTAGCTACAACCAGACCTTTAGCTTTACCTCTTACTACTATTGTTCCCTTGAATGCCATATTTTTTCTGTCGTATATAGGAGTTTCATCCTCCAGAACTATCGACCCATCTTTTTCAACAGGTATAGATTCACCTGTGAGCAAGGCCTCGTCAACCATTAAACCGACAGAGTCTATAAGCCTTATATCTGCAGGAACAACATCACCCTCTTCAAGTAAAACTATATCTCCTGGAACGATATAAGAAACAGATTCTATCTTTTCCTTTCCGTTTCTTAAAACTCTTGTTTTTGTTTCGGTAAGTTTTTTTAATGCTTCTATTGAGGATTTTGCTTTTATCTCCTGAAAAAATCCAAGCAGTCCGTTTATAAAAACAATTCCCGCAATAATCCCAGCATCTATATAATCACCCATAAAAAAAGTGATAATGATCGCAGTTAAGAGTATATAAACAAGAGGATTGTGAAACTGCCTCAGAAATATTAGAAATATGCTTTCCTTTTTTTCTTCCAGTTCATTTAGTCCGTATTTCTCTATTCTCTTTTTTGCCTCTTCTTCTGAAAGACCATTAGGATCTGTATTAAAAATTTTTAATAGATCTTTAACAGGGAGAGAGTGGAAACTGTGATCCACCATTTTTTCACCAGAGATGATATTTATCTTTTAATATAACTATGAAAAAAATTAGTTTCTACTACTTAAGCTGGAGTTTTCCGTATCTGTAATATGCTGAACAGGCTCCTTCAGATGATACCATACAGGATCCAAGAGGATTCTGTGGAGTGCAGGATTTTCCAAAGACTCTGCAGTCGTATGGTTTTGCTATTCCTTTTAATATATCTCCACATATACAGAGCTTGTGATCGTCTATAGGCTTGTTAGGAAGTAAATCATTAAAAACAACCTCAGCATCTAAGAATGAGTATTCATCTTTAAGCTTTAAGGCTGAGAATGGTATATCCCCTATACCTCTCCACCTAAAGGTATCTCTTGGTTCCATATATCTGTAGATCACCTCCTGGGCTTTTAAATTTCCCTCCCATGTTACTGCTCTTCTATACTGATTTTCCACTTCTATTCTTCCGCTATTGAACTGTCTGACTATCCAAAGAACACTTTCCATAATATCAACAGGTTCAAAACCTGCTATAACTACAGGTGTTTTATAAAGATCAACTATTTCCTGATATATCTTTGCTCCTGTTATAACTGAGACATGAGCAGGTCCAATAAATGCATCTATTTTAGCTTCTCCACTACTCATTATAGCTTTTATCGGTGGTGGAACAAGAACATGATTTATATGAAAATAAATATTTTTTATCTTTTCCTGTAGAACTTTTTCTATTAATGCTCCTGTCATTGGTGTCGTTGTTTCAAATCCTATAGCAAAATAGATAACATTTTTATCAGGGTTTTCTTTTGCTATTTTTAAGATATCAAATGGAGCGTACAGCATTCTCACATTTTTTCCTTTCGCCCTTTCTTTCTGAAGGGAACTCTTAGAGCCGGGAACCCTTATCATATCTCCAAGTGTAGCCACAATATTTTTATCATCCTGAACAAGAGCCACAGCATGATCTATTCTTTCTTTTGGCATAATACATACGGGACAGCCGGGACCGTGAACAAACTCAATCTCCGGTGGAAGTATCTGATTTAGTCCATACCTCATTATTGTATGCGTATGCCCCCCACATACTTCCATTATGTTTATATGTTTTTTAACTTCTCTTTCTATAAGCTTTGAAAGAGCTTTTATTCTTTTTGCATCTCTAAAGTCTTTAAGATAATCAACTTTTGACATGTTGACTAACTCCAATTAGTTTTTGACTTTGATTAAGAAATCATTCTACAGCCTTTTTCCATAGACCTAAATTTCTTCTCCTTCTTGTTCAAGTCTTTTAATTATCTCTTCATATACCTTAAGACTTTCAACAGCATCCTCCTCCCTCATTTTTGTCATTGCATATCCTACATGTATAAGAACATAATCCCCTATATCAACAGGTTCAGACATAAGATCAAGAGAGACCTTTCTTTTAACACCCATTGTATCAACAATAGCATAGTTGTCAGGAAGTATCTCAACTATCTTTGAAGGTATAGACAGACACACATCCTCCTCCTAAAAATGAATAATTATTCAGTTAATATAAAGAATAATAAAATAATCTTTAAAGGTCAATCAAAACTTCCAGTATGAATTACTGGAGTTAAATCTTTAAATTTCTCAAATTCTGGAAAAATATAGGAACTGTAAAGGAGGTGCTGATTTATATATGCAAACAGTTTTGCGGTTGCAAGTACATCTTCCGAACAGTATGCACCTATTTTCTTTAAATCTCTCCTTAAAAACATTTGTGAAACTCCCTTCCCTGTACCCTCTTGCTTAACTGGTATGCCACATAAATAACAGAGATTTTTTAATGATATCTTTCTTCCAAAGATATCTTCAGGGATATCTATATGAAACCTTGTGTATCTGTAACTATACTTTGGAAATTCTTTCTCCCATGTATCAAATCTATCAAGATGGATACTTACAAATTTTCTCAACCCTTCTTCAAAGAATGGGATATGTTTTAAAGTTCTTACTATTATTGTTGGTATATCAAAACCCTTGCCATTAATGGAGATAAGCACAGGAAATCTCGATATATGAGATTTAACCTTTCCGTCATTTGGATCTTTTTCCTGGACAAAATCAAAAGATTCCTTATATTTAATCCAGAAAAATTTCAAAGCTTCTTTTTCGTTTTCTGTAGATACAGTTTCAAAACAAATAATATCTCTATTCTTTACTATCATAGTCCCTACGGAAACTACTCTATGGAATGGTATAGGAAGAAAATCTCCATCCTGATCTATTTTTATCTCTTTTTCATCTGCTATGCTTTCAAACATACTCTCATCTTTTACAGTTTCTATATCAAAAATGAAAAAATTTTGGAATTTTTCAAAACTGTCTTTCCTCTTTTTTCTTATCATATCCCAGTTCCAGTTGATGAACATCTCCTAACCTCTTTTTTACTTTTTAATAATAGATCTTAAACCACAGGTTGTCATAACTTTTTAATTATTTAATTATTAATATTATGGGGGAAAGAAAAGAGATCTCACAACTTTTTAACAGAATATCAGACAGGTATGAGCTTGTTAATCATATCTTGAGTTTTGGACTGGATATAATATGGAGGAAAAAAGCCTGCAGAAAGGTATATGAATTAAATGGCGACAAAAAGGTAAATATATTCCTTGATATCGCCACAGGAACCGGAGAGATAATAAAACACTGCAGAAACTCTATCACAGAAAGATTTGTCGGTCTTGATCCAGCCATTAAAATGCTTGAATTTGCTAAAAAAACTGTAGATAATGCTTTTCTTATAAATGCTGCTGCTGAGGATATACCCCTCAAAGATAACAGTGCAGATATAATATTTGTGTCTTTTGGTGTAAGAAATTTGGAAGACAGGAAAAAAGCCTTCTCTGAATTTAATAGGGTTTTAAAAAAGGGAAGCTATCTTGTTATCTTAGAATTTATTCATAGAGAAGACGGCGGATTTTTTTATAAACTTTCACATCTTTACATTCAGAAAATACTTCCCTTTATAGGAGGTATTATCACCGGTGATTTTAAAGCTTACAGATATCTCGCTTACTCCATAGACCATTTTATAACGGCAGGCATGTTAAGAAAAGAGGTGGAAAATTTTGGTTTTAAGGTTGAGTACATAGAGAATTTTTTTCCTACAGTAAGCATTATAATAGGTAAAAATGAAAAAGATTAAACTTCCAGAGGTTTCTCTATCCGGAAATATACCTATTGAAAAGGCTCTTTTTAAGAGGAGATCCCATAGATCTTTTAGAAAATCACCCTTGACAGCTAAAGAGATTTCACAGCTTTTATGGGCTGGTCAGGGAGTTACAGGAGAAGAAGGTCTAAGAACATCTCCTTCTGCAGGAGCCCTTTATCCTATCGAGTTGTATCTTGCTGCAGGTAATATCAATGATATACCGCAGGGCGTGTACAGATATGATCCTTTTACCCACAGCATTATATCAGTTTTAGAAAAGGATGTTAGAAATCTCCTTTACGAGGCATGTTTATATCAGGAATACGTTCTTAACGCACCTGCAAACATTGTGATAACAGCAGAGTTTGAAAGAACAACTGTAAAATACGGAGATAGGGGCGTCAGATATGTGTATATGGAAGCCGGTCATGTGGCACAGAATATATATCTTCAGACTGTATCTTTGGGTCTTGGAACAGTATCAATAGGTGCTTTTTACGACAGTCTTGTAAAAAGAATATTAAGTATATCTTACGAACCCATCTATATAATGCCTATTGGAAAGATAATTCTTTTTTAAATATTTTCCTCCAGATATCTTTCAACAGCTTTTAAAAGATTTTCCTTCCCGTAAATAGTAAGTTCCTTTTTTACCTCTTCAGCTGTTTCATAGGCTTCTTTCTTATATCCTAAAAAGTTTAAAATCCTGAATAGCGGAATTTTTAAAATATAAAACTTTTCCTTTTTCCTTTCAATTTCTTCTTTTAATTTATTAAGTTTTTTTTCGTCTCCAGCATATTTTTCTACAAGGAAGTTGTAAAAAAGATATAGTACCCTTTCTTTTTTTTCTGAAGAAAGATTGTTAAACGAGATATCTATGTCCGATCTTAGATTTTCAATCTCCATTTCATTTATATATTCTTCTTTATAAAGGTTAATAATCCTGATTGTCAGCTTATGATCTCTGGTTAATATCTCAGGAAATATTTCAGATATTTCAATGTAGTAATTTTCAAATCCTGAAATATAGATATTTGTCAAAAACTCATTCAGATATCTTTTTAAATGATCATTCAGCAACAAATCTTTTTTTTCTGGTTCTTTTTCCAAATACTTAGACAGTTCAACAAGTTCGTTTTTAAGTTTTTTTATATAAAAATCTATATCAATTGTAGGTTTAATTATAGAATCTTTTAAAGATAAATAAAGTCCAGTTAGATTAATAATATTGATTATATTATTGTTTTCAGGAAATTTTAGTATCCTTTTTTTAAAGAGTATATCCCTAATCTCTATATCCTTTATAATATAACCTACAGCCTTTTCATAATCATCAATTACTGTAATATAAAATGAAAATATAAACTGATTGAAATAAGTAGCCAACAGATAGATTTCTTTTGAAAGATAACCGAATCTATTTAAAAATCTATACATATCTTTTAAAAACTTTACAAGATAATCTGTAAAAAAATAAATATCATTTTTATACAGTAAAAAATTTAAAGCCCTAACATACGTTTCTTTTCTTATAAGAAAATGCTCAAGAATGTCGCCGTTGTACTTTTCAAATACTCTGTTTGCAAGGAAAATACCAAGATCATACTCTTTTTCAGCCTCAAGAAGATCAAATATATGTTCTATAGCTCTATTATTAATATCTAAAAGTAAAGTAGTTAGCAGACTGTTTGCTATTTTGAGTTTCTCTGTACCGTATTCAAGTAAGATTCTATCATACTTATTCTCATCAAACTGAAATATATTGTTTATCTGCTTATACTCATCCAAATATAGACTTAAATTTTTTATCTCTATCTCTAAATCATACTTAAAACCTGTTAGATAAAAATTCATATCTATTCCTGAGATTTTTAAGATTATTTTAATATATAGAAGATAAATAACTACCTGAAAAATATCATAATTCCCTGAGTTTTTTCAGTATCTCAAACTGTCTTTTCATGACAAACTCCCCTATTATATCCTCATGCTTAACAGAAAGATCAGTAAACTGAATCCCTATCCTGTACATATCCTCAAGCTGTGTTATATACTTTATCTCTCCTTTAACATCAAAATCTTTATTGTTAAGTATAAAAGATATACTTAGTTTATCTCCCACATGAAGATCATCTATCATAACAGTAAAAATACCTATTCCACCTACAGAAATATCATCTATAAATCCTTCAATCGTTTCTGTATCCTTCTGAAGCGTTATCAGGATTTTATCTTTAAGGCGTACCCTAACAAATTTCCTCTTTTCCTGAGGAATCTCTGAAAATCTAAAGTCTGTTAATGTTAATATTCCGTGCTGATAATTTATTTCCTTTATCAATGCTTTAATAGGTTTAGACAGATCTCCTATCTTCATAAAAACAAAATGCTCTGGTTCAAATATCTTAAAAATACAGTGTTTAACGTTAAAAACAGCTTCTTTATCATTTATCGTTCTGAGTTTACCCTTACATATAACTGGAACTTCATAAAAGTAGTCTATTATTGATACTCTGTCAGGGGATGTTTCCATAAGGAGTATTATCTCATTCTCCTCAACTTCCTGTTTTTCTTTTTTAATCTTTTCTATTGTATTCTCAAGTGAATTTATATAATCCATATTAGCCTTTTCAATACTCTGTATATATAGATCTATAAGGGATATAAACGTTTTAACAGGATTGATATCATCGCTTTTTTCAATTAAGTGATCTATAAAATCTTTTATCATTACCATAAAAAGCTTTGAAAGAACAGACTTTATCTCTGTTTTTGTCTGGTACATCTTAAGCGATAGATGGTAAAGCTCTTTCTCAGGTTGCTTTTTTATTATAAAAATTGTTCTGTATATATCGCTTCCTAACTTTTTTAATGCTGATTCAGGAATTTTAAGTTTGATATTTTCCTTCATAAGATCAGCAAAGTTCTGTGCAAATATATTCTGATATCTATCAAAAAATACTTTCTCATCAGAAAGTTTATTCCATAGATCTTTGACCTTTCCTTCCATTAAATTAGATCCGCCATTAGATTTTTTATCTCAGATGGTTTGTAGAAGTAGTATCCCTGACCGTATTCTACCTTTATACCCTTAAGTTTATCTGCAATAATTTTATTTTCAACAAATTCTGCTATTGTTTCAAGACCCAATGTTTTTGCAAAAGAGACTATAGTTTCCACAGGTTTTATATCTTTATCAGATTTGTCAATATTCTTTATAAGTGAACCGTCTATCTTTAGATATCTAATAGCATCTATCTCAGAAAGATCGTAAACAGTTCTAACAGAAGAATATCCTGTTCCAAAATCATCAACAGCAAAAATAAATTTTTGTTCTTTCCTCAAAAATTTTACAAGCTCTGTATTTTCAAGAAAAGATTGTTCGGTAAGTTCAATTATTGTTTCTATTCCTTCCTTCTTCATTTTTCCTATCTTTTCAACAAGCTCTTTAACAAATTCAGGTGATGATATAGAGTCTGCACTGACATTTATAAAAATTGTATCAGTTATCTTTCTTATATATTTTCTATACTCGTAAACTTTCCTTAATACGGAAAGATCAAGCTCCTTTATAAGGTTCATATCATATATAAGATCTATAAATGCTCCCGCAGGAATATAGCTGTCTCCCTGATTTATTCTTGCCAATGCTTCAAGATGATTTACCTTACCTGACGAAAGAGAAACAATAGGCTGAAAAAAAACATCTATTCTGTGTTCTTTAAATGCCCTTTCAATAACAGATACATTTTTGAAAACAGTATGTATCTCAGAAAAAAACTGTTCTTCTATCTGTTTTTTACTGAAGAATATAACCTCATCTGGTATTTCTTTTGCCTTGTGTATAGCATGATTTAAGATCTTTCTCAGTTCTTTTTTATCAAGTATATCTCCGATCTCAAGTATAGCTATAGAGACTTTAAACTTGATATCTATACTGTTTTTAATAATGATACTCTCAAGACTTTTCTTCAAGAATCTTCCAAAGTTATGCGGATGCTGAAGTCTGTATCTATGAAGAATATAAAAATCTCCAGAGTATCCTTTAATAAAAATATTCTGGGTAAAATCAAGCATCTCCTGCAATATCCTTGTTACAGAATGGAGAACTTTATCTCCTGTCTCCGTTCCATAAAATTTATTTATTATCTTAAGGTTTCTAACATTTATTATTGTTATGTACGGCGTCTCTTCCTTTGTTTTATCAAGTATTGTTTTAAAAAAAATATCTTCTTTATTCATTTCAAACATGAAATTAACTGTATCTATATCATTTACAAGTCTGAAAACCTCTGCAAGAAAAGTTTTGTAAAGAAAGTATGCTTCTATATATCTATTTGATTTTACGTAATATATAACACTTCTGGCAATATTATGTACAGATTTATGAACCTTTAATATCTGTTCATAAGTATCTCTATCAGGACATTTTACCTGAAAATCAAAACTGCTTATAACCTTATAAAGATCACACTTTTCAGGATTAAGTTCTGGAGGCTTTCCTGATTTTCCCTTTATATATTCCGATACACTTATAGCCCATTCTAAGATATACCTTTTGTAATCTTTGTAGCGCCATATATCAAAGATCTGGTATTCCTTAATAAAGGACTCAACATTATAATGTAAATAACCCATTGCAAAACTATTTATACCTATATCAAAAAACGTATTCAAAAAAGGAACAAGCAGTTTATACTGATCGTCTTCAAATATCCTTTTGTAAATCTCATTTTTAATATAGTTTAATCCAGCAACAACATTAACAAACGGCACTTCTTTTGATGCATGATGATATCCAAGCGAAAAAAAGAGATTTTTTATATCCCTATCATTTTCCTTTTTAAAAGCTTCTTTTAAAAAAATTTTTATCTTATCTGAAACTTCATCAACCACATCTTCAGAACTGAGAAATTCTGAGAGGTTTTTATCCTTTAGAATATCTTCTTTGTATTTGTCTATTATAGGCTCTATATAGTGTGAAAGATAAGAAAGGGATATCATCTTTTCTCTCCATTTTTCTGTAAAAATACAGAATGCATCTACTAATAAATATGATAGATGTCATAATTTTGTAAATCTTTTATCTATATCTTGAGATGAAAGGAGAAATATTTTGAAGAAAAAGAAAACGTATGTGTTTGAAGAAGACACATTAAAAAAACTTGAAGAAATCAAAAGAAACACAGGAAAATCAGAGACCCAGATACTCAAAGAAGCTATTACTCTTTACATTAAGTTGCTTAACGATGATATGGAAGGAGTAAACAGCATCAAAGGTATCACTGAAAAACTTGAAAAGGTTGTTGACAGATTAGAAACTTTACTGAAAAGGCTACTTGATAAATAGTTTTTCAAGTGGCGTTTTTGTTAACACTTCCGCGGTTTCTTTTCTACAAACCACAATATTTTCAAGTCTGACGCCACCTTTTCCCGGTATATATATACCAGGTTCTATAGTAAATACAGTATTCTCCTGAAGTATCTCATCAGAATTTTTTGATATCCTTGGAGGTTCATGTATCTCAATACCAACACCATGTCCCGTTGAATGGATAAAGTAATTATCATAACCGTACTTTTTTATAACTTCCCTCGCCGTTAGATCCAGATCTTTCACCGATACTCCAGACTTAACCTTTTCAACAACAGCAAGATGAGCCTCTTTTACTATCTCATATATTTTTTCTATCTCAGAATCAATTTTGCCGAGGAAAAGTGTTCTTGTGAAGTCAGAACAGTAGCCTTTATACCTCATACCCATATCTATTAAAAGAGGAGCGTTCCAGATGATCTGAGAGTCTGACGTCTCGTAGTGAGGTATAGAGGAATGTTTTCCAGAAGCAACAATTGATGGAAAACTTTCCCCTGTTCCTTTCATCTGAAAGATGAGATCTATTATATTCCTTCTTAGATCAAGTTCTGTTTTGAAGTCTTTAATATTCTCAACTATTCTTGAAAAAATAATATCAGTTTTTTCGACAGCTTTTTTTATAATTCCTATCTCTTCTTCGGTTTTTATCATTCTGATATCATTTATGAATCCTTCATAACCAAGAAGAGCTTTCTTAAGATATTTATCCTGTACTAATTTTTTATAAAAGGATAACGTTACCTTATCCTCTTGAAATCCTATTTTTTTTCCACCAAGTTCTTTAAGTATCTCTTTAAGATGGTCAAGCTGTTTTTTGCCATTTTCACCGAGAAGAATGAGATTCCACCCTTTAAGTTTGTCTTTAGCAGATTCAAAATATCTTCCATCTGTGATAAAGAATTTATCCTTATCAGTTAACAAAACAAATCCGTTTGTTGAGCTGAAATAAGTCATATAAAATATATCAGCTGAATCTGTAAAGAAAAAAGAATCAATACCCTCTTCTTTAATTTTATTCTGTATCTTCTCAATATTTGGCATTTTTACCTCAAAAAACAGGATAACTTCCTGTAAAACATGCAGTGCAAAAACCTTTCTGCCTGTACTTATTGGCAGCCCCAATCATGCCTTCAAGGGAAAGGTAGTAAAGGCTGTCAACGCCTATGTAATCCCTTATCTGATCAATACTCATATTTGCAGCTATAAGTTCTTCTTTTGTTGGTGTGTCAATCCCGTAGTAACAAGGACTTATAACAGGAGGAGAACTAAGGAGAAAGTGTATCTCTTTTGCTCCAGCTTTTCTAAGCATATTTACTATCTTTTTGCTTGTAGTTCCCCTTACAAGCGAGTCGTCTATTACAACGAGTCTTTTTCCTTCTACAACCTGTCTTACAGGATTAAGTTTCAGCTTTACACTCAGATCCCTTATTTCCTGTGTAGGCTGTATAAAACTTCTCCCAACATAATGGTTTCTTATAAGTCCTATCTCAAGAGGAATTCCGCTCTCCTCAGAATACCCTTTTGCCGCTAAAAGACCCGAATCAAGAACAGGAACAACATAATCTGCATTAAGTTTAAACTCCCTTGCAAGATTCCTCCCCATCTCTTTTCTAATCTCGTAAACCCAGTCCTGAAATATCATACTGTCAGGTCTTGCAAAATAAACAAACTCAAAAATACATTTTTTAGGATTTTCAGCATGATCAAGGGGAAAGTAAGATCTCATTCCTGAATCATCTATAACAAAAACCTCGCCAGGTTTTATATCTCTTAGATATTCAGCATCTACAATATCAAGCGCACACGTTTCTGAAGCTACAAAATAACTCCCAGATCTATTTTTACCAAGTACCAAAGGTCTGAAACCGTAAGGATCTCTCACAGCAATCAGCTGTTTTTCCCTTAAGATAAGAAGAGAATAAGCTCCTTTTACCTTGTTCATTGCCGAAAATATTAAAGGCAAAAAATCCCTGTCATTTTCATGCAGCATTATATGTGAGGGGGGTGGCTCTTTTGCCTTTGCAATTAAATGTATAAAAACCTCTGTATCTGATGTAGATCTGAATATAGCTCCGTTTTTCTCAAGATCATCCCTTATCTTATCCGCATTAACAAGATTTCCATTATGAGCTATAGCGAACGATCCACCGTAAAAATGAGCAAAGAACGGTTGTATATTTTTCGGATTTGATCCTCCAGCAGTAGAGTATCTTACATGACCTATACCTATGTCTCCTTTAAGCTCCTGAAGATCATTTTCCTTAAGAGCCTTTGTAACAAGGCCTTCACCTGTTCTTAAGTTTATATCATAGCCATCTGAGACAGCTATACCTGCTGACTCCTGTCCTCTATGCTGAAGGGCATGAAGGCCAAGAAATGTCATATGAGAAGCAAGTGAATTATTAAAAACACCAAAAACTCCGCACATAAAAACAGCTCCTAAAAAATTTTTCAGACAAATTAATATATCTCAAATCTATAAAATAAAAAAGAAGGGCTAAAAGCCCTTTTATTCAACTGTCTGTATCCATTTTCTAAGAAGATGTCCGTTTTTCCAGATATTTACTCTTGGCGTTTTTATTGAGGAAGCTGTAATAAGTATCTCTTCATTTGAGAAAGCCAATGATATTGCAGGTGCTTTAAGTTCTTTTATACTGTAAAGCAGTTTGCCTGTTTTAATATTAAAAACGTCAACAGTTTTATCAGGTTTTGCTACAGCAAGTTTTTTGTTTTCTGGAGATATATTTGCTGACAGTATCTCTGAGTCAAACTCAAAACCCTTTATAATATTTAGACTTTTATCCAGTAAATAAACTTTTCCATCAGAAGAAGATGTTATTACATATTTCTTATCATCTGATAACTCAAGACTGTTTATCCTTCCATCATGTATCTTTTTTTCTATCTCAGTGTTTTTAGAAACTGTATTAAACTTTATAATCCTTCCTTTTTCCGTACCTATGAACAAAATACCATTATCATATTTTGCTACGGTTGGAAAACCTTCTATGCTTATCTCATCTTCAATCTTCCCAGATGAAAAATCAGCAATCTTTATTAAACCTTCCTTGGTTACAAAATAAAGCTTTTTATTTCCTATGAACACAGCTATACTTTCCATAGGGTAAAGCTTAGACAAAACTGGAAATGTTGTTTTCATATCCCATACAAGAATCTTGTCATACCTTTTTGATCTATCCTTTAAGGCATAGGCAAGCTTTCTAATAGGTTTTATACCTGCAACATACTCTCCATTTTCCGATATTCCAAAATTTGTAAACTTATCAAAATTCCTTACGTCTTTTGGATCATAAAGAGATATCTGGGGTTTAAATTTTTTAATATCCCAGAAGTATATACCTGCTTTTCCCATTGTTACAAGATACTTTCTATCTGGAGTAAATGTTATCGGTCCGTAAGCCTGAATAGGAGGAAGCTGAACATCCTCAAGCACATATTTTATATTAAGTTCATCACCTTTTTTGACTTTTAAACTAAAAGAATCTTTGTAAACATCTTTCTCAACTGTGATTTTGTGAACCCCTTCATCAAGCTCAACGGTTGCCGGAAATCTTCCAATCTTCTTGCCGTCTATATAGAAAACAGCATCTGAAGGTTTTCCACTAAAGTGAAGTACTGCCTTTTCAAGATTTACAAATATTTTTGTTGGTTTTCCATACTCTATATTAACAACCCTTGAAGTTCCAACAGCACCAAGTTTAAAAATTATATGATGTTCTCCAACATCTATTTTTTCCTCTAAAGGCGTAATACCTATAAGTTCTTTATTTTCAAGAACCTTAGCTCCCTGAGGTTTGGAGTCTGCAACAAGTATTCCCTTTGGAGTTGGATTAAACTTCAATTCCGTTACATGATCAAAATAGATCTGAACCCCTTTTTTCGTTTCAAGATCAAACGGAGAACTGGCTACAGTTATGTTATATTTAGCTTCCTTAAGCTCAAGCTCGATAGGCGTTTTTCCAACATGTTTACCATTAATATAAACGTCGGCACCGGGAGGCTCTTTAATAACAAGCTTTCCTTTTCCTTCACATGAGGCTAAAATAAAGATAGCAAAAAAGAATACGGTTACCCTCAGGAGATCTTTCATTTTCCGTTACCTCTCTGTATATTTATAAGTTAGTGGTTACTAACAAACTATTATATAATATATTATAATATTTTAAATCTTTTTTTTATCAGGAGGTATAAAAATGTCAACAGCACAGGCGGAGGTTACCCAATCCTGTCCACAACCTTCCTACTGGGAAACCCACAAATTTACTATCTGGAGAAATATAGCTTACATCATCGTAATTATCTCATTAATCATTATTCCTGTATTCAAAATAGCAAAAATTGATCTTGCCCATAATGAAGCATGGATATTAGGGGAGAGGGTATCAGTTGAAGATGGGCTTGCTCCTGTTATTCTTGCACTTGGTTTTTTTTCAATTCTTGTTATTGTTATGAACCTTGTAAATGGAAGGGTTTTTTGTGGATGGGTATGTCCTGGGGGTTTTGTTGCTGAACTTCAGGAAAAATTAAGGAGAAAACTTTACAATCCAAGATCAGAAAAAGCCGGGAAAACAGCATATTACCTGATAACAGCAGTTATCTCAGTTCTTTTTACTATTTTGTTTTTCAACTGGGTAACAGATTTGAGAGTCTTCTTTTATACAACAAATCCAACATTTGCAGGCATGTGGTTTACATTTTTAGCAACATTTGGGATTGTTTATTTTGAACTTTTTATAGGCAAAAGATGGTGCAGAACATTCTGTCCTACAGGTATTTATCAGAAGATAACCCCATACCATCATAAAATAAAACCTACTATGAATCCTAAATTTGATCTCTCTGACTGCGGAACATGTAAAGAATGTATAAAGAACTGTCCTATGGCACTTGATCCAAGAAGAATGGCATATATAAACGATTTTTATAAAGGTCTTCAAGCCTGCATCATTTGTGGAAACTGTATAGACACATGCAGACAGGTTAGGCTTCCAAAATGTAAAGAGCCTTTAATGATCTGGGTTCAGGACTTACCACCAAGAGATTCCTCTTTCATATCAGGAAAAGTTCATTAAAAGGGGCATCTGCCCCTTCATATTGATATCAACAAACCCTATACTTTATTATAGAAATGTATTTAATACCTGAAGGTCTTTTATTTTGAGTAGAGAACTGCTTGTAATTTCTTCAAAGAATCTTTATCTATACGTTATATATGAGGATAAGGAACCTGTCGAGGTAAGGATTGAGTATAAGGATATAATTAAACAGTCTGGAAATATATACAAAGGAAAGATAAAAAGGTTAATACCTGCAATGAACGCCGCTTTTGTAGATATAGGCGAAGACCGAGAAGCTTTCTTACCTATAAAAGATATAGAAGAATGTAGAAATTTGAAAGTAGGATCTCCTGTTCTTGTTCAGGTGAAGAGAGCACCTATAAATACAAAAGGGGCAAAACTCACATGCAAAATAACATTACCAGGTAAATATCTCGTTTTAATGCCAACTGTTAACAGTATATCCATATCATCAAAAATAGAAGATCCTGAAGTTAGAGACAGGTTGAGAGACAATATAAAAGATATTCTAAAGCCTTTTAATGAGGAAGGATACGGCTTTATAATAAGAACTGTAGCTTCAACAGCCTCTGAGGAGGCTATAATTGAAGACTTCTTAAATCTTAAGCATCTGTGGGAAAACATACTTGAAAGATCCAGAACAAAGAGAACACCTTCGTTGCTTTTTGAAGAAAATCATAAAATCTTCTCAATACTTAGAGATTACGCAGGAGAATTTTCTAAAATAATAACAGATAATATTTACATACTTAAAGAGGTAAAGGATTATATATCAAAACATTTTCCTGAAAATGAGATAAAACTTGAGATATACAAAAATAAAAAAGTATCTCCATATACATATTATCAGGTAGATAAACTTATAAATAAAATATTAAGCCCTTATGTATGGCTGAGAAATGGAGGTTATATAGTTATCGAGGAAACAGAAGCCCTTGTTGCTATAGATGTAAATAGCGGAAGTCATTGCAAACATAAATCCCTTGAGGAAACAGCTTATCACACAAATGTTGAGGCTGCACGGGAGATAGCAAGACAGTTAAGATTGAGAGATCTTGGTGGAATAATAGTTATTGATTTTATAGATATGAAAAGTGAAGAAAGAAAAAAAGCACTCATTGAATTTTTTAAGTTAGAAGTTAAGAAAGACAAAAGACCTATTAAAGTAAAAGAATTTACATCCTTAGGTCTTCTTGAGCTCACAAGGAAAAAAATGGAAGAAAGTCTTATAAGCCAGCTCAGTGATATGTGTGAGTACTGTAAAGGCAAAGGATTTATTAAAAATGTCGGCCTTATTTTATTTGAGATTGAAAATAAACTGGAAGAACTCAAACCATTTGTAAAGGCAAAAATTAGAATAAATCCAAGGTTGTCGGAAAATGTAAAAAGATTTATCAAAACAATCTATATGGAAGAACAGATTGATATAGAATATGATATAAATCTACCTATGGATAAATACTATATAGAGAGAGTAGAATGAAAAAATTATTAGGTTTGTTTTTATTATCAGCCTTCCTGATATCATGTGCACAAAAAGAGTTTGTTGAAAAAAACGTCTTTTATCAGGGATTAGAGCTTTACGAGAAGGGCGATTATGAAGAGGCTAAAGATCTATTGAAAAAAAGTATTTACAAGGTAAAAGGTCTTACAGCAGATGAACTTATGAAAGCCAGATTTTATCTGGCAGACAGCTACTACAGGGAAGAACAGTATGTTGATGCTATAGTTGAGTTTGAAGAGGTTATAACACTTTTTCCTACAGCTCCATTTATGGATGAAGCACTTTACAAGCTGGCAGATTCTTACCTGAAAATATCACCTGGCATAGACAGGGATATGACCTACCCTGAAAAGGCTCTTGAGAAAGCTGAGGAATTGATAGACAACTATCCCAAAAGTAGATATGTGGATAGGGCAAAGAAGATCGTTTACAGAGTAAATAAAATGAAAGCTGATCATATACTGGAAATAGCTCAACTTTATGAAAAATTGGGAAAGTATTACTCAGCTTCAAGATACTACCAGCTTGTATATGATCAGTATGAAGATTATATAGATAAACTGCACGTTGGATTTAAACTTGCATACAATCTGATAAGAACCAAAGATCAGTATAATGATGAGATAGAAGAGTATAAGGATATGATAAAAAATATAGATAAAAAAATAAAAGAAGAGAAAAATTTAGAAAAGAAAAACGTTCTTATAAACAGAAAGAAAGTTTTAGAAAAGCATCTAAACCTCCTTTATGAAAGAATAAAAATAAGTAATGACAGGGGTAAGAAAATACTTCAATTTATTGTAAAAACCCAGAAAAATTCCGAATATGAAAAAAAAGCGTTAAAACTTCTGAAAAAAATTACGGAGGTAAAGAACCATTAAACCAGAAGATATTGTAAAAAAAATTGTTCAATCTGCCGAAGAGAAGAAAGGAAAGGATATTGTTGTTCTTAATATTGGAAAAGTTTCTCCAATAGCGGATTATATGATTATAATTTCAGGAGATGTTCCAACACATACAAAAGCTATATGTGATCAGATAACACAGAATTTAAAAAAATACGGTGAGATACCTGCACATGTTGAGGGTTACAATGAAGGAAGATGGATAGCAATAGATTATGGCGATATTATGGTCAATATTTTTATACCTGAGGTAAGAGAGTATTATAATCTTGAATGGCTTTGGTCTGATGCACCAAAAATTGATATAAAAACAGGAAGCTGATATGTCTATAGGTATATTTGATTCAGGCGTGGGAGGCTTAACAGTCTTTAAAGAAATAAGTAAGGAGTTTCCATTCGCTGATATCTACTACCTTGGCGATACAGCAAGGGTTCCTTACGGCAACAAATCAAGAGAAACAATTATAAGATACAGCTTAGAGTGTGCCAACTACCTTTATAATTTTGGTATAGATGTTCTCGTAGTGGCATGTAACACGGCATCTTCTTATGCGATAAAGATATTAAAGGAGAATTTTGATATACCTGTCATAGGTGTTATAAAACCTGGTGTAGAGATCGCGGTAAGAACTACAAAAAATAGAAAAATTGGAGTTATAGGTACTCAAGCTACTGTAAAAAGCGGTTCTTATAGAGATGAAATAGAAAAAAAAGGAAAATTTGAAGTATTTCAAAAGGCATGTCCATTATTTGTTCCACTGGTAGAAGAAGGTCTTATAAACCATAAGATAACAGAGCTTACAGTCAAGGAATATCTTGATGAAATAGTAAAAATGGATATAGACACACTTATACTTGGATGTACACATTATCCGCTTCTTAAGGAAACTATCAAAAAGATATATCCTCACCTTAATATAGTAGATTCTTCTAAAGCAACCGCTCTTTATCTTAAAGAAAAAAATCTTTATTTAAATGGATCAGGAGATAGAAGAATTTTTATAACGGATGAGTCTCCATCTTTCGAAAAACTTAAAAATCTGGTTGTTGGGACAAACATCAGGTTAGAAAAGCTTGAACTTTCTAAAATCTGTACTTTGTAAGGAGGTTACCATGAGAAAAAAATTAGGCTTACTTATTTTAGGTACTGTAATAGCCTCCTGTGGAGGATATGATGACATAGGATTAAGTGATGATGGAACAGGGGAAGCCTGTAGGTATGATATAGCAGCCGCCCTTGATAAAGGAGATTATGACTATGTTATAAACAGACTTTCTTCAGATATAACATGTGGCGGAGGCATGTCTGTGGAAGAGGGGAATTTAAATCTTGCTGCTGCTTATGTAGGTAAAGCTGGATTTACAATACCTGATATTGTGAATGATATTCTCAACTCACAAACAAATACAAATATAAGTAGTTTACAGACTTATAACTTTGATCAGTTCTTAGATGTTCTATCTAATAGAGCAAAACCTTCAAATATAACCCTTTTGGAAAAAGCTGCACAGAACTACAGATCTATTGCAGACAATTGCGGGGTATTAAGTCTGACTGATATACAGAAAGATGCCTGTTTTTACAGAGGTCTTGTTGAAGCTGCAAGATCTTCTATATCCCTTGCATTCACCCTTGAAAATGTTAATTCATGGCTCAATCCAGGACAGTGCGAGGATCTCAACAAAAATAGTACAGGGGATAATGGGGATATAGAAGCCTGTGCTATAGAGTACGCACTTAATAATAGCTGTACTGTATCAGGTGTAAACTATCAAAGCCTCTCAAACCCAACTTTTAGCGACGGTTATAGATATGAATCTGTTAAATTCTATATAAACTCTACAGACCCAAACTGTTCAGATAAAGAATCTTACAAGCTTATTTATAGAGGGACTATCAAAACGGTTGTTTTAACTGAAGGATACTGTGACGAAAACTACAACAGTTGTTCAACACCTGACGGTATAAACTGTTTTCCCTGTCCTGTTCTTGATCCAAACGGAAACCCTTATACTGTAGAAGGAACCATACTTGACGCCATAGAAAGTGCAGCAAATCTTATAACTGAAACTGTTGGAAATACTAACGCCGACGTTAAACAGGCTGTAGATGACTTTAGAAACGAGGTCTGTGCAGCTTCCGATAATGATCCTAATACATGTACATCTCAGGATCTCGCAGAATACTTAAAAACTCAGTAGTAAGGGGGATATAATATGAAAAAGCTAATTCTATCTATCGGACTCATCTCTTTTCCTGCTTTAGCTGTAACATATGAATATCCTTATATTTATAAAGACCCAAGGGCTATGGGGATGGGGGGTGCATATACCGCTGTTGGCGGCAGTGCATCTTCTGTTTTTTACAATCCAGCTGGACTAAGCTTTATAAAGAGGGAAGCAGGTGTTGAGGTTGATATTATAAAAGCTTCAATCGGAGTTTCAAAAAACACTCTTGATTTTATTAACGATCTATCAGATGCCCTTGATGCTAAAGATGGAGATTATCTGCCCCCTGATGGAGATGATTCTGACGACCAGCTCTATGCTGTAAATGAAGTTCTTAAGAATTATCAGGGTAAAAATCTTCATCTTGATATAACCGATTTCAGCTCAATATCTAAAAAAGGAGAAAAAATAGGATTTGCATTGGGTTTTTTAATCTCTTTAAAGTCTGACAACAGAACACATCAAGGATTTGGATCCGATGGAGTTCTTGAAACAGACAGTAATGTTACATATGGTGGAGTTTTGGGCTTTTCATACGATCTCAATATAGGTGGTAATAAGCTTTCGGCAGGTATTTCAGCTAAATATATGCATAGAGAATCCCTCAGGCATAATTTTACATCCAGAGAGCTTGTGGAACATCAAGATGATCTTGATAACTATATAAAAGACCAACTTAAAAGATCCGAAACAGGTGTAGGCTTTGATACCGGCATAATTTACAGTTTTTCCCAAGATTCATTTTTAAGACCTTCAGTTGGTTTGTCATTACTGAATATAGGAGACCTTGATTTTGGAGAAGCTGGAAAAATTCCTATGACGACAAATCTTGGCTTAGCATTAAGACCTAAAATACCAGTATTCAATGAATGGATTTTTGCTGCCGATTACATTGACATCTTTAACAACTATGAGGAAGACAGTGACATAGGAAAAAGAATAAGGTTAGGTGCTGAGGTGAAGCTGTGGGACACAGCTTTCTCTACATTTGCTTTAAGGGTTGGGTCGTACCAGGGGTATGCTACAGCAGGAATTGATCTCAGGCTTGCCCTACTGACTCTTAATTTTACAACATATGCTGAAGAGGTCGGCGCTTACTCAGGACAGGATGAAGATAGAAGATATCTGCTTGGACTTTATTTAGGGTGGTGAGATATCCACCCTTTAAATCTTTAAAAAATCTTTTCTTATAGTTTTTTCACCAAATTTTTCAAATATAACAACAGCTTTATTTCCATCTAATCTCTTTACTACTCCTCTTCCAAAAATTTCGTGTCTAACAGGCTGGCCTATTTTTATCTCGCCAGACAGATTTCCATATTTTTTACCGTCTTTTTTTACCTTATTATCTCTTTTTTTGTTTGATGAGATGATTTTTATGTCTTCCTTAATATCATCAAGAAATCTTGATGGTTTTGTCTCATTATAGTTTGATCCGTAACCTGCTCTGAACTTTGAGTATGTAAAAAATAGCTTTTCTTTAGCTCTTGTAATCGCAACATAAAAGAGTCTTCTCTCTTCTTCCATCTGTTCTATATCCTCAAAGGATCTTCCACTTGGAAATATACCTTCTTCAAGACCAGCTATAAAAACAACAGGAAACTCAAGGCCTTTAGAAGCATGAACAGTCATAATCTTGACGCTGTTTTCATCCTGTATATTGTCCTGTGCCTGTGATAGAGAGCTTTCCTCCAAAAACTCAGCAAAAGTTTTACCTGATTTTTCTACCTCTTTTAGTGCATTAAAAAGTTCATTAACGTTTGCTATTCTATCCTCGTAATCCTTTGGATATTTTGATATGAGATAATTCTCATAATCTATTGTATCAAAAATATACTTTGCCATATCTGAAGGTTTCTCATTCACATATTTTCTGACTGTTTCAATTATCTCAAGAAACTCCTGAATTCTCATTCTTATTCTTGGTGAGAACAAATCAAAAGAGCTTTTTATAGCCTGAATCCAATCGTTTTCGTAATAAGATCTTATTTTCTCTACACTCCTTTCACCAATTCCTCTTGATGGTAAATTTATAATCCTTTTAAATGCCTGTGTGTCTTTAGGATTTATGGAAAATCTAAGATATGCGAGAATATCCTTTACCTCTGCCCTTTCAAAGAATTTTACGCCTCCTACAACCTGATACGGAATACGGAGTTTTACAAATATCTCTTCAATATTTCTTGATATGTAAGACATTCTTATTAAGACAGCAAAATCTCTGTATCTATAGCCTTCATCAGAAATCAATCTATTTATCATATTACCTATAAAGTTACTTTCATGCTTATCAGTATCTAATCTGACAAGATATATATCTTCTCCTCCTTTTCTGTCTGTCCAGAGTTTTAATATCTTTTCTTTCCATCTACCTTTTGATCCGGATATAACTTTATTAGCTATATCAAGTATTTTCTCAGTTGATCTATAGTTTCTCTCAAGTTTAATTACTTTAGTCCCGGGAAAATCATTCTCAAAATCAAGTATATTCTCGGGATTTGCTCCCCTCCATGTATATATACACTGCTGGGGATCTCCAACTACAGTAATACAGTCCCTATCCCCTACTAATAACTTTAGTATCTGGTGCTGAACTTTATTTGTATCTTGATATTCATCAACAAGAATATAATCAAATCTATCCTGCCATCTTTTTAGAACATCTGGATTTTGATTAAACAACTTTACAACATTTACAAGTAAATCATCAAAATCCATTGCATTACTAAGGGCGAGATGTTCTTCATATTTTTTGTATATATCTGGAAGATGAGGCATTGTAAACGAGTAAAACTCTAAAACAGTGTCGTCGAGAGACTGTTTTATATTTGAGAATATATGCTTTATCCTTTCAGGTTTATACAGCTCATTACTTAAATTAAGATCCTTAACAACATCTTTTATAGCTTTTTTGCTGTCTTCCTCATCGTATATTATAAAATCTTTAGAGTAACCTACCTTTTCAGCTTCAATTCTTAAAACCTTTACACAGAAACTATGAAATGTTGAGATCCATGGAGGTTCTGTTTCTATACCGAGATAGTTCTTAACTCTCTCTTTCATCTCTGAAGCAGCCTTATTAGTAAAAGTTATAGCAAGTATTCTCTCTAAAGGTATTTCCAGTTCTTTGATCAGAAATATTATCTTATGGGTTATAACCTTTGTTTTTCCTGATCCAGCCCCAGCAAGAACAAGAAGGGGTGATCCAAAATATAAAACAGCTTCTGCCTGTCTTTCATTAAGTCCATTTATAACTTCCATCTTCAACCTGCCATATAATGTTTTTTCATATACTCGTTGTACAAACCTTCCTCTTTCATTAATTGTTCATGAGTTCCTTCTTCAACAACTTTTCCTTTATCAAGTACATAAATATAGTCTGCCTGTTGAACCGTGCTAAGCCTGTGTGCGATTATAATTGTTGTTTTCTCTTTTAGATATTTCTGTAAGGCTTTAAAAAGTCTGTATTCGGTCTGTGTATCAAGTGCGGAGGTTGATTCATCAAGAATAACTATTTTTGGATCCTGAAGTATCATTCTTGCTATAGCAAGTCTCTGTTTCTGTCCTCCGGAAAGTCTGACCCCGTTTTTTCCTACAACTGTTTCAAGCCTATCTGGAAGATCCATAATAAACTCCTTCATCTGTGCTATTTCCAAAGCCTCCCATATACTATATTCTGGAATATCTTTACCGAGTGTTAAATTGAATCTTACAGTATCGTTAAACATCATTGGACTTTGAAGAACAAGGGATACATTGTCCCTGACTACATCAAGACCAACTTCTTTAACTGAAATACCATCATAAAGAATATCTCCTTTATCAACAGGATAAAAACCCACCATGATGTGGGCCAACGTTGTCTTACCGCTCCCGCTTGCACCTACGATAGCTATTTTCTTCCCTCTATCTGCTTTTAAACTTATTCCTTCAAGTATCATATTCTTACCATCATAAGAAAAGTAAATATCTTTTAATTCAATGGAACAGGTTTTACGATTTTTAAAAGGGTTTATTATATGGGGATATTCAGGCTCTTTTTTCATTCTGAGTATTGTATTTATTCTATCAAGCGCTGCTGTAGCAGAATGATAAGCATACTGTATATTCAGAAGTTCCTGTACAGGCGTCATCATCACCCATAGATAGCCAAAAATTGCAAGCATAAGACCGATAGTAAGATCAGAGTAAGCAACAAAAAGTATGCTTGTTGCCCTAAATATTTCATATCCAGCTAAAAAAACAAGCATAGAAAGTCTTGTGGCGGCATCACTTTTCCATCCAAACTCTACAGCTGTGTCCCTTACATTCTTAGCTGTCTCTATTACATACTTAAAAAATGTTTTTTCCCTATTGCTTGCTCTTATTTGCCAGAAAAGATCAAGTGTTTCTGTAAGTCTTTCCTGAAATTTCTCAACCGCCTTATTCTCTTTTCCTTTTAACTTACCTATCCTCCTTCCGACAACCGTTGTAAAGTATATAACAACGGGGTTTAAAAAAACGATAAGAAGACCAAGTTTCCAGTTTATTAGTATAAGCACCACGGCAACACCCACTATCGTAAGAACTGAGATAATAAATCTGCTAACCGTTTTGCCTATAAAATCATCAATTGTATTTATATCCGTCACAAGTTTTGAGGCTATCCCACCTGTCCCAACAGTCTCAAACTCAGCCATAGAGACATTCTGAAGATGTTTAAGAAGTTCTTCTCTAATTTTGTAAGTTACGTTTTTTGATATAGTTGTGAAGATCTTGGCCTGAACAGCATTAAATACAAAAAATAAGAATCTCATCAAAAGAACAATAAAAAGCGCCGCCGCCGTATATAATACTGGATTTCCTTTTCCGAAAAAATTCTCATAGGTTTTAATAAAAACACCTGGTTTGTTAAGCAAAACCTCGTCAACAAGCAAAGGTAAAAATAGAGGGGTTGGAACACTTACGCATATTGCAAGCAGTGCTATCAAATGTCCAGCTATAAGCTTTTTCCTGTATTTTTTTATCTCCTCAAAAATTCTGTTCCAGTCGTACATTTTTTAACCCTGTTTGGATCTTAAGCAGTATTTTATAGTACCACTTTTATACAGTTATCACCATTACTAAACTAAAGATAGACTTGTTACGAATAATTATTTATATTATTTAATAAAGTTAATAGTTTTTACTATTTACTCAGGGGTGTTAATATATGACGTCAGGACATTCAGTATATGTTCTTTTCTAAATAAAGGTGAAATATGAAAAGCCTGAAAGGAATCATACTGACCTTCATCTTAGCTGGAGCTACCGCCGTTTACAGTTATATATATTTCGCTGTAAGCAGTATCTATACAGAACATATAAAAAAAAGAGCATACGAAGAATCTCACACTCTTGCAAAACAGACTTTCAACTCAATGTTTCAGATAATGAAGAGAGGATGGTCAAGGGAAGATTTAGAAGAATTTCTTGAAGCAAACGAGAAGGCTTTTGAAAAAAGTTTATATTCTGTAAATATTTATAGAGGAAAGAAGGTAGAAGAACTATTTGGAAAAATAAAACAGAATGATTTAGACAGCTTCATTATGAAATCTTTTAAAGAGGGAAGAGACATAACTGTAGAAAGAGAAGGCATTCTGAGACTCATACATCCATTAAAAGCTGAAGAGGTTTGTAAAACGTGCCATTATAATGCTGAAGTTGGCGACGTTCTTGGTGTTATTGAGGTAAAGCAGAATATTAGACAGTTTATAGCATCTGCCAAAGGAGACTTTGTCCTTTCCATGATAGCCGTTTTTCCCCTTCCAGTTGCTATAGCCGTTTTTATAGCTTTTCTGATTAATAAAAAGATTAAACAATATATTGACAGACTAAATGAAAAGATAAATGAGGTTGAGTCTGTATCGGATCTTTCAAAAATAGAGTTCAACCCAGATGATATTGAACTTAAAGAGTTTCATCTTGTATATACAGGATTTCAACATCTTATAGACAAACTTAAAACTATCGCTGTTGATAAGGATATGCTTGAGTTTGAGATAAAACTTCTTGAGAAGTTTGTTCTAACATCTGCTGTTATTAAAGACTGGCGAGATTATATAAATCAGATGCTTCTTGAGGTCAGTAAGATACTGCCTGTTTACTCAATGTTCTCTATTTTTCAGACAGGTGATAACAGTTATGATGTGGAGATATTCTGGGTTTTTGAACCTCCTCCTCAGATAAAAAAAGATTTTGAAAATCTTGCTTTATCAAGAATGGGAGAATGTTTTACATCTTCAGAAGGATCAAAAATCAATATAAGGCACAAAGTGATAGACAGAAAAAGGTGCATACCAAAACATATAGGGAAAAAGATAAAATATAGAAAAAGATGTCTGCTGCTGGACGAACCGGGAATAGGCGGTGTCGTTGGTATAGGAATACTACCTGAAGTTATGGAAGATAAAACAAAGGTTCTTATAATAGATAGTATTCTATCAACGTTTTTAAATCTTATCATATCAGTAAAGGCTATTAATAAATACTCAAAAGAGATTGAATACTATTCAACAAGGGACTCTATAACAGGTTTATACAATCAGAAAGTTTTCTGGGAACTTTTAAATTATGAGATCGCAAGGGCTGATCGTCATGGATATAAATTTACACTTCTTACTATTGATATAGATAACTTTAAGGCTGTAAATGACACCTATGGCTATGGTTTTGGTGATATTATCCTTCAAAAGATAGCTCAGATTATAAGAGACACTATAAGAAGAGGAGATATAGTGGCAAGGTATGGGGGTGATGAGTTTGCTGTTATTCTGCCTTTAACCGATGCCGAAAAGGGGTACAGTATAGCAAAAAATATCATTGAAAGTATAAATAGATTCTTCTTAATCGCAACAGACGGCTCTAAGGTTAAAGTATCCGCATCTATTGGTATGGCCGTATATCCAGATCATGGTAAAGATGCGAAAGATCTATTTCTATTCGCGGATAATATCCTCCATAAAGTTAAAATGGAAAATAAAGGTTCTGTGTATCTTCCTACAGAAGAAGATGTTGAACAGATATACAGAAAGATAGGAAAGCTGAATATAACGATACTGAATGCGATTGAAAATAAAAAAATTATACCTTACTTCCAGCCAATACTTGATATTAGAGAAAATCAGGTTTATATACATGAGGTGCTCTGCAGAATAGAAAATGAGATCAAAACATTAAAAGCTGACGAATTTATAAGAGTAGCTGAAAAAATGGGCGTCATTCATAAGCTTGATCTTGTTCTTATGGAAAATACATTTAAAAAAGTTAAAGAGGAAAACTATCAGGGTATCCTTTTTATGAACCTATCACCAAAAGCCATAATGTCAAAGGACTTTCTGGACAATATTAAATCGCTTGTCTCAAATTACAATCTAAACCCATCAAATTTCGTTTTTGAGATAACCGAGAGGGAAACTGTAAGTAATATCAGCATACTTGAGGATTTTGTTATGAAACTGAAGGAAGAAGGCTTCAAGTTTGCTGTAGATGACTTTGGATCAGGCTTTTCTTCCTTCCATTATATAAAAAGATTTCCAATAGATATTGTAAAAATAGAGGGTGATTTTATAAGAAGTATGGTAAAAAATCCTAAGGATAGAGCTTTTGTTCTCAGCATAACAACTTTAACAAAAAATTTAGGAATAAAGACCGTTGCAGAATATGTTGAGGATGAAGTTATTCTTGAAGCTGTAAAGTCTGTCGGCATAGATTATGCACAGGGTTATTATATAGGAAGACCATCACCAAACTTTTATAAAAAGTAAAATCTATCCCCTTCCTTTAAAAAGGATATATTTTCATCTCTAAGTTCATACTTTATTTCTTCCAGATATAGAGGCTTCATATGGTATCCAAAAATTTTTACAGATGGGTTTATCTTATGGATCAACTGCCTGATACTCTCTGTTGAATGGTGTTTACTTTTAAGAGCGATATCTCCAAGTTTTTCAGGAAATGATACATCAATAAATATATTTTCAATTTTTTTATTTATATTTACTTCCTCAATAATCTGATCGATGGATATTGTATCTCCTGAAATAAGTATCTGATCATTTATAATAAATCCAGCCGTTGGTACAGTGTGTTCAGATGGAAAAGGCTTTATTTTTAAACCTTCTATAAAATACTCATTGAAAAAACTTATTTCGATAAACTGTAATGCGGGTCTTCCAGACGATGGAAGTTTTATCTTGCTGAAATCAGGCCATACATCATAATTAAATATACTACTCTTAAGCACATTTAATGTATCTGAAAGACCATATATATAAAGAGTATTCTTTCTTTCAGGATACGTAATATCAATAAGATATGGTATATCCCCTATGTGATCAAAATGTGAATGTGTAAGGAAAATATGTTCAATCCCAAAGATTCTATCATTTAACTTTTCAAGGATACTCCCTCCATCTATACAGATAGAGTTATTTAATAAGAATGTTGCAGGGTTCATATCTTTGTATTTGCTTCCATAAGCTCCAAGAACTTCAAGCTTATTTTTCCTTGAACTCATATATTCCTTCCCATCCTCTACCTGGAGGGTTATTTATATAATAAGCTGTTCTTTCAAGAAGTAGTTTTGATGGATAATCTTTATATCTTTCCCACAATTCCCTAAATATTTTTTCTGCCTTTCCAAAATCAGTATTAAAGTAAAGCTCAACTGCCTCTTCGTAAAGTTTTTTTATAAACAGGTTTTTATCACTTTTTTCCATTAACTGGTAAATAAGAACAGGTTTTTCCTTTCCTTTTACCTTAACCCTATCAAGTTTTCTAAAGAGAAAATCTGTTTTAACTTTCTCTACAGTAAACTGGGATACTATAATGGACGTTCCATATATCCTGTTTAACCCTTCAAGTCTTGAGGCAAGATTAACTGTATCTCCTATAGCCGTATATTCAAATCTAAGTGATGATCCAAGATTCCCAACGACCGCATTACCTGTATTTATACCTATGCCTATTTTTAAAGGGGGAAGTTTTTGCTTTTTTAGAATTTTATTAACATTTTTAAGATCTTTTATCATTTCAAGAGCTGTTTTACATGCTTTATCTGGATGATCCGGGACTGTTAGAGGAACATTAAAAACAGCCATTATAGCATCACCTATATATTTATCCAACAGACCTTTATTTTCTAAAATTATCTTTGTCATACTGTCAAAATAAATATTTAAAAGTTTTGCAACCTGATGGGGATCTAATTTCTCTGTTATTAATGTAAAATCTCTTATATCCGCAAATAGAACGGTTATTTCTTCTTCTTTGCCTCCCAATCCAAGATTTTCAGGATTTTTTACAATCTGTTCCACAACATCAGGAGAAAGATACTTCGAAAAAGCTCTTTTTAACTCTCTTGTCTGAAGATCAATCTTAAAAAACTGGTATATCTCAAGAGAGATTATATATATGAAAGAGAAAACAAAGGGATAAACTGTCATAACCCAGATATTCTCAAAAATAAATAAAAAAGAGGGAATTATAAATGGGATTGATAATACGGCAGAATAAACAGTCATTCTATATTTTAATTTCTTTATATTACCTACAAAAAATATTAGACCAAGTAATGCAACTGTAAAAGATATATCATAAATATCTGAATCTCTCAAAAAATCACCATTTATAATATTCGAGACAGCTATATAATGGAGAAAAACACCGGGCAT
The DNA here is from genome assembly GCA_964519345.1 of uncultured Aquificales bacterium. GTDB lineage: Bacteria > Aquificota > Aquificia > Aquificales > Hydrogenothermaceae > Persephonella. The sequence goes on from CAZFKX010000023.1 coordinate 42,277, forward strand.
TAAAGGGTCAACAGGCGTTGGCCTTATATCATAAACACCCATTTCTGTAATACCGATAATTACGATCTTATTTTTAAAAAAAGAAGGATCTATTTTCCCCTCAATAACTTCAACTGCAGATACTGATTTTATATCTTTATAAAAGTTAAGTCTTATATAGTTTTTGTTTAAATTGATATCACCGATAGTTAGCTTTTTTACCCCCAGTTCATCAATCTCAAGGTATATTTCCTTATCAAGATAAAATCTAACAAGTTGTAAAGCTAAAGAGGGAAAAAGCATTCCCTCAAAAATGTAAACAGTTGGATAATGTCTGTATATTCCATCTGCATCAGGTTTGATATTAAAAAAAGCGCATGACAAGGAGTTTTCAAGTATCTGAGGAATGTTGCTTTCTATAAAAGAAAACTCAGGAATGCCGATTTTTTCAGAAAGAACTTCATACCTGGGTAATGAACAATCTTCAAGAAAATCTATTATCTTCTCGTTTACCGTCTGCGTAGCATAATCTCTAAAGAAAAAACCAGAAATAACATTACCAGCTTCATTTATTGAGCTGAAAAGTGCTTTATCGCTTTCATAACTGCTTCTTTCTGAAAAAACAATATCAAGACCTACAACCTTGGCCTCTTTAAGTTTTATTAAAAGCTCGGCAGTTATCTTTCTATCCCACGGCCATCTACCAAACCTGTTTATACTCTCCTCATCTATTGAAACAACAACAATATCTTCAAAGGGTTTATGATCAATACCGGTTATCTGTTTTGTATAAAATTTTATATCTTCAAGATTATAAACAAACTTAACTACTGAAGCGGGTTTTGTGAAATATACGAACAGAAACAAAGCGGTTATCAAAAGAAAAAGTAAAGTTCTTACCTTAATCATCTCAGAATCTATCTAAATATTCAAACTCTCTCTCTATATACGGCGGTATCCTTATATCTCTCACTTCTCCATCTTTTATGCTTACGGCGGTTCCTCCTCTCATCTCAAACTCCTTTACAAACTCTTTAAATTCCCTTTCCATCTTCTCCTTAAACCTTTCATACTCTCCTATCTGTTCCTCTCTGAACTTTTCAAACTCAGATATCTCCCTTTTCCTGTATCGTATAAACTCCCCTATTAAAGATCTTACGGACAATACTCCTTCTTTTAAGTATATATTCATTTCACCGTCCTTCATATCAACTATAAATCTCGTTCCCTTAACACCTATAACAACAGATCTTGCCTTTACTTTAAGACCTTTAAGTTTTCCTCTTTTCTCAATTTTAAACAAAACTCTTCCTTCTGTTGCTGATATAAGATCAAGGCCTTGAACGGTAAGAGAGGATTTTTCTGTCAGAACTATTTTAGATCCATCAATAAATCTGATAAACGCGATGGAGCTGCTCTTTGTCTTTATTATATCTCTAACAAATATAGGAAAATCTGGATTGTTTACATTGATAGGTCTTACAACACCCTCTCTGTGAATCTTAACAATACCCTCATATTTAACTACATTTCCAGCTTCTTGAGCGTATGCGCTTATTAAAAGAGAAAAAAACAGTATTAGCAAAAGGTTACTCTTCATCTTTAAGCTCCTTCTTAATACTGTATATGCGATCTATATTTTTTAAGAATATATCTGTAAGAAAAGGATCAAACTGTTTACCCCTCTGTTCTTTGAAAAACTGAACCGTTTTGTCAATATTCCAGGCTCTTTTATAAGGTCTGTTAGATGTAAGAGCATCAAATACATCTGATATAGATGTCATTCTTCCATATATTGATATTTCTTCTCCTTTTTTTCCAAAGGGATAACCTGATCCATCCCACCTTTCATGATGTTCTACAGCAATGTCTGCAGCTATCTGGAGCAGTCTGCTGTCTCCACCTTTAAGTATCTCATAACCGTAAACTGTATGCTTTTTCATTATCTCCCACTCTTCACTATTAAGTTTTCCAGGTTTAAGCAGAACTCTGTCAGGTATCCCAACTTTACCTATGTCATGCATAGGGGCTGCAAGCTTCACAAGTTCAACACTTTCCTCATCAAGACCTGCTTCCATTGCAAGTATCTCACAGTAAAGGCCAACCCTTATTATATGGTTCTGTGTTTCAGGATCTTTAAATTTTGTTGCATGTGACAGTCTGTATATAACATCCTCATGGGCTTTTTTAAGTTTTTCATAAAGTATCGCATTTTCAATTGTTGATGACGCATATAATGAGACATGTTTTAAAAGGTCTATATCTTCCTCAGAAAATATACCAGCCGTTAGTTTATTTATCACCTGGAAAACACCTATTATATTTTTATTTCTGTCAAAGAGAGGAACTGCAAGAACTGTTTTTGTTCTATAACCTGTTTTTTTATCTACATTTCTATCAAATCTTGGATCTTTGTAAGCATCAGGTATATTAAGTATCTCCCCAGTTCTAAAAACATATCCAGCTATTCCTTTATCAACATTTATCTCTATTCTTTCTACACCGTGAGCTACTATAGTCCATAAGGTTTTTTTCTTCCTGTCATAAAGAAATATACTGCATCTATCAGCTTCCATTATTTCTTTTACAAGATCGGTTAAAAGGAGAAGTACCTTTTTAAGCTCCCTCTCCTTTGCTATTTTTGATGAGTACTCAAGCAGAGTCTTAAGTTTTCTTTCCATAACTGTCCATTTTTTCTTAAATTTAAACCTGCTTTTAAAGATCTGCAAACATGTCAAGGAACCACTGTGGATACGGTCTTGGAGCTTTGGTTATCTGATCAAGCAAATCTATATCTTCCTTAGATAAATCCCACCAGATACATCCAATATTATCTTTCATCTGTTCCAAAGAACGAACTCCAACAATTATAGAACTTACAAAAGGTTTTGATTTTATCCAGTTAAGAGCCACCTGCGAAACTGTTGCACCATATTTTTCCGCCAACTTTTTGAGTTCATCAACAACAAAATAACCTTTATCAAAATCAAACCTGAGAAAAGGCCTTTCCATTCTTGAATATCTACCATCTGGAGGTATCTGTTTATCCCTACTGTACTTACCTGTTAAAAAACCCCCTGCAAGAGGACTCCATGCAAGTATCCCAAGGCCTAATTCACTGCAAGCAGGAACAACCTCAAACTCTATATCCCTACCAAGAAGGGAGTAATACATCTGGGCTGAGATAAATTTAGACCAACCTTTCATCTCCTGAATTGAGACAGATCTTGCTATCTGCCATCCAGCAAAATCCGATATACCTATATATCTTACTTTACCTGCTCTAACAAGATCATTAAGTGTTTCAAGTGTTTCCTCAATTGGTGTGTGATTATCCCACCAGTGAAGCTGATAAATATCTATATAATCCCTACCGAGTCGCTTAAGACTTTCATCAACAGACCTCATAATATGAAGTCTTGAAAGACCTCTTTTATTTGGATCTTTTTCATCCATAACACCCCTTACTTTTGTTGCAATAATAACATCATTTTTTTTCTTTCCAAGTGCTTTTCCTAAAAGTATTTCCGACTCCCCAAAAGCATATATATCAGCCGTATCAAAAAAGTTAACACCACAGTCTAACGCGTAATCAACAACTTTCTGTATTTCAGAAAAGCTCATAGTTCCTGCAGAACGCCATCCCTTTTCTGTAAAAGTCATAGCCCCAACTGAAACAACAGAAACCTTTAGGCCTGATCTTCCCAAATTCCTGTATTCCATTTTATATCTCCAGCAGATCAGGATTTTCTTTTAGATATTTTTTTGCCTCATCTATACTTTCAAAGGTTTTTAAATGATCCACAACTTCTTTAACACTGCTGTATAATTCCTTATCTCCTATCATCCTTTTAAGCTCTTCGGATAAAAGCCTGTCCTCGTTCTCAAAGAGTATTTTTTCATTCTGAATCTGTATCTCCTTCGATATATTAAAGTTAAAATGAAGAATATGATCAGTTCCAGCTCTTAATTTGTTTTTTTCAAGTATTTTAAGTATGTCTTTAATACTTGATTTTAATCTTCCTTTAAATATAACAACAGGCTTTTTATGATGTGAAGAGAGTATTTTTTCCAGTTTTTCTTTAAGGTCTATGATATTATCTTCCAGTCTTTCTTCATTCAACAGTATAGAAATAAAAGGTCTTGTATCTTTCAGCTTTACGAACTCTGCATTTATATCGTTTTCTACATTTATTATATACACACCCTTTTCTTTCTTTTCCTCAGACTCGTGATAAGCTGTAAATTCTGTTGATCCGGACTGAACAATGAAAGCACCATTAATTAAAGCAGGTTCCTGAGCAATATGATAATGTCCTATACCAACATAATCAAACCCTTCTGGTATTTCTTGAGAAATATAAAGGTCTGATTCCGGGAAGAAAGGATAAAACTCCTGATGAAGCATTAGTATCTTAAACCCATCCCCTGTCTGATCTAAAAGTCTATTTATACTTTCTCTCAAACCTCCAAGATGCCTTAATCCTGCTTTTGAAACATACTTTATCCCAGATATATAAACACCTTGATGCTCAATAACCTTCTGATCAACCACCGTAAGACCGGCTGACTGAAGTATATTTAAAGGAGATATATCCCTAACATTGCTTCCTCTGTCGTGATTACCGGAGATTGTGAAAAATGGTATGTTTCTATCTTTAAGTCTCGAAAGTATGCTTATCGCCTCAACTAAAACCCTATTGGAAGGTCTTGATGAATGGAAAAAATCGCCTGTATGGATAACAAAATCAACATTCTTATCAATTGCTATATCAACGGCTTCGTTAAAAACATCAAAAAAGTCCTTCCCCCTCTCAAGCAGTCCGTACTGATTGTATCCAAGATGTGTATCGCTAATATGTAAAAATCTCATTAATCTCTTCTTTTGCCGAAAAGTTTTTCAAAAACTACGTCAGATGGACAGAATCCTGTAAAGGCTGATAGGTAAAGCATAAATATAATAAAATACACGATGTATTTTCCCCAGTCCTGACCTGTATTGATAAGAAGCATAGCGATTATAAGAAGAGTACCCATCATAAATCTTTGTGCTCTAATGGCTGACTTAGACATAATAGATCACCTCCTGTAAGATTTTAATCCTTAGTTCACATAGTTTAATATATAATTATAACTACAACAACTTTATAATAAATCAAGAAGGTGGTTTTTATGTATTCTGATGATAAATTAAGAAACCTATATAAAAATCAAAGGGTAGCTGTTTTTCTTGATATACAGAATCTGTACTATTCAGCAAGAGATTCCTTCAACAGAAAAGTAAACTTTGAGAGCGTTCTTGAAAAGGTATTAAACGGAAGAGTGCTTATAAGAGCTATAGCTTACCTTGTAAAGCTTCAAGGCGTTGATCAGAAAGGGTTTATAAATACTTTAAAACACATAGGTTATCAGGTGAGGGTAAAGGAGCCTAAAATATTTAAAAGACTTGATGAGTATGGGAATCTTTGGACAACAATAAAGGCTGATTGGGATATGGGAATAGCTATGGATGCTATATCTCTCGCTGAAAAAATAGATGTGGCGGTTCTTGCAAGCGGAGATGGAGACTTTGCAGATCTTGTAAGATATCTACATACAAAGGGAGTAAAGGTTGAAATTGCAGCGTTTAAACAGACAGCTGCTAAAGAACTTATAGAGGTTGCAGAAGAGTTTATTGATCTTACAGCTTTTGGCGAAGAGGTTTTTCTCTGATTGAAATGTATAGCAATCCAGAATATATTTTAAAAAAAATAATGAGGAGGTTCTAAGATATATGAGCGAAGAGAAAAGAGAACAGGAAGTTCAGTTAAAAGAAGGAGAAAATGAAGAAAAGATAAGAAAGCTTGAAGAGGAAATAGAAAATCTAAGAAAAAAACTTGAAAAAACTGAAGAGGCAGCAAAAAAATTAAGTATGCTGTATCAGAATCTTCAAAATGAGTTTGAAGATTATAAAGTAAGGGTAAAAAAAGAGAAAGAGGAAGCAAGAGAGGAAGGAATTATTAAATTAGCAAAAGGATTTATGGAGATAGTTGACAACTTTGAGAAAGCAGTTGAAAGTGCAACAAAAACAACAGATATAAACGCACTTATAAAAGGTGTTCAGATGATACACCATCAGCTTGTTAAATTTCTTAAAGATCATGGAATTGAGAAGGTAGAAACAACGGGAGAGTTTAATCCATTAGAACATGAGGCTGTTGAAACCATCGTATCAAAAGAGTACAGACCCAATGAGATAGTCAAGGTCATCCAAACAGGCTACAGATATAGGGGAAAGGTTTTGAGACCTGCCAAAGTAGTAGTTGCCATTTCTCCTGAGGAAAGGGAAGAGATAACATAGATGGATCCGTACAGAATACTGGGAGTGGATAAAAACGCCACTCCTGAAGAGATAAAAAAAGCATTCAGGGAAAAAGCAAAAAAATATCATCCAGATCTAAACAGGGAAAACGAGGAAATATTTAAAAAGATAGTTCATGCATATGAAACATTGATAGATCCTGAAAAAAGAAAATCTTATGACAAACAAAGACTGTTAGAAAAAAAAGGGAATTTGGAAGAGATAATCAACGAGTTAATATCAGATGTTTTAGGTTTCAACTCAAAACCAAAAAAAGGAAAAGATATTCATAAAAAATTATATATCAAACTTGAGGAAGGATTCTCAGGATCGGTAAAAAGTATATCCTACTCAAGATATGAAAGATGTACTTACTGTAATGGATCAGGAATATCCGAAAATTCAATTATAAAAAAATGCAGAAGATGCAACAGCAGAGGTTTTATAAAGAAGCTTTTTATAAAAATTCCATGCATAGACTGTGAAGGAAAAGGTTACATAATTTTGAACCCCTGTGAGATATGCAGCGGTAAAGGAAGGGTAAAAGTCCAGATAGAAAAAAGAATAGAAATACCGGCAGGTGTGTCTGAAAACACTGTTCTAAAACTTGAAGGAGGAGGTGATAGCGGTATTAGAGGGGGGGATTATGGAGATCTTTATATGAAAATAAAATTTATGATAGGTAAAAATATAAAAATAAAAGGAACTGATATTTACAAAGAGATATACATACCAAAGGAAAAGGCATACTTAGGAGAATATGTATATGTCCAGAGCATTGATGGTAAGAAACTTAAGGTAAAAGTACCTGAAAAAACATCGTCACCTATCATTCTTATATTAAAAAATGAAGGTTACAGAAATTTAAAGGGTGATAGAGGAGATTTACATCTTAAGATTATTCCTGTCTAACATCATTTTTGTATATCTGTATCCTATTTCTATTGCATCTTTTACCCTCCATGCTGAAAAGAGACCAATATCAACAAGATCTTCAGGTTGTATAAAAAGATCGCAGGATTTTTTCCTAAGTTCAACATTAGATCTAAATGCAAGATAAAAACTTCTTATAAGTATTGAAAAAGCATTATTAAGCCTTTCTTCTGTCCCAAGAGGATTAACATCAACACCTATAATATAATCAGAATGAATTTTTAAAGGTTCAACAGGAAGATTATCCATAATTCCCCCATCAATATAAAGCGATCCTTCATACTCAACAGGCTTAAAAATAAAAGGAAGTGAAGAAGATGCTGATATCCACAGAAAAAGATCGCCCTTTGATTTATATTCTGGAATACCTCTGTTTAGATTTGTCACACACACAAAAAGTTTTTTTTCCAGTTCAGAAATATCCTTTTTCCCAATGTACTTGGTAAGAAATATTTCTAACTTTTCAAGTGAAAATAAAGCACTAAAAGAAAGTTCCGGCTTCATATATGATAGAAACTTTGTGCCTAATGCTATCTTTTCCATCTCTTCTGGTGGATATCCAGCTGCATAAAAAGCTCCAACTATAGATCCTGCGCTTGAACCTGATATAAACTGTGGTTTTATTCCTTTTTCTTCAAGAGCTTTGAGTACTCCAATATGTGCTGCTCCCCTTACCGCACCGCCTGACAAGGCTATACCAACTTTCATCACATTCTACCGATCTGGGATATAAGATCATATATAGGACCTATAAAGCCAAGCATAACTATAAGCATAAATCCTCCCACAATTCCAATTATTATAGGCTCTATCATCTTAGCTATATTCTGGGAAATGTATTCAACCTTATTATAGTAATAATTAGAGATATAGTTCAGTTGTTCATCCAATGCTCCCGTCTGTTCACCTATTGCGATCATTCTTATTATTAAAGGAGAAAATACATTCTCTTTTTTGAGCGATTCAGAAAAAGACTTACCAAGCTCTATCTCATTTCTTGAGTTTCTTATAGCTATCTTAAAAAGATAATTTTTTATCGCATTTTCCATAATATTTAAAGCCTGATAAAGAGGCAACCCAGCCTGAATCATCAATCTAACATACTCAGCAAAAAAAGCATAGTTAAAGTGCTCAATAATAATACCAATAACAGGTATTTTTAATATTAGATAATCTGTTTTTATCCTGATGTTCTCATTTTTTTTCCTTAATATCTGTAAAAAAACAAAGAATACAAAAAAGATAAAAATAAGGAAAATACCGTAAGATCTTAAAAAGTCTGACGTTTTCATAATAAATACTGTAGTGGCTGGAAGTTCTATATTAAAATCCTTAAAGGCATCTATGATCTTAGGAAGAACATAAACAAGCCAGAATATCATAGCTCCTAATACACTGAAAAAGGCAAATGCTGGATATATCAAAGCTTGTTTTGTTTTTGCTTTTAAATCCTCTATCTTCTTAAGATGTTCTGCTGCGTCCCTCAAGGTTTTATCAAGACTTCCTGTCTCCTCTCCTATCTTGAAAAGAGATATAACTACGTCGGAAAATATATCTTTATAGCTCTCAGCAGCCTGCGATAATGTTTCACCTGCCTGTATCTTAAACGCCATATCGAAAAGCATATCCTTTAAAGAGGGATTCTCAGCGTCTTCTGCAAGATCCATCAAACCTGTATTTATAGGAAGTCCAGACTTAACTATCAGATGCAAGTTTTCAAGAACCTCAATAATCTCCTGTTTTTTTATCCTGTAAATATACTTTTTTATATTAAGGTATCTATAGTAATCAGGAAGTCTTTTTATCTTTAAAGGTATCAGTCCAGAAAACTCAAGGAGAGGAAATATCTCAGACTCATCTGTAACACTTAGAATCTTTTTCTGTTTTTTTCCTTCCTGATCAACAGCTTCAATTAGATAAAATCTCATTTTATCCTGTTACTCTTTTGATCTCTTCAGGTGTCGTAACACCTTTAAACACTTTTATTAGACCATCTTCTTTAAGGGTTCTCATACCTTTTTCCCTTGCTTTCTGAACAATACCGAGAGGAGTACTCCCTTTCACTATAAGATCCGCTATATCCTCATCTATTTTTAGAAGCTCTGCTATAACAGTTCTCCCAAGATAGCCGGTACCTTTACAGTGTTCACATCCCTTTCCTCTATAAATTTTAATTTTTCCTTCAAAAATATGATCAGATCCATACTTCTCTACAGATTCATCTGTAAAACCGTAATCTCTGAGATTTTCCACCTCAATAATCTCTTCCTCTGCACAGAAAGGACAGGTTTTTCTCACAAGTCTTTGAGCCGTTACAGCGGATACACCTGAAGCGACCATATAGTCTTTTATTTTCATATCTATAAGCCTTGGAATTGCACTGACAGCATCGTTTGTATGTAAGGTTGACAGAACAAGATGTCCAGTTATAGAGGCTCTCATAGCCATTTCTGCAGTCTCTTCATCTCTTATCTCACCCACAAGAATAACATCAGGATCCTGTCTAAGAAAGTGTCTTATAGCTCTGGCAAATGTGTATCCAGCCTTCTCATTCACCTGTGTCTGTTTTATAAATGGAAATCTATATTCCACAGGGTCTTCTGCTGTGAGAATATTCCTTTCTAATGCATTAATTCTCCTGAGTGCTGCATAAAGGGTTGTTGTTTTACCTGACCCTGTTGGACCTGTTACTAAAACTATACCTTGGGGTTTTAAAAATTCCTCTTCAAGCTGGGAAAGCATATCGTCTTCAAATCCCAGACTTTTCAGGTTGAAAAGGGAAAGGTTTTTAGAAAGAACCCTTATAACAACATTTTCACCGTAAGCTGTAGGTATGGTGGAAACTCTCATATCAAAGCTTTCATTAAAAAAAGTATGTGTAAACGCTCCATCCTGAGGGAGTCTCTGTTCTGCTATATCAAGATTTGCAAGAACTTTTATCCTTGAAACTACAGGATTGTGTGCCGATTTAGGAAATGCATAGTAATGCCTCATTATCCCATCTATACGGAAAAATATATGAGAAGCTACACTTTCAGGCGATATATGGATGTCTGTTGCTCTGTCAATAATAGCATGATTTAAAACAGTATCAATAAATTTGGGAAGCTCTGTTCCAAGCGTTCCGGACTTTGCTTTCTCAATGTATTTTTTAACTGTTTTATCTATAGGCTGTTCAAGCAAAAAGTAGTATATTTCTATACTCTTTAAAAGTGTTTCCTTATCGGCAACATAAACTTTAACTTTCAGACTTGTTCTTCTGCTTACAACATCAATAGCATTTATATCATAAGGGTTAGTCATTGCTATGTGCAACTCATCCTCATCAATTTCAAAAGGAAGTACTTCAAGCTGTTTTGCTATGTTTTTGTCAAGAATCTTCAGAGATTCTACCGTTGGTGGATACTGTGAAAGATCTATATAAGGTTTTCCTGACTGTCTTGCAATAGCTTCCGCAACTTCTCTTGGAGAAACAAACGAAAGTTCTTGAAGTATTTCACCAAGAAGACCTCCTTTTATTTTCTGAACCTCAAGAGCTACCTGAATCTGCTCTTCAGTAACATAACCAAACTCTTTCAGTAACTGACCTATAGGTTTACGGGACATGAAAACCTCAGAATATTTTTAGATATTTTCGGACATAAACATGAATATATTTAAGACGGGCTAAAGCCCACCATAAGTTCAAATTAAATCTACTTCTACTTTTAAACTCAGAATCTGTAGTATATATCTCTAACACCTGAAGTATAGTCTGCACTTGCCTGAATTGAACCGGTGTTATATACCCCGTCGTCAAACTCTTCATCTAACCTTTTTCCTATATCTGCAGGAATATTGTCAACAAAAACATAGTTATAAGTTCCAACACCAAAACTTCTATTTGAAAAACCGTATCTTCCACCGTATGGATTGGATAGCCTTGTTACTGTAGCCTCATTAGGATTTCCGGCTATAATACCTGAAGCTCTTAAATGTCTCCATGCCTGTACAGATTCATTATTATTATTTGTTGATGCAGGAGCTCCAGTAATTAGACCATCACCGTTTCCATTAACTATATTTGGATATGTGGCGCTCCATCTATCTCCAGCCTTCGGATCATCTCCAGGCATCGCTCTATATCTGTCGTAGTAAGTATAAGCAGCCGCCGTGAGCCCCCTCAGGTCATTTACAAGCCTTTTATACTTCGCGTTCTGTATGAGTTCCTGACCTTTCATTACAGCTCCAAGTATCAGTCCGATAATAACAAGGACTATTGCAAGTTCAACAAGGGTAAAACCTTTTTGATTTCTCATCATCCACCTCCTGTTTTTTCACTTTAACATTATTATCTTCATTACCGAATATATATAATAAATTATCGGCTTTTTAATTTAAATTTTAATATATTTTAATAAATCAGGAAAAATATTAATAGCTATGAGAATAATTAGTGTAGAGATCTCAGACGGTAAAATAAAGGGCGCTGTTTTTAAAAGAAGGGGGGAACTCTTAGAACTACTTGATTATAATATTAATAGATCAGGGAAGTATTACATATCTGTATTTTACCAGGACTTTATTTACTCAAGTATTATCCTTCCTGCGGTAAAAGACGAAGAAACACTTTTTTTCCTTTTAAAAAACAGACTTTCGGATCAGCTTGAATCTGGAACAGAGTATATTATTCTACCAGTTAGAAATAAAGAAATTTCAGAAAACCAGATTGAATATTTTGTTTATGCTATCCCTGAAAAACTTTTTTTTGATGCTGTAAAAAAAGTCGGCATAATAGATCCTGCAGATGTAGAGTTTTTCACACTTTCCCAGTTCTCTCTCGCAGGAGTAACCTCTAAAATATCTGAAGATGAAACGGTATTTATGATATACACGGATAAAGAGAAGTTCATAATTACAGTAAGTCATGGAAATAGGATACTTTACACAAGATCAACAAAAATACCTGACTTTGTTACGGAAGAACAACTTGTCAATTTCTACTATGAAAATTTTAATCTGACTTATATATATATCGTCCAAAACCAGGGAATAGATATAGACTCTGTTGGACTTGCAGGAAACATTTCTAAAATAAAACAGTTTGTCGAGCTGATACGTTCTTTCTCAGATAAACCTGTATATACAGTTCTTCCTGATCTATTTTTAAAAAATAGTGATTTTGACCAGTTCAGTAGTTATACAATCCAGATAGGAGCTTTAAACCTTAGCAAAGATTATAACTTTCTACCACTAAAAATAAAACAGAAGAAGACTTTTTCAAATCTAAGCCGAAAGATAAGTCTTATTTTAATGTTTATATTTTTATCCCTTTCGGTTATAAATGCTAAAAGTTTTTTTGAAGTCAAAGATAAGTTTTATAGTTTAAAAAGCTCCTACACAAGACTTAAAATCAGTTTTGAAAAAGAGATCGCATCTAAAAATATATCACCGGAGCAGATAAAATACTTGATAGGTTATATAAACCTTTTAAGTTCAGAAAGAAAAACAGTATATCTTTTAGATAAGATTTCTGGAATATTATCGATTCTGAATATGGAAAATCTCAATATTACCTATAAGGATGGAAAAAGATATATAAGTATCCGTTCGGAAGAAAGATTTACCAGTCTGAATGATATGGAGTTTTTTAAAAGAAAATTAAAAAAAGAGGTTAGTAAGTTAAAAGATTTTAAGATTGTCGATAGATCTGTATTTGATATAGACAGACTTAGTGCAAAGATTTTTATAGAGCTTGTTAAGGAGAAGTAGATGCTTAACAAAAGTTATATACTTTATACACTTCTATCCTTCTTTATCGGACTGAATTTGCTTATTTTTTTTACTTTACGTTATTTTGACAACTACCTATCAGAAAAGAAGAGAGAATTAGGAAGATTAACTGAAAAAGTAAATACTATAAAAGGAAATATTAACAATATCCTACACCTTAAAGAAAAGCTCAGTATAAGATATATTGAAGAAGATGAGGCCGAAAGTATAATTCTTAAAAAACTTGAAAATATAAAAAAAATATATGGTGGAAAGATCATTGAAGGACCGGTGATTAAAAAAGGAGTTATAGAAGCTAAAATATCTTTCAATCTAAAACCTGAAAACAGTAAAAAGTTTATTAAGACGCTCGTTTCGCTTGAAGATTCTATTTACCCTGTAGTTAATATAGAAAAACTATTTATAACAAACAGCAAAAATGGAACAACGGTTAATATTGAACTGAATCTGACCCAACCATTTTATGGTGGAAGATAATTATGTCGGAATTGAAAAAAATTCCAGGAAGATTAATACTGCTTTTGGTTCTCCCTTTAATATTCCCTGTTTTACCGGTCTTTTTAAAAGGAAATCTTGAAGACAGCTTAAACAAAATTATTTACAGTCATCTTGAACCTCAGTTCAAACTTATTATTGAATATCCAGAAGTAGAACCTGACTATAAACAGGTTAAAAGTATCAATATATCGCTTATTGAGAAAAGTTTAGATATAGTTCCTTATAAAGAAGAAACTATTTCCGAAAAAAAGATAAAAGAACCACCACCAGATTATAAAATAAGATTTATCTACATAGGTATAAATAAAAAGTTTGTGATGATAAATGGAAAACTTTACAGGGAAAACGACAGAATCTCCAAGGATGAGAGAATTAAAAAAATAGAAAAAGACAGGATACTACTTACAGGAAAATGGGGTGAAAGATGGATACTATTTTCAAAGTAACATTAATATTTATTCTGACATTTATTGTTTCTTGTGGAAAAGTTAGCAAAACTGAGAAATTAGAGGAAGGCAACAAGAAAAAGGTAAAACAGATCGAACAAAAAGTAACAGTTTATAAGCCTGTAATTAAACCACCGCCAAAACTAAAAAGGCCTCTCATAAAAAAAATATCTCCATTTAAGGATAAATTTTTTACATTTTCAGCTGATCAGGTTCCTTTAAAAGCTGTTCTTTATGCAATAGCAAACGATACTGGTATGAACCTTATAGTAGCACCAGATGTCAATCCAGACATACTTATAACAGCAAATTTTAACAACACACCTGTAGAAGATGCTTTAAAAGTGGTAACTGATCTTGCAGGCGTTTACTACAAAATAAAGGGCAATATTATTTATATAAAAGGTTCTGTCACAAAGTCATTTCACATACCTTACGTACATACTAAATCCTCTTTTAACTCAAAACTGGGGGGCGATGTTCTTGGTGGTGCAGTCCAGACAGGTGGTGGAGGTGGTTACGGGGGAACGACAGGAGGAACAGCAGGAGGAACAACAGGATCAGGTTCTACAAGTATATCAGGCGATTTTTCCCTAACCTATGAAAATCCTGAGGAAATTAATGATTTCTTTGCCCAGATAGAGAATGGTCTGAAAGAGATTCTTAAAGATGAGGACGATAACGGTTTTTCTGCCTCTCGTGCAAAAAGTAGTTTTACCTTGAATAAGTTTACAGGAACTTTAGTTGTGACTACGTCAAAGCATAAAATGAAAAAGGTAGAAAAATTCTTGCAAAAAATTCTCTCTGAGGTAAAAAAGCAGGTTTTAATCGAAGCAAAAATAGTTGAGGTAACTTTATCTGATGGATACCAGTACGGTATCAATTGGTCTGCTTTACTGAGAAATGTATCAGGAGCAACAATATCCCTTAGACAAACTCTCGCACTACCTTCGAGTTATGGAGAGATAGTTGTCGCTGGTCTTGACTTTAACACGGTTATAAATGCCCTTTCAAATACTGGAAAAATAGAGACATTATCCAATCCAAGAATCAGAGTTCTAAATGGTCAGACCGCTTTAATCTCCTCAGGTGTTGTAGTTCCGTACTGGGAAAAGCAGATCACTACCCTTGGAACCACAACTGTTACACAGAGTGTCATGTATATTAGAAGAAGCGTCCTAAGCGGTGTTCTTCTTGGCGTAACGCCTTATATTGAGAACAATCATATTCTCATAAATATCGTTCCAGTATCAACAAAGATAGAAGGAATAAAACAGCTTGTTGATAATAATGAGGTTGTCGCAGAAGCACCTATACTCAATATTAAGGAAGCAGGAACGATAATTAAAGTAAAAGATGGAGATCTTATTATAATAGGCGGAATGATCAACACTGAAAAAAGAACAGAAGAAGATAAGATACCGTTTTTAGGAGACATACCTGTTTTTGGAAACCTTTTTAAAAGTAAAAGAGTCTATAATGAAAAAAAAGAGCTTATCATTTTCCTGAAACCGAGAATAATAAAATTTGACAGCAGGTTGGAAGAATGAGTTTGATGATTGAGATGTTGAAGAAAATAAAAACCAAAAAATCATCAAAACCTGTTCCACCAGGTATAGAGCCGAAAAACAGTATTAACAAAAGAATTATTACCCTTTCTTTTATAACGGTAATACTTATTCTTTCAGGTATTGGAGTTTTTTTATATCTGGAAAATATTCCTCAACAGAACATACTTGTAAATAAAGCCGAATCACTTAGCATAACCAATAATTTAGAAAACACAGGAAAAATCGCTGAAAAAAATGATAAAAAAACTGAAACTAATAAACCTATACAGGAAATAAAAGAAAACTCTCTTCCGCCTTTAGATCTTGTCCTTAATGAGATTCAAAAAGATATAGAGACGGATGTTAAGGAAAAACCAATTTATGAAGATAAAAAAATGAAAAAAGAAGAAAAAATAATAAAAACAGTAGATCCTACACAGATTACAGCCTTTATATCGCTTGCTGAAAATTATATGAACAAAGGGGATCTTTTAAAGGCATATCAATACTATAGAAAAGCTTACAGTATCAATAACTCAGAAGATCTACTTAACAACATCCTTATACTTGCTGTAGATATAGGGAAGATAGATGATCTAAAAAAATATATCTCAAAGACTAAAAATGAAGAGATCATATCATCAGTTGCTATCAGGTTAGTAGATAATGGAAGATTTTACCTTGCACAAAAAATTTTAAAAAAATATCAAAAAAGAAATAAAGGATATATCGATTATGCCTATGGATATTATTTCGAAAGTACTGGAGATATATCAAAATCTCTTTTTTACTATGAAAAGGCATACAGTAAAATACCATCTGATCCTTATATTGCATACGCCTATGCAAGAATACTTGAAATTAAAGGCATGTTGGACAAGGCTTACAAAATCTATAAAAAAATATTAAATTTAAGTTGTGATGATGAAATGTTGATTAAAGTTGTTAATGAGAGAATTGGATTATTAGGAAATCCTGGAGTCAGATAATGAGAGTTAACAGAGGATTCACGCTTATAGAGCTTGCAATGATTCTCGTCATCATTGGGGTTCTTATTGGAATTGGTGCTACGACCTTCAGTATTCTCATAAAAAGGGCAAAATATGCAGAAAGCAAAGAGATAGTAAATGCTGCTGTTGAAGCTATCACTGGGTATGCATCTTCTTCAGGAAAGATACCTACAGTATCAGAACTAAGCAGTGTTGTTAGAACACTTGAAGATTCTTACGGAAAGCCCCTTGTATATGTTTATGACGGAAATCTTACAGCATCTTCACCTTACGGCCACTGCGGATTAAACTCAACTAACATCACCGTTGAAATATGTGATGATCCTTCATGTGCTACATCAACCAAAATAAGTAATGTTGCGTTTTTTATCTTGAGCGGTGATGGGAATTACAATAACCAGACTACCGGTTCTCAAGAAATAACATCTCCAACAACTATACGTGTTTTCCAGTATGGTATAGTAGTTGACAATTATCCCTCAGATATAAATAGATCAGAGCCCTACGATGATATAGTAAAATGGGTTACACTTCACGAACTGCAGACAAAAGAGGGATGTGAATCTTTAACCATAACAACACCATCTCTACTTCCTAATGGAACAGAAGATGCACCTTACAACCATAAGTTAGAAGCAAATGGAGGAAGACCTCCTTACCAATGGGGTTCTTACGATGGAGTAAACTGTAGTATTCCAGCAGTAGATTTGGATCTTGGTAATGGACTTAAGATGAAATCAGATGGAAGTATATATGGAACGATAAATGTTGAGCCATCGTCACCTCCCGGCTCCCTATCAGGATGTAGTTCCAGTATAAATTTAAGTAATATATGTGTTAAAGATTCTGCAGGCAATATTGTAAACCAAAACTTCAGTATCAATGTTTATCCCCAACAGCTAAAAATAGTGACAGAAACTCTGCCTACTGGATATGAAGGAAGTTCATACAGTGTAACCCTTTCAGCCTTTGGCGGTGGAACTACATACATATGGAATATTGTTGACGGAACTCTCCCTGATGGATTAACCTTTAATTCTGACGGAACATTAACAGGTACTATATCTTCCGATTCCGGCTGTTCAAACCCTTCACCATACACATTCACCGTACAGGTATCATCATGTTCTGGCTCATATACAGCTTATAAAGCTTTTGCATTAACCGTTATAGATCCTGACTGCTCAACAGCAGGATCGGGAGGTAGTTCTTGCACCCCTTTTTCCTTAACTCCACCAAGTGGAACAGTTTTTTCTGCAACGGTGGGAACTCCTTTCTCCCAGTCAATAGTACTTTCTGGAGGAAATCCACCAATAAATCTGACATCGTGTACTCCATCCATCTGCAATGGACTCTCATTTAACTGCAGTACCACTGGAGCTTTAATAACAGGAACTCCTCTCACAAACACATCATGTACATTCTCAGTTGGATATACAGACTCATGCTCTCCTCCTCAAAGCATAGTAGGGGTTTATACTGTAAACGTTTCCGTTCCACCTACACCTCCATCATGCAGTCTATCGGCCACACCTTCAGTCGTTCCATACGGAGGTACAACTGATTTAAGCTGGAATATATCGGGATATTTTACTTCAGGATATTTCAGTCCTGTTACAGGAAACTGCACAACAGTTACAGATCCCTCTGGAGTATGCACAACAGGAAGTTTAAATACAGAAGGAATTAATAATTTCACACTTAATGTAACAAACGGAATACTATCAGGAAGCTGTTCTACAGATGTTTATATAGGATGTCAGGGATACAGGGTATGGAATAGTACAGGAAGTGCATACTGTTTCACCGTAGGTGGAACGCAGATAGGTTTAGTATTTGACGGAAGAGAGATAACCAGTTCGGGATCAAGGCTTAATAACGGAGAATTTGTTGAAAGATATAATCCTGTATGTTTCTTTTTATGGTGCAGGTGTGATTACAACGCATCAGACTTTATTGATAGAATCTCATACTCTGATGCTGTGAATGCTGACGTTCAGATAAATGGTGGAGATGGAGATTGTAGAGTAAACTACCTTAACTCAGGATCCGTATCAGATAGATGAACTCAACAGACAACCTTACTTTTACCTGATGTTTTAGCCTTATACATCTTCTGATCAGCCTGTTTTATTATATCAACAACTGATTCATGCTGACTTGTTATGTCCTCAATTCCAGCACTAAACGTTACATTAATGTATAGATCTTCACCACAACATATATAACTCTCAGTTATCTTCTCAAGTAGATTTCTAATAACAGCACATGCATCTCTTTTTTCAGTAAAGGGCATTAATATCAAAAACTCCTCACCCCCGTATCTAAATATAAAATCAGATTTTCTCAGATGATCCTGAAGTTCTTTAGCAAAATTTTGAAGAACACAATCGCCTACAAGATGACCGTACCTGTCATTTATATTCTTAAAATCATCAAGATCAAGCACAACTATAGAAAGAGGTTTTCCTGTCAGTTTTGCTATCTGATACTGGCTATTCAGTATAAAATCCATAGCTTTTCTATTTAATAGACCTGTAAGATGATCTATATTTATACCTTCAAGACTTCTTGCAGCTATATTTACCGTGGCAAGAGATATCAATTTACCAATAAGCTTTATAAGTTCTATATAGTTTGATGTCAGAAGGGTAAATTTTCTCTTTTCAATTGCATAGTATATGCTTGACGAAAGGTTTATAAGCTTGTTGTGAACATCCTTTATTGCCTCTATCTCATCTTTATTTAAGAGTGAAGATATATAATCTTTCTCATCAATATTTTTCCACTGAACATTTGACTGGATATCACAGGTTCTTAATTTTTTTATATCCTCAGTCAGCTTATTAACCCATATAAGATAATCTCTAAGAAATGGTCTCAGTTCTGAGTTCCTATCTTTAACACTCCTCAGCTCTTTCCTTATAATATCCTTATCAGACTTGATCATTTTCTGTAGATAACCGTAAGAGGCAGCATTCTTTACAATACTGAAATAGTTAATCACCTTATCAAATAGTTCCTTTTCTAAACCGCCCTCATTTATAAGTTCTCTGACAACACCCTTTTCTATATTTTCAAGCATATCGATAAAAATATAATAAGGAACAGATATCTCATAATATTCACCGCCTATTAAAAAGAACTTCCTCCTAATCTCCTGAGGCGGAAAATCATAGGATTTTGAGATCACTTCAGATATCTGATTTATTTTTTTATGATCCTTAAAGTAAAGACCTACTCCTTTACATCCAGAAAGATTTTCAAGGTATTTAACCGTATTTGAGAATATAAATTTTTTAATCCTATCATTCATTTTAGAAATCCTTACTTATTAATCTATCTTTTAAATTAATAATAATTTCAAGAAAATCAAGAAATTTACCTTAAAGATAAATATTTTTCCTTGACCCAACCAGTTATATCTCCTTTTTTCACTTTTACCCATTCACCTTCCCTATCAATAATACTAACCATGTCTCCCTCTTTTAAAAGGTAAACAATTTCCGATTCCTTTGAAGGTTTCTCTCTCATGTTTAACATATAAGCCTTTACTTTCATAGAAAGATAGCCGTCTTTTTTTATACTTTCAGTTGAAGCAGAAGGAGATTTACCACTTTCATCTGAATAAAAATAGTAACCAACACCTGAAATTATAAGGATTAAA
Organism: uncultured Aquificales bacterium; assembly: GCA_964519345.1. Taxonomy (GTDB): domain Bacteria; phylum Aquificota; class Aquificia; order Aquificales; family Hydrogenothermaceae; genus Persephonella. The sequence goes on from CAZFKX010000023.1 coordinate 62,472, forward strand.
ATAAGAAATAAAACAGGGACACTGCTACTGAAAGAAATTTTTTTAATATTTAACCTAAGACTTTCAGCTCCGGCTTTAACGTGTTTCTTTTCTATTGTAGAACTATTATCAACAAAAGCAGACATTAATGCTCTTTCCATCAAAAGATTAACCTTTCTCAGATTTCCTTCAGTAAACCTGTAAACAAGTCTGTAAACCCCTTCTGATATTTTTACTGCAGGATTTCCAGCCTTTGCAAATCTATAATTGATATATTTAACAGTTTCATCAAAAGAAAGATTTCTAAGATGTGTGATTATTGTTATCCTCTGTCTTAACTGTCTCAACTGTGTAGATTCAAGTTTTTCTTCAAGTTCAGGCTGACCAAGCAAGATTATCTGTAATAGCTTCTCCTTATCCGTTTCCATATTTGAAAGTATTCTGAGCTCTTCAAGTGTTTCGACAGGGAGATTCTGGGCTTCATCAACTATAATCATAACCTTTTTTCCCTCATTTTTCTTGTTAATAAGGAAATCTCTAAGTACTGAGAAAATTTTATTTTTGGAACTGTCTGAAGGAGGCTCAATTCCAAAATCTTCAAGTACAGCTTTAAGAAGCTCCTCCGGTGTGAGATTAGGGAAGAGTATGTAAGCATACTCAATGTTTTCATCAAGCTGGTTAATGAACTTTCTTATAGTTATAGTTTTTCCTGTTCCTGGTTCGCCAATAATAACAGCAAATCCTTCCTCTGAAGTTAAAAGATACTCAAGGGAACCTAAGGCTTCTTGATGAACAGAAGACATATAGAAGTAATCTATATCAGGTGTTATTCTAAACGGATCTTCATCTAAACCGAAAAAATCTAAAAAATCTCTCATTTTTCTAACCTTTTTATATAAGGTTTTATTCCTATTTCGTTCAATCTATCTCTTATCTCAAGAGCTTCTTCCTTAGTATAAGCCTTAATATATACATTTTTCATACCGCCCCTTTCTTCAATTTCAGCCTTTAGATCCGTCATCTTAAATATCTTATCTATAAGAATTTTTGCATTTTTTATATTTCTGAAGGCACCTGCGTATATCCTGTATTTCTCTTTTACAACAGGCTTTTCATGTTCAATATCTGGAATATTCTCACTCTTAACCGCCAAATAAATAGATCTCTCAAATAAACATAAAAAATCACAGACATCTTCCTTAACAGAGTTTTTCTTAACATTTTTATTCTCAACAACTTTTTCTTCTAAGCTTTTAATTATCTGTAGATCTTTTTTTACAATCTGAACTTTTTTTTCCTCATCTCTTCCTTCATTTTTCATATAAAAAAGAAGAAATCCAGACAAGACAGAAAACACAACAAGTCCTGCAAGAATCCTGTGAATATTTTTACTTTCTCCATCCAACCTAAAAACAAAATTTACGTCAGAAAATACTTTTTTTGTCTTTATACTATTAATAATACTACCAAGCCTATCACTACCTGAAAAAATGATAGACAGATCTTTCTCTTTACCAAAAATTCTTAAAAGATTTATTACATCAGTCTGATCAAGTTCTTCAGCATTCTCCACAACAACAAATATCTTTTTGCCAACCTTATCTTTTATTTTATAAAACTCTATCAAAAACTGTTCCAGAGTAAGATTATCATTGGATTTACCTAATTTTTCAAGTATCTGTCTGTATATATCTCCCGATTTTGGAGAAACAAATAAAACTCTTTTGTCTATATCTATACTATTTATAAGATCCATCAAAAAAAGGGACACAAATCTGCTGTTCTTTCCATATAAAAATCCTTTCTGACCACCATCCCTGAGGAGTATCTTCAATATAAGAAAGATCTCTTGATTTTTTTTATTGAGATGCCTCATATAATCCTCGCCGTGTATTTCATATTATTATAAAATAAGAAGAATATTATGGTGGAGAAGATATGGAACTACAGGGGAAGAATGCATTAATAACAGGTGCATCTAAAAGAATAGGAAAGGAGATAGCACTTTTTTTGGCTGAAAAAGGGGCAAATGTGATCATACATTACAACAGATCAGAGGAGGAAGCTGAGAAAGTAAGAAAAATCGCTGAGGATTTTGGCGTTAAAGCTATAAAAATAAGGGCTGATCTGGAGAAAAAAGAGGAGATAGAATTTCTTATAAAGGAAAGTTTACTCATGTTCAGGAGGATAGATATATTAATTAACAATGCATCAATATATTTCAAAACACCTTTAAAAGATATAGATATGAACATAGTTGACAAATTTTATTCAGTCCATATTAAAGCACCGTTATTTCTGTCAAAAAGCATTGGGGAAAATATGTACAAAAATAGGTATGGGAGAATAATAAACATTATTGATTATGCACCATTAAGACCTTATAAAGATTATTCAGCATATATAATAACAAAAGGGGGGCTCTACACAATGACCAAGGTTTTAGCAAAAGAGCTTGCTCCCTATGTTCTTGTCAACGGAATTCTGCCTGGTCCTATAGTTCCAGCTGATAATATTGAGAATATTAACTTTCCTTTAAAAAAAACAGTGCTTAAGAAATGGGGTGGTGAAAAAGAGATATGTAAAGCTGTTGAATACTTTATAAAAACTGAATTTACAACAGGAAGTTTTATTCCTGTTGAAGGAGGAAGATTGATTTGCTAAAAAATAGTATAACATTTCTGGGTACAGGCGGCGGCAGGGTTGTTGTTTTCAGACAGATAAGATATTCAGGAGGTATCTGGCTTAATATTGAAGGGACAAACATACTTATAGATCCTGGTCCCGGATCGCTTATAAGAATATTTGAGTTTGGTCTTGATCCAAGAGATATAGATATTATAGCTGTTTCACACAGACATCTGGATCACTGTTCAGATATTAACGCTGTTATTGAGTCGGCAACAGATAGTAAGAAAAGACCTTTAAAACTTCTCGTAGCACCTGACGATGTTACAGATGGTGATGATCCAGTTTTGCTCAAGTACATTAAGGAAGGAATCGAAAAAATCGAGCATACAGAGGAAGGAAAAGAGATACTATTTGGAGATCTAAAAATAAAATCACCTGTAAAACATATACACAAAGGCGCAAAAACATTTGGACTACAGTTCAGCACGAAAAATAAAACTGTTGTTTATATTCCATGTGGAAAATTTTACGACAGGATGCTGACAGATTACCCTGAAAATACGGATCTTATGATTTTTAATACAACTTTTCCAAAACCTGTAGATGGATACTACCATCTTTCTGTTGTTGATGTTGAAAAAATGATAAAAAAGCTAAAACCAAAAAAGGCAGTTCTTACACATTTCAGTATTCCTATGCTGAAAGCTGATCCATCTAAGCTTGCTAAGAAGATAACTAAAACAACTGAAATACCTGTTACAGCTGCAAAAGATGGAATGAGAATATATTTTTAGAGGAAACCATGAAAGGAATTGTAGTAGGTGGAGGAATTATAGGACTTTCAACTGCAAGATCTCTTTTAAAATCAGGATACAGTATAACTGTGATTGACAAAGAAAGTATAGGAAGAGGTGCATCCTGGAGCTCAGGAGGTATGCTTGCCCCTCAGTCTGAAGGGCTTGGAAAAGGAGTTTTTTTAGATCTCTGTATAAAAAGTAGAAGTATGTATAAAGATTTTATACAGGAACTTGAGTATGAAACTGGTATAGATACAGGTTACTGGGAATCTGGCATAATATGTCCCGCTTTCTCCGAAGAAGAGTCCTACCTGCTCAAAAAAAGATTGGATGAATATCTATCAATAGGCTTAACAGGAGAATGGCTTGACAGAAAAGATCTGGAAAAGATACACCCTCATTTAAATATAAATATAAAAGGTGGTGTTCTTTATGATAAAGATGGTCAGGTTGATAGTAGAGCTCTAATGAAAGCTCTTGTTAAATCAGTTAAAAATTATAATGCAGATATAATTGAAGACTGCAAGGTATTGGGAGTAGAAGAAAAGAACGGTAGGTTTTTTAGATTAAAAACTGAAAAAGGATACATATACGGTGATTTCTGTATTATAAGTGCCGGTGCATGGTCAGGTAATATAATTGATATACCTGTTTTCCCTGTGAAAGGGGAGATGATCGCTATAGATAATCCAGATATTTCTTTAAGTAAGATATTTTACAGTTCTTACGCTTATATAATACCAAGAAAAAACAAGACCAGAGTAGTCGTTGGTGCTACAGAAGAAAAAGTCGGCTTTAAAGAAGGAAATACAGTAAAAGGTGTTAAAAAGCTGCTAAACGGACTTGTTCAGACCTTTCCTGATATGGAAAACAGAAACATTATAGAGATATGGTTTGGCTTCAGACCTGCAACCCCTGATTTTCTCCCAGTATTGGACGAGAGCTGGATAAAAAATCTATATATCTCTACAGGTCATTACAGGAATGGTATTCTTTTAGCACCTATTTCAGCGAAATTAATATCTGAACTTATTGAAAAAAAGGCCGGAAATATTTATACACAAAAATTCAGTCATAAGAGATTCAGAAGGTGAGTTATGGAGAGAACACAGAATATAAAACCGTTTATAGTGATGGATATTGTCAAAAAAGCATCTAAAATAAAGGATGCTGTACATTTTGAGATAGGTGAACCAGATCTTCAGCCCCCTCCAAAAGTCTGGGAGCTTGCAGAAAAAGCCGTAAAAGACAGAATGAATTTCTATACGGAAAGTTTTGGACTTTTAACCCTCAGAGAAAGAATATCACAATTTTATTATGAAAAATATAGAGTTAGTGTGTCTCCAGATAGAATAGCTCTGACAGTTGGAACATCCGGTGCTTTCCTCGTGGCCTATTCTATACTTCTTAATAGAGGTGAGAGGATAGCGTTGCCTGATCCATCTTATCCATGTTACAAAAATTTTGCTTATCTCCTTGATATACAGCCTGTTTTCGTCCCTGCAGGTAAGGAATCAGGATATATACTAAATCCTGACATTTTAAGAAATTATAGAGATATAAAAGCTGTTCACATATCTTCCCCATCAAATCCTGTTGGGAATCTATACAAAGAAAAGGATCTTAAGGATCTCATACAATACTGTGAGGATAACGGAATATACCTCATCTCAGATGAGATATACCATGGACTTGTTTACAATGGCAAAGAAAATACCGCTCTCGAATTCTCAAAAAATGTTATAGTTATAAACGGATTTTCAAAATATTTTTGTATGCCCGGTTTTAGGCTTGGATGGATCGTACTTCCTGAAAAGTTTGTTAGAAAAGCTGAGATAGTTATCCAGAATGTTTTTATATCCCCGCCAACTATAAGCCAGTTTTCTGCCCTTGGAGCTTTTGATTATACATATCTTGAAAAAAACAGAAATATATTTAAAAAAAGAAGGGATTTTCTCCTTAATGAGCTCAAGGATATATTTGATATAGATATAAAACCTGAAGGAGCATTTTATATCTGGGCGAATATTGAGAAATATTCTGATAATGCACTTTATTTTTCTAAAGAACTTCTTGAAAAAATACATGTTGCTGTAACTCCCGGAATTGATTTCGGCTCTAACAGAACGGACAGGTATATAAGATTTGCATACACGAGAGACATTAAGGAACTTCAGGAAGGCATAAGAAGATTAAAAAGCTATCTCACATAAAGCACACACCTGCAGGACATTCGCCTTTTAAGTGTGTCTCAAACTCTTCAGGAAACTTTTTCAAAGCATCAGATACAGCCTGGGGAGCTGAAAATCCAAGTCCACATATAGAACCAGCGGGAATATTTTCAGAAAGATGTTTCAAATATTCCAGATCTTTATTAGTTCCTCTCCCTTCCTTAATCTTTTTTAAAATATTGTACTGTTCATAAGTGCCTACACGGCAAGGAGTGCACTTTCCACAACTTTCATGATAAAAGAAGTTTGTAACAACAAGAAGGGAATCAATAATACAGTCATCTTCATCGAGAACTATGGTTGTTCCCGTTCCTCCAAACCCTTTTGGTGAATAATCCATGGGCATATCTAAATCTTTTTCTGAGTAAACACCAAGGGCTCCTGAAAATACAGCTTTAAATTTCTTACCATCTCTTACTCCCCCTGCCATATCAATAAGCTCTCTTAATGTTATATCCATGGTTGCTTCATAAACACCTGGCTTTTTAACTTTTCCGCTAATGGGAAAAAGCTTTGGGCCGTAAAATCCAGATGGTCCTATATTCATAAAATACTGTTCATATGTAACTATAATTGGGATATTAGATAATGTTTCCACATTATTAACAACCGTTGGTTTTCCGTATATTCCAATCTGGGCAGGATATGGCGGTCTTAATCTTGGATGTCCTCTTTTTCCCTCAAGGCTCTCTATTAGTGCTGTCTCTTCCCCGCATATGTAAGCCCCTGCTCCCCTATAAACTTTTATATCAAAAGAAAAATCTGTACCAAGTATTTTCTCACCTAAGAAACCGTAAGATTTAGCTTCTTCAATCGCATTTTCAAGTATAAGATATCCTGCAGGATACTCGCCTCTTATATAGATATATCCTTCTCTTGCTCCAAGGGCATAACCTGCGATTATCATTCCTTCAAGTAAAAGATGGGGATCCCTCTCTACAATAATTCTATCTTTAAATGTTCCTGGCTCGGACTCGTCACAGTTGCATATCAGGTACCTTGGTTCTGGATTCATCAAAGCGAATCTCCACTTCCTTGCTGTGGAAAATCCTGCACCACCTCTTCCTCTTAAAGTACTTTCTTCCACAAGAACAACAATATCTTCAGGTTTCAGTCTTTCTAAGGCTTTTTTCAATGCTGAGTATCCACCTGTAGTAACATACTCTTCTATATCTACAGTTCTGTTCTCTTTAGCCCTTCTTAAAAGAAGATTAAGATTACTTTCAACATGTATATCAGGTATATACGGTATTTTGTCTCTTATATCCATATTTTACCTCATCAGTCATACCTTTTTAGTATTTCCTTCAGATCCTCATCAGACTTTATCTTACTGCCATCATACAGATCATCATTTATAAGGAAAGCCGGTGCTATTGCACAGCTTCCTATACACTCAACAAGCTCAATATACCATCTTCCATCAGGGCTATTTTTACCTACGTCAGCACCTGTTAGTTTTTTTATTTTTTCAAGTAAGATCTGATATCTTCCAAGATGACATGGAAGATTTCTACATACCCTGATATGATTCTTAGCATTTTTCCTATGTCTGAACATATCATAAAAAGAGACAATACCTTCTATATCTGCTGGTGGTATATTAAGATAGTCTGCCAACTCGTAAACGGCCTGATCGGGTATATCTCTGTATTTACTCAAAATCTCATGTAGTGAAGGTATTACTGCCTGACGAGTTAATGGAAATTTTTTCAAAAATCCATCTATCTTCTCTACAATGTCAGGTGTAAGATAGATATATTCTCCCATTATATCCTCTTAAGACACGTATGCTCCGTTTTCAATATCTCCATCTACAGTTAAAAGCCTCAGTCTTTTATCATCCTTTGCGGCAAGGATCATACCTTTTGATTCTATTCCAAAGATCTTTCTTGGTTTTAGATTTGTGAAAATAACTATTTTTTTACCTACAAGTTCTTCAGGTGTGTAAAACTGAGCAATTCCTGAAACTACAGTTCTCTTTTCATCGCCTATATCAACAGTAATCTTTAAGAGCTTATCAGCCTCTGGAACTTTTTCAGCCTCTACAACCTCACCCACTCTAAACTCAAGTTTGGCAAAATCATCAATTGTTACCACATTCTCTTCCTTAACTTCTTTCAACTTTTCCTCCTCCTTTTCAGTTTCTATACGGGGAAAGAGAGGCTTTATTTTTTTCTTTATCTTTGTTCCTTCAGGAAAGGAATAAGGTTCCAATTTAAAATTAAGTTCTTTGATTCCAAGATAATCTAATGCCGTATTCATCTTTTCAGGCATAAATGGTTTTAAAAGGTAAGATATAAGCAAAAGGCCGTCAGCTATAGTGTAAAGAACAGTATTTAAATAACTGTTTTCTTCTTTTCTTAACTTCCACGGCTCTGTTTTTACTATATATTTATTGAGAAAATCAATAAAATCCCAGACAACTTCCAGAGATTTATTAAACTCTAACTTAGATATATGATCGTCGAAAGTATCTAAGGTATATTTGTATAACTCTTTATACTCTTTTTCAAGCTCTGTAGTTTTTTCAAGATAATTTACTATACCTTTATTGAACTTATTTATCATTGACAGCGATCTTGAAAAAAGATTTCCAAGATCGTTTGCAAGATCAGAATTTATCCTCCCGATAACAGCTTTTCTTGAAAAGTCACCATCAAGTCCAAAAGGAACTTCTCTCATCAAGAAGTATCTTAGCTGATCAACACCATATTCATTAGACGCCTCAAATGGATCTATAACATTTCCAAGCGATTTTGACATCTTATGTCCCTCAACAGTCCACCAACCATGGGCAAAAACAGTCTCAGGAACTTCAAGACCAGCACTCATAAGGAAGGCTGGCCAGTAAACAGCATGAAACCTAAGTATATCTTTACCAACTATATGAACATCTGCAGGCCAGAACTCATTTGGTGAAGGTGGGTAATCAACTGCAGTCAGGTAATTAGTTAAAGCATCAAACCATACATATACCGTATGATCAGGATCAAACGGAACCTGTATTCCCCATTTTACCCTTTCCCTTTTCCTTGAAACAGAAAGATCCTTCAGTCCCTGTTTAACAAATGATACCACCTCATTTTTCCTATATTCTGGCATTATAAATTCAGGCTTTTCTTCGTAAAGTTTTAAAAGTCTGTTCTGATATTTAGATAGTTTAAAAAAGTAGCTTTCTTCTTTTACCTTTTCACATGGTTTTAGATGAATGGGACATTTATAATCATACTCCTTAATCTCGATCTCTGTCTTAAATTCCTCACAGCCTACACAGTACCAGCTTTCATATTCCGAAAGGTATATATCTCCATTATCATAGCATTTTTGAAATATATATTGGACAGCTTTTATATGATCTGGATCTGTCGTTCTTATAAACCTGTCGTATGATATATTTAAAACTTTCCATAACTCTTTAAATTTTTTATGGGTTATATCTGCAAGCTCTTTTGGAGACAATCCTTTTTCCTCTGCAGATTTTTGAATTTTGAGGCCGTGCTCATCAGTACCTGTAAGGAAAAATGTTTTAATTCCTTTCTGTCTAAAGTATCTTGCCAGAACATCAGCTGCTATTGTTGTGTAAGCATGACCAAGATGTGGAAGATCATTAACGTAGTATATAGGAGTAGTTACATAAAATTTCTGCCTTTCCATTAATTACCTCTTTAATTAATAAAGCTAATCCTTAGTATATCAGCTTGAAAACGATTTTTAAAGATTACTTTGATTTCAAGATTTATCAGGTATATCATTAATGATAAAATTGTGATAGCACTTACCAGGAGGGAGCGATGTCAATAAGATTTGGAACTGACGGATGGAGAGCTGTTATAGCAGATCAGTTTACATTTGATTCTGTTTCTAAAGTTGCACAGGCACATGCAGACCATCTTAAAAATAAAAAAGGAAAAAAAGTGGTTGTAGGTTACGATCCAAGATTCATGTCTGAGGATTTTGCCTATGTGGTTGCTGAGGTTTTTTCAAGTAATGGATTTTATGTTGTACTCTCATCATCAATCTGTACAACACCAGCACTTGCTCTTGCAACCAAAGAGTTAGAAGCAGATGAAGGAATAATGATTACAGCATCCCACAACACATATAGATACAATGGATATAAGATAAAAGGTGGTTATGGAGGACCTGCAACACCTGAAATAATAAAAGAAGTTGAGAAAAAAATTGGAGTATCTGAGGTAAAACTGGGTATCACAAAATGGGAAGAGTTAGATTTAAACAGTCTTTATATAAAAAAGCTTAAAAGTTATATTTTGCCAGAGCTTTTCAAACAAAAAATAGAAAAGGTAGTCCATGATCCTATGCATGGTTCTTCAATGGGACTTTTATCAAGGTTGCTTGAAGACACATTTATAGATGTTTCAGAGATAAACCACTACAGGGATCCATACTTTGGAGGACACCATCCAGAACCTATTGATAAGAATCTCTCCCTCTTGAAAGGAAAAGTTGTTGCTGAAGAGGCTATCGTTGGAATTGCAAATGACGGAGATGGAGACAGGGTAGGAATAGTTGATGAGGCAGGTGAATTTGTCAACACACAGATAGGATACGCTCTTCTTCTTTTACACACGTTAAGGAATAAAAACATTGAAGGTGGAGTCGCAAAAACTGTATCAACCTCCTATCTCGTTGATAGAATATGCGAAAAGGAAAATAGAAAACTTTATAAAACACCTGTCGGATTTAAATATATAGCTGATATTTTCCTAAAGGAAAAACTGGCTTTTGGTGGAGAGGAATCTGGCGGATATGGATTTGGATTTCATATACCTGAAAGAGACGGTCTTCTATCAGGTCTTATGATAGTAGAAATGATTCTGCTCCATGGAAAGCCATTAACAAAGATAATTGAAGATCTTTTCTCAGAGTTCGGAACAGCTTATTACAAAAGGGAAGATCTTAAAGTAGAAGGTAATAAAGGTAGAATGCTTGTTGAAAGATTAAAAAAAGAACCTCTAAAAGAGCTTTCAGGTTTGAAGATTAAAGAAATAGATATGACAGACGGTGTGAAATTTATTTTTGAGAATGATGGATGGGTTCTTTTCAGAGCCTCTGGAACAGAACCTGTTCTTAGAATATACGTTGAGATGCCTGAGAAATCTCAGGTAGAAAAGATATTGGAAGAAGCAAAAACATTAATTGGAGGATAAAGATGGAACAGCACATTTATCATCCTTTCGATGTAAGAATGACTGAGGATGAGGAAATTATTGCTATTGTTGAGCCTGACAGCTACATACAGGAAATGATAGAAAATGATAAAACATGCTGGGAGGTGGATGTAGATGTAGATTATGATGAAGAAGAGCACGAACCATACCTTATGATCACCCTTATAAAGGATAATGGTCAGATATTTATGGCTTTTCCATACGGCGAAGCATGGGATGCCCTTTCTGAAAAGGGAGTCATCACTGTAGCACTTCTAACACAATTTGATCTTGATCACGGAAATGTCCACGATGCTATAACAATATCAATTGAGCTTGATCCTTTTTTAAAAGGCTACATAGCAGGCGCAGAAAGAATGTGGGAAGCTGTAAGCGAGGAAGTGGAAGGGGAACATGAGGAATAAAAATGATCGTAAGATTTAAAAGAAAAGTAAATTTTTATGAAACAGATGCACAGGGCATAGTTCATCACTCAAACTATCCAAGATACTTTGAGGAGGCAAGAGGATACTATCTCGAGAATTTAGGCTTTCCATATTCTGATATAAGGAATAAATTGAATACGGATATAGTTATTCTGGAAATAAATATTAACTATAGGCATCCCCTCGTTTACGGAGACAGTTTTGAGATAATTACAGAACTGGATATAGAAAACAGGTATTTTTTCAACTTCAGATACACAGTAAAGAAAAAAAATGAAACTATATCCACGGGTAAAACAAGACACTGCTGTATAAGTAGGAGTAATAAAAAGATGATCCCGATTCCAGACGAACTTAGAAATAAATTAGATTAATGGTGCCCAGGGCGGGAGTCGAACCCGCACGCCCTTTCGGGCACTACCCCCTCAAGATAGCGCGTCTGCCAATTCCGCCACCTGGGCGAGTGAGGATATATATTATATGAAAAAGGAGAAAATTTTGCAAGTAGTTTATATAGAAGAAGGGGCTGATCTTGACGCATTTTCCTCAGCATATGGGATAACACTGCTTTATCCCGAGGCAAAAATACTGCTTCCACACGCGATATCACCTACGGTAAGACTAACAATAAATAGATTCAAAGATATACTTGAAAAAAAGATCGTAAGAAAAAGAGATATAAATCAGATAGAAAGACTATTTTTAGTCGATACATCAAATATAAAAAAAGTAAAGCAGTACCTTAAAGACCTTATCTCAGAAAAAACAGAAATACAAATATATGACCATCATCCATCAAAGCTAAAAAAAACCGATAATTTAAAAATTTTTTTCAGGAAAACCGGTAGTGCTACAACAATAGTCACACAGAAATTAATAGAAAGAAATATACAGATAAAGTCTGAAGATGCTACGCTTCTGCTTTTAGGTATATATGAAGATACAGGTTCTTTTACATACAGCATAACAAAACCTGAAGATCTTAAAGCAGCAGCTTTTTTACTCAGTAAAGGTGGAGATCTGGAAACTGTAAGGACAATCCTCGAGAGAAGAATAGATGAAAAACAGATAAATATAGTTCAACAGCTTATTGAGAATATCCAGTACTTTCCGGTTAAAAATAAAAAAATAATAATATCAGTTGCTTACAGTAAAGAGTATATACCTGATATATCTGCTCATCTACATCTTATTAAACCTTTTCAGGAAGTAGATGCTTTTTTTGCAGTAATAAACGCTTCAGGAAAGATCAGCATTATAGGAAGATCTAAAACAAAGGAAATAAACATAGGAAAGATTCTTTCTTACTTGGGAGGAGGTGGTCATTATGCTGCGGGGAGTGCAATGATTAAAGGTATGACTACACAGGAGATAAAAACATACCTTGAGAACATTCTTATAGGGGAGTTTTACAGAGATCAAAGAATATCAAATATTATGTATAAAAATGTTATAAAGGTTGAGAAATCAAAAATATTAAAAGAGCTAAGGGATGTGATACAAAAAGTTCCTGTTATATTTGTTATAAACAGGGAAGGTAAGTTTGATGGGATAGCACTTTCAAAAGTTTTAAAAGAAAGCATAAGACACGGTATTGATGATGTACCTATTGAAAATTTCGTTATTGACAATGTTGTTACATTTGAGGAAGATATGCCTGTGGCAGAAGCAGAGAAATTCCTTATAAACTCATCACAGGATTATTTCCCTGTTCTGAAAAGAGGTTATCCAGTCGGTATAGTCTCAAGAAATTATCTTCTGAAAGTTCTCCACGGTCAGGTTTTTGATTTTGAGAAGGACATTTTTATAACAAGGGAGAGGATAAAACCAAAATACCTTAACTACAGGGAAAAATTAAAACAGCACCTTCCTGTAGAGGTAATTGATGAATTAAAAAAGATAGGAATAATATCAAAAGAGTTAAATTTCAGATCTTATCTTGTTGGGGGAATTGTAAGAGACATCGTTATGAGAAGGAAAAATCTTGATATAGATATCATTGTCGAGGGAGACGCTGTAGAGCTTGCAAGAAGATATGCTGCCGAAAATAAGTATAAATACTACTATTTTGAAGAATTTATGACAGCACAAGTAACACTCCCTTCAGGACTTAAGATAGATTTTGCAACAGCAAGAAAGGAGATTTATGATTATCCAGGAGCTTACCCGAAGGTAAAAAAAGCCACAATAAAGGAGGATCTTTACAGAAGAGATTTTACAATAAATACACTTGCAGTTGAGATCACTGAAGACAACTTTGGAACATTAATAGATTTTTTTAACGGATTAAGGGACATAAAAGATAAAGTTATAAGAATACTTCACCAGTTAAGCTTTATTGAGGATCCTGTTAGAATCCTAAGAGCAGTAAGATTTGCAGGAAGATTTGGCTTCAAGATAGGGAAGATGACAGAAAAACTTCTTAAACTTGCTATTGATGAAAATCTGCTTCTTGTTGCACCAACAGGAAGGGTAAATACTGAACTGTCTTACTCATTTAATGAAGAAAAAGCTACAGAGATCATTTATCTGATGAATAAATATAAAATCCTTCATCAGCTGATACCAGAGTTTGTTTTTGATCAAAAAAGAGAGGAGGTTATAAACAGACTCAGGGATATGATAATAACATTTGAGATATTTTTCGGCCATAGAGTTGACAGGGTCGCCAACTATCTTCTTGCATTAATGTATCATCTTCCCCTTGATATTTCATACCAGTTTTTAGATAGATACCATTTTTCAAATGGGAAGCAACTTTTTAAGCTTTTTTTCTCTATTAAGGGAAGATTTAGAAGAATACCAGAAAAAAACAGCGAACTTTATCTCAATATAAAAAACATAAAAAAAGATATACTCGTTTTTATATGTTCATACCTTCCTGCAGAAGTAGCAGAAAGAATAATTTACCTCCTAAAAAAAGAAGAGGAAAGAAAACTACTTATTACAGGCAATGATTTGAAAGAACTTGGACTAAAACCTTCACCCTTATTTAAAGAGATACTTGATGATATATTCCTTAAATATCTTGATGGAGAGATAAAAAATAGAAGAGAGGCACTTGAGTATCTTAAAAATAAATATAAATTAAAATGAGATATGAAAACCTCAGATTTAACCATCTTTGTTATAAGTATCATGTCCATTATTGTTGTAGGTTATGGTCTGTATAAATTCTACGAATCATCAAAACCAAGATATTACAAGCCAGATCATAGGAAAATCCCTAATTACTATAAAGGAGATATAAGAAATACACCTGGTTACTATAAAGGTAATATGAAAAAAGTTCCAAAGTACTATAAAGGAAAAATGTCTGAAAGCCCAAACTACTACAGACCAAAAGGTGTAAAAAGCAGCGAAAAAGAGAGAGAAAAAGATGGAAATAAACTTGAAGCTTTAAGAGAAGGATGGTAATTCACTGATATTTCACATAAAGTTTAATAAGATTAGATCATGAAGGTTCTGATAGTAGAAGATAATGCACAACTAAATGATACGCTTAAAGAAGTACTTGAGATAAATGGATATCTTGTAGATTCAGCTTTTGATGGCGAAGAAGCTTTAGACTATCTGAATGCAACTGAGTATGATCTTATAATACTTGATATAATGCTTCCCAAAATAGACGGCTATAGAGTATGCCAGATTGCGAGGGAAAAGGGTATAAACACACCTATACTTATGCTGACAGCAAAGGATAGGCTTGAGGATAAAGTTAGAGGGCTTGATATTGGAGCCGACGACTATCTTGTAAAACCTTTTGAGATTGAGGAACTTATCGCAAGGGTCAGGGCGCTTATCAGAAGAGCATCTTCCGAAAAAAGCAACATAATAAAGATAGGAGACTTTATTGTAGATCTAAATAAGAGAGAGGTTAAGAAAAACGGCACAAAGCTGATGATAACCCCAAAATTGTTCTGTATTCTTGAACAGTTGTTGAGAAATAGAGGAAAGGTGGTAACTTATGAAACATTAATGAATAAATGTTGGGATATTAATGATTATCCAACAAGGGAAACGGTAAGAGCAAATATAAAACTTTTAAGAAAGATACTTCAGGATAAAGATATTATCCATAATGTATCTGGAGTAGGTTATAAAATAGAATGAAATTTGATCAGTTTCTAAAAGCAAGAATAAAGATAACAGTTCTTATATCTTTAATATCAACATTTATTATAGCTGCATTCTCAGGAACAATATATTACTTCTATAAAGAACAGATAGTCTATGGAATAACAGACGAACTTAAAAGCATCGCATTTGAGATATCTAAAAAACTCGACGATCCTGTTACAGATCTATCGGTTGTTGAAAGTATAAGGATCCCTCAAGACACGTATCTCTGTGTATTCAACCATAATGCTGCCATGATATTTTACAAAGGAAAGCTTTGCAAGATTAATAAACATTTCACAGGATTCAGGCTTATAGGGAGCGAGGTTGTGTATGGAGTTAAAATACAGAAAAGTTTTGATTACTACCATGTTTATGTGGGAAAAGACCTTATTAAGGTTCTTGTAAATCTCGAAAAATTAAAGTTTATACTTTTCTACACAACATTTGCTATCTCAACGGTTATACTTGTTCTTTCATTTTTGATATCAAGAAGGATACTGTCCCCAATACAGGAGACTGTAGAAAAACAGGAGAGATTCACACAGAATGTATCTCACGATTTAAGAACCCCTCTCACTGTAATAGCCACTAATCTGTATCTTATAAAACAGAAAAATTTCAAAAATATTGAGAATCATATCGAGAATATACAGATAAATGTCGATTATATGAAAAATCTTATATCAGACCTTTTATATATGACACAGATAGGAAAGAAAGACAAAGAAAAGATAAATATCAATCAGCTACTTAAAAAACAGATAGAGATAATAAAACCAAAGATAGATCAAAAAAGTATAAAACTGGTAATAAATGAAGAAAACGATATCACAATAACCGCAAATCAAAGAGATATGGAGATGCTCTTTTCAAATCTACTTGAAAACGCTGTTAAGTATAACTATGAAAGAGGAGAGATAATTATAACGATAAAAAACAGACAGGTTTCAATTAAAAACACAGGGAAAATTATAGATAAGGACAATGTAAAAAAGATATTTGATAGATTCTATAGGGAAGAAAAATCAAGAACAACAGAAGGATCTGGTCTTGGACTTTCTATAGTAAAAGAGATAGCAGACTACTATAGATTTAAAATCAAAGTTAAAATAAATGATAAGTACAATGAGTTTATAATCAGATTTTAATTAAAGAGGCAGTTTTCAATTTTTTTATTCTTTATTTCAAACCCAACTTCCTGTTAATTTATGGTATATTTAGAATATAAAAATATTCATTCAGGGTTAACAAAATGGAAAGTATTATTTACAGAGTATTATCCTATGAAAACCCATTAAACAATACAGTTGATAAGTGTGATCCCTATTCATCATTCGGAATTTTCTGTAATGCAAACAGTTTAATTGAGGGAGTATTTATAATAATAGGTGTTTTAGGTATGGTAGCAGGATCTTTATATTTTGTTAAGAAAAATCAGGAGGCAAATGAAGAAAAACACAGGAAAAAATACGGTAAATATAATCAGTGAAACTGAAAATCATCATCTAAAACATCGTCTAGACTGTCTTCAGAATTTTTTTCCTTTATCTCTTTTAAAGAATCAATAAGAACATATCTTGCAAGGGCTTTTGCATGATCAAAAGGTATTTTAAATGGTGGCATATATGCATAACCTGGCCAGTTTGAGGGCTTGGGATTTATTATGAGCTTTGCAACCTTTTCAACCGCTTTCTCGCTACTGCCGTATCTTTTTGAGATCTCAAGAAAAGAGGGCCCTACCACCTTTCTTTCTGGAGAATGACATGATCCGCAATTGTAACGGATAAAAAGATCCTTTCCTTCTAAGGAATAGGATTTCCCGACAAAATAAGTTAAAATAATAAAAATCAGAGAGACATTTCTTATCTATAAAATGCCCCCAAAGGGGGCTATCAGTTTAATGATTCATCATAAAATCAGCAAGAGCTTTAAGCTCAGCATCAGAAAGAGCCTTTGTTTTAGCAAGCTGAGACTTCATTATACCAAATTTTGCAGGATCAACAATAGCTGGAGCTTCTCCTTTGAGAAACTTAATAAGATCTCCTTCCTTACCTTTGTAAGCCGCAGCAATATCCTTCAAAGATGGACCCACACTTTTTGCTGCTGGTTTGTGGCAGGCACCACATCCTTTTGATTTGAATATTCCTGCACCATCAGCTGCCATAGCGCTTCCTGCTACAACAGCCAGTCCTACCACTGCAGATACGATAGCTTTCTTCATTAGTCTAACCTCCCATAATGATATAAAATATTTAACTAAGTTTATATATTACACAAAAAATTTTCGGTTAACAACTACTTAATTTATAATGATTATGATTTTCATCTTCAGATTAAGAATAATTTATAAAGGAGAGCAGAATGAAGGATTTGAAAAATGATCTTTTTCTTAGAGCCTGTTTGAGGCAGCCAGTAGAAAGAACTCCCATCTGGCTTATGCGTCAGGCCGGAAGGTATATGCCCCAGTACAGAAAGCTGAGAGAGAAAGCCGGAAATTTTGTGACATTCTACAAAGATATAAAACTTTCAGTTGAGGCAACAATACTACCAAGAAAACTACTCGGTGTAGATGCATCAATCATTTTTTCAGATATACTTACACCCCTTGAAAGTATAGGTATGATCTTTGAGTTTAGAGAAGGAGAAGGACCTGTTTTTATGAATCCTATAGAAAAACCTGATGATCTATTGAAATTGAAAAAGTTTGATAGAAACGATGTTTATTACGTAGGTGAGATAATAAAAGGGGTTAATCAGGCATTAAAAAGAGAGATACCAACAATAGGTTTTTGCGGAGCACCTTTTACACTTGCTGCATATATGATAGAAGGAAGAACATCAAAAGATTTTAAAAAAGCAAAAGCTTTCATGTACAACTACCCAGATGCATTTAAAGATCTTTTAGATATACTTGCTGATATGCTTATAGATTATCTCAACTTTCAGATAGATTCAGGTGCAGATGCTGTTCAGATATTTGACAGCTGGGGGGGTTATTTATCTCCAGATGACTACAGGGAGTTCGCACTTCCACCTGTAGTAAAGATAATTAAAAATATAAAAAGGGATTATCAGCCTGTTATACATTTTACAAAAGGCGTTGCTGGTTTCTTTGATGATATGATCAGATCAGGTGCTGACGTTTACAGCGTTGACTGGATGATAGATCTGTCAGAAGTAAAGAAAAAACTTAGTGGAAAAGCCGCTGCACAGGGAAATCTTGATCCTATCGTTTTATACGCTTCAAAAAACGTTATAAGGGAGAAAGCTTTAGATATACTGAAAAAATGGGGTAATGATACAGGTCATATATTTAATCTCGGTCATGGACTTATGCCTGATATGGATCTTGATAAAGTAAAATTCCTCGTTAATGTTGTTAAAAATGAAAGTATAAGATAAATTAATGGAGCTTTTTGACCTTAATAAACTTGGAATTTTAGAAGAAGGAACATTTATAAAGAGACTGAACAGATTTACAGGTCTGTGTAAAATAAAAGAAAAGAGATACACATGTCATATAGCTGATACAGGAAGGTTGAAAGAAATACTTATAGAAGGAAGGAATATATTATTAGTAAAAAATAGACCAGAATTAAAAACAGATTACAAACTTATTTCAGCAAAAATGGAAGATGGATGGATTCTTTTAAACACATCTATACATTCTAAAATAGGGTTTGAAGCTATAAAAAAAGGTATATTGGGTTTTACTCCTAAAAATATAAAAACGGAGGTAAAATTTGGTAGAAGCAGAATAGATTATCTTATAGACAACAAAGTCTTTGTTGAACTTAAAGGAAGCAACCTTCTGATAAATAAGACATGTATTTTTCCAGATGCACCAACTATTAGAGGTTCAAAGCATATTAGAGAGCTTATTGAGGCAAAAAAACAGGGATACGAAGCATACATTCTCATAATGGGACTTAGGAATTGTAGCTGTTTTTATCCCAACAGGAAGTTAGATCCAAGGTTCAGTGATCTTTTTTTTAAGGCTGTCAGTTCAGGAGTGGTTTACTCAGGTTTTAAAATAAAACTAAAAGAGGATGGAAAAATAATACTTAACGGTAAAATGCCTTTGTGCAAGAACTTATCATGATTGATATATGGACTTTTATGAATGTTATAGGACTTACTGCCTTTGCTGTAGTTGGTTCATTCAAGGCAATAAGGGAAGGTCTCGATCTGTTTGGCATCACAGTGCTGGGAACGATGACAGCTTTAGGTGGTGGGATTACAAGGGATCTTCTCGTTAACAGTGTGCCTAACGCCTTAAGATCCGTTACTGATATGAGCGTAGCGCTTATTGGTGTATGGCTTGCTATTGTTTTGTATAAAATTTTTAAAGGTGATTTTAAAAACAGATACTTTATACTTATCCCCGATGCTATAGGTCTTTCAGCTTTCACAACTACCGGAGCTATAATAGCGTATAATTCAGATGTATCCTTCTTTGGTATTGTAATACTTGCGACGCTAACAGGAATAGGAGGAGGCGTCATAAGCGATGTTCTACTTGGGAAGATACCTACAGTATTGAGAGACGACTTTTATGCAAGCTGTGCGATTATAGGAGCGATAGCTTTCTATCTTTCAATAAAGTCAGGAATCTCACTTGAAAGTTCTGCATTTGTATGTAGCGTTGTTGTGCTTATGATAAGGATACTGGCTATTCTTTACAACTGGAGACTTCCAAGATTCAGTTAAATGTAAGATAAAAATAGGTTGAAATTTTTCCTGTTTTTTTATCTTTACATTTTATACCGATTCTATTCTTGTTCCTTTTAAATTCTGGAGGTTTTTTCCATATAAGATAGTCTCCTTCTCTTTCAGCTTTTTTCCATCCTAATTCAGATACATATATCTCACATCCAGAATACCTGTCTGGATGTCTAAGTCTGAACCTAATATAAGGAAGAGGATTTTCAGGAAGAAATCCGATATCTGGATAATGATAAGCTACCTCAAGAGCTCCAGTATTTAAAACTTTAATAAAATGATTTAGAGTTCCCCAGTTGCCAACTATAGGCTGCCTGTGAATAAGAAACGGCGATATGTTGTGAGATATGCTTGCTGGATCCTGTGTAAAAAGAGCTTTATAACCCATTCCTTTAAGTATCTCAATATATTCCCTGTTGTACTCACCATATGGAAAAGCATAATAGACAGGCTTAAACCCAAGAAGTTTTTTAAATCTTTCCTCAGATTTTTTCGTATCCTCAATAATTAATCTTCTAAAATGATCCTTTCCTAATTTCTTGATAAGTCTTCCAAACCTTTTATGGCTGTAAGAGTGATTTCCAAAGGAAATCTTAGAATACTTTTTCAGTATCTCCAGCTGTTCCTCTGTTAAAAAATCAGGATATCTTCCTATACCCTCCATATAAAGAAAAACCGTAAAAGGAAAATTGTACTTTTTTAGCACCTCAAACGCTTTCATGGTTGATCTATATCCATCATCTATAGTTATAACTACCGTTTTTTCAGGAAAGGGGATCTTATTCTGTATATGCCATAATAACTTATTAAGAGATATAACATTGAAGCCGTTTTCTTTCAAATACCTCATCTGATTTTCAAAATCCTTAACTGGTATAGATGTTGATGGAGATTTTTCCTCATCAAACTTGTGGTATATCAGTATAGTGGCATAATCTGCCTTCGCCCTATCTGAGAGTATCAGTGTAAATAAAATCAGGATTAAGCTTGCAGTTATCGTATTTTTGAAGATTATTTGAAACAATAATACTTTTAAGCCTTTGAACATAAACCTTCCTCAGTATAGAGTATTTTTCAAGATGATTTGTTAAAAGTAGAGGATCATCAGTCTGCAATCTGACCAGTCTAAAATTTTCATAAGCCCACCCTACATTAATACTGTAGTAATAATCATCAACTGCTTGAAGTATATTATCATATTTTTTTAAATATGCATTACTGTGTCTGGCTTTTATCTTGTAAGCATAACTTTTATTAAATGTCCATACTCCAAAAACATTATTTGCCTCTACAAAAAATCTTGATGTTCCCCATCCGCTTTCTATAGCCGCCTGAGCAAGTATTATACTTACAGGCGATATATTAAGTCTTTTTAATAGATCGTTAATATTTTCAACCCTGTATTTCTCAAACATAGAAGAGAGAAACTTCTCTTCAACAGGTAAGATCTCCTGATTATTCTCAAACTTTTCTTTTATCCTGTGGACAAGTTTTCTTTTTTGTTCTATCTCAAAATTTTCAACAAGAATGGAAGGTAGCATCAGTGATATAAATCTTTTTTTTCTCTCTGAAACAGGTAGAGACTCAAGCGATACAACCTTTGTATATATATACGGATTAACGCTATCACAATTTTCAACAGGTGGGATACCATAAGGAGATGTAAGTGATATATAAATAGGTTTTACCTTCTTTATATAAACAACTTCTTCTTTTTCAACCTTTTTATCTTCTTCTTTGTAAGATATTTTCCAGAACAAATATACCGAATAGGAAGATATCAGAGACAGAATAACAATAATTTCCTGTATTTTTAAGCCTTTTAATAGATTAAATATTTTTGGTTTCATATCTGTGATATATAATACCTATATTCTGAGTAACTATTTTATGATAGAAATCAATCATTACGGAGAAAGTGATGTTTAGAGGGAAAGTAAGACATATACATTTCATAGGCATTGGTGGATCTGGTATGAACGGTATAGCTCAGGTTCTTCTTAATCAAGGATTTACAGTTACAGGATCGGATATCAAAGAAAGTCAAACTGTGATAAATTTAAAAAATATGGGAGCAAGAATATATATAGGCCATGATCCCAAAAATGTTGATGGTGCAGACGTTGTTGTTTATTCATCAGCTGTTAAACAGGATAATCCAGAACTTGTCAGGGCAAAACAGTTGGGAATACCAACTATACCAAGAGGAGAGATGTTGGCAGAACTTATGAGATTCAAGTACGGCATAGCCATTGCTGGGAGTCACGGAAAAACAACTACAACGTCAATGGTGGGAACTATACTTGGAAAAACAGGATACGATCCTACAGTTGTTATAGGAGGAAAACTTGAAGCTTATGGAAGTAATGCAAAGTTAGGAACAGGTGATTTTATAGTTACTGAAGCTGACGAAAGTGATGGATCTTTTCTTAAACTTACGCCAACAATAGTATCTATCAACAATATAGATCTTGAGCATATAGGGTTTTACAAAAATCTTAACGAGATAAAAGATGCATTTATAGATTTTGCAAATAAAGTTCCTTTCTACGGTGCTGTAGCTGTTAATATTGATGATAAAAATGTGAAGGATATACTTCCATTTATAGAAAAAAAGACAATAAGGTTTGGTATTTTGGAAGATGCAGACATAAAAGCGTATGATCTTAAACTTGAAAATGGAAGATACAGGTTCAGGGTAAATAATCTTGGTGAAATATACCTTTCAATTCCCGGAAAACATAACGTTTACAATGCCCTTGCTGCTGTGTCCATTTCCGTAGAACTTGGAGTTCCATTCTGTGTAATAAAGGAAGCTCTTGAAAATTTTAAGAATGCAAACAGAAGATTTGAGATAAAGTATGACGGATCTATAACAGTAATAGACGATTATGCTCACCACCCAACTGAGATAGAAGCCACCCTCTCTGCAGCAAAAGAGATGTTTGATAAAAGGAGAATCATAGCAGTCTTCCAGCCTCATAGATACTCAAGGACATTTTCCCTTTACGATCATTTTGTAAGATCTTTCAGTATTCCAGATATAACTGTTATAACAGATATATTCCCTGCGGGAGAAAGCCCCATTGACAGTATAAATGGTAAAAAACTATCTTCAGATATTAAAAAAGAAACAGGAAAAACTGTTATTTACGGTGAGGATCTTAAAAAGGTTCTAAACATACTGAAGAATATATTAAAAAAAGGGGATGTTGTCCTGATACTTGGAGCAGGAAACATAACAAAACTTTCAGACCAGTTATCTAAATTTTTGAAAAGTAAGGAAGGAGCTGTGAGATGAGGTTCGGCTTTGTTAATAAACAAAATATGTCAATACTTACAGACCTTTATGAACTTACCATGGCGCAGGTTTACTTCAAAGACGGCATGAACAAAAGGGCAATTTTCGATTTTTATACAAGACCTGTAGAAAATAGGTCATACCTGTTAAATGCAGGCCTTGAACAACTTATATACTATCTATTAAATATAAGATTCAGTAAGGAAGATATACAATATCTTAGATCGACAGGAAAGTTTGATCATGATTTTCTTGAATATCTTAAAAATTTTAGATTTACAGGTAATCTATATGCTATAGATGAAGGAGAGATAATATTTCCTAATGAACCTGTTGTTCAGGTTGAAGCACCTCTTATTGAAGCCCAGATAGTCGAAACATTTCTCATTAATACTCTTCAACTCCCAATTCTCGTCGCAACAAAAGCCATAAGATCCTATTCTGTTGCAAGGGGAACAGTACTTGTTGATTTTGGACTAAGAAGATCACATGGAACAGATGCAGGCATGAAAGCAGCAAGAGCATCTTTTATAGGAGGTTTTGCCGGAACTTCTAACGTGCTTGCAGGAAAAGAGTACGGCATACCTATTTTTGGAACTATGGCTCACTCTTTTATTCTTGCTTATGGTGATGAGGAAAAAGCTTTTAAAGCATTTGCAGAAAAGTACCCAGAAAATGCAGTTCTTCTTGTTGATACATTTGATACTTTAAAAGGCGTTGAGAATGCTGTTAAAGCCATGAAAAGTATGGGTATGAAAAGATTTAAAGGGATAAGGCTTGATAGTGGTGATCTGCTGAAACTATCTATAGAAGCGAGAAAGATACTTGATGCATCAGGTTACAAAGATGCCATTATAATAGCAAGTGGTGGAATAAACGAGTATAAGATAAAAGAACTTCTTGATAATGGTGCTCCTATCGACGGGTGGGGAGTTGGAACAGAGCTTGTTGTTTCTGCTGACCTTCCCTATCTCGATTGTGCTTATAAGCTTGTTGAGTATGACGGAAAACCTGTCATGAAACTGAGTAAGAAAAAAGTTACACTTCCTTATAAAAAACAGATATACAGATTTTATAAAGAAGGAAAGATAAAAGATGATCTTATTGTTGCTTATGATGAAAAGGTTAAAGATGGGAAGCCATTGCTTAAAGAGTATATAAGAAACGGCGAGCTTGTAAGGGATTTGCCATCACTCTATGATATCAGGAAAAAAGCTCTTGAAAATTTTGAGACATTACCTGAAGAGATGAAAGATATAAAGAGAACCATACATTATCTTCCACAGATAAGCAATAAAATAAAAGATACAGTTGAAAAAATTAAAAAAAGGATAATGGGTAAACTATGACAAAAAGCTTAATTATTTTTATAGCAATATTTATATATTTAATGCCTGTGTCTGGGAAGCCTCTAATAGTAACAACTGTTAAACCTCTTTCTGATATAGTCAGATCAATAGGAGGGGACAAGGTTAAAGTGAAATATATAATTCCACCTGATGTATCATTACATTTTTATGAGTATAAAAGTTCGGATATAAAAGCGGTTTTTAAAGCGGATCTTTTTATTTATATAGGTTCGGGCGAACCAAATATAGACGGAATTTTAAGAAATGTAAGGAAAGAAGCAGTTAATATTTCAAAAGTAAAGGGAATTTATACAATAGACCATTTTGATTTTACAGACGATCATGAAGATCATCATTCGGAAATTCACCCAGCGTTATGGCTTCATCCTTTAAACGGCATAAAAATAGGGGAGTTTGTTTATAAAAAACTGTGTGAGATTGACAGTAAAAATAAGGATTACTACAGGAAGAGATATGAAAAATTTAGGCACGATCTTGAAAGATTGTACATAGAATGGAAAAATAAGTTTAAAAAAGTCAAAAACAGGTATTTTATATCATACCATTTCACATGGCCTTATTTTACACAGGCTTTTGACCTTATATACCTTGACGTTGTAGAAATTGGTCATGGAAGAGAGCCCACCCCTAAACATATCTTGGAAATCATTAAAAAAATAAAGAAATACAAAATAAGATCTATATTTGCTGCAAGACAGTTTTATAACGAAAAGTATGGAAGATTAATTAAAGAAAATACTAATGTGAAGATAGTATTTCTCGATCCTTTTGGTACTGATAAAGATTATATACAGATGATGAGATACAATATTGAGAAAGTTTATAGATCACTCAGATAACCTATAATCCTTAGATAATTTTTGTACCTTATCTCTGATATTTCACCATTCTTAACAGCTTCCTTTACACCACAGTCAGGTTCTTCTGTATGCAAGCAGTTTGAAAATCTACATCTATATCTTAAAAACTCCCTATAATTATTTTTTACTTCGCTTTTATCCATGAAATACAAAGCATCAACACTTGAAAAACCCGGCGTATCTCCTATAAATGATTTCTCATCAAATAAATAAAGCCTGACGCCTGTTGTTGTATGTCTTCCTCTCTCTGTTTTATCGCTAATCTGACCAATCCTAAGCTTAATACCTGTAATAGCAGAAAGTATTGAACTTTTACCTACACCTGAAGGACCTGCAAAAACAGATATACTTCCTTTAAGATGCTCTTTCAAAACCTCAATCCCTTCTCCTGTCAATGCACTTACAGGAATAAAATCATAACCTGCATTAGTATATATATCTTTCCATTTTATAAGCTCTATTACCTCATCCCTATTAAGGAGATCTATTTTATTGATAACTACGACAGGATCTGTTTTCAGGTATTCGTAAACAACGAGAAGATTATCAAGTAAAAAACTATCAAACTCAGGCTTTTTTAATGTAAAAACTGCCACAACTTTATCAACATTAGCTACAGGTGGTCTAACAAGAAAATTTTTTCTCTCTTCAATATCTTCTATAGCAAACGTCCTACTATCCACAATATTTCCAAAAACATAATCTCCTGCATAGATTTTTGTTTTCTTTAATACTTTTTTCCTAGGGACTCCCCTGTAAATCTTTTTTTCATCAAAAAGATAAACTCCAATCATCTGAGCTTCTCTATCAACAACAAGACCTTTTCTCATCTAACCAACTACTCCAAATTAATTTATAATATTTTACATTGTTATTCTGGAGATAGGATTGAGATATAAAGAGATTCTTCTTCTGCTTATTATATTTTTTAACTTTTTTTCATGTGGAGAAAATAAAACTAATCTTACCGAAGACGTATCAAAAAAAGATAGTACACAGTCTATTGTAAAGCTAAATATCAACCTTCTTGGTTCAGAAATATCAAAACAAGAAGGAAGGCAATTAAGTATCAAACTTCCTGATGGATCTGTTATATATATTGAGAGCGTAAAGGTAGAAAAAAGGGCAAAAGGTTTCTCATGGTTTGGTAAAGTTAAAGACAGAAATAAAAGTTCAGTTATAATCACTGTTGAAAAAGGTACAGCATATGGAACTGTTAACTTTGGAAGAAAAAAATACAGAATTTTCCCACTTGAACCAGAAAAATCACTTTACATTATTGAAGATATATCGGGTAAAAAACCAGTTCCATTCATTAAAGATACAATCCCTTTCTATCCTCAAAAAAAAACTGAAAACTTAAAGACTCAGGGATCATATCTTGAAGACGGCAGTAAGGTTGACGTTCTGGTTCTTTATACAACAGCCGTAAAAAATGAATACGGTTCTGGTCTTGAAGCATTTATCCAGTCTTTAATTGATATTACAAACCAGTCGTTCCAAAATAGTAATATCAACACCTTATTAAATCTTGCCGGAATATCGGAAATTAACTCTGTAGATGAAACCATTCCAATAGAAACAGCATTATCAAGTATAAGTTCAGATAAAAATATAGAAAACTTAAGACAGCTGTATAAGGCCGATATTGTCGTTTTAGTTAGAAAGTACCAGGGTAGTAATTTTTGCGGATATGGTTATGTTATAGTTAACCTTCCTGATAATTTTGATCAGAACCTATCTTACTATATTTCTGCATACTACGGTTCCGGTTTTTCAGTTGTTGAAATAGGAAGCTATGGTGCTTATTACTGTCCTGATGAGACTTTTGCACATGAAGTTGGGCATAATTTTGGATCTGCCCATGATAGGGATCATTCGTCTTATTCTGGAGCTTTTACCTATTCTTATGGATACGATATTCCAGGAACATTAGCCACTATAATGAGTTATGACAGTCCTACTATAAGATATTTCTCTAATCCAGATATAACGTATAATGGGTATCCCATAGGTATTCCAGAGGGTCAACCTGATTCAGCTGACAATTCAAAAACTATAAACAGAACAAAAATAATTGTAAGTAATTATATATCTGTATCCTCTTCAAATCCTCCCTCTATAGACAGTTTTGATGCAGATCCTACATCAGGAAACATTCCATTAAATGTCTCCTTTTCCTGGACTGTTTCTGATCCAGATAGAGACAGCCTTATTTGTAATTTTGACCCTGACGGCGACGGTATAGATGATATTACAGTTACAGAATGCAGTTCATACAGCTATAATTATAAATATAATTCAGCAGGCAACTTTTATCCAAAACTTACAGTATCTGACGGTACAAACACAGTCTCAAAAACATTGAATATTAATGTAAAAAACAATAGACCTCCATCAATACCAGAGATAACAGGCATAAAAAATGGATTTACCAATACTATTTACACCTTTTCATCAAAATCTATTGATCCAGAAGGAGATGATATTAAATATAAGTTTGACTGGGGGGACGGTACTGCTTCCAACTGGGGATCAGATACTATGAGCCACAGCTGGAAAAATCCGGGAAATTACTGTATAAAAAGTCAGTCTAAGGATAATTTTGAAAATTTATCTGGATGGTCTGACTGTTTTTATATAAAAATCAGCAACCCTCCTATAAACAACCCACCTGAGATAGAATCATTTAATGCAGACCCAGCAGAAGGATACGTACCTTTTGATGTAACTTTCAGTTTCAAAGTCAAGGATATGGATGGTGATGTATTAATATGCAAACTTGATAAAGAGGGTGACGGCAATTATGATAAAATTTACAATAACTGCACCAGTAAAAAAATCAAACTTAGTTACTCAACAACTGGCGAATACAAAGCAACACTTTTAGTATCAGATGGAAAGGATGAGTCAAGAAAAACATTAACTATCAGAGCATATAAAACAAATAATGATCCTGTAATAAAGTATTTCAGTGTTGAACCTTTAGAAATAGTAGAAGGAGATAAGATAGATGTAAACTACAACGTTTTTGATCCGGAAGGTGAAAAAATTGAATGTTTTATAGACTTTGGAGACAATACAAAAGTATATGACAAAGGCTGTATTAAAAGCAGTGTTGAAAAGTATTACAGGAAACCTGGAGAGTTCACAGTAACATTAACAGCTATGGATAGTTATGGAAACTCTGTATCACAAAAGATATCTATTACTGTAAAATCATTATCTGGTAGCGTTGGGAACGATTCAGGATGTTCCCTGTCTTACAAAAAAGATCTTGGTTTACTTTATTCCGTTATCATAATCTTTATATTGGTGCTGCAAAGGAGAAAATGGAAGATTTCTTAAAAATAAAAATAGATACCCCTTACGGAATAATAGGAGATATTCATGGTTGTTTAAAAGAGTTTGAGAAAATTGTTAAAGATATCAAAAGGGATTACGGAAAGGACTGTTTCATAATATCTGTAGGAGATACTGTTGATAGAGGCGATTACAATATCGAGACTATTGAGTATTGTATGCACCTTTACGAAGAAGGTAATTTTATTGAGGTTCAGAGCAATCATAACTATAAATTTACAAGATGGTTGAAAGGAGAAAATGTAAAGATAAGTTATGGTATGCAAAAAACCATCCAGCAGTTTAATAATCTCCCTGAGAGTAAAAAATTTGAAATAAAAGAAAGATATCTTAAATACTACTCAGAATGTCCGTTGTACATAATCGTTAACGACGATACTATAGTTGCACACGCAGGTATAAAGGATGATATGATAGGAAAAAAAGGAAGTAAGGTAAAAGATTTTGTACTTTACGGTGAAACAACAGGAAGATTCACTAAGGAAGGATTTCCTGAAAGAATAGACTGGACTAAAAAAAGAAAAGTAACACCGGAATCAAAAAAGATTGTTTATGGTCATGTGGTTTTTAGAGAACCATACATAAACAATATGTGTTACGGAATAGATACCGGATGTGTTCTGGGTAATAAATTGACAGCTTATATACCTGATGAGAATAGATTTATATTCCAGAAAGCTAAAAAGGTTTACTTCAGCTTTAAGTAATAATTCCGATGAGCTTTTTAAGTTTTGATCCTATATCCTTTTCCCTCATTAAAGATTCACCTATTAAAAATCCATCAATCCCATAATCTAAGAGTTCAAGTATCTCTTCATGAGTATTTATACCACTTTCAGAAACAACAATCTCTGCACCAAGATCTTTAAGGTAAGGCGCAAGTTGTTTCGAAATATTTATATCAACTTTAAAAGTTTTTAGATCTCTATTATTGATTCCAATTATCCTGCCACCAGACTTTACAGCCTTTTTACACTCTTCCAGAGTATGAACCTCTATTAAAGGCTCCATACCAAAAGATCTACCATAACCTATAAGCTCCTCAAGTTTTTTAGCATCAAGAACCCTCGCTATAAGTAAAAATGTATCGCTCCCATAAGCAAAAGCCTCAGCTATCTGCTTTTTATCTATTATAAAATCCTTTCTTAAAACAGGAATACCAATTCCTTCTTTCTTTATACGCTCTATATACTCTATATTTCCTTTAAAGTACTCTTTATCTGTCAGAACGGATATAGCTGATGCACCATTTTCCTGATATAATCGTGCTATTTCAACAGGATCAAAATCTTTTTTTATAATTCCTTTAGAAGGTGAAGCTTTTTTTACTTCAGCTATAATATTTATTCTTCCTTTCAGAAAAGAAGACCTGAAATCTAAAACCGGATGTTTTCTGTTCTTTATCTTCTCCTTTATAAAATCCATATACTGATCAGAGTAATTTCTAAGTTCTTCTTCCTTTGTAACAATTATTCTGTCCAGTATATCCAATCCAAACTCCTTTTTAAATTTTATTTTATCATAAGCTAATATTGGTCATTTTCTGTGGATAGCAATTCAAATAAACTTATATTACCTTTAATAAAACCTTAAATGGAGGTTTAAATGAGAAAAAAACCTGAGATACTTGCTCCTGTAGGACATTATGAAGGTCTTTCTGCCGTTATAAAAGCAGGAGCTGACGCTGTATATATGGGTGTTGGAAAGATAAATCAGAGAGCGTTAAAAAACAATTTTAATATTGATGATGTAAAAGAAATAAGAAAAATCACACATGATGCAGGTGTAAGACAGTATATTGTATTAAACTCTATCGTGTTTGAAGATGATCTTCCATATATAGAAGAAACCCTTGATCAGCTTAAAGATATTGGAGTCGATGCTGTTATAGGCTGGGATATGTCTGTTATATCAATGTCTATATCAAAAGGAATTGAAACACATCTTTCAACTATGGCCTCTGTCTCAAACTCCGAGGCTGCAAGATTTTATGAGAAACTCGGCATTAAAAGAATAGTTCCTGCAAGAGAGGTTAAATTAAAAGGGCTTTTAGAAATAAAAAATAAGACTAACCTGGAGATAGAGATATTTATACACGGTGCCATGTGTATGGCTGTATCTGGAAGGTGTTTTCTTTCACATGATGTTTTTGAAAAATCTGGAAATAGAGGTGAATGCTATCAGGTATGCAGACATGAGTATGATGTTAAGATAGTTTCAAAAAATACAGGAACAGAGTTTTTTCTTGGTTCAGACTATGTGCTTTCAGCAAGAGATCTTGTAACTATAAATTTTGTTGACAAGCTCATCTGGGCTGACAGTTGGAAGATCGAAGGAAGAAATAAAAATGCAGATTATGCATATATGGTAACAAAAGCCTACAGGGAAGCAAGGGACAGAATATTAAACGGTGAGTGGGACGAGAAGGGATGGAAAGATCTCTGGGATATGCTTGAAAGAGTTTATCATAGAGAATGGGATACCGGCTTTTACTTTGGAGAAGGTCTATTTGGTTTAAATAAATCTATAGCAAAAGAACAAAAACTCTTTGTAGGGGAGATATTAAAGTTTTATCCCAAGATAAGTGTGGCGGAAGTTAGAGTAATTGATAATCCAATTTCTGTGGGGGATACAATACATATCATCGGCAAAAAAACAGGTGTTGTAAGACAGAAAGTAACTTCCATGCAGATAGAGAGAAGAGATATTAAAAAAGCAGAGAGGGGAACTGTTGTTGGACTTAAAACTGTAGAGAAGGTCAGACCGGGAGATAAAGTTTATCTAATGAAAGAGATAAATTTTGCCGATACTAATATAAATTCAGTCAAAAAAATATAGTATTAAAGGAGAAAACCGGGATAGATTAATGGGGAAAATAACATGTAAATTCTATGAAAAACTTAGCAGTAAAAAGAGACTTTCCCATGACGAGATTAAAGTTCTTATGAATATTGTTAGAAAAGAACTGAGTTTTCTTATTAAACATAACATTCCACCTGTTCCAAATAATTATGAAAAATGGTTTTATATATTCTGCTCCCTTGTCGAGGAAAATAAGGATCTTTCTGATCTTGAGATAATTGGACTCTACAAGGAGATTTATGAAGAAGATTATCAGATTGTTGATATAAACGGTAGTAAGGAACAGGGAGCTGAAAAAGTCTCTATAAAATTAAAAAATATAGCAGACAAGATAGACCTGACCCTTAAAGAACTTGTTCAGAATATAGATAATTATCAGGCAAATATTGACAGTCATGCAAACTCTCTTGCCGAAAAAACAAGCGAGATGCAGATATCAGACATTAGCGCTACTGTACATCTTATTCTTGATGAACTTAAGGAGCTTAAATCACAGAACGAGTTTTTAAAAAATCAGATAAAAAAGTACCATTCTGAGATTCATCAGTTAAGAGAAGAACTGTCTCACGCCAAAACTGAAGCAACTATGGATTTTCTTACTGGACTTGTAAACAGGAGAAGATTTGAAAGAGCTCTTGAGGATGCCATAAAAGATTATGAAAAAAGAAATTACCCTTTTTCGCTTATATATGTTGATATTGATAATTTCAAAGATATAAACGACAACTATGGACATAATGTTGGAGATATCGTTTTAAAAGAGATAGCCACAATTTTTAAGTTCTATCTAAGAGCAAATACTATAATAGGAAGAATAGGTGGTGAGGAGTTTGCTATTCTCCTTCCAGGAGTTGAGATTGAAGACGCTGTCAAGATCGCAGAAAGACTGAGAAATATAATCCAGAACAGGGAAATAAGAATAGGTCAGAATAAAGATGAGATATTAAAAGTTACAGCAAGTTTCGGCGTAACACAGGTAAAAATTGGAGATACTGTCAACAGTATTTTACACAGGGCAGATACAGCAATGTACAGAGCAAAAAAAACAGGTAAAAATAAAGTAGAAGTTGAGATTTAAATAGCTGCCCCTTTCAACAGATCACTGCATTTACAGTTAAACTTCTCAGGTAATTCATGTATAAAAGATAGAATTATCTCTTTTATCTGATCGTTTTTCTCATTCATCATCTGTATAACTTCATCAGAAGTTAATCTTTCCCCAGAGATACCTGCAGCAAGGTTTGTTACAACATTTATTGAGGCAAAATGCATAGACAGTTCTCTTGCCAGAACTATTTCAGGAACAAGAGTCATTCCGACTATATCAGCACCAAGTATTGATAATGCTTTTATCTCTGCTGATGTTTCAAGTCTGGGACCTTCAGTTGCAGCATATGTTCCTTTTCTGTGATATCTGTACCCTTTTTTCTCAAGCAGATCTGAAAGTATTGATCTCATAGTTTTACAGAATGGATCTGTTACATCTATATGCACAACACGGCTGTTTTTCAGATATTCATAAACAAGATCTTTATTTTTATCATTCTGATCGTAAATAGTGTAAATCCCTTCATAAAAAGTTACAGGTCTCACCTTTGTGAAGTCTAAAAACTGGTCTGAAAGAACAAAATCGCCTGGTTTCAGCAGAGGGTTGATTCCTCCTACAGCACTTACAGATAGAATTTTATCTACACCTAACTTTCTGAATCCCCATATATTAGCTCTGTAATTAATAAGATGTGGGGGAAATTTGTGACCTCTTCCATGCCTTGGAAGAAAAATAACCTTTTTTCCTTTATACTCAGCAAGTATATAATTATCTGAAGGTTCTCCATAGGGTGTGGATATAGATATTTCTTCTACTATCTTGATATCATCAACCTGATAAAGACCACTTCCTCCTATGATACCTAACATGCCTTACCTCTTAAAATTTATAGAGTGTATATTTTAACAGTTATAATTTTGCCTTGCATATATTTAAGATCTATATTTGATATAGGAGATATATATGAAATGGACAAAACATGCACTGCTTATAATACCGGTGATATTTTCATTTGTTTTAATATATCTTGTAACATTTATAATTCTCAATCCTGTACTAAAAGAGGATAAGAGGAAATTACCAGTAGATTTAAATAAAGAGGAGATTATTAAAGATGTAGAAAAAACCCTAATTTCAGAAAATATAGACAAAAAAATACCCCCTAAAAAACATAAAAAAATAGAAAATTCAGATAAAGAAGCTGAGGAATTTGTAAATCTAATCATAAAGGAAGCTGTTGAGGAGTTTCACAACAAAAAAGAAAAAAAAGAAAAAGACATACTGGATAAAATAAAAGACTTATTCTAATCAAACTTATCTGGTAGTCTATAAAAGTTCTCCTTTTCTATCTCTTTCTTAATTTTGTATTTCATATAAAGATAGTAAGGAAGTGTAATGAGTATAAGCACAGCAACAGCTATAAACAGGAAAAAGGATATAAACAAGGAAAAAGAGAGAACTGTAATAACAAGTATAAAAAGCCATATCTTAGTAATTATTTTATCCATTAAACTTAAATATAATCAGTAATTTGATTTATGCTATCTAAAATAAGATCTGGTTTAATACCTTTTTTTAAGTCCTCCTCTCTAAACTTACCAGTTCTAACAAGAATACCCTTAAGCCCTGCATCCATACCCCCTTTAACATCAGCTTCTATATCGTCTCCTACAACGGCAACCTCTTCTGGTTTAAGTCCCATTTTCCTCACACTAAGAAGGAAAAAATCCTTTGAAGGTTTTCCAATAACTATAGCTTTTTTACCTGTTGCATACTCAAGACCAACAATAAAAGGTCCACAATCAAGCGAAAGCCTTCCGTCTCTATCCATAAAATATTTGTTTTTAGCCGCTGCTATAATATCCGCCCCTTCTATTATGTATCTGAAAGCTTCATTCATATTTTTATAACCGAAATTTTCCCTTGCATCTCCTATTACAACATAATTTACAGGCTTATCTGGTATATCTCTGAACTCCTCTTTAGCAGTATCGGTCAATAAAAGATATGCACCCCCTCCTTTTTCCTTAATAAACTGTTTTGTTGCTTCAAGAGCTGAAAATATCTCATCCTCTTTAAGTTCAAAACCCATAGCTAAAAGCTTTTTATAAACTAAACTTTTAGGTTTTGTTGTTGTATTGGTTATAAATACAACCTTAAATTTATCTCTCAGGATTTTTAATGTTTCCTGAGTTCCTTTTATAGGTTTATCCACTACATAAAGAACTCCATCAAGATCGATAAGCAGTCCTTTAATACTTTTCAACATCACAACATCCTAATTTATTATCCTGTTAAGATCAGATTTTATCTCTTCAAGATTGAATATAATTTTTCTTATATTATGTTTTATTTTTAATTCATCATCAAATACATTCTTCAACGGTTCCTCCAGTGCCGTTATGTTTTCCTTTGTTTGATTGACTAACTTTCTAACATAGGTAAATATTATTGAAAAATTTGTTCCTTCCATATGGCCCGACTCTATAAGGCCTCTAAAATACATGGCTTCGAGCTCTTCAATCAGGAGTTTAAGCTTTTTTAATCTTTTGTTAAGATCTTCAAGGGAGTTTATGCTGGTACTTACAAGATCTGAAAGCTTATTAAAATACTCATAGGACGAAGATATAAGGTAAAAGAAGTTTGTAACATCTTTCTTTAGAACACTAAATATATCCTCTTCCAGACCTGATTTGACAAGGGAGCTGAGAAAATTTGCAAACATTATTATCTCAAGCTTTGAAAGACTTAATGTAAAAACTATATTTTTTATATCATCTGTGTTTTTATCAATCAGAACTTTCATCTGTTTGATTATCTTACTTTCTTCTTCTGAATTTTTTCTCATCTCAGCTGAAATAACAGAAAAAACAGCCCCTTTACTTCCAAGTCTAAGAGACTCAACTGATGAGTTTAATGCTGTAAGTCTAATCTCATCTGTAACCCTGTATATACTTTCAGATTTTTCTGAGAAAAGAAGTCTCAACTTTTCAAAGTTAGATATTGATATAAACAGGTCTTCTATGAGTTTATAAAGATGCCTTGATTTTGAGATAATATCATTAAAGTAAGAAGCATTTTCCTTTGATAGATATCTGGATACTGATGGGATTTCTATCTTTAATACTGAAGACTTGTCTTTCAACTCAGCCGTAAGTATATCCTTCATAAAATCATCATAGCTTTCATAACCCAAAGTTTTTAAGATTTCAATAAGGGCTTTAAAAGAAGCTTCCATCCCTTCATTTTTTTCTATCTCTAAAAGATCAGCATACACCTTAGGAATCAGTTTAAAATATTCCGTTGTAGGTTTTATTCTTATTGAGATATACTCTCTTATATTTCCTGATTCATCTTTTACTGGCATTACTGTTGCAAGAACCCAATAATAACTCCCATCCTTTGCCATATTTTTTACATAGGCTACGATAGGCTTTCCAGACTGGATATAATCCCATAAAAGTTTAAAAACAATCCTGGGCATATCTGGATGTCTTATTATATTGTGTGGACTTCCTATTAACTCCTCCATTGAATATTTACTTATTCTCTGAAAAACATCATTTCCAGAAATTATTATCCCTTTAAGATCAGTACTTGAAAAGAATATCTCCTCAGGTTTAAATTCAGATTCCTTATTAATAGGTTTTGGTCTGCTTCTACCCATCTTTTTTATCCTTTTTATTGATTTATATCAAGTTCGGTTTTAACAATAAAATATTTATACTTATAAATATTTTTTAATATTTTGAGCTACTTTCTCAGGTATTCCTAACTTTTTTAGTTCTTCTATAGAAGCCTGAGCTATTCTATCTATAGTTTTATAAGTTCTATAAAGTATCTCTTTCCTCTTTTTACCGACGCCTTCTATTCTGTCAAGGAGATCCCTTAATGTTTCCCTCTCCCTTAGCTTTCTATTATACGATAGTGCAAACCTGTGTGCCTCATCTCTTATAGATGTAAAAAGCTTTAAAAGTGGCTGATAATCATACAGACAAACCTTCTTGTCATCATCAGTATAAAGTACTTCTTCCTTTTTGGATAATGAAAAGATTCTCAAATTTTCAATTTTTAGGGCATCTCTAACTATTATTCCCTGTTTCAGATGGCCTTTTCCCCCATCTATAAGAACAAGTTCTGGCGGTTTATCCATATTTTTGTATCTCTTGAATCTTCTATATAAAAGTTCCCTTAATGAACTGTAATCATCAAGACCTTCAACAGTTTTTATTCTGAATCTTCTGTACTCTCTTTTCCTCATTTTTCCTTTTTCCCATACAACAGCTGAACCAACTGTAAAATCTCCAAAAAGCGTTGATATATCAAAACCTTCTATCCTTTCAGGTAGCTCAAAACCAAACACACTTTTAAAGATCTTTTCCATTTCTGAAAGATCTATACTTCCCATATTCCTTTCAATGAAAGCTTTTATCTGATCCGGTATTTCAAACAAAAGTTTGACATCGCTTCCTTTTTTTTCAGAAAGCCATCTCTTTAAATTCTGATAGTCTGAAAAATATCTACTTGATATAACTTTTTCCGGGATAAAATTTCCCTTACTGTAATAATTCGATATTAAAGAAATCTCAAAATTCTCCAGTCCTTCTTCCTTCAGCTCCAAATTTTCCTTACCTACTATTCTCTTTCCCCTTATAATAATCAGATAGACCTCCGTTTCTGAAAAATAAAATATATCAGCCTCATCAACAGGAATTCCAAGAACTTCTTGTTTTGATATAAGGTTCTCCATAGCGAGTATCTGATCTCTTACAACTGCAGCTTTCTCAAAATTCATCTTTTTTTTATACCCTTCAAGTCTGTCATAAAGTCTGTATATAAATTTTTTTACGTCACCAGATAGAAAAGCCTTTGCAGCTTTTACATCAAAGTTATAATCCTTTTTTGATATCTTGCCAACACATGGTGCAGAACATAGCCCAAGATGATAGTCAAAACACACAATATCTCTTTTTTGTAAAGGATCGCAGGTTCTCAACCTAAATAATTTATGAATTAAATCTTTCACAGCTCTCGCTGTCCTTGCAGGAAGAAAAGGTCCAAAATATTCTCCATTTACTTCACCAAACTTTCTACTTATAACAACCGTTGGATATTCATCATCAGTTATAACAAGCATAGGATAGCCTGAACCTGATTTGAGTCTTACATTGTATTTTGGTTTATACTGTTTTATCAGTTCATTCTCAAGAACAAAAGCCTCATAATCTGATTTTGTTAATATCCATTCTACCTTTTCACTCTCATCAATTATCTTTTTTTCCTTTGGGTCTATTCTGTACTGATTAAGATGGCTTTTAAGTCTATTTTTTATATTTTTTGCTTTTCCAATATAGATATACTCACCCTTTTTTCCTTTAAACAGATAAACACCTGATGAATCTGGAGCTTTGTTTATAGCTTCTCTAAGATCATTCATATCCTTATAAAGAACAACAACCTTCATCTTCAGAGAAGGATATTATACTCATTATATCCTGAAAAGAAGGAACTTTATCACTTATATACTGAATAGTACCGTATTTATCTATAATAACAATGAAATCCTTATCTGGATCAATTCCTATCTTTTCACAGAACTCCTCCGTTAAAAGCTGGACATAATCTATAAGTTTTATATT
The DNA here is from genome assembly GCA_964519345.1 of uncultured Aquificales bacterium. GTDB lineage: Bacteria > Aquificota > Aquificia > Aquificales > Hydrogenothermaceae > Persephonella. The sequence goes on from CAZFKX010000023.1 coordinate 101,017, forward strand.
GGCCTTTTCAAACTCATCAAGTTTATCTTCAAGATTATCATTCTCTGCCCTATATAAAACTACATGGTATTTCTGTTTCAGATCATACAGATTTCTGCCTTTAATACCATCAAGAAACTCAAAGTAGGGTGCCTGCTCACCTATTTTGACAGTCATTAATTTCCCCCTTTGCTGTTTGAATAAAAGCCATATAAATATATATTGTTTTCAATTAATTATCAAACTTATATGTTAGAATTATAGAATTTTAAAAAAGAAAAAGGAGAATTTTTTGAAAACCCAAAATAAAAAAATATTAAGAGAAGATATCAGAAATATAGCCATAATTGCTCATGTAGATCATGGAAAAACAACACTTATAGATTCTCTTTTAAAACAGAGCGGCACTTTTAGAAATAATGAAGATATACAGGAAAGAATTCTCGACAGTATTGATCTTGAAAGGGAAAGAGGAATAACCATAATGGCAAAAAACACAGCTATAAGGTACGAAGGTATAAAGATAAATATTATTGACACTCCAGGACATGCTGATTTTGGTGGTGAGGTTGAAAGAACACTTAAAATGGTTGACGGTGTTCTACTACTGGTTGATTCATCAGAAGGACCAATGCCCCAGACAAGGTTTGTTTTACAAAAAGCTTTAAGGGAAGGGCTTACACCTTTGGTTGTTATAAACAAGATAGATAGAAGTGATGCAAGGATAAATCAAGTAATAAATGAGATATACGATCTTTTTATAGATCTTGATGCGACTGAAGATCAGCTTGATTTCCCAATACTTTACACCATTGGAAAAGATGGAATAGCAAAGGAAGATCCTGAAGAAGAAAGCAACAATATGAAGCCTTTATTTGAAAAGATTGTAAACTACATTCCTCCTCCTTCATACAGCATTAATAAACCTTTACAGTTTCTTATAACTTCGCTTGATTACGACAACTATGTTGGTAGGCTTGCTGTAGGAAGAGTGTTTAACGGCAGTTTAAGGATAAATCAGGAAGTTTCTATCATAAAAAGTGATGGGAGAATTCTAAAAGGAAATGTAAGATTTATTTACAGTTACGAAGGATTAAAAAAGGTTGAGACAGAAGAGGCTAAAGCAGGTGATATAATAGCAATAGGAGGTATAGATGATATAAATATAGGTGATACTGTATCTGATTTTGAAAATCCGGAACCTCTTCCCCCTCTGAAAGTAGAAGAACCAACTATCTCAATGATATTTTGTGTTAATGATTCTCCTTTTTCAGGGAAATCTGGAAAATATTTAACTTCGAGGGATCTCAGAGAGAGATTATACAGAGAAACTCTGACAAATGTGGCTATAATAGTAGAAGAAACAGAAAATAGCGAATCCTTCCTTATCAAAGGAAGGGGAGAACTTCAGCTTTCCATACTTGCTGAGATGATTAGAAGGGAAGGTTACGAATTTCAGGTATCAAAACCTGAGGTTGTAAAAAAAGAGAAAGATGGGAATATATACGAACCATTAGAAAGAGTTTTTATTGATATTCCAGAAAAGTTTGTTGGAAACGTTACACAGAAGTTAGGTTCAAGGAAGGGACAGATTGTAAGATTAACAAATCATGGAAAAGGAAGAGTAAGGCTTGAGTTTTTAGTTCCATCAAGAGGGCTTATAGGATACAGATCCGAGTTTAAAACAGATACAAAAGGTGAAGGCATTATAAACGCAACCTTTGAAGGCTGGATTGAATGGCAGGGTGAGATAAAAACAAGGAAAAACGGAGCTATAGTATCCGACAGGAAAGGGAAGGCAACTCCATACGCTATAAACAGCCTTCAAGATAGAGGTATATTCTTTATAGATCCCGGTACTGAAGTTTATGAAGGGATGGTTATAGGTGAAAATAACAGGGAGAATGATATCTGGGTGAATATCACAAGAGAAAAAAAATTAACAAATGTTAGGGCAAGAGCAAATGATGAGAATGTAAAACTGATACCTCCTAAGAAAATGGATTTTGAAAAAGCTTTAGAATGGATATCAGATGACGAACTTATAGAAGTAACACCAGATTCATTAAGAATCAGAAAAAAAAGCCTTAAGAAACTTTAAGATGTGGGTTGAGTACGTAATACCTCCCTTACTTGGAGCGTTTATAGGATACGTAACAAACTATATAGCAATAAAAATGCTTTTCAGACCTTTTGAGGAGAAATATATATTTGGTATTAAAATTCCATTTACCCCAGGTCTCATACCAAGAAGAAGAAAAGAAATAGCCTACTCAATAGCAGAAACTGTAGAAGAACATATACTCCCCCTTGAAAAACTCCACAAACTATTTGAAGACAGTAATTACAAAGAAAGACTTCACCAGAGGGTTGAACTTGTTATTGACGAGCTTATATCTAATATACTTGAAGATCTAAAAAAGAATATAAAAGAAGGAATATCCCTCGGCAAAATAACAATAAAAGGTGCCGTTGTTGTATCTGCTGTTGATAAACTTATAGACAAAGCCATTGAAAAGTTAAGATTGAAGCTAAAGGAAAAACTGATAAAAAAGGTCTCAGGTACAATTGAAAAACATATAGAAGAAGAACTTCCAATAATGCTTTCTCAGCTTAAGATAAAAGATATGGTTGTTGAGACTTTTATGGAAATTGATATTGAAACTATGGAAAAAGTAGTTATGGGTTTTTCAGAAAAACAGCTCAAACATATAACCTATACAGGCGCTGTTCTTGGATTTTTGATAGGACTAATCCAGACAATTTATTTATTGATTATTAACTGAGGTTGTAAAATTTCATCAGGATTTTATATTTATTATTATTAATATATGACAAGCAGTATAATAGTAATGGAGGGTGAGGAATCTGGCATGAGAATATCTCCAAGAATAAATTTCAGTAAAAACGTTATAATCAAATGCGACCATCAGATAATCCCCGCTCAATCAATAGATCTTTCACTTTATGGAATGAAAATAAAAAACCATCCACTTGATAGATGCGAAGATGAGAATATTGAAATAACTTTCGAGGCGGATAATCTCATATCTCTAAAAGGTAAAATGCTCAATTACCGTCCCGGTCATTCTGTAGTTTTATTTAAAGAATCCCCTGAGATTATTGCCTCAACAATCGGAAGGTACATAACAAAAAAGATTTACGAAGGAAAAAAATGCCCCTACTGCAAAGAAAAGCTATCTAATGAAGAAAAATCATGTCCTAAATGTAGTATGTATCTTGATTTTACATCTCCAGATATAATCAAAATACTAAAAGATTTCAAAATAGGTAAAGTTATCGAAAAACTATCAGGAACTGAAAAGGAAAAGATAGAAAAAGGGCTGGAAGAAAACAAAGAGATGATCGGGACAAGTGAGGCTATGAAAAAGGTCTTCCAGCTTATAAGAAAATTTGCACCTACAGATTACCCCGTTCTTATCGTAGGTGAGACAGGAACCGGTAAAGAGCTAACAGCAAGAGCTATACATGAGAGAAGCACCAGAGCAGACAAACCTTTTGTTGTTGTTAACTGTGCTGCCATACCACATGATCTTCTTGAGGCTGAACTCTTCGGATATGAGAAAGGTGCTTTTACCGGAGCTGACAAAAGAAGAATTGGGAAGATAGAATACGCAGATGGTGGAACATTATTCTTAGATGAAATAGGCGATATGCCGTATGATCTTCAATCAAAAATACTCAGATTTCTTCAGGAATACACATTTGAAAGAATAGGCAGTAATGAGACAAAAACAGCTGATGTTAGGATAATTGCAGCAACAAATGTTGATCTTGATCAGGCCGTTAAAGAGGGTAAGTTTAGGAGAGATCTATATTACAGATTAAGTGTTTTAACAATAAAACTTCCACCCTTAAGAGATAGAGGTGAAGATCCTGTCATAATGGCTAAATATTTTGTAGAAAGATACTCAAAAGAACTTGGAAAGAATATAAAAGGACTGACGGCCGACGCATTGGAAGTTATTAGAGATCATCCATGGCCGGGAAATGTTAGAGAGCTTATAAATACTATAAGAAAGGCTGTAGTTCTTACTGAAAAAGAGTTTATAGACGTAGAAGACCTTGATCTTAAAGTAAAATGCGGTTCTGATAATTTTGAAAATGGTGAAGATATACTCAACCTTAAAAAAAATATAGAAGATCTTGAAAAAAGACTATTAAAAGAGGCATTTATACTTGCAAAAGGAAATATATCAAAAGTTGCAAAAATGCTTGGGATAAGCAGGCCTAAAGTTTACAAACTTATGGAGAAATACGGAATAGGTGAGATTCCTGAGTAGTTCACTTATTGCCACCTTTGGTTCCAAGTTCTATCTCGTCCCATAAGATTATTTTTTTACTTTTAAAATCAATAAGAATCTCTCCACCTGAGATAAAACCTCTACCTGATATACTATCAAGCTCCTTATCAGATACTTCCTGAAATTCCGTATATATCTTTTCAGATGGGATATATACAAACCCTATAGTAAAAGCCAGAATTAAGATCAGCTTTTTCATCATACTTAAAAGTACGCAAAAATCATGCCTATAAAAACCATCAGAATTTTAAACAAAAAACAAGACAAATTGTAAAAAAATTTTTCACTCCCTCTAAAAAACTTATGGGAGCTTGATATAAAGATATGTAAATCTTTTTTACAGTGTAAAAGAATTTTACAAATATAGTATGCGGTATTATGATTTATCTTATTGTAATCCAACCCTTTAAAGTTTTATTATTTTATACCTTTCCATTATGAACAGGAGGTTTATATGGCTGATAAGATAGATCCTACCCTTTCAGTTGAGTTAGCTCATCAATGTGTCAAATGTTCTGCATGCAGATCTGTCTGTCCAACTTATAGTATTGTAAAAGAAGAAAGATCATCACCCAGAGGAAGGCTTGCTCTTGCAGAAGCTGTAATAGACGGGATACTTCCACTGACAGATGAGATAGCGAGACAGTGGAATGAATGTGCAATGTGCAGAAGATGTGAATGGATATGTCCTAATGAAGTTGAGTATAAGGAGATTATGTTCAGAGCAAGATATAAAGCCGATAAAAAAACAAAAGATCCTGTAAAAACAGCTATTTACAAAGGGCTTGCATCTTTTGGAACAACTATCTCAAAGGTTGGACTAAAATTTGCCCCTTCAATAATGAGATTCTACGGCTCTCTTTTTAAAAAAGATGTTCCAGAGTACAATGCTGTTTTTCTGAATACAGGTATTCCTAAATTCACAAAGCTTATACCTAAACCAACAGGAAAACCTTTTGAATTAAGAGGAAAAAAAGTAACACCTGAAAACAAAAAAGGAAGTTTACTTTTTTTTACCGGATGTATGATTGATGCTTTTTATGGAAAAACAGGAGAAAGCGTTGTAAAACTCATGGAAAAGGCAGGATACGAAGTATTAGTACCAGAAAATATAAGATGCTGTGGAGCTCCACAGCTTTACGGTGGTTACATAGATCTATTTGAAAAACTCTACGCACACAATAAGAAAGAGATAGATAAATACAGATTTGATTATATAGTTGTTGCATGTCCTACATGTGGAGGTGCTCTTAAGGAAGAATATGGATATCCTGTAAAAGATTTTGCAGAAATATTGAAAGAAGAGGGTTTTTTAAAATTCCGTGGGAAAGGAGAAAAAATAACTTTTCATTTTCCATGTCATTCATATACTGCTATGAAGATGGATCCTGATAATTACAGGTATATTCTCAAAAATATAAAAGATGCCGAGTATGTAGAAGGAAATGAAGCCATGATGTGTTGCGGATTTGCAGGTTATTTCTCTGTATCTAACTATGAAACTGCTAATGAACTCCAAATAAAAAAGATAAAAGATATACAGAACACAGGATCTCAATTTGTACTCTCAGACTGTCCAGGATGCGTGTTTAATCTTGCTGATGGTATGTATAAACATGGGGATTACAAAAATATAAATATTAAACATCTTGCCGACTACCTTTATGAAAGGTTAGAAGATGATAAAGCTTGAAAAAATAAATTTTTATTATGAAAATAAACAGGTTTTAAAAGATATCTCATTTTATATTGGAGATAAAGAAAAGGTTGTTTTACTCGGTATAAACGGAAGCGGAAAATCAACCCTTCTCAAGATCCTAAACGGTTTACTGTTTCCAGATAGTGGAAATTACTATTTCAAAGGAGAACTTATAACAAAGAAGAAACTAAAAGATAAAGGATTTGCAAAAAAATTCAGGAAAAGTAATGTTCTTCTTTTTCAGAATCCAGACAGTATGATCTTTAACCCCACAGTATATGACGAGATAGCATTTGGATTGAGACAGCTTTTTGCAGATAATATTGATGAAAAGGTTAAATATTGGGCTGACAAGCTTGGCATTTACAAGTATCTTGATAGATCGCCATTTGAACTCAGTGGCGGTGAAAAACAGAAAGTATGCCTTGCATCAATACTTGCATTAGAACCAGAACTACTTCTCTTAGATGAACCTACAGCCAATTTAGATCCAAAAACAACAGGATGGTTTGTAGATTTTCTTTACGATCTCAACAAAACAGTTATCACTACCACACATAATCTCAGTCTTGCTGGTGAACTTGGCGATAGAGTTATAGTACTTTCTGAAGATCATAAAATTGTTTATGATGGAGATATAAATAAATTTATAAACGATATAGAACTTATAAAAAAGGCAGATCTCGTTCATACACATTACCATAAGCATGGTAAACTTAGACACAAACATTATCATACTCATGATTTTTAGGTGGAAAAATGGAGGAGAAAACTGTTAGATTTTCAGTCTCTATTTCTCAGGATTTACTTAAAGAGCTTGACAGCAGAGTAATAAAAAAAGGGTACTCATCAAGATCAGAACTAATAAGAGATCTTATCAGAGAACTTATTATTGAGGAAAAATGGAATAATGAAACTGAAGAGGTTGTTGGAGTTTTAACAATAATATACGATCATCACCAGAGAGATCTAACAAGGAAAATGATAGATATACAGCACAGCAAATATATAAATATTTTGTGCAGTACACATGTTCATCTTGATCATAATAACTGTCTTGAAACCATAATAATTAAAGGAAAACCTGCAGATATAGAAAAGATCTCAATAGAGATCGGTGGACTTAAAGGTGTTAAGTTTTCAAAATTGACCAAAAGCTCGAAGGTAGAACTTTAATAGATTTGATGTTATATTTAAACTGAACAATCATTCAGTGGAGGAAAATTATGTGTAAAGATTGCGGTTGTTCAATACCTGAAAACAAAGATCATCCAGAAAATAAAAAGATAGACGTTATTACCAAGATCCTTGACCAGAATGATAAGCAGGCTGAGAGCAATAGAAAACATTTTGATAAATATGGAATACTATCTATAAATCTTATGAGTTCCCCAGGCGCTGGAAAAACAACGTTACTTGAGAAAACTATAGAACTACTTACAGATGAAATTAGAATAGGTGTAATAGAAGGAGACCTTGAAACTAACAGGGATGCAGAAAGAATAAAAAATAAAGGCGCTCCTGCATATCAGATAACAACAGGTCAGGCTTGTCATCTTGACGCATTTATGGTTCATGAGGGAATTCACAATCTTCCTCTAAAAGAACTTGATATAGTTTTTGTAGAAAATGTTGGAAATCTGGTATGTCCGGCATCTTATGATATAGGGACTCATATCAATGTTGTTCTTTTATCAGTACCGGAAGGAGATGATAAACCTGCAAAATATCCTGTAATGTTTAGGTCGGCAGACATTTTACTTATAACAAAGATAGATCTTTTGCCCTACTTTGAGTTTGATATAGAAAAGGCTGTAGAAGAGGCAAAAAAGTTAAATCCAAAGGTAGAAATAATCAAGATCTCAGCAAAGACTGGAGAGGGTATAGAGAAATGGATAAACTACCTGAAGATGAAAACAGCACTAAGGAATATATAAAATTCAAACCTCATCATTTATCAATTACGGTTAAAGATCCTGAAAGAAGCAAAAATTTTTATAAAATTTTTGGATTTCGTGAGATATTCAGATGGAGTAATGGGAAAACAAATATAATACATATGAAACTTAATGATCTGATTTTAGAGATATTCTCTTTTAAAGATTTTATAAAACCCTCTTTAACAAATATAGATCTCTATGATGATCTAAAGATATTGGGATTAAAACATATAGCTTTAAAAGTTGACGACATAGAAAAAGCAAAAAATTTTCTTATTAAAAAAGGGATAGTAGATAAGAATGTAGAAATAAAAAGAGGAAGAACAGGTATTCTTTATTTTTTTATAAAAGATCCTGACGGCATTTACATTGAGATTGTTCAGGATTGTAGGAATATATTAAAGTTTTAATATAAAATAATTAAAAATAACATATAGAGGAAGAAAGTTGCCAAAAGCAAAAAAGGATATCAGGGAAAAGAGAAAAGAAGAGATAATAAAGGTTGCATGCAAGCTTTTTGCAGAAAGAGGTTACTACAATACAACAATCCCAGATATAGCCGACGCGATGGGAATGAGCGTTGGAAATCTATACAACTATTTCAGATCTAAAGAAGAGCTTGCAAAATATATAATGCAGTATTCTTCAAGGTTGCTTGGGGAGGAAATAAAGAAGATAAACGAAGAAGATATACCAACAAAAGACAAGGTTTTTAGAATAGTAAGAAAATTTTTTGAGATATCCGAGGAGAGGCCAGAACTTATTGAGTATTTTTTAAGGGTTTTCCTTGCAAACAGAGAGGTATTTCAGGAAGGATGTGAAGGATTTCTGTGTGTAAGTGAGGTTGTAACTGAACTAATGATTTTTTTAGAAGAAGGTGCAAAAAAAGGAGACCTAAGACAGCAGGATTTCTTCCCGGCATTTGTTACACTTATGGGTCCACTTGGAGGTATGGTTTTCTTAAAAGGTGAGGAGATCCTTCCAAAAAAACCCATTGAGTATTCACAGGAACTTGCAGAAAATATCTGGAGAGCTTTAAAGTCCTGATATGAAAAACCTATTATGGCTTCAAGGTTTAACGTGCAGTGGAAATACTCAATCTTTTTTGTGCAGTGAAAATCCATCTGTGTCAGAATTTTTCTCAGAGATAAAACTTGTATGGCATCCAGAAATAACACATAACAGGGATATAACAGAAATTTTGTCAGAGGTTTTTAAAGGAAATCTTAAGATAGATTTCCTTCTTATTGAAGGTGCCGTAACAAACAATAAAAAACTTCATCGAATAGGCAAATACTCTATAAGGTATATAATAAACAAACTTAAAAATATGGTAAGATATATCATTGCTGTTGGAAACTGTGCTGTTCACGGTAATTATCCTGCTTTATACAATCCTGATCAGATTTCAGGACTACAATATGGACTCAATGGGAAGAAAGGGCTGCTTCCAACTAAATTTAAAACAGTTTCCGGGTATTCTGTAATTAACTTAACAGGCTGTCCAGTTCACCCTGAGTGGATAACCAAAACAGTTTTAACACTTTCCTACGGAATGGAAATAGAGCTCGACAGCTACAACAGACCTAAGGAACTTTATATGTACCTCTCCCACGATGGTTGTACAAGGAATGAATACTTTGAGTGGAAAGTAGAGGCTGAAGAATTTGGAACTAAAGAGGGATGCCTATTTTATGAACTTGGATGTAGAGGTCCTGTCACTCATGCTCCCTGTAATAAAATTTTATGGAATAGAAAATCTTCAAAAACAAGAGCTGGAATGCCCTGTATTGGGTGTACAGAATTTGATTTTCCATACAGGGAAAACTACTTTGAAACCAAAAAATATATGGGTATCCCACAGGATATTCCTATTGGTGTAACAAAAAGAGCATATATAATGATAACAGGCGTTGCAAAAACGTTTAAAAATGAGAGATTGACAAAGAAGCTTGAAGAGACAGATTAAATGGCTAAGATAGAAAGAAAAGTTTTACACAGAGTTGAAGGGGAAATACAATTAAAGCTTATCTGGGAAAATAAACAAATAAAAGATGCATTTATACAGAATCTAAACTTTAGAGGGTTTGAGTTTATACTTGAAAATAGACCACCGCTCGATGCTCTAATTATAACACCGAGAATATGCGGCATATGTGGGCATTCTCATCTTATTGCAACTGTTAAAGCACTTGAGGATATTTACAGGAAAAATGGTTACCGTTTAGAGATATCTTATAAAGCCTCTTTAATAAGAAATATAACTCATACCGTCGAGATTATACAGAACCATATAAGATGGTTTTATCTTTTTGTTATGCCAGATTTTACAAAACTGGAAAAAAACAAAGAAGAGATGAAAGATTATATTCCCTTAAATGGCTCCAAATGGAAAAAAGCTCTAAGCATAAGTAATAATATATTGAAGATTGTGTCTATACTTGCAGGACAGTGGCCACATACATCTTATACAGTACCAGGTGGAGTGATGTCAGATCCTATACAAACAGATATAGCTGAGGCTATATCTATTACAGATGCTGTTCTAAGATTTTTTGAAGAGGAAATTATTGGAACAGATATAAACAACTATCTTTCAGTAGGAAGTTTTGATCAGTTTAAAGATAAGATTAAAAAAGGTGATCTTTTAACATTTATAGAGTTAACTTTAAAAAACGGCATGGACAAGTTAGGAAAATCTTACAACAGATTTATAACAGTTGATGCAATAGTACCATGTGTAAGAGAAGGAGTCGTAAAAAAAAGAAGCTGCAGGTTTGATCCTTCAAAAATAAAAGAGATAGACAGTTACTCTTTCTTAAAAAAAGATGGAACAGACTTTTCAAGAAAAAGGTATTCATGGGCTAAAGCAGTAAGGTACGATGGTCTTCCTATGGAAACAGGTCCCTTGGCAAGGAAAGTTGTATCAAAAAATAGACTTTTCCAGGATCTCCTAAGAAGATTTGGAGACAGTTATATGGTAAGAGTATGGGCAAGGATAGATGAAATAGGAAGAATGTTGTTAACTTTAAAAAGCTACTTACTCAGTTTAAATATAAAAGAAAAAGCGTACATAAAACCAGAGGTAAAAATAGAAAATCTTGAAGGAGTAGGAACCGGATTGATAGAAGCAGCAAGGGGCTCTCTCCTGCACAAAATAGAGCTAAAAGATGGAAAGATCAAAAAATATAATATCATAACGCCTACAACATGGAATTTAGGTCCAAGATGCGAAAAATTTCTCTCTCCCGCTGAAAAAGCTATCATTGGTCTTGATAGTTCGTTAAAAGCCGAAATGATTCTCAGAAGTTTTGATATATGCTCCGTTTGTACAACTCATTAAAGATAACAGTTATAAAATAAGTTAAAATATTTATATTGCTTAATTTTTGTAATTAATTAACTTTATCTTAACAGTAATTATTATTATTATCGGAGGATGTAATGAGTAGATTAATTATATTTGATACAACATTGAGAGATGGTGAACAGGCACCCGGATTTTCTATGACAGTGGAAGAGAAAGTAACTATGGCAAAACAGCTTGAAAAATTAGGTGTCGATGTTATAGAAGCAGGATTTGCCGCTGCATCTGAAGGAGACTTTCAGGCTGTCAATGCTGTCGCTGAAACCGTAAAAAACTCCACTGTATGCTCTCTCGCACGATCTTTACACTCTGATATTGAAAAAGCAGGTGAAGCTCTTGCACCAGCGGAAAGAAAAAGAATACATACATTTATAGCAACATCACCAATACATATGCAGTATAAACTTAAGATGAGTCCCGAACAGGTTCTTGAAAGAGCTGTTGATGCTGTAAAATTTGCGAGAAATTTCACAGATGATGTTGAATTTTCTGCGGAAGATGCTTTTAGATCGGAGAGAGATTTTTTATTTAAAATCTTTGAGGCCGTTATAGACGCTGGAGCAAAAACCGTTAATGTTCCTGATACTGTAGGTTATGCTATGCCAGAGGAGTTTGGACAGCTTATAGAAGACATAATAAACAATGTACCGAACATAGATAAAGCAGTAATTTCAGTTCACTGTCATAACGATCTTGGTCTTGCAGTTGCAAACTCACTTTCAGCTGTAAAGAAAGGAGCAAGACAGGCACATGTAACTATAAATGGAATAGGTGAAAGGGCGGGAAATGCAGCTCTTGAAGAGATAGTTATGTCAATAAAGGTAAGACACGACTACTTTAAGAACATTTACACAGATATTAATACAAAAGAGATTTACAAAACAAGCAGACTGTTGTGCAGAATAACCGGAAGTTTTGTTCAGCCGAATAAAGCTATTGTTGGAGATAATGCCTTTGCTCACGAAGCCGGAATCCACCAGCATGGTGTTTTAGCTCATAGAGAGACTTACGAAATTATGAGAGCTGAAGATGTAGGAGTTCCTGCCTCAAAGATAGTATTAGGAAAGCATTCAGGAAGACACGCCTTTAAAACAAGACTTGAAGAGTTAGGGTACAAAAATCTTTCTGAAGAAGAAATAGACAGATTATTCAGAAAGTTTAAATCCCTCGCAGACAAGAAAAAAGAGGTTTTTGACGAGGATATAGAAGCATTAATTTTTGAGGAGATATTCAGAACATACCAGGAGGTAAAGCTTATCTATTTCCATGTTTTAAGTGGAAACAATGCTATACCTTCATCTACAGTTAAGATAGAAAAAGAAGGAAAAGAAGTAACAGCAACAGCCTGCGGTGATGGACCTATTGACAGTGCTTTAAAGGCTATAGAAAAAGCTCTTGGTATGACAGGAAGATTAAAAGACTACTCTATAAGATCGTTAAGTGCAGGAAAGGACGCTATGGGAGAAGTAAGAGCTGTAGTAGAGTTTGATGGAATAACGGTTTCAGGAAAAGGTACATCTACTGATATAATTGAGGCAAGCGTCAAAGCATATCTGGACGCTTACAACAGATATACAGCAAGAAAAACATTTATTGAGAAAAGAATATCAGAAGGTGTTTAAAGGAGGTTTAATTGAAGGGAAAATTTATAATCTTTTTACTGCTGGTAGCTATAGCAGGTGCAGGCTACAGCTACTGGCAGGGAATAATTGATTTTACAGAACCTGAGATAATTTTTGAAAAAAAACCAGAGTATCTTGGAGCAAGATCAACATTAAAATTTACGGTAAGGGACAAAAACCCTGGTATTAAAGAAGTACAGATTTATATAATACAGAATAAAAATATTAAAATACTCCACGATACAGATTTTCCACCAAAACTTAAAGAAAAGGAGTACTCTGTAGAAATAAATGCAAGAAAACTTGGATTAAGACAGGGGAAAGCAAAACTTTCTATAGTAGCTATTGACGGCTCATTACTGTCGAATACAAAAAATCAAGCTTACGAGATTCAGATAGATCTTACACCTCCAACTGTAAACATACTGTCATCCCCTGCAACAATAATGAACGGTGGAACTGGATTTGTATTTTACAGAGCATCATCAGATGTTGTAAAAACAGGCGTTTCTGTTGGAGATCTTGAGTTTAACTGTTTTAATGGTATTTTCAAAAATGAGAACATATATGGATGCGCGTTTCCATATCCATATTACTGGAATGTTAAAAAACCTATAATTATTTTCGCTGAAGACAGAGCGGGAAACAGAACCTCCAACTCATTAACATACTACTTCAAAAGAACAAAATACAGAAGATCTGTTATAAACATTTCTGATGAGTTTATACAGACAAAGGTAAAACCTCTATCAGATAAAGACATTGATGATCCAGTAGAACTGTTTAGGTATGTGAACGTAGAAGTTAGAAAGATGAATGAAGATCAGATACATGAGATAACAAAAAATGTAACACAGATAAAACCATTATTCCACAGACCTTTTCTACAGCTTAAAAACTCAAAAATGCTTGGAGGTTTCGCTGATTATAGGAAGTACAGGTATAAAGGAAAACTTATAAAAGGAGCTGATGCTTACCATAAAGGCATGGACTTCGCCTCGATTAAAAATGCAACAGTTCAGTCTGCAGAAGACGGAATTGTTGTATTTACTGGTTTCTTAGGTCTTTATGGAAACAGTATAATAATAGAACATGGAATGGGCGTATTTACCCTTTACTCCCACCTTGCTGAGATAAAAGTAAGGGAAGGAGATAAAGTAAGTAGAGGTATGGAAATAGGAATAACGGACACAACCGGACTTGCTGTAGGGGACCATCTTCATTTTGGTGTTCTTGTTCAAGGGCTTGAAGTCCATCCTATAGAATGGCTTGATAAAAAATGGTTAAAATCACGATTTTTAAATGAGATTAAGAGAATAAACAGACTTTATGGAGGAAAGTAGATGAAGTTCTTTATTGATACTGCAGATATACAGGAGATCAGAGCCGCTAATGAACTTAAGATTCTTGACGGTGTTACAACAAATCCAACTCTTATAGCTAAAACAGGAAAACCATTTATGGATGTTGTCAAAGAAATATTAGCTGAGATTCCAGACAAGCCAGTTTCACTTGAAGTTGCATCTACAGATTATGAAGGAATGGTAAGAGAAGGTGAGATTTTGGCTCAGCTTGGGAAAAATGTTGTTATCAAGATACCCATGACAATTGAAGGACTTAAAGCCGTTAAATACTTTGAATACAACGGTATTAAAACTAATGTTACTTTAATATTTTCTCCTGCTCAAGCGCTTCTTGCTATGAAAGCAGGTGCAAGCTACATATCTCCATTTGTCGGAAGGCTTGATGATATAAGCCATACAGGTATGGAACTTATCTCACAAATAAAAACTATAATTGATAACTATGGATTCAGCTCACAGATAATTGTTGCAAGTATAAGGAATCCTATGCATGTCTTAGAAGCTGCACTTATAGGTGCACATATATCTACCATACCTTATAAAGTTATAGCCCAGCTTGTAAAACATCCTCTTACAGATTTAGGAATAGAGAGATTCCTAAAAGATTGGGAATCAGTACCAGAAAAACCTTTTTAAGGGGATTTTTCCCCTTTTCACTTATGATGAAGTACAGGAAAAAAGGTATAAAAAAAGAACATCATATAATAGAAGATGGAGAAAAGCTCCTTAATGAACTTATAAAAGAGAAGTTAGTTAGATCTATTATTCCAGGGAGAATAAAAACAACACCTAAGGGAAAACCAGGAAATCCAAGACTTACCTATCAGTACGATACAAAGTCTGGTGCAAAACTTCTTCTAAAGAAAGGATCAACTGTACAGGAAGTATTTGTAATAACAGATGACAGAGAGGCTTTAAGAAGATTTATTGAAAAAAATTCAAAAATTAAAGCAAAAAGAAAATAAGACGAAATGTATAATAATAGCCTATTCCGTGCTTATATATAAATAAACCTAAAAATTCTATCATAAAAAATCAATAAATCAAAAAAATTTTTTTCTTTTCTTTTCTATACATCAGTAGCATAATGGATATCCACAAAAGAAATACGGAGGGGTTGGTTATTGGACGTCTGGGGCAATATACTTTCCTCAATGTCAGCTAAGTTAGACCCTTCCACACTCAAACTGCTTAAAGGTGTGGAAAAAGCAGAATACAGGAATGGCGAGCTTTATATTTCAACCCCAGACCCAGTATATAAAGACTGGCTTGAAAACAACCTCCTTGACGAGATAAAACTTTCAGCATCTTCCCTGTTTGGTGAGAATCTTAAAGTTTTTGTTTTATCAGAAGAAGATAATGAAGATACATACTTTGATGAACCTGTTCAGAATATTGAATCAAAACCTTACAGACTCACAAATTTAAACCCTAAATTCGTTTTCTCAAACTTTATAGTAGGAAACTGCAATAAGATTGCATACAGTGCATGTATGTCTGTTGCGGAAAATCTTGGAAAGATATACAATCCACTCTTTATATATGGAGGTATAGGCTTAGGAAAAACCCATCTTCTTCATGCCACAGCCCATTACGTTTTATCAAAAAATCCTGATGCTAATATAATATATACAACAGCTGACACTTTTATGTCAGAACTTATATACTACATGCAGAACGGTTCAGTTCTTGAATTCAGAAGAAGGTATAGAGATGTTGATTTACTACTTATAGATGATGTTCAGTTTCTCGAAGGAAAAGAAAGGACGCAGATAGAACTCTATCATATATTTAATGCCCTTCACCTTATTGGGAAACAGGTAATTCTCTCTTCTGATACACCTCCAAAGAATCTAAAAGGACTTCAAGAAAGACTTAAAAGCAGATTTGTTAGCGGACTTGTAGTTGAAGTTAAAGCACCAGATCTCCAGACAAAAATATCCATAATAAACAAAAAATCAAAAGATTTAGGGGTAAAGCTTCCAAAGGATGTTATACTCCTTATAGCAAAAACAATAAACACAAATGTAAGGGAGCTTGAAGGTTCTTTAAGTAAACTTAAAGCATACAGTGAAATACTTGGAAGACCTGTTACTTTTGATATGGCAAGAGAGGTTCTGAAAGATATACTTGAGATAAAAGAGGTAGAAGAATTATCAATAGAAAAGATACAGAAAGAAGTATCAAATTATTTCGGAGTAAATATAAATGAATTATTAGGAAACTCAAGAAAGAAAAAAGTTACAACAGCAAGACAGATAGCCATGTATCTATCAAGATATCTTACAGATAGATCTTTAAACGAAATATCAAAAGCTTTTAAAAAGAAAGATCACTCAACAGTTATAAATGCGGTAGAAAAAGTTGAAAAAAATATGGAAAGGGATAGAAAATTCAGACTAACTGTGGAATTTCTTAAAGAAAAGATAATGAGTTTGTGAAAAAGGTATAAAAAAGGATTTAGACCTCAAAAAGGGGTAAACTTTTCAAGGCCTTTCCTAATATTCACCTTCTTAGGAATCTTCTTTTCCTATTTGAAGGAAAATTTCTCCTTTCAAGTCTTTCTAACGGTTTATCAGAAAGATTTATAAGCTGTATATCTGATTTTGTCTTTTTCTTAATTATCTCAAAAAGCCTATCTTCTAAGGTTGACATTACAGATATAGCAAACCCTTCTTTTCCTGCTCTTCCTGTTCTTCCTATTCTATGAATATAACTTTCAATATCTCTGGGAAGAGAGTAGTTATAAACGATATCAACGCCTTTTATATCAAGGCCTCTTGCAGCAACATCCGTAGCAACAAGGATATCTATTCTGTTTCTTCTAAAATCTCTTAGAACCTTTTCCCTTTTAGATTGCGAATAATCTCCATGTATAGCATCAGCATTAAAACCTTTAGCTCTCAATTTTCTTGATAGTTCATCAGCACCTTTTTTTGTTTCAGTAAAAATAATACTTTTCTTACCTTCATTTTCTTTAAGAATATCTGCTAATACCTCAAACTCCTTTCCTGTATCTACCCTATAAGCTTTCTGTTTGATTCTATCAACAGTAACTTCTTCAGGTTTTATTCTCACAATCTCGTAATTTTCATTTAAAAATCTCTCTGCAAGTCTCATTATTGCTTTTGGCATAGTTGCTGAAAATAAAAGGGTCTGTTTTAATACAGGCGTTTTCTCAAATATAAACTCAATATCTTCTATAAATCCCATATCAAGCATTCTATCAGCCTCGTCAAGAACAAACATCTTAACATCATTAAGATTTAAAACTCTTCTCTCTATAAGATCCTTAATTCTTCCAGGAGTTCCAACAATAACTACATCATTTCCTTTCTTTAAGAAATCTATCTGATGTTTTATAGATTTTCCACCATAAACGGCAAGTGCAAAAATTTTCTTTCCCTTACCTATATCCTTTATCTCCTTAGTAACCTGAATAGCAAGTTCTCTTGTTGGAACAAGCACAAGAGCCTGAATTCTCCTGCTTTTCAGATTAACATTTTCAACAATAGGAATACCAAAGGCTGCCGTTTTGCCTGTTCCGGTCTGAGCCTGTGCAATAATGTCCTTCCCTTCCATTATTAAAGGAATTGTTTTTTCCTGAACCTCCGTAGGATTTTTAAATCCCATTTTTTTAATGGAACTTAACGTCTCATCCGAGATTTGAAAATCACTGAAACTGAGATTTTCTTTTGATAACATAACTTCTGACATATTTCCTCCTTGGATTTTAAAGAAAGAACGATTGATTCTGCTTTTTTTTGAAAAATCCTTCTTCCTTTCTTACCTTTTTTGGTTTATTTTAATCTCATATAAGTATATACCAAAAAAATTTAAAAGCAAACTTAAGGAGAAGAAGATGATTGACTATAAAGCTGTTGTAAATGCCGTTTTGAAAAATGATTTCAAACATATCACAGCTGTTTTAATATACGAAGACGAGCTTCCTTCTGTTTTTGTACATCCTCCTTATGCAGACACAAAAACATTGTTCTTTGAGGTCTCCCAAGCACTAAAAGACATTATGGAAAAAATAATAAACTTTGAGATGAACAAGATGCATGAGATTCCAGTTTATATAGGTAAAAAACTTGTTCTTGTCTATTTTATGAGAGTTGATCCTCTAAAAACCATAGTAATAGTCTCAGACACAAGGGAAAAAGACAATCTTGAGATAAGATTTGAGAAAATACTTAATGAGATAAAAGAGAGGATTACCTGATAAATTTACGAAATATTTCAGATGCATTGTATGAACTTCTAACAAGAATACCGCTGTAAATCTTTTTAAAACCCAATCTATACCCTTCAGCTTCAAATCTTTTAAACTCTTCCTCATTATAATACTTTCTAACAGGATAATTATTCTTTGAAGGCTGAAGGTACTGACCAATAGTAAATATATCGCACCCTACCCATACAAGATCTTTCATGACTGAGATAACCTGATCAAAACTCTCGCCAAGACCTACCATTATACCAGATTTTGTAATAATTGAGCTGTCCATTTCCTTTACAAGTTTTAATACTTTAAGAGATCTTCTATAATCTCCTTTATGTCTGACTTTACTGTACAATTGGGGTACCGTTTCAATATTATGATTAATAATGTCTGGTTTTGATTTTACAACTGCCTCAACTGCCTTTTTATCACCGTTAAAATCTGGGATTAAAACTTCCACAGTCGTATCCGGGCTTTCTCTTTTTATATTTAAAACAACCTTAGCAAAATGAGATGCTCCACCATCTGGAAGATCATCTCTGCTGACAGAGGTAATTACTACGTGTTTTAGCCTAAGGCGTTTAACAGCTATTGCTATATTAGAAGGTTCGTCTGGATCTGGAGGTAACGGTTTTCCATAATCTACATCACAGTAAGGACATGCTCTTGTACACAAATTTCCCAATATCATAAATGTTGCTGTTCTTTTTCCAAAACACTCGCCAATATTAGGACAGGAGGCTTCCTCACATACAGTATTTAGATTTAGTTTTCTCAAAAGCTTTTTCATCTCTGTTACTTCAGGTATAAGTGGTGATCTAACCTTTGGTTTCATTACAACCTCCTGTATGTTATGAAATAAATCATAACACGAACAGGGGTACATCTATTAAATTAATCTTCTCTCAGAATCAAGGAGGTTTAAGTCATGACTGTAATAAATAATGACAGGGATATAAAAAAAATATTAAAAGAAAGCAGGAATGTTGCTGTAGTGGGTATATCGCCAAACCCATCAAAACCAAGCTACTTTGTTTCTGAGGTTTTACAAAAATACGGTTTCAAACTCTTTTTTGTTAACCCAAAATATGCGGGAGAAGAAATACTCGGAGAAAAAGTTTACGGCAGTATAAAAGATATCCCCGAAAAGATAGACATTGTTGATATTTTTAGAAGACCGGCTGATGTTCCTGACGTTGCAAGAGAAGCAAAAGAAAAAGGCTTCAAAACATTCTGGTTTCAGCCAGGAACTGTTAACAATCAAGTTGTAGAAGATCTTAACAGCGAAGGTTATAATGTTGTGGTTGACAGATGTATGAAAGTTGAATGTATTAGACTTTTAGAGGAGTAGAAAATTGGAAATTGACAAGGAAAAATTAAAAAGGGCTGTTAGACTATTTCTTGAAGCAATAGGAGAAGATCCTAACAGGGAAGGTTTAAAAGACACACCTGATAGGATAGTAAGACTTTGGGAAGAGTTTAAATCTTATGAAAATTTTAATATGACGGTATTTGAAGATATTGGTAATTACGATGAGATGGTTGTTGTGAGAGACATACAGTTTTACTCGTTCTGTGAACATCACCTGCTCCCATTTTTTGGAAAGGCTCATATTGCTTACATTCCTGAGAAGAAAGTATGCGGTCTTTCAAAGCTTGTAAGAATAGTCAACAAATTCTCTTATAGACCACAGGTTCAGGAAAGATTAACCGCCCAGATAGCAGACTTTCTTGAAAAAGAGCTAAAACCAAAAGGAGTAGCCGTTATCCTTGAGGCAGAACACCTGTGTATGTCTATGAGGGGCGTTAAAAATCCATCTTCCTACACAGTAACAAGTAAACTAACAGGTGTCTTTATGGATGATGAAAAAACAAGAAATGAGTTTTTGAACCTTATTCATAATGGGAGATAGATCTTACTCAAAAAAATACTCATCAGGTGATAATATCTTTGATACCTCCTGCTTAAAACTGTCATTTATATCTACATAAAAGTCTGAATGGACTGCTATTTCACAGTAAAACTTACCTTCTTCAAATATCTCGATTATAACCTCCTTATCTCCTTTGAATTTTTCACACAGATTTTTTATTTTAAGGGCAACTCCATTTAATGCCTTTTCTTTGGGAAGTCTAAATTTTACAGATCTTACCTGTTTATTCACACTCTCTATAGGCTCAACTGATAAAGCATTCATGGATATCTTCTCCTGTTCTTCACTTATTTCAAGATTTCCTTCTATTATTACTATCCTGTCCTCTTCTAAAAAAGAAGTGTCTTCCATCTTTTCGGTAAACACCCTTACATCTAAAATTCCTGTTTCATCCTGGACTGTAAGTACGGCCATTGTAGATCCTGATCTGGTTTTTTTCTTCTTAATATCAGATATAACGCCAGCTATTCTAACCCGATCTCCTGTTTTTTTCTCAGGTAATGAGTTTATTTTAACTACGTAACCTTGAAGTTCCTTTTTATAAGCATTTAATGGATGACCTGATATATAAAAGCCAAGAACTTCTTTCTCGTAATTAAGTTTCTCCTTTTCTGAAATCGGTTCTCTGTTCTCGTACACGAAACCGTTGCCATTATCAACCTGTGGCATAGCCCCAAACAGCAAGCTTTGGCCTGAAGCTTTCTTTTCCCTTGCCCTTTGACCTGCTGATAAAGCTTTATCAACCGTTGCAAGCATAATCCCCCTATCTACTCCGGTAAAATCAAAAGCACCTGCTTTAATAAGTGCTTCAAGAACTCTTTTGTTTAAAGCTTTAGAGTCAAGCCTTTCTGCTATATCAAATATATCTGTATAATCCCCCTTTCTTTCCCTTTCTTCAACAATAATTTTTGCAGACTGTTCACCAACATTTTTTATCCGGGAAAGCCCAAATCTAATCTTACCTTTTTCCTCTATGCTGAAATTTGATCTACTTCTGTTTATATCAGGGGGTAAGAGTTTTATACCAAAACTCTCCATATCAATAAGGAGGTTTAAGAATTTATCATCATTACCTTCCGTCGAAAGCTTTACAGCAAAAAACTCTTCAGGATAGTATGTTTTTATATAAGCTGTCCAGTATGTAAGATAAGCATAAGCTGTGGAGTGTGATTTATTAAAAGAGTAGGATGCAAATTTCTCAATATCTTCCCAAAGTTTTGTAATTTTCTGCTTGTCAAAACCTCTTTCAACAGCTCCATTTATAAATCTGTCTTTCATTTTAGCCATAACGTCTGCTTTTTTCTTACCTATAGCTTTTCTGAGGGTATCAGCTTCTGCCATCGTAAAACCTGAAAGAATGTTGGCAAGGAACATGACCTGCTCTTGATAAACAACAATTCCATAAGTCTCTTCTAACACTTCCTTTGCTTCTTCAAATGGATACTCTACAGGTTTTCTTCCATGCTTCCTATCTATAAAATCATCTACCATTCCTGACATTAACGGACCAGGCCTGAATAAAGCCAGAATAGCTATTATTTCATCAAACTTGTCTGGCTTAAGCCTGGTTAAAAGATCCTGCATACCTTTACTTTCAAGCTGGAATACTCCAGTTGTTTTGCCTGATTGAAGGAGTTTATAAACATTTCTGTCATCTATCGGAAGTTTTAAAAAATCAATATCAACCTTATGTCTATCCTTTATGAGCCTTTTCATATAATCAAGTTCGGTAAGTGTTTTAAGTCCCAAGAAATCCATTTTTACCAGACCAAGCATCTCTAATGTAACCATGTCAAACTGGGTAGCTTTGGTTCCATCTTTATCAAGATACACAGGAACATACTCATCTAAAGGTCCAGAAGCTATAACAACGCCTGCAGCATGTATCCCTGTATGTCTTGCCATTCCTTCCAGTTTTTTAGCAAGGTCTATAAGCTCTCTAACTCTTTCATCTGTTTCATAAAGCTTTCTAAACTCAGGACTGACCTCGAGATTTTCCTCTATTGTCAATGTAGAACCCTGAACCGGTCCTGGTAGTATCATCTTGGCAATTTTATCAGCTTCTGAATATGAAAAACCAAGAACTCTTGCAACATCTCTAATAACCATTTTTGATTTCATAAAATTGTAAGTAATAATCTGGGCTACAGATTCCTCTCCATACTTTTCCTTCACATACTCAATTATCTTAGATCTGTTTTCCATACAGAAATCAACGTCGATATCTGGCATTGATATCCTGTCAGGGTTCAAAAATCTCTCAAAAATTAGGCCATGTTGGAGAGGATCAACATCTGTTATGCCCAGCGTATATGCCACTAAAGAACCCGCCGCACTACCCCTGCCTGGACCTACAGGAATAGCATTCTTTTTTGCATAATTAATAAAATCTTGAACTATAAGAAAGTATTCGGGGAATCCCATCTGCTTTATAACATCAATCTCATATCTGAGTCTCTCTCTGTATTCTTCTATCTGTTTCTTTGAAAGATTCCCCTTTTCTGAAAGCCTTTTTTCAAGACCTTCCCATGCAAGTTTTTCAAAGTAATCAGCTTTTTCCTGATCTGTTGCTTCTCTATCAAGTCCAGGAATCTTATATTTCGGAAATAGATATCCTCTTGTTTCTGAAGTTTCTATCTCAACATTACATTTTTCTGCTATTTCTACAGTATTTTTTAATGCCTCCTCATAACCTTTAAACTTTTCATACATCTCCTCAGGTCTGGTGAAATGAAGTCCTCCTACCTTAAAAGCTCTTCCTTTCTCCTTAAGCTGTTTTAATGTAAGCTTCATCTGAAGAGCTTTAATAACATCATGAGCTTTCTGATCTTCAGGATTCAGGTAGTGCGAATCATTCGTTGCAACAACTTTAACACCTAACTTTTTAGCAAGCTTTAGTATTCCTTTGTTTGCTTCTTCTT
This sequence comes from uncultured Aquificales bacterium, assembly GCA_964519345.1. Taxonomy (GTDB): domain Bacteria; phylum Aquificota; class Aquificia; order Aquificales; family Hydrogenothermaceae; genus Persephonella. The sequence goes on from CAZFKX010000023.1 coordinate 124,393, forward strand.
GTTCCGGAAGACCATTTATCTGAATCTCAAAGTAAAGGTCTTCCCCAAATATATCCTTCAATCTTTTTGCCTGTTTGTAAGCTTCATCAAACTTTCCCTGGGAGAGAAGATGTGGTACGAAACCTTTAAGACATGCCGTCTGACATATAAGCCCTTCATGGTATCTTTCTAAAAGATCCCAATCTATTCTCGGTTTATAGTAGAATCCTTCTGTATATGCTAAAGAAGAAAGCTTCATAAGATTTTTAAATCCTGTTTTATCTTTTGCATGAAGTATAAGATGGTAGTTTTTATCTGAAAGGATATCATCTGAACCTTCGCCTTTTTTTTCAAATCTGTTTGATGTAAAGTATGCTTCCATTCCTATAATAGGTTTTATTCCAACCTTTTTCATTTCTTGATAGAACTGGACTGCTCCAAATATATTCCCATGATCCGTCATACCTACAGCTTTATATCCATACTCTACTGCTTTTTGGGCAAGTTCAGGAATTTTTATCGCACCATCAAGTAATGAGTAATGTGTGTGTAGATGAAGATGAACAAAATCCTTGGACATTCTATTACCTCTAAAATTTTTTGGAAGGGAATATACAATCTATAAAATTTTTTCGTTTAAATCAATCGGAGAAATTAACAGAATTTTAACGGAATTTTTAAAGCTGTTCCTTAAGTTCTATCATACCAAATCCCTGACATGTTCTGATTCCAATGCCTGTTTTATATATGATCTCAAGATCTTGTTTACTACCTGATAGTTTAAATATTCCTGTACTTCCAGTAAGGTACATAACAGGTTTACCCGTATTTTCTCTGAAATCTTTTAACGTATGTTTTACAACCTGCTTTTTCATATCAACAGGTTCAAACCTTAAAGGACGATCTAAACCTCTACCTTTTAAATAGGGAGATGAAAGAATTCTATCCATTATCCTGTTTAGGTAATGATTAAAGGTATCATCAGAAAATAGTACAGGTCTGTTATCATCATTCTCGATAAGAATAGGTGAGTTTGTTTTGAATATAACGGTTTCTTTTTCTATAGGTTTTTCATTTATAAATATCATTCTTTCTATTAACCATATAAGTCTTCTATTCTGGATGATCATATTACAGTTTGAACTAAAATTAAATCTTTTCAATTTCTTAAGCCCGCGATATACGGCATTAATAAGATCCTTATCTAAGGAACCTACATAAAGTACTATCGGTTTTTTATTTGTATAAAAAACTATATCCTCTACAGTGAAATTTTCATCTATCTGTATTTTTCCAATCCTCTGGGTCTTTTTTGTTGGAAGAGCAAGATTAAAACAGTAAGGCCTTACAACTCTTTTATCTTCAAAAAATTTTTGATTACCATTAGATCCAAGTTTTATAGCATTTTTTATTAATGATACAACCCTGTGTCTGTAAAGTATAGGTACCATATCAGATTTTATTAACACTTTAAGTCTCATCTTTCTCCCTCCCATTAATTTAAAATATAATACAATTTCATTAATTTTTAAAGTCTCAATTAGTAATATATTATTAATTAATAAAAATTCTAAACTAAATCCCAGAATTAAAAATTAAAAAATGTAAGTGCAGATTTTATACCTGTTTGGTAAAGGCATGAAACGGTTTGCAACAACTTTTTATCTTTTTCCGATGGCTGTTATTCTATCTTTAAACTCTTCAATACTTATATTCTCATCAACATTTAACAATTCAAGAAGTTTCTCTATCTTAATCCATTTTTTTAGCACCATACCTTGCGTTAAGAGCTGTTTGAAAGGTTCTTTTACTTCAATAAGTCCTATCTCCCTTAAAAATTTTGTAAAAAACCTTGAGTATAGAAGATGTAAAACGGCATGCTCAATTCCACCAATATAAAGATCTACAGGCATCCAGTAATCTGCTTTTTCTTTGTCAAATGGCATTTTTTCATTACATGGATCACAGTACCTGAGAAAGTACCATGAGCTGTCTATGAATGTATCCATAGTATCGGTTTCCCTTCTTGCCGACTTCCCGCATTTTGGACAGGTTGTATTAACAAACTCTTCAACCTTTTCAAGAGGGTTTCCCATCCCTGTAAACTCAACATTTTCTGGAAGCATAACAGGTAGATCCTCTTCTGGAACAGGAACAGTCCCACAGTCTTGACAGTATATAATGGGTATTGGCGTTCCCCAGTATCTCTGTCGCGAGATATTCCAGTCCCTGAGTCTGAAATTTATAGTTTTTTCACCTACACCTTTTTTTTCGAGCTCTTGAGTAATTTTTTCCTTTGCCTCTTCTGATGAAATACCGTTAAAGCCGTCAGAGTTAATTAAAACGCCCTCTTCCACAAAAGCTTTCTCACTGTAATCCCATTCCCCTTTGTAAGGTTTAATAACAGGTTTTATCGGAATTTTGTATTTTTTTGCAAACTCGTGATCTCTCTCATCATGTGCAGGAACTGCCATAATAGCACCGGTCCCATATCCCCATAGTATATAATTTGCTACCCATATAGGAATCTTTTCATTTGTAAGTGGATTTAATGCGTATCTACCTGTAAAAACCCCCTCTTTTTCTTCAATAATACTTCTATCCTTTACAGACATACTAATATATTTTTGAACGAAGGCCTTCACCTCTTCCTCTTGTTCTGTTCCTTTTGCAAGCTCCAAAACCAATGGATGTTCAGGTGCAACAGCCATGAATGTTACACCAAAAATTGTATCAGGTCTTGTTGTGAAAACTTCTATAACCTGTGTTGAGTTTTGTATGGGAAACTTTATTGTAGCTCCTATAGATTTTCCTATCCAGTTTTTCTGCATAATTAATACAGCTTCCGGCCATTTCCCTTTAAGTTCTTCAAGATCATCAAGAAGCAGCTGTGCATAATCTGTTATTCTTAAAAACCAGGATGGTATCTCTTTTTGAACTACAGCTGTATCACATCTCCAGCATCTTCCTTCTATAACCTGCTCATTTGCTAAAACAGTCATATCATGAGGACACCAATTAACAACCGCAGATTTTCTATAAGCTATCCCCTTTTCATACATCTTTAGAAATATCCACTGATTCCACCTGTAATATTCTGGAGAACATGTTGTCACTTCCCTGTTCCAGTCATAAGAAAATCCAAGCCTTTTGAGTTCCTTTTTCATATATTCTATATTTTCATACGTCCATTTTGCAGGATGGACACCGCTTTTTATAGCCGCATTTTCAGCAGGCATTCCAAATGCGTCCCATCCCATAGGATGAAGCGTATTTTTACCTTTCATTCTCAAGTATCTATTAACAACATCACCTATAGCATAATTTCTTACATGTCCCATATGTATTCTTCCTGATGGATATGGGAACATCTCAAGTACGTAGAATTTATCTTTATCCGGTTTTTCTTCAGTCTTGAAAATCTTATTTTCTTCCCATTCTTTAAGAAGTTCTTCCTCAATACGTTTAAAGTCGTACTCTTTTACCAAGATCTTCCTCCAAATAATATTTTCAACATCAAAGAATATTATAAAACATTAATCTGTTCAGTTTCTTGAATGATATAATTAAACTTAAAATAATCTGTCTGGAGGAAATATGTTTAAAAAGCTTCTTCTGTTTATCTTCCTTATCAATTTTAGTCTATCATTTGGAGATACACTTTTTTTAAGCAGATCAGGATATTCCACATATATACAGGAAGAAGAGTTTATGGTCGCCGATGGAGATAACGTAATAGGCCCTATCTTTTTAAAACCAATAGCGGTAACTGAGAGCATCTTTGTTGAAGCAGAGGGAATAGAAGTAGAAGGATATTTCCTTGAAAATGTAAGTAAAAACTGGAAAGAAAATCTCAAAGGAAAATTTGTGTCTATTGAGGGTGAAGGAAGGGTGATAAAGGGAACTGTTCTTGATATAAATAAAGATTTTATAAAGATAAATACAAGGAAAGGATTTATAATAACAACTTTACCAAAATTTCCCTCAAGGATTAAATCACCATTAAAATGGAGTGAGCTTTTTTCTCCCCAGATAACACTTAAGGTCAGATCAGATATTGCTCAAAGTCAGATATTCAGGATCAGATATCCTGTTGAAGGTTTAAACTGGAATGCCGAGTATATTCTTTATGAAGAAAATAACGGACTGTACCTGACAGGCTATATAAACATAAAAAATTCAACACCTGTAGAGTTTAAAAAACTGAAGGTTATACTTTTAGACAAAGGATTTAAAAAAGATATGGGAGAAATACATATAAACAGCTTTGGGGAAAAAAAGCTAAAATTTATACATAAAAAGATAACTGAAAAAGAGAAGCTTGATCTTCCTGATGGAAAAGTATCTATATACAAAGAAGGACTTTTTAAAGGGTATAGATACATAAAAGATGGAATACTACAGTAATGGGAACCCTTTATATTGTTGCAACACCAATAGGAAACTTAAAGGATATAACTTTTAGAGCTGTTGATATACTAAAAAACGTGGATATTATAGCCTGTGAAGATACAAGGGTAACAGGAAAACTTTTAAGCCATTACGGAATTAAAGGAAAGAAACTTATTCCATACCATGAACATATTGAGGAAAAAGCTGCAGAAAAAATCATAACTGCTTTAAATAAAGGTCAAGATATTGCACTTGTTTCGGATGCTGGAACACCATGTATATCTGATCCAGGTTACAGGGTTGTAAAAAAAGCATGGGAAAATGGAATTAATATAGTTCCGGTACCGGGACCATTTGCAGGAGCTGTTGCTTTATCAGCTTCAGGACTTCCCTCAGATAAATTTATATTTGTGGGCTTTTTGCCTCACAAAGAAAATAAGAAGATAGAAGAGATAAAAAATCTCAAAGATATAGGTTTTACCTTTATAGTATATGAAAGCCCTGTAAGAATTTTAAAAACATTAAAAATAATCAAAGACATCATACCTGACAGTTATGTTGTGGTTGCAAAAGAGTTAACAAAAATACATGAAAAACTTATTAGAGGAAATATTAAAGACGTTTACAGCTATTTAGAGAAAAACAGAGATATTATTAAGGGAGAGTTCGTGATTATTTGTCGTCCTGTTAAAAAGGAAGAATTTAAAAAAGAATTAATACTTAAAAAAGCTGAAGAACTCTTAGATAAAGGTATCAAGATAAAGGAGATATCAAGAGTAATTTCTGAAGAAACAGGATATCCTAAAAACAAGATTTATAACCTTCTGGTAAAAAAATTCAAGTCTTGACTGAAATCAATGCTTTAACAAAAATCAATAAATATCTTTAATACCGATATTTCATACTTGTCATATAGACAAAAATGATATAACCTTATGAATAAGAATTATTAATGCTTATTAGAAAATGCTAATATTTGGAGGGAAAAATGGAGATCTCATATCTAAGAGTTTCCGTTACAGATAAATGCAATTTAAAATGCTTCTACTGCCGTCCTGACAACTCAGAGTTCGTTCCCCATGACGAGATCCTGAGATATGAGGAAATAGCGAAACTTGTTAAGGTTATGACAAAATACGGATTAAAAAAAGTCAGGATAACAGGAGGCGAACCTCTCGTAAGACCTCAGTTAGAAGAGCTTGTAAAAATGTTAAAAAGTATCCCTCAGATAACTGATGTATCTCTTACAACAAATGCCGTAACTCTCTCAAAACATGCCGAAAAACTTAGAAAAGCAGGACTTGATAGACTAAATATATCTATAGATAGCCTAAAACCTGATCTTTTTTTCCAGATAACAAAAGGAAGACTTGAAGATGTCCTTGAAGGTATCAAGGTATCTAAAAAACTTGGATACGATCCTATAAAAGTAAATGCTGTTATTGTGAAAGGACTTAATGAAGATGAAGCTCTGGATTTTGTGGAGTTTGGTAAAGAATACGGAGTAGAAGTTAGATTTATTGAGATGATGCCTATAGGTGGGGAGCAGATTAACTGGTCAGAAGACAAAGTTCAGCCTTTAGTAAGAATAAAAAGCAGAATAGAAGAAAAATATGGAAAACTTATACCTGCAATATCAATTGGAAGTGGTGCCGCAAGGGTTTATAAAGTCCCAAAACTGGGAACAAAAATTGGATTTATAACTCCTATCTCAAATCCATTTTGCGACGGTTGTTCAAAATTGAGACTGACAGCAGAGGGTCATATCAAACTCTGTCTCAGAACAGATGAGGAATTAGACGCTAAAACTGTTATAAGATATGGAACTGAAAAAGATTTAGACAGATTTATCAAAAAAGTTTTGATAGAAAAAGAGTTATCAAACCAAAAAATAATCAGATCGGGCTATGCTTTTTCAGACTGTAGAAGGATAATGACAAGTATAGGGGGATAGTTTAAAAAAATCTATTTTAAGTGTTATAATAGATAAGTTTTAATAAAACACTAAAACAGATTATATGGAAAAATTACCGCTAACAGTTGCATTGATCTCTTATAACGAAGAAGATCGTATTGGGGCTGTTCTTAGTTCTATACATGATATAGCTTCTGAAATAGTTGTGATTGACTCAGGCTCTACAGATAAAACCACAGAAATAGCAGAAAAATTTGGAGCTAAAGTTTTTATTGAGGAATGGAAAGGTTATAAAGATCAAAAAAACTCGGCACTGGAAAAATGTTCACAGGACTGGATCTTATTTCTTGATTGCGATGAAGTAGTTTCCCAAGATCTGAAAAAATCTATTATTGATGCTGTTCAAAATCCATCAGCAGATGGATACTTTATAAATAGAAAAACTGTATATCTTGGAAAAGTTTTAAAGTATGCCTTTCAGCCTGACTGGAAGCTTAGACTTGTAAAAAGATCTTCAAATCCAAGATGGGAAGGGGGAAATGTACATGAGTATCTTGTCATTAATGGTAAAACCTCAAAAATAAATGGAGATCTCCTACATTATTCGTATAGGGACATTTACGATCATTTTATGAAAG
>CAZFKX010000024.1:0-84896 GCA_964519345.1 uncultured Aquificales bacterium
TCCTATCAAAAAAAACCTATTTATTGTCTTCTGATAGGAGAAGAAGGAAAATATTATAAACTCTTGAAGACCTCAGAATGGTATCAGTTAGGGAATCAGAACGACCTCTTGACAGAGGTCGCAGGAGAGAGATTCATAATAGAGACATGGAACGTTTTCTATCTAACGGAAGAAGAAATAAAAAGGAGCAAACTCATCGGACACCTGTCCGATGAAGATAAAAAAATTCTTTTTGATTTTATAGAAGGAAAAATAAAAGAACTTCCAAAACATAAAAGAGGTCTGACAGTACCAGAAGGCAATTATGCCTTCTATCAGAACAAATTCCACAGAGAAGAAGCAAGAGCTGTTAAAGAGCTTTCAATGAGAGTATTCCTAATTATGGAAGATGATGATGAAACCCTTATTCAGCTTCCGCCAGAGAAATTGTCTCAACAGCCTCTGGTGGCGGGCGAAGAGCAAGAAAGCTATGGTGGAGAAAACTTTACCTTATTTTTAGAAAAAGAAGAAAACCTTATCATACTTGTACCAAACAAAAACATTATCGGGAAAAAAGCCGTTTTAAGGGTTTTTGATCAGGAGTATATTACCGATAGTCTTCCAGATGAATTAGAGATAGAAATCCCAGAAAGCGTTAAACAGGTAAATCTTGCATACATAGGGGAAAATATCTCTATAGAGGTATAAAAGTAATGTCTATAACGCAGTTTAAAAAAAGCCCCGATAAATTAAAATCCTACTTAAAAAATAGTGTAAAACCATCTGAAAAAGAAGACCTCTACAGTCTATTAACAGACCAGAATATATCCAATGAGATAAAATTTATTGTTTATCAGCAGATCAAGAAGAGAAAGGATCTTTTTGATTTAGAAAAAATATCAAAGGCTTTAGAACTTCCCCAGACAACGGTAAAAAAAATATTTAAATCTGTACCAATAAAAGCTAAGTTTCCAATAGTTCTCGGCAGTAAAGGAGAGATTGCGACAGCTTATATAACACCTTTAGACAATTCTATAGATAGGAACAGCTTTAAGCAAAAAAGCGATATACAGGAAGAATTAAACACTATAAGATCAATTTTAAAAAACAAAAACTTCCCCATAAAAAACTTCTTTGTAATTTTTGACAAAGATTTTTATGGAAAATCCTATATGTTATCTGTTTTTGCAGGATTAACGCTTCCAGAAGAAAGCTTAAAGAATTTTGCATTTACAGGAATTCTAAACGAAGAAGGGGAAATACTTCCTGTTGAATATCTGCGGGAAAAAGAAAAAATTTCGGAAAAACAAAATATTAAGCTGATAACACCTGACCATATAAATACTATTGAAGAACTTATTTATTATATTGGAGACGAAAGTTTAGATATTCCCTTTATATTTATGATAGATAAACCTAAAGATGAGACAAATCTTGCAATCAAAAAGATAGAGAAACTTATAAAAAAAAGAAAACCTTTCTTCTCACTGGAAAAGTTAGAAAATATCTTTGGTTTATCCAGACAGGATCTTATCATTGGATATAAAGAACCTCTGCCTACCGTAAATTTTAAAGAATTGGAAATTCTAAATCCATGGACAGAGCAGGTAATCTTATTTGAAAAAAAGCTAAAAAACATTTATTCAAAATTTCAGTATAAGAAAAGGATTTTACATTTGGGTCTGGCAGTTCCTTCATCTCTCGCAATGGGTCTTGGAATAAAACTTGGAGCCAAAAAACCTGTTGTAGTTTACCACTACCAATCGGATGAATATATACCGGTTGCGGATCTATCAGATCACAAAAAACTAAGAAAGATAAAATATATAAGGAAAGAGATAGAAAAGGAATTAAATCTAATAAAAATTACATTCTTAAAAAATAAAATCAGCAGTAAAGAAGACACAGCCGTTGTTATCTGGCTTGCAAGTCATAATATTTGTTTTGATGTGAAAAATTATCTTACGCATGAAAAAAGAAATTATCCTATCCTGAAAATAGAATCAAAAGAGCATCAGGGAGATATTCCTCTTCCAGTAGATCTTGACAAAAAAAATAAAGACCTCTGGATAAGGTATGTATCAGAGATATATTCAACATTAAATATACTGAAAAATAAAGAAAAGATAAAAAGATACCATATTTTCTTAAGTTCTCCCGTTCCCATAGCTTTTCTCCTTGGAATGGCTGTAGGGCATTTCTGGGACGGAATAATTTATAATATCAGGTTCAATAGAGACAAAAAATATCATCCTGTATTTAACTTGAACAATAAACATCTAATAAGCATATTTTAATCCGCATTTAGATCATTTTATTAGGTATTTAACAAGCACTGTAAATCCTATTCCCAACAGCAAGATTCCTATCAGCCATAAAAGCCAGGCGCTGTTTTTTATAATCTCTTCCATTTGAAAACTCCTATCAAGATTAATGTCTTTTTTCTAAAGGAAGATATCTGATATTATGTCCACCGTCGTAAATCTGTGTTGGTCTAAAAAGCTTGTTTTCTTTTATATATTCTTTACAGTGTGCTATCCACCCAGAAATTCTTGCCATTGCAAAAACAGGTGTATAAAACTCAACAGGTATCCCCAAAACACTGTAAAGTATGCCTGAATAAAAGTCTATATTCGGGTATATCTTTTTATGTTTTAATCTCTGGAGAACAACATTTTCAAGCTCGTTAGCTATCCTAACAAGATCAGAATTTCCTTTACTCTTTAAAATTTTATCCAAAAGTTTTTTTATAATCTTTGCACGAGGATCATAAGTTTTGTAAACCCTATGTCCAAAACCCATTATTCTCTCTTTCTTACTTAGTTTCTCATCAACATAACCCTCTATATCCCCAATATGTTTAAGCTCATTCAACATGTAATAGACTCTTTCATTAGCTCCACCGTGAAGTCTTCCAGATAAAGAACCGACGGCTGAAGATACGGCAGAATAAAAGTCAGCAAGGGTAGAAACAACGACTATTGCTGTGAAGGTCGAAGCATTTATAGTATGTTCTGCATGAAGAATAAGACATTTATCAAATATTTCTCCTTCTTCTCTTTCAGGCTTTATCCCTCTCAACATATAAAGAAAATTTTCTCCATAATCAAGCGCCGGATCAGGCAATATAATATCCTTACCCTCCCTTATCCTTTTCCATACGGCAAGTATAGTTGGGACTTTACCAAGAAGATTTACAAGGGAAGAATAATGATGACTCTCTTCAAGAACTTCTTTATTATCGTCAAAAGCCGAAAGTATCGGGACGATTGATTGAAGAACTTTCATAGGATGTGTTTCTGGAGGAATGTCTTTCATAAACTGGATTATAGACCTATCTAAAAACAGGTTTTCTTTCACATCAGAAACAAACTTTTCATACTTTTCCTTAGAAGGAAGCTCTCCAAATACAAGTAGATACGATGTCTCTAAAAAGTTTGAGTTCTCAGCAAGCTCTTCTATAGGAATCCCGCGATACTCTAAAACACCCTTTTCTCCATCTATATAGCTTATAGAGGATTTAACAACAGGAATTCCAGCAAGGCCTGCATATACTTCCATATTCACCTTCCTTTGAAATTTTTTTCTTGGATTTAATCTAATAATCAATTAGATATTAATCAAGCTTATTTTTTCTCTGTTTTATCTCTCCTCATAAAAAAGATCTCACCTAAAGATCCCAAAATAACATAAGTCCAGACTACACCGCCCATATAAAGTCTGTCCTGAAATGTAAGTATTATAAGAAGTATAAGAAGGAAAAATGAGTAGATTAAAAAAGGAAAAGCCTCAGAAGGTTTATCAAACAAAGTCTCATAACTGTATTCACCTTTTTTCATCTGGTACAGTATGTAGAATGTCGCTGTCATCCCCAGTACAAGAGACATAAAAAATATACTCTCATTCTGGTACTCTGGATAAACACTCATAAAAAGAACAACCCACAAAGGAAAATCCTGAACAAGTTCCGCTATAAAAACTCTTGTATTCATTACTGGAGAGGCTCTCTGGCTGTTTCTTTAAGTGTTATACCAACAACAAACGCAAGTAAAGCTGCTCCTATTAAGTAAAAAGCAGGAGAGTTTATATTACCGGTAGCTTTTATAAGGTAGGTTGATATTAAAGGAGCTGTTCCTCCAAATATAGCAAATGGAAGGTTATACCCAAGAGAATACCCTGTGTTTCTAATTTTTGTTGGAAATATCTCAACAAGGGTAGTAGGGAGTATAGCCATAAATCCGGAGGTTATAAAAGCAAAAATAATCTGAGAAATCAAAGCCGATTCAAAAGTGCCCTTTGAAAGAAATACAAATAAAGGATAAGAAAGTAAAACAGTCATTCCTGTTGAAAAAAGAATTAAAGGTTTTCTTCCTATTTTATCTGAAATTATTCCAGATAGAGGAATTAAAACTGCAAGTATTATCATACTTATAGTATTTATCGTTAAAGCTGTAGCCTTTGGAAATTTGACAAAAACAGCCAGATGATTTGCTATATAAACAAATATTGTGTAAAAACCAACCGCCTGAAATGTGCTGAGTGCAAACGTTTTAAAAAATTTAAGTTTAGCCTCTTTAAAAAGATCTCTAACAGGATGTTTATCTACCGCCTTTTTCTCTTCAAGTTCTCTGAATTTTGGCGTTTCTTCAATATTCCTTCTAATGTAATAACCTATAAAGCCTAAAAGTATTCCAGTAAAGAAAAGTATTCTCCAGCCCCAACTATAAAGGTCATCTTCTGGAAGTAATTTAGTTATCACAGCTCCCGAAGCAGATCCAAGAAGAATTCCGACAACAGCTCCAAGTATGGCTACACTACCAAAAAAACCTCTTCTGTTTTTTGGTGCGTGTTCAACAACAAAGGATACTGAGGTTGTGTACTCACCACCTACAGATAAACCCTGCATAATTTTTAGAATTACCAGAAGCACTGGTGCTAAGATTCCTATCTGTGCGTATGTTGGAAGAAGACCTATCGCCGTCGTTGATCCAGCCATAAGTAGTATTGAAAACATAAGAGATCTTTTCCTTCCATATCTATCTCCAATGTACCCAAAAAGCAGAGCACCAACAGGCCTTGCAAAAAAACCAACAGCAAATACTGCAAAGGATTTTAAAAGCTCAACTGTTGGATCTCCAGATGGAAAGAAAAGCTTTCCAAGAACGGCAGCCAAAAATCCATAAACAACAAAATCATACCATTCAAGAACATTACCCACCATTCCAGCAAATAAAGTCTTTCTGAAATGATTATCCTTGAGAACTTCCATTCCTATCAGGCATCCTCTTCAAAATCTTCAGGAGAAAGAAGTAGATTGTCTAAAATCAGGTCAGGAACAAGTTCTTCATCATCAAAATTCTCTAAAACTTCAAGATAAATTTCCGCAACAGTTCTGTTTGGATACGTTTCAAGGTACTTTTTAAGCTGACAAACTTTTACAGTTTTGTTATTTCTGCTGAGCTGAGACATCTAAATCTTACCTTTAAGATGTTTTATCATTTTCTCACTTGCGAGTTTATACCTTATATCTCTTTTCGCGAGTTTTTCCATCTCGGATCTTATATATTTTTCAGCTTCATCAGTAGCCATCTTATAACCAAGAACATAAGCTGTAACTGCAAGAATAGCAAAACCTGTAAACTCAACAATCTTTCCAATTATCTGATTTGGTATAAAAAGTCCTCCAACAGCTAATATTATCCCTAAAGCAAGAAGAAACTTCCAGTACTTTATAATGTTCTGTGCTAACATATCAACCCCTTAAAAGTTGTTTACTGAAATTAATATATTAACATTTTTAAAAACAAAAGAGTAGAAAATGAGAAATATTGATCAAACATCTTGACAAATATAAAAAAAAATTATATTTAGTATGCTCATTTATTTTTCGGGAGGATTTTATCATGAATTTACAGAAAATCAGGGAAGAGCTTTTAAAGAAAAGAGCAGAAATTATTGAGTCCCTCTCAAACAACAATAGTGAAGATCTAAACGAGAAAACAGGAGTAGATGACGCTGCTGATATCGTTGCTTCTGAACTCAGTAGAGAAACGCTTTATAAACTTTCTCAGGCAGAGAGAGAAACGCTTTTCCTTATAGACATAGCTTTAAAAAAGATAGAAAGCGGAACCTACGGCGTATGTGAAGAGTGTGGTTCTCCAATAGGCGAAAAAAGACTTCAAGCTATTCCCTGGGTAAGACTGTGTATTGAATGCAGCCAGAATGAGGAAACAATAAAATCCTTCTCAAGTAGAAATGAAGATATCAGTTATTATCATATAATTCCAGATACGTTTCAGGAAGAAGAAGAAAATAAAAATATACCCGAATAGGTATGAGTAGATACTACAGATTTTTAGCTGTTGTCATAACAATAATAGCCCTTGATCTGATCACAAAACATCTGGCTGTTAAGTATCTCTTTCACAGCAGTATTACTATAATTCCCGGTTTTTTTGATCTAACCCTTGTATGGAATAGAGGAGCCGCCTTTGGAATTCTCGCAGAAGCTCCTGAATCTGTAAGAATCATGATACTTATTGTTGCTTCCACTATAGCAGCTATCCTCACAATGGTTTATGCATTTGTAAAAAGGTCTCAGCTTTCAAACTGGGAGTTTTACTCCCTCTCGCTTATAGCAGGAGGGGCTATCGGCAATCTTTACGACAGAATTTTTATTGGATCTGTGAGAGATTTTATAGATATATATATAAAAGATTACCACTGGCCGGCGTTTAATATAGCCGACACATCAATATCTTTAGGCATAGCAGGTTTTATCTTTTATGAACTTTTTTTAAAAAAAAATAAAGGCACGAATTAGAATAAATATAAAAAAATCATATCTTATTAATAATGTTATAATTTCCTATATTTCAAATTTCTGGAGGTAAAAAAACCAGATGATAGGCTTTTTCGTTAAAAAGATCTTTGGAACAAAAAATGAAAGGGAGATAAAAAAGTTAAAACCTTTTGTTGATAAAATAAACCAGCTTGAAAGAGAGTTTGATAACCTTTCAAATAAGGAAATCAGGGAAAGAAGCCTCCAGCTTATTAACAAGGTCAGAACTGATGAAAGTCTGAGAGATGCTATAACACAGGGGGAAATGGTTGAGATACTTCCGGAAGCGTTTGCCCTCGTTAAAGAAGCAGCAAAGAGAACTCTCGGTCTTAGACCTTTTGACGTTCAGTTAATTGGTGCTATGGCACTTCATAAAGGAACTGTTGCCGAAATGAAAACAGGTGAAGGAAAAACTCTCGTTGCCTCAATATCAATTTATCTTAACGCTCTGACAGGTAAAGGCGTGCATCTTGTTACCGTTAACGACTATCTTGCAAAAAGAGATGCTGTCTGGATGGGTTCCATATATAAATTTTTGGGTCTTGATGTTGGCGTCATAAATACAAATCACCAGTCTTTTGCTGTCAAATGGGTCGATGAAAATAAGTTTAACGAAGCTGTGGAAAATGATATGAGAGTCTGGCCTAAAGGGTATGAAGGAGAACTTTTGCCACCAGAGCTTTTTAATATAGAAGCCAGAAAAAACTTTTTTACAGAAGCTGTAGAAGTTGAGAGAAGGAAGGCTTACGAGGCTGATATAACTTATGGAACAAACAACGAGTTTGGTTTTGATTATTTAAGGGATAATATGGTTTTCTCTAAGGAACAGATAGTTCAGGTAAAAGGTCATCATTATGCGATTGTTGACGAAGTTGATTCTATACTTATAGATGAAGCCAGAACGCCGTTAATAATATCTGGTCCCTCAGGAGAAGATGTAAGTATTTACTATACAGCTGACGCTTTTGTAAAAACACTTGTCAAAGATGAAGATTTTCAGATAGATGAAAAGAATAAAACAGCTGTCTTAACGGAGAAAGGTGTTGAAAAAGCAGAAAAATATTTTAATCTTGAAAACCTATACGATCCAAGAAATATAGATATCCTTCATGCTATCACCCAATCGCTAAGGGCGAACACACTCTTTCACAGAGACGTTGATTACGTTGTTAAAGATGGAGAAGTAATAATCGTTGACGAATTTACAGGCAGACTCATGCCTGGAAGAAGATGGTCTGACGGACTACATCAGGCTGTTGAAGCTAAAGAAGGCGTGAAAATAGAGGCAGAAAATCAGACATTAGCATCAATAACATTCCAGAACTATTTTAGAATGTATGAAAAGTTAGCTGGTATGACAGGAACAGCCGAAACAGAAGCAGAAGAGTTCAAAGAGATTTACGGTTTAGATGTTCTTGTAATACCTACAAATAAACCTGTAATTAGAAAAGATTATCCTGATCTTGTTTATAAAACAAAAAGGGAGAAATATGAAGCAGCTATAAAAGAAATAGAAGAACTTCACAAACTGGGAAGACCCATTCTTGTAGGTACAGCATCAATTGAGACATCAGAACATCTATCAGCCCTTTTAAAAAAGAAAGGAATCAAGCATCATGTTTTAAACGCAAAACATCATGAGAAGGAAGCTGAGATAATAGCTCAGGCTGGAAGAATAGGATCTGTAACAATAGCAACAAATATGGCAGGAAGGGGAACAGATATCTTACTTGGGGGAAATCCAGAATTTCTTGCAAAAGAGATTCTTAAGAAAAAAGGATTAACACCTGAAAAGGCTACCGAAGAACAGTACAAAGAAGCTTTAAAAGAAGCTCAAAAAATAACAGCTGAAGAAAAGAAAAAAGTTATAGATCTTGGCGGACTTGCAGTAATAGGGACAGAAAGACACGAAAGTAGAAGAATTGACAACCAGCTTAGAGGAAGGGCAGGCAGACAGGGAGATCCGGGAAGCTCAAGATTTTATCTATCTTTAGAAGACGACCTCCTTAGACTTTTCGGTGGAGATAAGCTTAAAGCTCTGATGGATAGATTAAAGATACCTGATGGAGAACCTATAGAAAGTACAATGGTCTCAAAAGCCATTGAAAACGCACAAAAAAGGGTTGAAGGTCAGAACTTCCAGATCAGGAAAAGACTTCTTGAGTTTGACGATGTTATGAACAAACAGAGACAGGTTATATACTCACTTAGAAGAGATATCCTTGAAGGAGTAAATCTTCAGGACGAGCTGAAACAATGGCTTTATGATGTATCTCTTTACTACATAGATAAATATGCTCCTGCTGAGGAATATCAGGAAAAGTGGGAACTGAAAGAGCTTGAAAAATCATTCAAGGAATGGCTTGGTATCGAGATAAATATACCTGAAGATAGAGAATGGGACAGAAAAGAGCTTGAGGATCACATATTTGAACAGTTAGAGCAGTACTATAAAAATAAGGAAGATCTTGCAGGTTCTTCCGTAATGAGAGAGTTTGAAAGATATATAACCCTTCAGGTTCTTGATTCTTTATGGAAGGAACATCTTCATATGTTAGACAGACTGAGAGAATCTGTATATCTGAGAGGTTACGCCCAGAGAGATCCACTTGTTGAGTACAAAAAAGAGGCTTTCAACCTTTTTGAAGATATGCTTTTCAGAACAAAACAAAATACCCTTGAGTATCTTTATAAAGTGCAGATAGCTTCCGAAGAAGAAATTCAGGAAGAGCAGAGAAAAAAGGAAAAAGAAGCAGAAAGGCTTTTGAAAGAGGCAACAGCATCAACAGAAACACAAGAAACAAAAAAGAAAAAGAAAAAAAAGGTTATAAAGTATAAAAATAGAATGGAAAGAAGAAAGAAAAAAAGATGAAATTATTCATAGGGGATTTCTTCTTCAAATCCCCATTTTTCTATCTCTTCTGTTTTTATTCTCTCCTGCCAGCATTTTTCACAGAAAAATAGATCTTCTATGTTTGGATCCTCGTAAAGAAAATCCAACACTCCACATTTATAACATACTTCTTTTTCTTCAGTTCTTTTTAAATCTTTTAGATTCATTGTATCCTCGCATTTTTTGTTATAAATTAATCTCTGTTTAAACAGAAAAAAATGATAAAAAACATTAAAAGGGGAGTTTTATGGAAAGATTTGAACAGGTACTTAAAGATTTTGACTTCACAGAAAGGGATATAAAGAATATAAACTATCTAAAACCTGTAATGGAAAAGTACAAAGAAGAATTTATAGAAAGGTTTTACCAATTTATATTCAGATTTCCCGAAACAAAGAAATTTCTTAAAGATGATGCAACAGTAAAAAGACATCAGGACAAACTTAGAGAATGGTATGCTGATCTTCTTTCTGGAAAGTACGATTATGCTTATTTTTTGAGGCTATACAGAATTGGGGAGAAGCATGTTGATATAGGACTTCCAACACATTATGTTAATGCAAGCTTTAATTTTATAAGGAGATTTTTTATCGAAAAGATAAATAAAGAGTTTGGCCTTTCAGAAGAAAGAAATCAGCTTGTAGTATCCATAGGAAAACTTCTTGATATAAATCTTGACATACTTACTGCTGCATATAGGGAAGAAGAATTAAGTAGATATCAGGTTATGACAAAAATAGAAAAAACTCTTTTTGTTGTATCCAAGAAATTCTCTGACATGCTTGACTTCACATTAGTTGGTGCTCTTATACTTGTCTCATTTTTTGTTCTTGGACTTTTTATATACGACATATACCAGCTTGTTATGGGATTAGTTCCTATAGAAAAGGGAATACTTATGACACTCGGTACACTGCTTATACTATGGGCTGTAAGTGAACTTATGCAGGAAGAAATAAAACATCTGAAAGGAGGTGGATTTGCCATAGGAGCTTTTATAGGCGTAGCTCTTGCTGCCGTAATAAGAAAAATACTTATTGTCTCCCTTTCTGCAGAAAAGGCACTTGAACTTTTAAGTTATGGAGCTATAGTATTGTCTCTCGGCATAGTTTACTGGCTCCTTGCAAAGAAAAACAGATAAGGAGAAAGATTGAGGTTACAGTTTAAGGATAAAAAAGAGTATGTTTCATACTGGGATAGGCTTGTAGAATTAGAAAGAGATGCAGAGAAAGAGTTTCATCTTAATGAAATACTATCACTATCAGGAAAGGAAAGACAGAAAAAAGGCAGAGCCGTATTGGGACTTCATGGAAAATACATAGGTGAGATTATAGGCGAGTTTCAGGTTTACAGATTTTTTAAAGAAAACATGCCTGAACACCAGATAAATGTTGGAGATGTTGTTCTTGTAAGCAGAAAAAATCCTCTCAAAGATGGTATTGAAGGAACAGTATTTGAGAAAGGAAAAAACTTTATAACAGTGGTTTTTTCTCAGCTTCTCCCAAAAGGAAAAAAATGGAGAATAGATCTTTTTGTAAATGATATAACTTTTAAAAGAATGTCAGGAACATTAAGTATTTTTGAAAAAGGTTACTCATTTTTCCCTGAAGATACGATCTTAGGAGAGAGTGGATATACCGTTTGCAAATCAGAAATTAATTTTTTTAATAAAGACTTAAACGATTTTCAAAAGGAAGCTGTCAGAAAGGCTGTATGCAGTGATAAACTTTTCTTGATACATGGTCCTCCCGGAACAGGAAAAACCACGACACTCCTGGAGATAATTATACAACATATAGAAAAAGGAGACAGAGTTCTTGCGACAGCTGACAGCAATACAGCAGTTGATAATATAGTAGAAGGTCTTGTAAAAAGAGGTATAAAAGTCGTCAGGATAGGGCATCCTGCAAGATTAAAGAAGGAACTTCTTGATGTCTCCCTTGATGCACTTGCAGAAAAACATCCTGAATATACGGAAGTGAGAAGTATAGAAAGAAATATAAAAAATTTAAAAACATTACAGGAGAGTTATAAAAAACCAACAGCTCAAAGGAGAAGAGGACTTTCTTACAGCGATATTCTAAGATATGCAAGATCTGGAAAAAAGATAAGAGGTCACAAAGTAGAAACATTAAAGAGTATGGCTGAATGGATTAGACTGCAAAAAGAAATTAAAAAGCTATCAGAAAGAAAAAGAAAAATTGAAGATAAAATAATAGAAGAGATCCTAAACAGTTCACAAGTAATATGTGCAACAAACTCCACAGCAGGGTCTGAGTTTTTATCTGATTACGTTTTTGACGTTATATTTATAGATGAAGCTTCTCAATCAACAGAACCCTCATGTCTTATACCTATAGTAAAGGGTCTTAAAGTAGTTATGGCGGGAGATCATAAACAACTTCCTCCTACAGTTTTAAATCCCGAGGCTAAAGGTCTATCTTTTACGATGTTCGAACGTTTTATCAGGATATACCCAGAAAATGCATACATGCTTAAAGTTCAGTATCGTATGAATGACATAATAAAAGAGTTTCCTTCAGAGGAGTTTTATAAAGGCCAGCTTATATCTGATGAAAGTGTAAAAGATAGAAAACTTTCAGACATAACAAAAAAAGTAGGTTCAACTCCCGTATCAGACGATACACCTGTAGTCTTTATTGATACTGAAGGAAGATTTTTAGAAAAACAGAAAAAAGGCAGTAGATCAAAGTATAATCCTGAGGAAGCAAAAGCTGTAAGAAGTATAGTAGATCAGCTTAAAAAGTTAGGCGTTAGATCTGAAGATATAGGAGTTATAA
This sequence comes from uncultured Aquificales bacterium, assembly GCA_964519345.1. Lineage (GTDB taxonomy): Bacteria > Aquificota > Aquificia > Aquificales > Hydrogenothermaceae > Persephonella. The sequence continues at coordinate 12,515 of CAZFKX010000024.1, forward strand.
CACCGTATAAAGATCATGAAGAGTATCTTAAAAAAATACTGCCCAATGTTGAGGTTAAAACTGTTGATGGTTTTCAGGGGCGAGAAAAAGAGGTTATCGTTATATCTCTTGTTAGATCAAATCCCGAAGAAGAGATAGGATTTCTTGATGATCTTAGAAGACTCAATGTCGCACTCACAAGAGCAAAAAGAAAGGTTATTATAATAGGAGACAGCAAAACCCTTAGCTCTAATTATACTTACAGAAAATTGATAGAATTTATAAAAACCAAAGGAAAATTTGTATCTGTTAAAGAGATCTCCCCTCTGTAGAATTATGAAATAATTTCTGTTCCTATTCCTTCAGACGTAAAAATTTCAAGTAAAACACAATGGGGGATTCTACCGTCAAGTATATGTGCCTTTTTTACTCCCTGTGACAATGCCTGAATACAAGCCTTAACTTTTGGTATCATACCTCCTTTTATAATTCCCTCTTCAATCATCTCATTTATCCTATTAACATTTATGGAAGAGACTGTACTGCCGTTTTCATCTTTAAGACCCTCAATATCGGTTAAAAATATCACCTTTTCAGCTTTCAAAGCTCCCGCCACAGCAGAAGCCACAAAATCCGCATTTATATTGTAAGCATTTCCATCTATATCAAAACCAACAGGCGCTATAACAGGAATGTAATTGTCCTCTTCAAGATGTTTAAGAACTTGAGTATCTATAAACTCAACCTCACCTACATGTCCGAGATCAAGGAGTTCTGTCGGTCTGAAATCACCCATCTGTCTGAAGTATTCATGAGCATCAAGCTTTTTAGCTCTTATAAGTCCGCCGTCTTTACCTGTAAGGCCTACGGCTCTTATGTGACCTCCTGCGTATCTATTTATAAGCATAACAATGCTTTTATTTACGAGACCTCCAAGTACCATTTCTACAACTTCCATAGTCTCCCTGTCTGTAACTCTAAGCCCTCCCACAAATTTACTTTCAAGTCCCATTCTTTTGAGCATCTGTCCTATCTGCGGACCTCCTCCATGAACTATAACAGGATTTATCCCAATATACTTAAGCATCAGTATATCCTGTGCAAAGGCAGTTCTCAGATCAGCCTTAGCCATTGCATTTCCACCGTACTTTATTACAAAAGTCTTCCCTCTAAACTTTGTGATAAATGGAAGAGCCTCCATAAGAATCTCGGCTTTTTCAATAAGCTTTTCCACTTTTAGTCATTCCTCCACAAAGTCTTATTAATCTTCAAGCCAAACAAAAACTGAACTTTTTCCATTTTTTAGATTTTTCTGTCTGAAAGATCTCATTTTTAACATTTTTTTTACAATTTCCTTTTTTCTTTCCGACTCGTATTTTTTGGTAAACCTATCTGAATATATCTCAAACACTATATCAGCTTCATTTTTTCTGAATATAAGAAAATTATATATCTCTTTGAGCAGTTTTTCGGCTTTTCTATGGGAAAGAACCAGTTCCCATCTTTTACCCTTTTTTATTATAGACCCTCCAAATATCTCCTTTATTCTTTTTAGATTTTCACTGCTGAACGATCTTAGCGTAACGACAGGATAAACAGAGTTTTCTGTTCTTTTGTCTTTTCTAAAACCTATATTTCCAGAAGATTCAAGCATTCCTGCAGTATATGAAAGGATTTTATCTTTTTCCATCTAATTCTCTAAGTTTTCTATCTCTTTTATGAGATGGTCTATCATTTCTGATTCGGAAACCCTTTTTATAGGTTCTCCTTTCTTAAAAAGTATCGCGGATCTATTTCCACAAGCAAGACCAACATCAGCCTCTCTTGCTTCACCTATAGCGTTAACTACACATCCCATAATGGCTACTTTTATAGGAAGATTTTTACCATCAAGCTTTTCTTCAACTTTTTTAACCACCTCAGGAAGATTAACTTCTATTCTCCCACATGTCGGACAGGATACTATTTCAATACCTCTTCTTCTTAAACCAAGAGACTGAAGAATCTGATAGGCTACTTTTACTTCCTCTTCAGGATCTGCCGTAAGGGATACTCTTACAGTATCACCTATTCCCATATACAGTAGAACTCCAATTCCCACAGCAGATTTAACAGATCCTTTTCCTAAGGGTCCCGCCTCTGTAATTCCTATATGAAGTGGAATGTCTGTTTTCTCTGCAAATATTCTATTAGCTTCAATATTCTGTATAACATCTGAACCCTTTATTGAGACCTTAAAGTTTTTAAAACCAACCTTCTCAAAAAATTCAGACCAGTTGAGCGCACTTTCAGCAAGAGCTTCCCCTGAAGGAAATCCATATTTCTCAAGAATATCCATCTCAAGTGATCCTGAGTTTATACCTAATCTGACAGTTATATCCTTTTTCTTACACTCCTGAAGTATTTCCCTTATTTTGCCTTCATCATTTATATTTCCTGGATTAAGTCTTATTCCATGTATTCCACTCTCAAGGGATAAGAAAGCTATCCTTGGTGAAAAATGAATGTCAGCAATAACAGGGATCGGCGATCTTTTAACTATCTCCTTCAGTGCTTCAGCGTCTTTCTCAGTAGGAACAGCAACCCTTATAATTTCACATCCAGCATCTGCAACCCTTTTGATCTGAGAAAGTGTTTCCTCTATATTATGGGTTTTTGTATCTGTCATAGACTGAACAACTATAGGGTTGTCTCCACCTATTTTCACACTGCCAACTTTTATTTCCCTTGTTTTTCTTCTCTCTATCATCTACCTTAACGTTACCTCTTTGACAGGAATTTTTAAAACCTGACCTGCCTTTATACCATCACCTTTTATTTTATTCACTTTCTTTATCAGTTCAACAGGAATCTCATACTTTTTTGATATTCTATATAATGTCTCTCCTTTTTTAACTATATGTATTATGTACTTTCTTTTGTAGGAAACCTTTTTGATTTCGGGCTTTTTTTCTACAGCAACAACAGTATCCTTTCTTACAGGTATGTTTATACTGAAGCCTTTATATGCGATTCCTCTTACAAGATGAGCATTATATCTTTTTAAAAGATAATAATCTATCCCGTAAATCTTACTAAATTTCTTGAGACTAAATGTAGTTTTTGCTTTCTTCGTTTTTACAATATATTCTTCTTTCTTATAAACTTTTATACCGAATTTTTCAGGTTTTTTCGCTATTAAAACAGCAGCGAAAAATTTAGGAACATATTCTTTAGTCTGGTTTGGTAGTTTGTGTTTTATATCCCAGAAATCCTTAGAGTTCCAGCTTAAGTTTCTCTGGATACATCCTTCTCCGCAGTTGTATGCAGCAAGGGCGAGATCCCACCTTCCAAAGTAATTATAAAGGTATTTTAGATACTTTGCTGCAGCAACTGTTGATCTGTACGGGTCTCTCCTCTCATCTATTTTCCTGTTAATTTTCAGACCGAATCTTTTTCCTGTTATTTTCATAAACTGCCATAGACCTGCCGCTCCTGATCGTGATGTAGCATATGGATTAAAACCGCTTTCTATTATAGGAAGATACGCAAGTTCCTCAGGAAGTCCGTATTTTTTGAAAACCTTTCTTATCATAGGAAGATAGTAAGATGCTCTATTCAAGGCTTCCTGAGTGAATTTTTTATTTTTTTTACTGTAAAAGTATAAAAATTTCCTTATCTCTTTTCTGTCTGGTATTTTTATACCTGTTTTTAACGACTCTTCATAAAGAATAGCCTCATCTTCCTTATCAAGTTCAGGAAAATCTTTATCATTTATATGGAGTGAAGAAACAGGTATAACCTTCTTTTTTTTACCCTGTTTTAAGATTATTACAGGCTTGCCGTTTTTTTTTAAGAGGTAGGCTTCAGTTTCTACCTTTTTTGAAGAACATGATATAAGAAAGGCTGGGATTATAAAAAAAACAAATACTACCCAGCCTTTTTTTTCCATGATTAATCCCTTACAAGATTTTTATTTCTCTCTGCTATCTCTTTAACTTCTTCGGAAAATACTGTCGTAACTTTATGTTCTTTTATACTGTTGTCTTCATCCATATACACAAGATTTACCTTAAAACTTTTAAGTTCCTCTTCATCAAGATCTGCCCATGAAACTATTATTATTATATCTCCTGCATGACCAAGTCTTGCTGCAGCACCGTTTAATATACATTCCCCGCCGTATCTCTGTCCCGGTATTACGTAAGTTGAAAATCTTGCTCCGTTATTAACGTTGTAAACCTCTATCTTCTCAAAAGGAACAAGATTTGCAGCCTCCATTATAGCTTCATCCAAAGTAAGACTGCCTTCATAATGAAGATCAGCTCCAGTTATTGTTATCCTATGAATCTTTGATTTAAGTATAGTTCTTCTCATTAAAACTCCCTCTCAACGATATATTTTGCAAGCTCTTTCAACTCTTTAAGATATTCACTATCTGGAAAGTTTTCAAGTTCCTTTACAGCTGTATTAACATATTCTTCCGCTTTTTTTATAGTATTTTCAAATCCTCCCCTTTCTTTTACCATATTTTTCACCCTTTCAATATGTTCTTTATCAGGATTTAGATCTCTTATAACATTCTTTACGAAATTCTTTTCCTCTTCAGAAAGATCAGTAAGTACTGAAAGTAACGGGTATGTTATCTTTCCTTCTCTAAGATCATTACAGACGGGTTTCCCAAGCTTCTTCTCATCTGCCGCATAATCCAATAAGTCGTCTATAAGCTGAAACGCTATACCAATGCTCAGACCATAGTTGTAAGCGCTCTCCTTCTGATTTTTTGTCCCTCCACCGAGAGCTGTTCCCACATAACAACAGCTTCCAAATAAAACAGCTGTTTTACCTTCAAGTATTTTAAAGTAATCCTTCTCAGAAATATCAATATCACCTATCTTTTTAAGTTCAAGAAGCTGTCCTTCTGACATTTTTTTAACAGCATCAGACACATTTCTGATCATGTCCATATCTCCATAGACAGAAAAGAGGTAAAGAGCATTTGCATACATATAATCTCCTGTTAGAACTGTCGTATCGTTGCCAAAAACCCTGTTCGCAGAATCTTTTCCTCTCCTTTTTTCAGCTCCATCTACAACGTCATCATGAAGAAGAGAGGCTGTGTGAAGATACTCCATAGCAACAGCTATAGGATAATCTCTCTCTTCATTCTCACCCTTTAGAAGTTTTGAAAATGTGAGAACAAGAACTGGTCTTAACCTTTTCCCTCCACTTTCAAGTATGTAATTTCCTATCTTAAGTATAAACTCAACCTCACTGTCCATGTACTTTGACAGCCTTTCCTCAATCTCTTTTAAGATCTCTCTGCTCAGTATCCTCATACTTACACCTACGCTGTTTATTTTTAAATAAATATTCTATCCTAATTTCTTTACGCGCCCGGCAGGATTTGAACCTGCGACCCCCGACCCCGGAAATCGGTGCTCTATCCTACTGAGCTACGGGCGCAGTTTTTACAAGATTTCTCAATCTTTCCATATTTATAAAATCCCATCTTCCTGCTTTAGGTGTTTCAATTATAAAAGGTAACTTTCTAAAATATTCATCATTTAAAAAAAATTCAAATCCTCTTAGTCCTATAGATCCCTCGCCTATATGCTCATGTCTGTCTTTTTTTGAGTTAAAAGGAGTTTTTGAATCATTACAGTGGATAACCTTTACTCTTTCGATACCTATTTTCTCAGACAGCTCGTTTTTATAATTTTTAAATCCGTTTTTATCATTAATCCTATAGCCCGCAGAATAGATATGGCATGTATCAACACATATACCTATATTTAGATCCTTAAAAGGATCTATAAGTTTTGCAAGTTCATCAGTAGTTTTTCCTATCTCCCCTTTCTGTCCTGAAAGAGTCTCATACAGAAAATATGTATGCTTCAAACTGATATCCGAGAATATATGATTCACACTGTCTATTATATTGTTAAGAGCAGCTTCTTCTTTTAGACCCTTTGACTTACCTGCATGTATAACATAGAAATCTATCTTTAGTTCTTCACATAGTTTTAGCTCTCTTATAACTCCTTCTATAGATCTTTTTCTTAAATCTGGATCAGATGAGGCAAGGTTAAAAAGGTAAGAGGAATGAGCAACAACAGGCCTGATATCTGTTTCTACCCTTTTTCTAAAAAAAAGCTCTTTTTCTTCATCAGATCTTTCTTTCCAGTGCCATGATCTTGGAGAACTTAAGAAAAACTGAATTGTATCTGCTCCTACTTCTTTCCCTCTATCAAAAACAAGGTCAAGTGATTTTGATGAGGAAACATGGGCTCCAATTCTTACCATAAATCTATCCTGAACCTCCCTGTAATATAGGGATTTGATCTTTTTTCCTCACCGATGGTTGTTTCTGGTCCATGACCACATATTACAGCTGTTTCTTCTGGAAGTTTTACTATCTTTTTCAAAGAATTCATAAGCGCATCATAACTGCCGCCTGGAAGATCTGTTCTACCTACAGATCCTCTGAATAATGTATCTCCGGATATAAGATATCCTTCTCTTTCGTTGTAAAAACATACACTTCCCGGAGTATGTCCTGGAGTCTCAATAACTATGAGACTGCTGTCTCCAAAATCTATAACCATCTCCTCTTTTAGATCAAAATCAGGTTCAGGACATGGATATGCTCCTATCATCTGGGAAAAACCTGGAAAAATATCATTTGAGATAAGAAATCTGTCTTTACTGTTCATATAAAATGGAATATCAAGCTTTTCTTTTAAAAAACCAACCTGTCCAATATGGTCAAGATGTCCGTGAGTCGCAAGAATAGCGACAACTTCATACGACATAATATCCCTTAAAATTTTTTCCCCTTCAGCACCTGGATCTACTACAACAGCTTTCTCGCCTGAACCGTCAATAAGAATAACTGTATTTTCCTCCAAGGGACCAACAGTTAGAACTTTTATCATTCTGTTATACCTAAATATTTCTTATCAACAAGTTGTGTAGTGTATTTTCCTGAGAGAAAATCAGGATCATCAAGTATCTTGAGATGAAAATCTTTTGTTGTTTTAACACCTTCCACTATCAGCTCACTTAAAGCTCTCTTTGCTCTTATTACAGCCTCTTCCCTGTTGTTTCCGTGAACTACCACTTTCGCTATGAGTGAATCGTAATATGGCGGTATTGTATATCCCTGATATATGTGTGTGTCTATCCTTACTCCAAATCCTCCCGGCAGGTATAGTTTTTCAATTCTTCCTGGATTTGGTGTGAATGTATTCGGATCCTCTGCATTTATTCTAAACTCTATAGCATGACCTTTCTGCTCTATATCCTTCTGCTTTAATGTAAGTTTTTGCCCATCAGCTATTTTTATCTGCCAGCTGACTATATCAATTCCCGTAACCATCTCTGTAACAGGATGTTCAACCTGTATTCTACCGTTCATCTCAATAAAGTAAAAATTCATCTCCTCATCAACAATAAACTCAACGGTACCCGCCCCTGTGAACCCAACATGTTTAGCAAATCTGACAGCTGCTTCTCCCATATCTTTTCTAATTTTATCAGTTATAAAGGGGGAAGGTGATTCTTCAATTAGCTTCTGGTGCCTTCTTTGTATAGAACATTCCCTTTCTCCAAGATAAATAACATTGCCGTAATCATCAGCAAGTATCTGTATCTCTATATGCTTTGGATTTTTTATAAACTTTTCTATATATACCCTTGGATCACCAAAATTAGCCTCAGCTTCCCTCTGAGCAACAGGAAGCAGTCTTGTAAGTTCTTGCTCATTGTGAACGACTCTCATACCTCTTCCACCACCACCGGCAGCAGCCTTTATAAGAACTGGATAACCTATATTTGACGCTGTTTCTAATGCATCTTTTAAGTTTTCAATAGGTGGACTTCCTGGAATTATTGGAACTTTAGCTTCTTCGGCAGCTTTCCTTGCCGCTGCTTTATCTCCCGTAAGCCTAATTGTTTCAGAACGTGGACCTATAAACTTTATGTTGCTTTTTTCACATATAGATGCAAAATGTGGATTTTCAGCAAGAAAACCATATCCAGGATAAACAGCATCCGCATAAGACACCTCAATGGCAGAAAGTATTGAGGGTATATTTAGATAACTCTGGTTTGCAGGAGATTTCCCTACACATATAGAAACATCTGCAAGATCTTTATGAAGCGAGTCTATATCGGCTTCAGAGTATATCGCTATAGACTCTCCTCCCAGCTCTCTTATAGCTCTTACAGCTCTTATCGCAATCTCGCCTCTATTTGCTATAAGGATTCTTTTAATATTTTTGAGACCGTTTTCAGTCAAATTTTTCTCCTTTTTCCCGAAAATTAATATTATTAGACTTTTAGATAACTTTTCCTATTATTATATAATAAATTCAGATTAAGATAACTAAAGGTTACAGAATGGAAAATGTAGATTATAAAAGCCGTAGAAAACTGACATTTTTAAGACTTATGGTTCAAAATGGTCTCGTTCCTGCAGAAGAAGTTAGAGACAATCCTGCGCTAAGCGGAAAGGACTTTACAGATATACTTGATTACCTCGTAAACAAAAAAATAACAGATGAGGAAAAGATAAAAGACTTTTTCGTAAAATTCTTGAATCTGAAAGCGTATAATCCAGAAGAACACTACCTGGATAAGAACAACGATGTTATTAAAACAATATCATTCACTTATATGAAGAAGAAAAAGTTCGTTCCCCTTTTTTATAAGGATGGAATCCTATCCATAGCAGCATTTAATCCAATTGATAAAGAGATAGTTCAGTATCTTAAATTTCTTGGTATAAAAAATATAGACGTTTACGTTGCAACACTCTCTGAGATAAATAATCTCCTCAACCAGATAGCACCTGATACATCAGCAGAAGAACTTATAAGCAGTTTTGGTTTAGATGCTGAGGTTGAAGAAGAGATACAGAAAGAAGAAGATATTAACGTTGCCGAAGTTATCGCCGGTGCAGAAGAAGCCCCTATTGTTAAAGCCTCAAGACTGTTTATAGTAAACGCTGTTAGACAGGGAGCATCTGATATACATATAGAACCCTTTGAAAAAGAACTTAGAGTTAGATACAGAATTGACGGTATATTGAGAACTATTCAAAAACTGCCCTCTACAGTAAAGGAAGCTCTTGTTGCAAGATATAAGATAATGGCCAACCTTGATATCGCTGAAAAAAGACTCCCTCAGGACGGAAGAATCAGGGTAAAAATAGACAAAAAACCTATAGATCTAAGGGTGTCAATAGTTCCCACAGTATATGGTGAAAAAGTTGTTATGAGGATTCAGGATGCAGAATCTTATCTCGGGCTTAAACTTGAAGATCTGGGTTTTGAAAAAGACGATCTTGAGAAAATAAGAAGAGCTATATACAACCCATGGGGGATGGTTCTTGTTACAGGTCCAACAGGATCAGGTAAAACAACAACACTATATACGGCTCTCATGGAAAGAAATACTGAAGACGTTAACATATCAACAGCTGAAGATCCTGTTGAAGTTTCTATACCGGGAATAAATCAGGTACAGATAAAAGAACATATAGGTCTTACATTTGCCGAGGCTTTAAGGGCATTTTTAAGACAGGATCCAGATATTATACTGGTAGGTGAGATAAGAGATAGAGAGACTGCCGAGATATCAATAAAAGCAGCCCTTACGGGACATCTTGTCTTTTCTACACTTCATACAAACGATGCTCCATCGTCGATAACAAGGCTGATTGATATAGGTGTAGAAAACTTTCTTGTAGGAACTGCCGTAAATTTAATACTCGCCCAGAGATTGATAAGAAAACTTTGTAAACACTGTAGAAAACCAGCATCATATCCAGCTGAGTTCTGGAAGGGACTTGGATTCTCAGATGAAGAGATAAAAAATGGAGAGTTTTATATACACAATCCCAATGGCTGCGAAAAGTGCAATAGAACAGGTTATAAAGGCAGAACAGCCGTTCATGAGATACTTGAGGTTGATGATGATATGAGAAAAGCTATTCTCTCTGGAGCAAATGCAGCACAGCTCAGAGAACTTGCAATTAAAAAAGGAATGAGAACACTATATAAAAATGCTCTTTTAAAAGTAAAAAGAGGAATAACGGATATAGCAGAGATTGAAAGAGTTTTAATGAAATAAATCATAGAGGGAGATCATGGAAAGAGAACTTTCTTTAACAATTGATGAGATAGCAAGAAAATCACTTGAGATGGATGCAACAGATATCCATATCACAGCTGGAGCCCCACCTACATTAAGAATTGATGGAAAAATAACGTATCTTTCTGATTATCCAGTTCTTTATCCAAGAGATACCCAGAAGCTAATTTACTCAATAATGAATGAAAAACAGAAAAGGACATTTGAGGACAAAAACGAGGTTGATTTTTCAATAGGTATAAAAGGTATAGGGAGATTCAGGGTGAATGTTTTCAGGCAAAGAGGTAGTGTTGCCGCAGCTTTAAGAAGAATACCTTACGAGATAAAACCTATGGAAGAACTTGGACTGATTCCCTCTGTAAAAGAGCTGTGCAGGAAAAGTATGGGACTCGTTCTTGTTACAGGTCCAACAGGATCAGGTAAAACAACAACACTTGCATCCATGATAGACTATATAAATGCAAACTTTCAGTATCATATCATTACAATTGAGGATCCTATTGAGTATCTCTTTCCCCATAAGAAATCTCTTGTTGCCCAGAGAGAAGTTGGAAATGATACTGGCGGATTTGCCATCGCATTAAAGTATGCACTCAGGGAAGATCCTGATGTGATACTTGTCGGTGAAATGAGGGATCTTGAGACTATAAAAGCTGCATTAACTGCAGCAGAAACCGGACACCTTGTCTTTGCTACACTTCATACAAACACAGCCATACAGACAATAAATCGTATAATTAATGTTTTTCCAGAACATGAACAAGACCAGATAAGAACAGAATTAAGTTTTGTCCTTCAGGGAGTCATATCCCAGAGACTCCTTCCAAGAATAGGAGGAGGAAGGGTTCTTATCCATGAAGTCCTTATACCAACAACTGGTATAAGAAATCTTATTAGAGAGAATAAGATACACCAGATTTATGGACTTATGCAGTCTGGACAGGTTGGAACAGGTATGCAGACGATGAACCAGTCTATTATGAGAGCTATAAGAGAAGGTCTTATAACTCCTGAAGACGGTCTGAAAATATCGCCAGAACCACAAGAGCTTGAAAGATTATTGAAACTTAAATAAACAGGGGGAAGGTATGCCTAAATTTATTTATACTGCAAGGGATAAATACGGAGTTTTAAAAAAAGACACGATATATGCTTCTGATGTAGGCACTGCCGAAACGGAACTTACAAAACAGGGATATCAGATAATAAGGATAGAACTTGCTCCAAAAAAAGAATTCAGCATCGATATCTTCAAACCAAAGGTAAAAGAAAAAGATCTTGCTATATTTACAAGACAACTTGGAGCAATGATATCGGCAGGTGTTGGTATAGCAGAGGCATTAGAGATACTTTCTGAACAGATACCAAACAAAACACTTGCAGATGCATTAAAATCTGTTAAAGAAGATGTTATGGCGGGAATGTCCTTAGCAAAAGCTATGGAAAAACATCCAAAGGCATTTCCTGAGTTTCTTGTTAACCTGACGGCAGCCGCCGAAGAATCTGGAAATTTAGATGTAATTCTAAAAAGAGCCACTGTTTATTATGAAAAAATAGCAGCTATAAAAAGAAAACTTATCAGTGCTTCCTGGTACCCAGCAATGGTTGTTGTTATCGCAACAGTTATAGTTTTAGGAATACTAACATTTATTGTTCCTACATTTGCCCAGCTTTATAAAGGAATGGGATCTGAACTTCCATTCCTGACACAGTTCCTTATTAATGCAAGTAATTTTGTAAAATCAAATATTCTTATTATTTTTGCTGGAATCTTTGGACTGTTCATTTTAAACGGATATTTTTACAAAACAAAAGCGGGAAAAGAATTCTGGCATAGGGTTTTTCTTAATCTTCCGCTATTAGGAGAAATATTCAGAAAAGGTGCTGTTGCAAAATTCTCAAGAACGCTTTCTACCCTTGTAAGCGGGGGAGTTCCAATAATAAGGGCTCTTGAGATAGCATCAACAGTTGCAGGAAATGTAGTTATAGAAAAATCTATTAATAAAACAAAAGATGAGGTAGAGAAAGGAAAACAGATATTCCAATCTCTTGATCCAAAATTATTCCCGCCTATATTTATCGCGATGGTAAGGGTCGGTGAAAACACAGGTAGACTGGATGAGATGCTTGATACAATAGCTGATTTCTTTGAAGATGAAGTTGACAGAGCTGTGGAAGGACTTTTATCAACTATAGAACCTTTACTTATGGTATTTATAGGCGGTATCGTTGGGGTTATTTTAATCGGCCTTTACCTGCCAATATTCAAACTTGGAGAGCTTATGAAATAAATGAAAGTAGCTGTTGGTATGAGCGGAGGAGTGGACTCCTCTGTTGCCGCACTCCTCCTGAAAGAAAAAGGATACGACGTAGTAGGTATTACATTAAAATTAAGCGGTATAGTCTGCTCAAATGATATACAGATTTGCTGCTCTCCACAGGATATAAAAGATGCTAAAAAGGTTGCCTCATACCTTGGTATCGAACATTATGTTATAGACTGGGAAGATATATTTAAAGAAAAAGTTATAAAGTATTTTGTTGAGGATTATAAAAAAGGGAAAACACCAAATCCCTGCTGTATCTGCAACAGGGAAGTAAAAACAGGAAGGCTTGCAAGATTTGTGAATAAAGTTTTAGGTGCTGAAAAATTCGCAACAGGTCATTATATAAAACTGGAAAACCACCCTAATTATGGAAGGGTTATAAAAAGAGGATCAGATATTAAAAAAGACCAGTCTTACTTTATGGCTCTTTTAGAAAGGGATGTTTTAGATCTTCTTATATTTCCTCTTTCAGAAATGAAAAAAGAAGAAGTCAGGAAAATAGCTGAGGAATATAAGATACCTGTTTCGGAAAAGAAGGAAAGTTTTGAGATATGTTTTACAGCCGGCAAAACACCAGCAGAGTATCTCTTTGACAATAAACTTATTGAGTTTGAGTCTGGTGATATTGTCCATATCAAAGGAAAAATCTTAGGAAAACACAAGGGGCTTCCTTTTTACACAATAGGTCAGAGAAGAGGACTCGGCGTTAGATGGAAAGAGCCGTTATACGTTGTTGATAAGAATGCTGACGAAAACGTAATTGTTGTAGGTGAGCGGGATAAACTACTGACAGACAGCGTAAGATCAGAAAATTTCAACTTTCTTGTCCCACCAGAAAAATGGAACAAAGATAATTTATACGTTCAGGGAAGATACAGACAAAAGAGCGTAAAGATAAAAAATCTGGAAATAAATGGAAATAAGTTAACAGCATATTTTGAAAAACCTGAGGAAAGATTTGCCACTGGACAGATTCTTGCTGTTTACGATAATGATGTACTTCTTGGCGGTGGAATCATTATTTAGCTAAAATCTCAGATTTTTTACAAACTCTATAGCCTGCTGTTTAGTCTTTATCTTTCCCTCTATCTGAGCACGTATAAGTTTATTTTTAACATAACCTAATTGAGGAGAGGGTTTTATTGAAATAATATCCATAATCTCCTTTCCAGTTAAAAGAGGTTTTTCAATTATATGCCTGGTATAAACATTAAAGTAGTAACTCTGTAGATATATGATAAATTCCCTCATTTTCTCCAAAAAATATTCATCTTCGGACGTTCCATAAGCATCTGAGATAGTAAGTATAAAAAGATGGACAGCTATATCTTTATTCTCATACCAGAAAAAGTTAATATCTTTATCTGTAATATCCTTACTTTCAAAAAGGTAAAAAAGTCTGAAAACTGAAAGATGTTTTTCTATCAACTTTGATACAAATAATGTAGCTTTATTTCCCAATGATAACGCTTCTGATATGCTGGATTTAAAGATCTCGGCTCCTTTTTTGTCGTGATCTAAAAATCTGTTATTTTTCTTTTCAGTATATATCTTTCCAACATCATGAAAAAATGCTGATAGTTTTAAAAGCGTCAAATCTGAAAACTCGCTTAAGAATTTTGTTTTACCGAGCTTATTAAGAAATCTTTTATCAATAGTTGATTTTAAAATCTCTTTTTTTTTAGAAACTCTTCCATATACTCAACAGTTTTTAAGGAATGGTCAATCAGGTCGTATTTATGAAACTGCCCTGATTTTTTTACTTTAATCATCATTTCTATCTGAGGTACAATCTCCTGAAAAACACCATTTTTTACCAGTTCTTTTATAGTAGAAGATGCATTTACTCCATCAAATATCTTCAGTATCTCGTCTCTTACCCTTTCCTTAGGAGAATTTTTTATTATGTTTTTGTTTTTCTTTACCCACTTCTCAAAATTTTCGTCCAAATCAAAGTTTATCTCCTGAGCTATTCTATATCCTCTTAATATTCTTACAGGATCTTTTTCAATATTATTATAAGATACAGGTCTTACTATTCCAGATTGCAGATCCTCAAGTCCACCTGAAGGATCAAAAAGTACAGTTTGAGAAGCACCAAACCCAACTGTATCGTCAAAAACAACAGCCATAGCGTTTATTGTAAAATCTCTTCCCATAAGATCCTTCTCTATTTTTTTTATTATCTCCCTTTCTTTGTCGTAGAAATCAAGATCAGGGTTGTTCATAATATCAGATATATCAAGGTAAGAAAAATCAAATCTATATCTACAATCCCCTTCATAAAAGATTATAGTTGCAACATCTTTATCTTTTTCAAAATGGAATATATCTCCTTTACCAAGTATCTTTCTTAGATTTTTAACAATATCAAACGGATCTGTTGTAACGATAAAATCTATATCAATTTTGTTTGATATTGGTCTATTTAAAAGTCTGTCCCTTATCCAGCCGCCAACAATCAGACATACAGTATCCCTTGAGAGAGCCTTAGATAGATAATCAAAATATGAGTTGTAAAAAAGAAGTCCATGTACATACTTTGTTTTTATATCAATATCTAATTTATCCCTCTCTTCCTTAGAAAGTTTTTGTCTTTGAAGTATCTTCTCAAGAAGTTTCTCTATTCCAAGCATACCTTACTCCAAAACAGTCTGTATTAGAGAATTTTACCATAAGGCTTAATCTTTTTATGAATCAAAATACAAGTAGTATAATTTTATTCAGGAATAATCACTGTGAGGTAAGGAATGAAAAAAAGAGCTTTAATTTCTGTTTCTGACAAAAGAGGTGTCGTAGAATTTGCAGAAGAACTTGAAAGACTTGGTTATCAAATAATCTCCTCTTCAGGTACAGCAAAGGTTCTTAAAGAGAGCGGAATAGATGTTATACAGGTATCTGATATAACAGGATTTCCAGAAATCATGGGAGGAAGGGTAAAAACACTTCATCCTAAGATACATGGAGGTCTTCTGGCTGTAAGAGACAACCCAGAGTATATGAGACAGCTTGAAGAGCAGGGAATAGAGCCTATAGATATTGTTGCGATAAATCTTTATCCTTTTGAAGAGACTGTTAAAAAAGGGGCTGATATTGATCAGATTATAGAAAATATTGATATTGGCGGTCCTGCTATGGTAAGAGCATCAGCCAAAAATTATAAGTTTGTCACTATTGTTGTTGATCCCGATGATTACAACTCTATTATCTCAGAACTTAAAGAAAGCGGGGAAACAAGTCTGGAAACAAGAAAAAGATTGGCTTTAAAAGCATTTAGACACACAGCTTTTTATGACAGCGTTATATCTACAGTCCTTAATGAAAAGTTTGGCATAAATGAGAAATTTCCCTATGAACTTTCTGTCCCTTTTAGAAGAAAGAATCTGCTTAGATACGGTGAAAACCCTCATCAAGAAGCTGCTGTTTATATCTCGCCTGTTGAGTATAGAGGTCTTTCAACCGCAGAAAGTGAGATTCTTCACGGAAAAGAAATGTCTTACAATAATTATCTTGATGTTGAAGCAGCCGTAAATCTTGTAAAAGAGTTTGAAGAAACAGCTGCTGTTATAGTAAAACACAACAATCCATCTGGTGTAGCAACAGCCGAAAAGCCTGAAGAGGCATACAGAAAAGCTCTGTCTAAAGATCCAAAATCTGCTTTTGGCGGTATTGTAGCTTTTAACAGAACTGTTGATCTTAATACTGCAAAAGCCTTAACAGAGATATTTCTTGAGGTGGTTGCAGCACCTGATTTTGAAAAAGATGCGTTTGATTATCTCAAGGATAAAAAGAAAAATCTCAGGATTGTAAAGATAAGGAATTTCGAGAAAACACCGGATGGTGTTGATTACAGAAGAATATCTGGAGGAATTTTAGTACAGGACAGAGATAACGAACTTTATAAGGAGCTTAAAGTTGTAACTGAAAGAAAACCTACAGATAAAGAATTTGAAGACCTACTTTTTGCATGGAAAGTGGTAAAACATGTTAAATCGAATTCCGTAGTTATAGCAAAGGATAAAGCGACTGTCGGCATAGGGCCGGGTCAAACGTCAAGGGTTGACAGTCTTGAAACTGCTGTTAAAAAAGCAAAAGAGTTCAATCTTGATCTCAGTGGCTCTGTTCTTGCCTCTGAAGCATTCTTCCCATTTAGAGATAGTATTGATCAGGCTGCTGAATATGGGATTAAAGCTGTTATTCAGCCTGGGGGATCAATAAGAGACAAGGAAGTTATACAGGCAGCAAATGAGCATAATATAGCTATGATTTTTACAGGAATGAGACATTTCAAACATTGAGGGGCAGATAAAACTCAAACTTTGCCCCTTTTCCTTCTCCTTCACTTTCAGCATATATATTTCCACCTAAGAGTTCAATATATCTCTTTGAAATAGCAAGACCAAGCCCTGTTCCCTTGTATTTTTTCTGTATAGGGCTTTCAAGCTGTGTAAAATCATTAAAAAGCTTATCTATATTTTCCTTAGATATGCCTATACCTGTATCTATTACTGAAAAATAGACCTTTCCATTTTCAGTTCTGAGATCAATCTTTATATATCCCTTTTCTGTAAATTTGACAGCATTTGAGAGAAGGTTTAATAAGATCTGCTTTAAAAGTCTGTAGTCTGTATTTATAACAATATCAGTATTTTTAGGAAGAATAAGCTTTAGACCTTTTTCCTGAATTAAAGGTTGAACCATAGCTGTTATTTCATCAATAAGCTCCTTAACAGTAAAGGATTTTTTATTTATCCTTACAGCACCAGCTTCTATTTTTGCAAAATCAAGTATATCGTTTATCATATCAAGTAGGTGTCTTCCTGCAATCTCTATACTTTTGGCTGCTTTTATATTTTCCTCATCTGTCTCTGCCATCTGGAGATATTGAGCAAAACCTATAATACTGTTCAGA
Organism: uncultured Aquificales bacterium; assembly: GCA_964519345.1. GTDB lineage: Bacteria > Aquificota > Aquificia > Aquificales > Hydrogenothermaceae > Persephonella. Next base: position 29,870 of record CAZFKX010000024.1, read on the forward strand.
GGTGTTCTTAGTTCATGGGACATATTGGATATAAAAGCTGATTTTGCTCTTGATGCTGCTTGAGCCTTGTGTAAAAGCTCAAGCCTTTCTATATACAGATTAATCATTCTACCTATTGATTTAAGAAACTGTTCCTCCTCTGCATTAATCTCCCTATTAAGATCAAAATGTATAAAACCCTTAACTGAATCCGTACTGACAGGAATATTGATACCTTTATCTTTTTTTTCTTTAACAAATTCCACCCTTTCTATATTTAAAAAACTCTCAAGTTCCTTTGTGACTATATCTATAACCTCTGATTCTGAGTTTGCAGAGGTTATTCTGTTTATTATTTCTATAAGCTTGGTAAATAGTCTAAGTCTCTCTATATTTTCAAGTTTTATTTTTTCAAGTGCGGACTGGATTTCAGACAGCATATTATTAAAAGCTTTCGCAAGTACACCTATCTCGTCCTGTGATCTTATATCAACTCTTTTTGAATAATCTTTTGTTTTTGATATATAATCAGCTGTTTCTGTAAGAATCTTTACTGGCTTTACAAGTCTTGAAGCAACAATACCTGAAAGTATAAGGATTATAGCCATTCCAGATAATGCAACTCCAGTAAATATCATTTCCATAGATTTTAATGGTGAGAAGATGGCTTTTTTATTTAACTGTAAAAGGATATACCAGTCTTTTAGATATGTCTCATCTATCTTTTTGTAAACTGTTAAGAAATTGCCAAACTCAAAATAACCCTCATCTTTTATATTTTTGGGAACAGGTATCTCAGCTCCTATAAAAAGTTCGTCCTTTCTGTTGTATATACTGTTGATGCTATTTTTTGCTGAAAATGTGTACTGGCTGAAATACTCAGGGTATAGTAGAAGAACAAGGTAACCTATCTTCTTATCCTGAAAAATTGAGTAAACAGGAATTGAAAGTTTTATTATTTTTTCCCCAGTTAAAGGAAATTTATGCAGGTCGGAGAAATATCTATCAAGATATTCAGGACTAATTTTTTTACCTATAAGTGTTTTTTTTGTTGAAGATATAATTGATCCTTTTTTATTAGCAACAAACAAAATACCTTTTATGTTTCTATTTTCCTTTATGCTGAAAAGAAACTTTTGAATTCTTTTGTCTATATCATCAACAAGTATATCGTTCAGAATCTGATTTTCAGACCAGAATGAGAGTTCGGTATGCAGATTATGAAAATCCCTTAAAATAGTTTTTTTCAAGAATGTTATCTGGCTGTACTGTTGATCGATTATATTGTCTATCAGATGCTCTTCTCCCTTTTTAAAGACAAAAAATATAGAGGCTGTAAAAGGAAAAAGAGTTGCTATAAGAAAAGATAAAACAATTTTATATTTTATACTTCTGAATCTCATCCTATCACTTCCGATATAGTCTGTATAAGTTTTTCAATATCAACAGGTTTAGGAATAAAACCATCTGCATCTATAGAGTCCAAATCATCAAGTGCTGAGAATATAACAACAGGTATATCTTTTGTTTTATTATTCTTTTTCAATCTTTTCATAACTTCCCAGCCGTCAATCTCAGGCATCATAATGTCAAGAATTATAAGATCCGGTTTTTTTTCATACGCAAGGGAAAGCCCTTTTTCACCACTTTCAGCCTCAAATATACAGTATCCTTTTTTCTGAAGAATCATCTTTATAAGAAGTCTGTTCTGTTTATTGTCGTCAATTATAAGTATCTTTTTCATCTTTCCCTGATTATGTAAATTATTTTAAGTTCAGAATCTACATTTTCTAATCTAATATAACCTACAGCTCCTTTAACCTTTTTTATAAATCTTTTAACAGCTTCCTCTGAAGAAAGAACTAAAGGAGGTTCCACACCATGGAAGTACATCTCATTCCAGTATAAATTAATCTGTTCGCTATCCATCTCAAGTATTTTTTCCTGAAAAATATTCCTCAGATAAGAATCTGGTGGAAGGTTTACAGGTATTACCTTTTCACCCTTTAAAAAGATTTTTATCTTAAGATATATTTTTTTTAGATCCTCTTTTGACACAGCATTTACAGACATACTTTTGCTTACGACAACAGCTATATCTCCAGAAAAAGAGGTATAAAAAATTAAACATATAGATAAGATCGCTCCCAGAAAGCTGTTTTTCATCTATTCTTAAAAAAGCACTGCAAATGATGCTAAAAATCTGTTTGATCTATTTTCAAAAAACTGGTATTCTCCTTTTAAGGATATATTAAATAAAGGTTTATAATTCCAACCAAAAGTCCAGACATTAAGATATCCTTTATCTGATCTGTCTTTAAAATACTCATTTCTAACTATTAAATAATTCCTGGAAAAAATTCTATAAACTGTTTGTATGTAGTACGATTCCTTATCTACTCTTCCACTGTAATCTGCGTGGTGTTCCTCATTTTCATGTGCTATATAACCTTCTCCCATAAGATAAAACCTCTTTATATTCATATATCCGAATATCCCTAAAAATATTGAAGTTTCCTTGAATTGAGTGTCATAAAATCTACCACCGTTTATTCCTAAATATCTGTTTATACTGAAAAACTTTTTAAATTGAAATCCTATAAAATCATCTGTTTTTACATTATTGTATCCATCATCAATATTTTTCGTCTTCTGGATAAAAACATGGTACTCCGTAGAGTCGTCTATAAAAGGGAGAAAACCGTAGATATCAACGCCTGTGGAAAATCTTGGATAAAACCATTCTGCCGTAACAGGATCTGATGTTGTCCATTTCAAAGCATTAATATGAACCTGATTCCAGATCCCAAGAGGTGTTATGAATCTTCCAACTCTTGCCTTAAAAGATTCATTAAATGAGTATTCAAGATAAAATCTTTCTGTATGCAACTTTAGATTAAACTCATCCTTTTCTCCTTTTCTTTTTACGTACCAGTTTTTAGCTTCAAGTTCTCCGAATATTTTGAATTTTCCATGTCTGTAAAATCCAAGTACAGCAATATCATCAACCTTATATTCAAAGTAACCATTTTCTCTGTGCTCATACTGAAATGATGCGTATCCTCCGAGATAGAATCTGTTATCTACAGATAATCCTCTACCAAATCTGTAATTTATTTCTGAAGCATAGGAAAAACCTATAATAAGTAAGATACAAATTACAACCATATTTCTCATGATACAGCTCTAACAGTTTCATATATTTCTTCAAATGTGGAATGATACTTTTTGAAGATATTCAAAACCTCTGGATCAAAATGTTCAGGTCTTGTTCTGTTGTCTCCCTTAAGTATAACCTCCGTAGCCTGTTTGTGTGTCAAAGAGGGTTTGTATATTCTTTCAGATCTCAAAGCATCGTATATATCAGCCAGAGCTACTATCCTTGCTGACAAAGGGATACTCTCCCCTTTCAGCTTAAAGGGATAACCTTCTCCATTCCATTTCTCGTGATGATATTTTGCTATTTTTTCGGCCATCTTTAAGACCGATATATGAGACCCTTTAAGAATATCAGCACCGATTATAGTATGCTTTTTCATAATCTCAAACTCTTCTCTTGTGAGTTTTCCGTTCTTCTGAAGTATATTTTCCGGTATCCCGACCTTTCCAATATCATGCATCTGTGAAGCATGGTATATATTCTCGGAGAACTCCGAACCTAATCCAAGTCTAAAAGCAACCTCTTTTGAAAAATAACCTATCCTTTTCAGATGATCACCTGTTTCCCTATCCTTGTACTCCGCTATCTTCGCAAGTCTGTAAAGAGAGTCTATATACGCTTTCTTAACCTCGTATATCTTTTTCTTTAACTCATTCTCAAGGTATAGATTGTAGTTTTTCAATGTATCATTGTAGTATTTTATTTTTAGACTGTTTTTTAATCTGAGTTTAAGTTCATGTATATTAATCGGTTTTGTGAAAAAATCATCAGCACCAAGCTCTATACCTTTTATCCTTGACTCTGTATCCTCTGCTGCCGTTAATATTATCACAGGTATGTATTTTGTTTTCAGATTATTTTTTAAAACCTCTAAAGCAGAAAAACCATCCAGTTTGGGCATCATGAGATCCATCAATATTATGTCTATCTCTTTTTCATTAGCTTTTTTTACGGCTTCTGCTCCATTTTTACATTCATCCACATCAAATCCCCATTTTTTGCAGAAAAATCTCAGCAACATCCTGTTTTGAGGATCATCATCAACAATAAGAATAGTGGCCTTCCTCTCCTCCATCATCGTCTTATCCTCAACCTTAATTAATGAAGGGGGGAACATCCCCCCAGAATCAGTTAGGAAGTCCCGCAGTCGTCAGATGTTTCGAGCTCAATAGCTTTTATTGGTGTACCGTCATAGTTGTAAACATCATCAGACGTTTTAAGCTCAATACATATATTTTCTCCCAGATTGCTTAGACAATCAGATCCGTAATAGTAGATATCGTTTATCTCACACTCAGTTGAAGAATCAACAGATACATCCATCTGTACTCCATTCCAATCAAAAACGAATGTACCATCGGCAGTATTAATATTCTTAGCTATCCCATATATTTCATACCTGTAGCCGTCAGATGAGTGATCATCATATTTATCATCTTCAAGTTCAAACTTAACTGCTGTTATATCTGTAGTTTCAGTTATGTTATTGCTTGTTTTAAGCTCTATATAAACACCATCTGCAATATGATTTAAACATTCTTTTCCCCTATAATAGACATCATTTATTTCACAAACTGTAGTGTCTGAAACAGTTACATTATAATCGGTTCCGTTATAACTAAAGACAAATGTTCCATTATTTATATCTATATTTGAAACTGTTCCTTTCATCTCATATCTGTATCCGTCGCTGTCATCGTCGTCTATATGATCTGGGTATCCATCTCCATCGCTGTCGTCAAGATAGTTTGGAAGACCGTCATTGTCATCGTCCTCGTACACATCAGGAATACTATTATGGTTTGAGTCTTCGTGACCGTCTATATATCCATCATTATCCTTATCTTCTATACCGTCAAATATTCCATCTCCATCCTCGTCGTAATCTGGATTTACAGACCCTCCAGTATTAATATTTTCCATACCGTCTGGATAGTTGTCCCCATCGCTGTCGTCAAGTGCTTGATCTTTTTCAAGATTTAAGGAACCTGAAATATTCACAGACACAGAATCAGGTATTCCATCGTTGTCTGTATCAGAAAGAGAAATATCAATATAACCATCCCCATTAATTTTTATAGCATTCCCATTTGAGTCTCTAACAATAAGTTTTGGTTTTTTATTCAGATCAAATAAAATAAACGCGTAGTTCAAACCTTCCTTAAGTTTGAGATTGAAGTTTCCATTACTGTCAATATCGTCTGCCGTGTAAACAAGTTTCCCATTGTCAACAGCAACAGCTGCAATGAATGAAAGGTCAAGATTCCCAACTTTAATACCTGCTGTATAAAGACTGCCTGCAGAAGAACTGGAAGAGCCAACTGTTCCTGTTACTGTAGCGTAAGGGGAATCAGATGCAACATCTCCAGCTCCTCCACAGGCAAAAAGCAGAGCAGAGAGGGAAAGGCTACCGCCTATTATAGCTTTTCTCTTAATTCCTTTTTTCATGACTAATCCTCCTTGTAAGATTTTTATTTAATTCAGTCGTTATCTTCTTCATCAGGTATTCCATCGTTATCGTCATCCTCATCCTGATCGTCCGGAATACCGTCATTATCATCATCGTCGTCTATTGGATCTGGAAGCATGTCATTATCTGTATCTTCAGAACCATCTATATAGCTGTTGTTGTCTTTATCCTCTATACCGTCAAATATTCCATCTCCATCCTCGTCGTAATCTGGATCCATTTCAGCAAAGTCTGGTATCTCATCTCCATCTGAATCGTCGTAAAGATCATCCCACTCAAACAAGCTGTTTTCATCATGCTTAAGATCTGCAACCTCAACAGTCCCATCCGGATTTAGTTTTATTATGATCTTTATGTAAGTGTCCCCTCTTATAATGAAAACATTACCGCTGTTCTGTTTTACATAAAGGACAGGTTTGCTATTGCTGTCAAATAAAACAAAACTGTACTTTAGATCTTTTTTTAGATTTATTTTGAAAGTGCCGTCAGGATTAATGAGTGACGATGTATAAACAAGCTTTCCATTTTCTTTTGAAAAAGCCGAAATATATTGAAGATCTTTACCGTCAACTTTATAACCTAATGCGGTGGTTCCCTGCTGAGTGATTTCGCCATTTACAGTAGTCGCATACGGGTTTATATATGGATCCGAGCCCTCTCCACCGCCACAAGCAAAAAGAACAACCGAACTTATAAGAACTCCTTTGGTTATAAATCTTTTACCCATTTTTTCCTCCTTCAGTTTATATATAAGCAAACATTATGCCAAAATAAAAAAAGATATTTTTTTCAATGATTTAAACCATGCAAACAGTATATTCAGAGAGGAAAAGATACTAATTTTGACTCATTATGATACATGTCTGTATCAATATGATACATTAGGCTTCTATCCCGTACTTTTTGATCATTCTGTAAATCTGGGCTCTTGTAATACCAGCCACCTTGGAGGCTTTTGATATATTGCGTCTCGTATAGGTAAGAAGAGTTTCAAGATAGTTTTTTTCAAACTCCTCTTTAGCTTTTTTAAATGGTTTTAGATCTGAAGAAAAATTGTATCTTTTTGATACATTGATAGGTATATCCTCTATCTGTTCCCCTTCGGTAGTAAGAACAGCCCTCTCTATTATATTTTCAAGCTCTCTTACATTACCTTTGAATTCATACCTCAAAAGTTTATTTTTTACATTATCAGACAATTTCTTTTGAGGTATCCCGTATTTAGAGCAGAATCTTTTTATAAAGAATCTGGCAAGGGGAATTATATCTTCTTTCCTTTCTCTTAATGGAGGAATATGAATTGGAATAACATTTATTCTGTAATAAAGATCTTCTCTAAACTTTCCTTCTTCAACCATTTTTTTAAGATCTCTATTTGTTGCCGTTATAAATCTTACATTTATTTTCTTACTTTTATTACTTCCCACAGGTTTTATCTCTTTTTCCTGTAGAACTCTCAAGAGTTTTACCTGTAAATCAATGGGAAGGTCTCCTATCTCATCTAAAAATAGTGTTCCTCCTTCAGCTTCCTCTATAAGACCTTTTTTATCTGTATTTGCTCCTGTAAAAGCACCCTTTTTATAACCGAATAACTCACTTTCAAGAAGATCAGAAGGAATCGCTCCACAGTTTATAGCTACAAAAGGTTTATCTTTTCTTAAGCTGTTATTATGTATAAAGTTTGCAATCATTTCTTTTCCTGTTCCACTTTCTCCTGTTATTAAAACTGTTGTATCAAACGGAGCTATTTTCTTTGCTGTCTCAAGTATTTTTTTCATCTGAGAACTTTCCGCTACTATCTCCTTGTAAAGCAAAGACCTAAGCTCGGTAAGTTCCTTTTTAAGATCTGATAACTCCAGTGCCTGATCTATTATTATCTTAAGTTCCTCAAAATTAATAGGCTTCGTTATATAGTGAAAAGCTCCTTTTTTCATGGCAAGAACAGCATCTTCAAGACTACCATATGCTGTCATCAGAACAACGGGTGTTTTAATATTCCTTTTTTTTAATAGATCTATAAACTCAAGTCCTGAAAGCTCAGGCATAAGCTGATCTAAAAGTATAAGATCAAACTGATATTTTTGAATCCTATCCAGTGCTTCAATAGGTGAAGATTCTGTAAATATATTGTATCCATAGCTTTTAAGTCTTATTCTCATCAAATCAAGAATATCTCTATCATCATCAATTATAATTATTTTTTTCCCCATGACAGGACTATCTCATCCTCTGTTATATCTATCTGTAGTTTACTAAATAAAATAGCCTTTTTTAAAAAATCAACAAAAAATTGTTCTATCTGATTCTCAGGCTTAAATTTACCCTGAAATATTATCTTATCTTTAACTGGCTCCACAATAAGGGCAGGATTCTTGTTTAATATCTTAATTATGTTGAAAACGTACTCCATAATTTTTGGATCTCCAAACAGTGTTATATTCTCAATTACAACCTTCTTTTTTTTTGGAGTATAACCATTTTTTTCTATCCTCTCAATGAGAGAAAAACAGTCAAAGAAAAGTTTTAACACCTTGGTATTGTTCAGTATTATCTCTGAAATAAGTTTTATTTCATCAGGCGATAAAGCTTCAGAATCCTGTAAGAGCTGGGCTGAAGCTTCCATCTTAAATATAAAAGAGTTTAGATCATGTTTATATTTTCCAAGTTCCATAAAAACCCCTAAATGATCACTTTAATATTCTGTACTGCTTCTTTTACTCTTCTTCTTGCTTCTCCTGTATCTCTCCCTGTTGCAAGAACCACACCCATCCTTCTTTTCGGTCTTGTTGTAGGTTTTCCAAATATTCTTACCTTTGTATCAGGAATAGATAATGCTCTCTCAATGCCTTCATAAATAGGTGCCACACCCCAGTCTGGTGCATGGAAGCAGTAAGAGGCTGATGGTGATATTAGCTTTATATCTATAGGAAGCCCAAGAATAGCTCTTAGATGTATCTCAAATTCTGACATGTTTTGAGATACAAGGGTGACCATTCCCGTATCGTGAGGACGAGGAGATATCTCGTTGAACCATACCTGATCTCCTTTTACAAAAAGCTCGCATCCAAAAATACCGTACCCGCCAAGAGCATCTGTTATTTTCGTTGCCATCTCTTTTGCTTTCTCAATAGCCTTTTGGCTCATTGATTGAGGCTGCCAGCTTTCATGATAATCTCCATCAATCTGAATATGACCTATAGGTTCGCAAAATAGAGTTCCTTGATTCTTTGTCCTTACAGTCAGGAGTGTTACCTCAAAATCAAAATCTATAAACTCTTCAATTATTACTTCACCTCCCTTACCCCTTGCATTTTCCTGTGCATAGTACCATGCTTTATCTATATCCTTTTTATCCCTTACTATGCTCTGACCCTTACCTGAAGAACTCATTACAGGTTTAACAACGACAGGCAAACCTATATCATCTACAGCTTTCCTGTATGTATCTATATCAGAAGCAAATCTGTAAGCTGAAGTTTCTAAACCAACCTCCTCAGCAGCAAGCTTTCTTATCCCTATTCTGTTCATAGTATATTTTACAGCTTTTGCTGATGGAACAACAGTAAAACCTTCTTTTTCAAGCTCAAGTAAAACATCTGTATCTATAGCCTCTATTTCAGGAACGATAAAATCAGGCTTTTCTCTGTAAACCAAATTTCTTATCTGATCTGGGTTTTTCATATCTATAACATAATACCTGTGAGCAACCTGCTGTGCAGGTGCAAACTGATAGCTGTCAACAGCGATCACCTCAACACCAAGTCTCATAGCCTCAATAACAAACTCCTTCCCAAGCTCTCCACTACCTAAGAGAAGAATTTTAGTGCTATTGTGAGATAAAGGTGTGCCTATTCTCATTTTTTTCCCTCTTCACTATAATAATCTTTAAAAAGATTATAACAGAGAAAATTTGAAGTAACGACTATCGCTGTGATATTATTTAAACCGTATATAAAAGCACTGTTTGTGTTTTATTTCGGAGGTTTTACAGTTATGAATAAGGAAAAGATGGAGATTTTCAGAAAACTTCTTCTTGAGAAGAAAAAACAGATACTTGATAGATATTTTAAACAGGAAGAAACAATGAAAAAGCTAACGGATGAGGGTCTTACAATTCCTGAAGATCTTGAGGACTACGCAAGAATAGATTACACAGAAACAGTTCTTGGGGAACTTGAAGATATAGAGATTGAAATAGTAAGAAAGATAGATGATGCTGTACAGTTGATGAGAGAAGGAAGATACGGTATATGTGAGGTTTGTGGTAAAGAGATTGAGGAAGATAGGCTGAAGACGATTCCCTGGACAAATCTATGTAAAGAGCATGCTCAAGAGGCAGAAAAAAATCTTGATTTCACAGATAGAAGATACGCTGAATACTTCAACAATATTACTCCTAAGGAACCTCCTTCTTCACCAGAAGAACACGAACTTTGAGAGGTAACGTAATGGAACTCTGGAAAATGTCTATAAAAGAATTAAAAGAACTTATCGATAAAAAGGAAGTAAAACCATCTGAGATTATAAAAAGTTTTGCAGAGAGAACGAAAACTGTAGAGCCTCTTATAAGGAGTTATGTTACAGATCTTACGGATATAGCTGTTGAAAAGGCGGAAGAATTAGATAATGAGATATATAAAATGTCCTCTATACCAGAGCTTTTTGGAATCCCAATAGCCATTAAAGACAATATATCAACAAAAGACATAAGAACTACATGTTCTTCAAAGATTCTTGAAAATTACATTCCTCCTTTTGATGCAACCGTTATAAAAAAACTTAAAGAAAAAGGATATATTATCACAGGTAAAACAAACCTTGATGAGTTTGCCATGGGTTCCTCTACAGAAAATTCAGCTTTTTTTGTAACAAAAAATCCATGGGATTTAGATAGAGTGCCGGGAGGGTCATCGGGAGGTTCAGCAGCAGCAGTGTCGGCGGGATTGGTTCCTGCCGCACTTGGATCTGATACAGGAGGATCGATAAGACAGCCTGCGGCATTTTGTGGTGTTATTGGTCTGAAGCCAACCTACGGAAGGGTTTCCCGTTATGGACTTGTTGCATTTGCTTCTTCCCTTGATCAGATCGGAACATTCACAAGAACCGTTGAGGATACAGCAATTCTTCTAAACATAATTTCAGGTAAAGATCCGAAAGACTCAACATCATCAGATAAAAATGTTCCAGATTTTACCCAGTTCCTAAACCGCAGTATAAAAGGAATAAAAATAGGCATCCCTGAAGAATTTTTTATAGAAGGACTTGATCCTAAGATAAAAAATATGATTATGGAATCTGCTAAGATATTTGAAAGGGAAGGAGCAGAGCTTATCAGTGTATCTATGCCTACAACAAAGTATGCTATAGAAGCCTATTATATAATAGCTCCTTCCGAAGCTTCATCTAATCTTGCGAGATATGATGGTGTAAGGTATGGATTCAGAGCTTCCGAATATACAGATCTTGAGGATATGTACTCAAAAACAAGGGATGAGGGTTTTGGAGCAGAAGTAAAAAGAAGAATAATGCTTGGCACATACTCCTTATCATCAGGATATTATGACGCGTACTATCTCAAAGCTCAGAAAGTAAGAACCCTTATATACAGAGACTTTATGAATGCTTTTAAAAAGGTTGACATACTGCTTACACCTACAACGCCTGACACAGCTTTTAGAATAGGAGAAAAGATTAATGATCCCTTACAGATGTATCTATCAGACATATTTACAGTTTCAGTCAATATGGCCGGTTTGCCTGGTATAAGCTTACCCTGCGGTTTTAAAGACAATCTTCCTGTTGGTTTACAGATAATAGGGAAACCTTTTGATGAAGGAACAATCATACAGGTGGCTGATGTATTTACAAAATTTAAAGATTTCTCTAAGAGTTTTCCTGAGCTTTAAACTTTTCAACCTCATGTTTTACCCTGTCTGCTATCTGTGATAGATGCAGCATATGATCTGCAACATCTTTGTTTTTAGTGGTGTTTTGTTCAGATATGCGAGTTATGTTTTCAATGCTTTTTCTCATATCTATTATTGATTCTGTCTGCTTCTGTATAGCCGACGCCACCTCATCCATAAGCTGTGCCATCTCATTATATGTTACTGACATCTCTTTATATCCTGAATGTGTTTTTTCAAGAATCTGGGATGTTGTGTTAATTGTTGTGAGTATCTGATTTACCATTATCTGTATGTTCTTAGCAAGGTTTGATGTATCTTCAGCAAGTTTTCTAACTTCATCAGCAACAACAGCAAATCCTTTTCCATGTTCTCCTGCTCTTGCTGCTTCTATAGCTGCATTTAAAGCAAGAAGATTTGTCTGATCTGCTATAGATATTATACTTTTTGTAACAGAATGTATATTTTTCCCTGCTTCAGTAAGATTTTCCATTGCTCTTTCCATTTCTGAAAGATCTTTTTCCCCTGAAATTATGTCAGACTGAACCTGTCTGCTCATATCTTGAGCATTTTCCGTATTTTCAGATATCTTTTTAATACTTTCAGAAATATGATCTATAGAGTCATTTATATTTCTAATATTTATATTCTGAGATTCCATATTTTCAGATACTGCTTTAATTTCATCAGCAAGTATCTTTAGACTATCAACTATTTGATTGAAACCTTTTATTGTTATGGACAGTGTTCTTGAAAGTGCGTCTATACTCTTGTTTATATTATCTTTGAGAGATTTAAACTCCCCTTCCATCTCTTTTTTTATCCTTACAGTAAGGTCAGCAGACGCAAGCCCATCCATCACTTTTTTTATCTCACTAAAATTCTGATGAAGTTCTTCCATAAATCTGTTAAATTCTCTTACTGTATCTCCTGCTTCATCTTTTAGGTCAGTATCTATTCTTGAAGAAAAGTCTCCATGAATAGCCTTTTCCATAACCTTTTTCAGTTTCTCAAAAAGATTTACGTATTTTCCAACAAATAGGGACATATAAACTCCAGAAAGAATAAGAACTAAAACTGAAGCCAATATAAGCATGATCAAAGTTTTAAAAGCCATGATTTTAGACTCTGTAATATCAAGTTCAATGCTTACAGCACCAAGAACATCTCCTTCTCTAACATTATGACAATCAAGACAGTTTATACTTCCTTTTGATGTCGCTATATAAGGAATTGTTATTCTAAAAAATGTTCCCTCCTGTGTATCCATTATCTTTTTTTGGATCTTTCCCGTATGTATAGCCTTTTTATCAAGATCATCTCTTGGTTCTTCTGAACTGTTTCCATTTCCAAACTGTTTGTTAACAGCTTCTCCTCTCACTACCCAGATATTGCTTATCTCTTTTATATTCTTAATCTGTTTTAAAAAATAATCTCTCTGGTCAATAGTTCCTGTAAGCATCTGTGCAGTAAGACCATCCCTCACAAGTTCAGCAACAATTCTACTTGTATCTTCAGCGGTTTTTAGACCATATTTTCTAAATGAAAAAGTTGATATAACAGCTATAAAAATTACAAGTATAAATAAAGTCAGAGATAGTTTTATTATAAATTTTTTTCTTAAGGACAACTCATCCCCTCAAAGTTATTAATCTATAAATAGATTTTCGGCTGTTTTAAACAAATATTTATGTTCTTCTCAGAGCAGAAACAGGGTTAATACTTGATGCCTTTAATGCTGGATACATTCCTGCAGATATTCCTATTGAGATAGAAGAAAAAAATGTAAAAATTAGATAATGATACATAAGTATGTAAGGTATCTTTATTAGGTAAGATATTCCCAAGGAAATGGTTATACCTATTAAAATGCCAAGAATTGATCCTGTAAATGATATAAATCCCGATTCTGTTAGAAACTGTATTATTATGTCCCTTTTAGTAGCCCCAACAGCTCTTCTGATTCCTATTTCTTCAATTCTCTCATTTACTATAAGAATCATAATTGATAGGATACCTATGCCTCCTATTATGAATGATACTGCAGCAGATATATAACCTAACACTGTAAATATCCTTATCGCTTCATTCTGCATACGTAAAATATCGTCTGCTGTCAAAACTGTAAAATCGTTTCTCTCTCCAGGTTTGATATGATGAAGTTTTCTCAAAAGAGAGGTTATCTGTCTCTTAACAAAAGGTATATTTTCCTGTCTATCGACCTCAATATATATCGTGTTTATATAATCTACATTTGCAAGTCTTCTCATGGCTGTTTTTAACGGTGTGTAGATAAGTAGATCCTGATCTACACCTGCAAGATCAACCCCCTTTTCCTCAAGTACGCCTATAACTTTACATGGAACTCTGAAGATCAGAATAGTTTTTCCAACAGGATCCTCATTCCCAAAGAACTTTTCAGCTATCTTGCTGCCTAAGACTACCACTTTAGCTGCTGAAAGCTCCTCATTCTGAGAAAAAAATCTTCCTCTTTTTAAAACAAGATTTCTGTATTGAAGGTACTCTAACTTTGTTCCTACTATTGTAGTAAAAACAGTTATATTTTTTCTTCTTACAGGATAATCAATCATATAGGCAGGTATAGCTTTTTTTATGTACGGAATCTGGTGTTTTATTATCTGAACTTCTCTTAGCTTCAGTGTTGTTGATGTTGTTATTGCCCTCTGCCTTCCTCTTCTAACAAAAACCTTACCGGACTTTACAATAACAGGATTTTTACCAAACTTTTCTATTTCTAATCTATTTTTCTCCTTCATGCCTTCAGAAACAGATACCATAGTTATCAGAGCAAAAGCTCCAAATGCAATTCCAAGAATAGAAAGTGCTGATCTAAGTTTATGTTCCTTAGATATTCTCAGTATAACCTTTACACCATTTATAAATTTTCTCAATATCAACTTCTTATTGCCTCAATAGGATTAAGATTTGCAGCTTTTAAAGCAGGATTAAGCGACGAAAGAACACCAACTATAAATGATACAGCTAAAGCTATCAAAAAACCTTCAAGAGAAAAATGAACAGGAAATTCAACAATCTTTTTTAAGAGTTTTGCTCCAAAAAAACCCAAAATAAAACCTAAAACCGCTCCAATAGATGTTATCATAACAGCTTCAGTTACAAACTGAACCAGAATATCCCTTTTTTTCGCTCCAAGTGCTTTTCTTATACCGATCTCTTTCCTTCTCTCCGAAACTGAGAGCAGAAAAAGATTGGCAAGAACAAATCCACCTATACTCAGAGAGATAGTTGAGGAAAAACCTAAAAAAAGTATTAATGTTCCTGTTAAGGCTACAAGAAAGTCAAGGATCTCGGTAGGAGAAAGAATAAAAAAATCATCCTTTCTTGCATGATGTCTCATAGTAAGAAATCTTTTAGTCTCCTTTACAACATTATTAAGATCAACCTCAGGATAGTATCTTATCCTGATTGACGAAATATAAACAGGATCGTGATTTATCTTATACATCACAGTTGTGTAAGGCATAAGAACTCTATTATCCAGATTTCTTCCTGTTGGCGTTGTTCCTCTTTCTGAAAGTACTCCTATAACTTTACATGGAAGCCTGTTTAATATTATGCTCTTTCCTAAAGGATCTTCATATTTAAATAATGTCTCTTTTATATATTTACCTATAATACATAGATTCTCTTTTCTCTTAAGTTCCTGATCTGTAAACATTCTGCCTTCTAAAAGATACCACGACCAGGCTTCTTCAAAATTCGTATCAACTCCATAAAGTCTTGTTTCTTCAACATTTCCTCTGTAATAAACCTTTGTTCTTACTCTGACAATAGGCATTATAATCTTTATCTCTGGAAAAGCTTTTTTAAGCTGATCTATATCGTATATTGTCAATGTTTTCTGTCTGGTTCTTATCCCTTTCTGTTCCTGTGATCCTCCAAAAATAAGAATGCTTTCTGGTCCAAAAGATTCAACAACCTCATAAGCTCTTTTAAATGCCCCTTCAACAGCAGCCACTATAATTGATAGAGAAGCTATACCAAAAGCTATACCTATGACAGAAAAAAATGTTCTTAATTTAAAAGATCTAACAGCTGTTAAAGACTCTTTAAGGATACCTGAAAATTTAGCCATCAGGAAGTAGTTTTAAATCTTATTGTTGTTACTGCCCACTGTATCTCATTTTCATTTATCTCGTTAAACTTCCAGCTTTGAACATAATTCTTTATGATCTGGTCTATCCTTTTGTCGCCTGTAGTTCCGAGAAGTTCAACCCTATAAACGGTTCCATCTTTTCTAACCCATAGTTTTACCTTTACAGGAGGGGGAGGAACGGATGTTTTTATCTTTGGCGGATCAGGTTTGTAAACAAGTTTTCTTCCTGCTGCTGTTCCTCTTGCGGAAGAATCAAACTTGGTTAACTCCGTTCCGAATGAAGGATTAAACTCACCTTTTGTTATAGCTGTAAACTCCTTTATATCTCCTGTTTCGGCAGGGATGGCAGAGAACTCTCCAAGATCTATCTCTGGATCAGGTAAAGCTACCTCTTTTTCCTCAAGATTAACTGATTCAGGCAGAACAGGCGTTAATGCAGGTACTACTGTTTTACTGGATATATTCTTGCCTGATGATGCTTTTGGTGCTACAACTTTTTTCTTTAATTTTTCTATCTCTTTTTTTCCTTCTTCAGATCTTTTAGTGTACTGTTTTTTTAAAACCTTCTTCCTGACTTTCTTTCTTTTAACAGGTTCTTTCAGTTTTACATACCTTATTTTCGTTTCTTTGTTTATCTTCGCAGGTTCTATATGGGAAAGATAAAATTGAAACCCACCAAGTAGAATGAGATTTACTATAAAACCTACCAGTGATGATATAATTAATATGCGCTTATTTAGATACTGTTGCGGTTTTGAGATCATTAAATCCATACTGATATTTTATGCTAATGTTTAGATTCTGACAAGAAAAAGGTGAATCATGAAATTTGAAAAACTTACAGTTTTAGGAGCTGGAAGCTGGGGTACAGCACTTGCACAGGTGCTTTCAAAAAATTTTTCTGAAATATCAATATGGGGCAGGAATAAAAAAACCATAGATGAGATAAACAGATTTAAAAGGAACAGCAGATATCTTCCTGATGTTGACCTTTCAAATAATATAAAAGGACATACAGATATCAACAATGCTGTAAAGGATTGCGACATACTTATAGTCGCTGTCCCTACACAAAGTGTGAGAGATGTCCTGAACATTATAAAAGAAAAGATCTCAGTTCCTGTTATATCCGCTTCAAAGGGTATAGAGATAAATAGTCTTATGCTTATATCTGATATTATCTATCAGGTCTTAAATACTGAAAAGAATCTCATTTTTGCTCTTTCAGGTCCTTCCTTTGCAGAGGAGGTTGCTAAAGGACTTCCTACAGCTGTAACACTTGCAGGAGATATAAAGTTAGGGGAGAAGCTTCAGGAAAAACTGAATACAGAAACATTTAGACTTTATATAACAGAAGATATTAAAGGTGTAGAAATAGGTGGGGCGGTAAAAAATGTTATTGCTATAGCGACCGGTGCAAGTGACGGTCTTGGTCTTGGGAACAATGCAAGAGCGAGTCTTATAACAAGAGGATTATTTGAAATGACCAAGGTTGCCAAAGCCTTTGGAGGAAAACCAGAAACACTTTATGGACTTGCAGGTCTCGGTGATCTTGTTCTTACAGCAACAGGTGATCTTTCAAGAAATAGGAAATTTGGAATACTTCTGGGCAAAGGTTATACAGTCAAAGATGCCTTAAAAGAGGTGGGTCAGGTTGTGGAAGGAGTAAAAACTGTTGAAGCCTTAAATAAGATCCAGAAAAAATTTGGTCTTGAACTACCTATATCTGATGTTGTATATAAGGTAGTATATAAAGGTCTCAGTCCTAAGGAGGCTGTTAGAATTCTTATGAGCAGACAGCCTAAAAAAGAAGGATTTTAAATATACAAGGGCGGTTGTAACCGCCCTAAAAATCATTTTTCAGGTTTTTCATCTATAGGAACTGCAGGTGGCATATTAAGTTTTACAGCTGTTTTCCCAACAATCATATAGTAAAGAACAGGAACAACAACAAGAGTTATCAGTGTTGATGCAATCGTTCCAAATATAAGAGCTATTGCAAGACCATTAAAGATAGGATCAAATATTATAACAAACGCACCTACCACCACAGCTGCTGCTGTAAGAAGTATAGGTCTTGTTCTTACTATACCTGCTTCAAGCAATGCCTCTTCAAGAGCGTATCCTTCTTTTATTTTTTGCTGTGTAAACTCAACAAGAAGTATAGAATTTCTAAGAATAATACCTGCAAGAGCGATAAAACCTATCATTGATGTTGCTGTAAAAAATGCACCCATAATGAAATGACCGGGAACAATACCAACAAGGGTAAAAGGAATAGGAGACATTATAACCAACGGCATTTTAAATGATCCAAACCAGCCGACAAGGAGTATATAAAGAACTATAAGAGCTACGGCAAACGCAATGCCCATATCTCTGAATGTTTCATAAGTAACCTGCCATTCACCATCCCATTTTACGTAATACCTGTCTTCAAGATGTGGTTGATGGGTAAGCAGTATCTCCACACCTTTTCCATCAGGTGTTTTAATGTTCCTTATCTTTTCAGATAAATCAACGATAGGATAAACAGGCGATCCAACTGTATCATCAACATTGGCTATTACATAAACAACCTTCTGGAGATTTTTTCTATAGATATCGTTTTTAACAGAACCTTCTTTTACGGTTACAAGCGATCCAAGTGGGATAGAACCTTTAGGAGTTGGTATTTTCATTGACAGTATATCCTGAATGGACGTTCTATGCTTTTCATCAAGTCTAACAACTATATTAACAGGATTTAGATCTTCAGCTGAATGTACAAAACCTACTGAATATCCGGCAAGAGCAATCCTGACTGTTTTTACTATCATATCTTCATTAAAACCGTATCTTTTTATCTTCTCTCTATCAGGTTTTAAAATATACTGTCTCTGTGGAAGGTTTGCATATATACCAATATCTATAACACCTTCAGCTTTCTCAAATATTTTTTTAATCTCTTCAGCTATCTGAAGCTGGGTTTTATGATCAGGTCCGTAAACTTCTGCAACTATAGGTGAAAGTACTGGCGGGCCTGGAGGAGGTTCTACAACAGCGACATATTTTGCTCCGTATTTTTTGGCTATTTTCTCTATATCCCCTCTGATCCTTTCTGCAATCTGGTGACTCTGTGCTTTCCTATCATGTTTCCCTATAAGGTTTATTTTTATCATTGCATAATGGGTTCCTTCTCTCATATAGTAATGTCTAACAAGACCGTTAAAATCAAAAGGTGCAGGTATTCCTGTGTATATGACATAATTCTCAACTTCATTAACATTTTTTGCATACTCAGCTATCTCCTTTGCCACTTTGTATGTTTTCTCGAGAGGAGTTCCTTCAGGCATATCTAAGACAACAAAAAGCTCGCTTTTATTGTCGTAAGGAAGCATTTTAACAAGAACAACTCTTTCAACAAACAGCCACACTGATCCTACAAGTAAAAGCCCCATAAAACTCAAGAATATGTATCTCTTTATCCTGCTCGCAAAAAGAGGGATGTATATCTTTTCAAAAAGTTTTGCAAGAAACCCAGCTTTAGCTTCATCTTCCCTTTCAAGAGCTTCAGGCGATTCATGTTTTTCATCATGTTTAAGCCATCTAAGAGCAAGATACGGCGTCAGTATGAAAGCTATTAACATAGAGAAGAACATAGCAACAGATGCATTGATAGGAATAGGTCTCATATATGGACCCATAAGACCTGAAACAAATGCCATAGGTAAGAGAGCTACTATAACAGCAAAAGTTGCAAGTATAGTTGGGTTACCAACCTCATCTGTAGCTACAATCGCTGATTTTTCCATAGGCAGTTTTCTCATAGAAAACCATCTATGAATGTTCTCAAGAACAACGATAGAGTTGTCAACAAGAATTCCTATGGAGAATATAAGAGCAAAAAGCGTAACCCTATTAAGGGAATATCCATACATTTCACTTAAAAACAGAGCTATCGCAAGCGTTACAGGTATCGTTACTGCAACTATAAGTGACTCTCTCCATCCAAGTGTTACAGCAATCAAGAGGACAATCGAGAATGTTGCTATAAGAAGGTGTTCTATAAGTTCATTTGCCTTTTCTGTAGCGGTTTCACCATAATTTCTTGTAACCTTAATATAAATATCAGAAGGTATAACTTTTCCCTTTAATGTTTCAAGCTTTTCAAGTATTTTTTCTGCCACTACAACTGCGTTACTGCCTGTTTTTTTAGCTATTGCAAGGGTTACAGCATTATATAGTTTATCTCTATCCCCTTCTCCCCTTATACCATATCCGAACTGGACTATATTCGTTACTTCACCTTCACCTATCTCAACCCTTGCGACATCTTTTATATATATAGGTTTATTGTTATAAACACCTATAACTATACTCTCAACATCACTAACTGATTTTAGAAACTGACCGGTTCTGAGTTTAAATCTGTAATTATCCTTATCAAACTCACCTGATGGAAGCGAGCTGTTTGCATGCTGGAGTGCCTGAACTATCTGTGGAAGTAATATATGATACGCATTTAGTTTTGAAGGATCAAAATATATATATACAGTTTTTGGTTTTGAACCTAAAATTGTAGTTTCTGATATGTTGTACAGCTGTTTAAGTTCATCCTCAACCTGTTCAACAACCCTTCTAATCTCATACGAGCTGTATTTATCACTATAAAACGTAAGTGATAAAATAGGAACATCATCAATAGATTTCGGTTTTACTATCGGCTCCACAGCCCCGTGAGGCATTCTGTAGTAATTAGACATAAGCTTACTGTAAAGTCTAACCAGTGCATCTTCAGGATCTTCGCCAACAAAAAATCGAACTGTTGTTACACCAAAACCATCTCCCGCATAAGAATACACATAATCAACCCCGGGTATCTCCCACATTATCTTTTCAAGAGGTTTTGTTATGAGTTTATCAACCTCATCGGCCTCTGATCCAGGAAAGGGAACAATAATATCTATCATGGGAACAACAATCTGAGGTTCTTCATCCCTTGGTGTTGTAAGAACAGCGAAAAGTCCAAGCAGAAGAGAAGCAAGAACCATTAGAGGCGTAAGGGGGGATTTAATAAAGGCTCTTGCTATTCTTCCTGCCAACCCATACGATCTATTTTTATCTTCCATTTTTTACCTCCACTGGTTATCTGATTTTACAACCGTCACAGGCTTTTTCAGTATTAGCGACAACTATTTCCGTACCTGGATCAATTCCAGAAACAACCTCATACTTTCCGTCTATTCTGTCTCCAAGTTTTACAAAAGTAAGGTGAAGAATTCCTTCCTTATCTACAGTATAAACAGCTCTTAACTGTCCCCATTTTACTACTGCTGATTCTGGTATTAGGATCTTTTCTTCAGATCTGTAAGGTATTTTTATTTTTCCATACATTCCAGGAGTAATACCGTTGATATAAGGAATTTTAATTTTGACCGTGAAGCTTCTATTCATCGGATCAACAGATTTACTTTTCTCAACTACAGTTCCTTTAACTTTCTTGCCAACAGTCTCTATAAATACATCTATCTGATCTCCTACATGGATATTACCTATAAGCTTTTCATCTATCTGTGCCATAAATCTTAGATCCTTATCACCAATTATAACTATAGGCATACCAGGAGCAGCCATATCCCCTATATCATTCATTTTTTTAATAACTATTCCGTCAAAAGGTGATCTAACATAGGCATAACCCTGCATAATCTTTGCGTATTTTAATTTTGCCTTAACCTGTTTCTCTTTAGCATCAATCTGCTTAAGTTTTGCATCAATCATATCAAGCTGAGCTTTAGCTCCTATCATCTTTGTTTCTATTTCTTCAAGTTGTTGCTTTGATACAGCATTATCCTTATAAAGATTCATAAATCTTTCATAAGTTCTTTTTGCAAACTCATATCCAGCTTTTGCAGCCTCTCTCCCTGCAAGAGCTTCCTCCCTTGCTTTTGAAAGTTCCTCAAGAACTGCTTTTGCTTCCTTTATATTCTGCTTAATATCGCTGTCATCCAAAACAGCTATAAGCTGTCCTTTTTTAACTGTATCTCCTTCTTTAACTTTTATATCAAGTATTTTTGCCATAAGCTTTGTGGAGACTTTAGCATTATTATTTGATGTTACGGTTCCGTCAACCTCGTAATCAGATTTAAGAACAACCTTCTCTACAACCGCAGTTTTCAGTCCTGTTACTATATTTGCCTCAGTTTCTGCATAACCCGGCTCTACCCTTGGTGTTAAATATCCTCCCATCCACAAAATGAGAACAAAAACAGGCAACAAGAAAAATAGAGCAAATCTTACTAATCCTGCCATTATTTATCTCCTCCGATTTTTTCTTTGTTTAAGGCTCCAGACTGAAACTTAAGTTCTAAAAGTGATATCTGAGCTTCATAAACAGCCCTTGCCAGATCAAAACTGATCTTATCATACATAGTCTGTGTATCTAAAAGATCTATCATTGATGCCATCTGGTTTTTGTATCTCTTTTCAGTTATTTTTAAAACCTCATCAGCCCACTTAAGGTTCTGTTTTGCTGTTTTCAACTTTTCTTTTGCTGTTTGAAGTTCAGCATAAGCTTTATAAACGCTGAACTTTACAAATTCCTCAAAACCTTTCTTCTGATTTAAATACTGTCTGTAAATTTCCTTAGCTGACTTATATTTATTAATGCTCTGAAATCCGTCAAATATTTTCCAGTTTAAAGCTATGCCTATAGTCCACCATCTACCATCGGTTCCAAAAGGATTCTTTC
This sequence comes from uncultured Aquificales bacterium, assembly GCA_964519345.1. Lineage (GTDB taxonomy): Bacteria > Aquificota > Aquificia > Aquificales > Hydrogenothermaceae > Persephonella. The sequence continues at coordinate 52,256 of CAZFKX010000024.1, forward strand.
TATCATTAAGTTCGTAAGAACCAAAAGCACCAACAGTAGGTAATAGATCTGATTTTGCGAACTTAGCCATTCTTTTTGCATTTTCTACTCTCTGCCTAAGAGCTATAAGATCAGGTCTGTTGTTTACAGCAAAATTCTGCCAGAATTCTACAGGTTTATCTGAATCATCAAATTTTAGTTCACCTACAACTTCTATTTGCGAAGGATCTACATTATCAAGTCCCATAGCAAGTAAAAGACCTCTCTTAGCAACAAGATACTGATTTTCTGCTTCTGTTATCTTATTTTTAACATTCATCAGATAAACCTTTGCTCTTAGAACGTCTGCGTATATTGCAAGTCCGTTTTCATACATGGATTTTGCAGTTTTATAATGTTTTTCTACAGATTTGTACGCTTGTTTTGCAAGTTTGATAGCTTTTTTGGCAAGAAGAGCTCCATAGTAAGCTTTTGAAACATCGTATATCACTTTTTGTTTTGTTCTCTCAAGATCAAATTTTGAAGCTTCATACTCTTTTTTCTGCATTTTTATTCCAGTTGATATCTTTCCGCCAGTATAAATAGGAAGCTGAAACTCAAGTTTTGTCTGCCAGTTGTTTATCTCAGGATACGTGGGTGAAGGAAAACTAAAAGTTCTCATATCAACAAAGTTAGAAGAGGAAAACATATCAAGTTTTTTCTGATTAAGGGTGTTCATCATACCCCAACCTGGATTATTGGTTCTCATAAAGATCTCGCTGAAGGTGAGAGAAGGCCACCTGAGCCCCTTTGTTGCTTTAAATTGATATTCTTTTGATTTTAAAAGATTCCGGGAAGCCTTAAGCTGATAACTATTCTCAATAGCAGTTTGTATAGCTTCTTTGAGAGTAATCTCCTGTCCGAAACCTGAACCTATTAAAGTTAGTAAAACTAAACTAACCAGTAGTTTCCTCATAAACCACTCCTCTAAAATTGATTTTAATCAATCTTTAATATATTAGAATATTATTATATTTATAATATAAACTAAAGGAAAATAAAATTCAAGTTTTTTTTACAGATTGTCAGATTATGATACGAGTGTTTCCAGATATTCAGGATCTAAGATCTCTATCTTTCCTCTTTCCGTGTTTATAAGTCCTTCTTTTTTCCATTTGCTCATAATTCTTATGGCGGTTTCTACAGTTGTGCCTGTCATTTCCGCAAGATCCTGTCTTGTTATGGGGGCTTTAATCACTATTCTGTTTCCGTGATCCTCTCCGATCTTCTTAGACAGTTCAAGCAAAAGACTTGCTATTCTTCCTTCTACTTTTTCTGCAGCGAGACTTTTAAGTCTATCGTATGCCTCAAGTACCATTTTGCTTGCTTCACATGTTATCCTCACTGCGAGAGCTGGATATTCCGTCATCAACCTCAGGAAGTCAGCATTTGATATATAAAGAACCTTAGAATCTATCAATGCCTGTGCTGTATATGTACTCGTTGGTCTTGATTCACCGAGAACAAGCCAGCCAAAAACCTCACCGGGCGTTACAAGTCTTAATATAACTGTTTTACCTTCCGCCGTCTCTTTTGTTAATTTTATAATTCCATCTATAACAATATAAATACCGGGCTCCTCATCGCCTTCAAAAAAGACATACTCATTTTTGTGGAATTCCTTTAAATGAAAGTATTTTGATATCTCTCTTATCTCATTATCCTTTAGACCTGAAAAAAGCCTGATATTCTTTAAAAAAGCATCTTTATCCATTTTTACCTCTATTTTTATGGTTTCGGTACAGAACCTAAGATATATTTTAAATCATTGTCGTTAAACAGGAAACCTCCACCAATAAAAACACCCCTTACACCATCGTTTAAAAGATCCGACCCACCTATATCAATAAAAATTGGCGATTTTCCAAATTTATACTGAAATACAATATCTAACTGTGGATGAGCAGGTTCACCTTCAGCAAATCTTCTATCAAAATTGTAAATATCTGATTTTACTTTAAGATTTTCAGAAAAAACCAGATCAAAACCCCCAGCCGCACCAGAATCTTTAAGACCTGCTCTTACCCATAATGAAGGATAATCTGTTCCAAGTATTCTGCCTGCATATTGAACATCAAAAAGTATTCCATAATTTCTTGTGAGCCTTGTTGTTACAGTAGATCCTGTTTTGTATTCTTCCTCTTTAAGAACTTTTCCATTTGTATTTGAAAGAGCACCAAAATATAGATACCTGTCTGGTCTATGGGAGAAAATAGCAGCTATACCGGCTTTTACATCTTCATTCCCTGTGTGCGTCTCTCCATAAAGCTTTATATCAAGCATAGATCTGTTAATTACTTTAAAAGGTTTTGCAAAGGACTTAACTCCTTCATTTACATTGTTATACAGATCGTCTTCATTCACAAGCTTTCCTATTGTTCCCTTTCCTTCATCAATCTTTGCAAGAATTCTGTCAATCTTAAGGGAAGCATCTTTTATCTTCTCAACGGTTTTCCTTATATCCTCTCTATTTTCACCAACTGTATCTTTAACTTGAAGTGCTGCCTGATCTATATCCTCTAAAACTTTCGGAGTCTTTTCTCTTAAAGCAATAGAAGTCTCTTTAAGATTTTTAACAAGTTCCCTTATATCATCCCTATTATCGCCTGTTATAGACTCAAGGTGGGCTGTTATCCTGTCAAGTTTTGCTATAAGATCAGGTAGATGAGTCCTTAGATTGTCTGTTATAACCCTCACATTTTCTACTGTTTTTCTCAGATCTTTTCTGTTTTCCTGAACGAGCTGATCTGTATGTTCAGCAAGTATCCTAATTCTTCTGATCAGCTCTGTAAGATCTCCTTCCTCAATCGCTTTATTTAAATTATCAACAAACACCTCCACTTTTTTAGCCACATCGGCAGCAGAGGAAAAAGCCTCTTCAGCAGAAGCAAAAACCTGTCCTTTTCTTATTATGGATTTTTCTGGAAGCTCGCCCGACTCTGGAGTTCCGGGATCTATATATACATACTTATCCCCCATAAGACCGAGCGTTCTTATATAAGCAACAGCATTTTTATATAAAGGCACATCTTTCCTTATAGATATCTTTACCTCAACTATATTGTTTTTAAAAACAATATCTTCAACTCTACCTACCTTTACTCCCTTAACCTGAACATCTGCTCCCTTGGATAGACCCTCTACCATATTAAAATATATGTAGTAATCATGAGTATCCTGCCCAAAAGTCCTACCATTAAACGTTATAGATAGATAGGCAAATATTGCCGACACAATAAGAACAAATAAGCCTACCTTTATCTGTGTGTTCATTTTATTTTTCCAATATGGTTTCTTCTACTTTCATACCAAAATGTCTTCCTGCCTCTTCAACATAACCTAATATCTCATCTCCTTCTTTCAAGTCAACCACAGAGATAAGTGAGCTGTCACCGCCGACAACCCTTATTGTTTCAGCATTCTGAAGAACAGCACTTAACTTTCTACCGTTATACTCAGCCTCTACTAAAAGCATTGGTCTTCTCTCTATTTTTGCTCTTCCAACAACTACAGCTCTTCCATTTCCATCTATATCATAAGCCATAACTTCTTTACCTGCTTCAAGCTCGCAAAGATATACAGTTTTTCCTCCTGGAACCCTTGTGTACATATGGACCGCACCTGCATTCACTCTGAAGGGTCTTGATGCTACATATGGGGATTCCTCTGTTTCAGCATGCACAAGTATCATACCTGCAGAAGAATTTCCCACAAGCATTCCTTCTCCTCTTTTAAAAAGAGAGGTTGTGTCAACAGCTACCCTATCCCCCATACCTACGGGAATTATAGCAGTAACCTTGGCTCTTATAAGCTCCACCTTTTCTGTTGTTTCTTTTATAACGGAGGCTACCCTTTTTATCTCATTAAGATCTTCCGTATCAAGTACAACACCTTTTACTCCCTTTTCCAGAATTCCAACAGCTATACTTGCTTCATCTGCATTTTTAACCTCTGCATAAATATTCTCTGACTGTGCTATAAGATTTTCCAATGGGATTATTGTCCAGTCTGTAGTTCTCACTATAACTTTTTTTCCTGCTTTAGCCAGCTGTGCTGCTTTTTCTTCATCCTGTTTATTCTTTATTGTTACTATAACAAAGCCGTTCGTAAGATTCCCATTTTTATCTACAGTTATAAAATTTACTCTTCCAAGTTTTTTTGCTTCCTCTTCTTTATCTTCAGGTATTATGATGTAATCAGCTCCGCTCTCTATAGCTGTTGTTACAATCTTTTTGTCATAGTTAACAGCATTAACTATAAACTCTTTCATCTTACACCCCTTTTATATTTCATTTCAATAGTTATTAAAACATTATAATATCATTTTATTTAGCTTTCTGAAAAACAGCTATTATTATCATTCCAGCAAATTTTCTTGAACTGTAAATCTTTTCAAAGGAAAATTCTTTCATAAATTTCTCAAGTTCTTCCTCAGATTTTGAGTTCCGTATCGATTCCACAAAATAATCATACTCTTCTTTTGTAAATATTTTCTCGCCAACAGCCCTGAATATCTTATCAGCAAAAAAAAGTGCAGATCTATGTATATACTTAGAAGGTTTTGATATATCAAGTATAGAAATACAGCCATTTTCCTTTAGAATACGACTGAACTCTGTTACAGAATCCTTACTGCTAAGATGTCTAAAAACAAGGGATAAAAAAACGGCATCAACAGAACTTTTTTTTAAGGGCATATTATAAGCTGATGCTTGAATAAAAATATTTCTACCATCTATTTTCTCTTTGGCTGTCATTAACATTTTAAAGGATACATCAATTCCAACTGCAACCACCTTAGGATATATTTCATTTATCTTTCTTACAATCTCACCTGTTCCTGTTCCAACATCAACAAATACTTTGCCTTCAGGTGTATTTTCTACAAGTTCTCTCTGCCACTTTCCTATTCTGTTAAATGTGGCAAAGTTTAAGAATCTATCGTACACACCCACTATACTGTCAAAAACTTTTGCTGCTAATTTTTCCTGTCCCATATCACTTTTTCTTCCATTTTGTTCCAACAGGCGTATCTTCAATAATAATCCCAAGATGTGATAGTTTTTCCCTTATATAATCTGCTATCTCAAACTGTTTTTCTTTCCTTGCTTTATTTCTTATATCTATTAACGTCTGAATAAGCTCACTATCTATTCTTTTTTCAGCTTTTTCTATTTTGATCTCCTCTATCTCAACACACGGCTGAAGACTGTCAAAAAGACCAAATATCTCTTTACCTATGTTGTGAAGAATGTCCGAAGCCTCTCTATAAGATTCAAGAGCCTTTTTTGATATTCCTCCACTTTTAACAGCTCTATCTCTCAAAATATTCATCTCCCTTACGAGAGTAAAAAGGGATGCAAGAGCCTCAGGCGTATTAAAATCATCGCTCATAGCAGCATAAAATCCCTGTTCGGCTTTCGCAATCTCATCATAAAGATGTTTACTAAAATCTGGATTTTCAGGTAGCTTTTTTAATACCTCATATTCATCAATTGCTCCTTTCAGTCTTTCATAAGCCTTTTTAGTTTCTTCCATCTTTTCCCAGCTAAAGTCAAGAGGACTTCTGTAGTGAACGGAAAGAACAAGGAGTCTTAAAATATCTGGATCATATTTTGAGTATATCTCTTTTAGAGTTATATAATTTCCAAGTGATTTAGACATTTTCTGACCGTTTACAGTAACAAGTCCATTATGAATCCAGTATCTTGCAAAAGGTTTATCAGAAAGTGCCTCAGCCTGGGCAAGTTCATTCTCATGATGGGGGAATGTCAGATCAAGACCGCCTCCATGAATATCTATAGTCTCTCCGAGATGCTTAAATATCATTGCACAACACTCTGTATGCCATCCAGGTCTTCCTTTTCCCCAGGGTGAGTCCCATGCCGGCTCATCAGCCTTTGATACTTTCCATAAGGCAAAATCAAGCGGATCTCTCTTTTTTTCGCCTGGTTCAACCCTTGCACCTGCTATAAGCTCATCAACACTTCTCTTTGATAGTTTCCCATACTCTTTAAACTTTCTAACAGAAAAATAAACATCCCCTTCAACCTCATAGGCATAACCTTTGTCAATAAGTTTCTGTATAAAGTCAATAATATCAGGAATATGAGTTGTAACCCTCGGTTCAATATCGGCCGGTTCTATACGGAAATTTTCAGCATCCTGAAAATACTCTTTTATATACCTATCAGCTATAACAGTAAAAGGAAGACACTCGTTTTTTGCTCTATTTATTATTTTGTCATCAACATCTGTAAAATTTCTAACAAACTTTACATTGTATCCCAGATATCTCAGATATCTCCTTATAACATCAAAGACGATCAAACTCCTTCCATGCCCTACATGGTTAACATCGTAAACAGTTACCCCGCATGTATATATCTTTACTTCTCCAGGTTTTATAGGAACAAACTCCTCTTTTTTTCCCGTAAGGGTGTTGTAAACTTTAAGACTCATATTCCCACCTCTTAATCAAGGTTTTATTGATATAATTGTAACCTATTTTTATATTAATTAAGGCATATTAGTACTAAGGAGGGTTCCTAATGGGAAAAAGTATTAGAAAAGACAGATTGATAAAGGAGTACATTCACGATCCATACTTCACAAAGGAAAAATATCCTGATCCTTCCGTATGTAAAAAGTGTGGAGTCGTTTTTCATGATGGAATATTTGAATGGATTGAACCTGTTCCAAAGCATGCCGAGAGCATAATATGTCCCGCATGTAGAAGAATAGAAGACAGATACGAAGGAGGATACGTTGTTCTGGAAGGAGATTTCTTAAAAAATCACAAAGATGAGGTACTCAACCTTATAAGAAACACTGAAGAAGAAGAGATGGATTACAGACCGTTGGAAAGAATAATTGATATAAAAGAAGAAGATGGAAAAATAGTAATAACAACAACATACGAACATCTCGCGAGAAGAATAGGCGAGGCTGTTCACAGAGCTTACAAAGGAGACCTTATAATTCAGTATCCAGAGGGATGGAAATATGCCAGAGTTCACTGGATAAGAAATTAAAAATGGTGGTAATAGGAGTAGATACAGGAGGAACATTTACTGACATAGTTTATAAGGATAAAAATAGATGGGGTATATACAAACTTCCTTCAACACCATCTAATCCGGCAGAAGCTGTTTTAGAAGGGATAGAAAAAGTAGCCAAAGGAAAAAATAAGAGGATAGTTCACGGTACAACAGTTGCAACAAACACAATACTTGAAAGAAAAGGATCAAAAACTGCATTTGTAACAAACAGAGGTTTTGAAGATATTATATTTATAGGAAGACAAAACAGAAAAGAACTTTACAATTTACGCTACAGAAGACCTGAACCTATAGTTCCAGAAGACCTGAGATTTGGTATTGAATGTCGGATAAACTCAAAAGGAGAGATTATTAAAGAGATATCAGAAGAAGATATAGAACAACTCATAAAAGCGTTAAAAGAAAAATCCGTTCAGTCCGTTGCCGTATCGCTGCTTTTTTCATTTTTAAATCCAGAACAGGAGAATTTAATAAAAGACAGACTCTCAGACCATTTTTATGTTTCAATTTCCTCGGATATACTTCCAGAATTTAGAGAGTATGAAAGATCTTCAACTGTTGTTTTAAACAGTTATGTTATGCCTATTATGGATAAATACATATCCCATCTTGAAAAAAATATATCCGATAATGATAAACTCTCAATAATGCAGTCTAACGGAGGATCAATATCCCCTAAAAAAGCAAAAGAAGAGGCTGTAAGAACAATACTCTCCGGACCTGCAGGAGGAGTTGTAGGAGCGTTCCAGATAGGAAAAATAGCAGGTTATCGGAATCTTATTACATTTGATATGGGGGGAACGTCAACAGATGTATCTCTAATAAATGGAAACATACCTTTTACAACTGATTATGAAATAACAGATCTTCCTGTTAAGATCCCTGTAATAGATATTCATACAGTTGGTGCTGGAGGAGGATCAATAGCTTATATAGACAGAGGCGGATCGCTTAATGTTGGACCTGAAAGTGCAGGTGCAGATCCGGGACCTGTATGTTATGGAAAAGGGAAAAAAATTACCGTTACAGATGCGAATCTATATCTTGGGAGATTAATTCCAGATAAATTCTTAGGCGGCAGTATGAAAATCTATCCTGATAGAGTTGAAGAGTATATGAAAAAACTCTCATCAGAAATGAGACTTGATCCCTATGAAACTGCAGAAGGTATAATTACAGTTGCAAACGTTAAAATGGAAAATGCTATAAGGAAAATATCTATAGAAAGAGGATATGATCCAAAAGATTTTGTACTATTTTCTTATGGTGGTGCAGGAGGACTGCATGCATCGTTTCTCGCAAAAGCCCTCAATATTCCAAAGATTGTAATTCCAGTTAATCCTGGAGTTCTTTCAGCCTTAGGAATGATTATGTCCGATTTTATAAAAGATTATTCCTTAACAATTATGTCCGTTTACAGTCCGGATATGATTTTTCATATTGAAAAAGTAATGCAGACGCTAAAAGAGAAAGCTGTGAAAGATCTAAAAAATGAAGGTTTTGATGAAAAAAATATACGTATTGAAAAACTGTTAGATATGAGATACATAGGTCAATCTTATGAAATTATAGTTCCTTATTCTAAGGATATAGATAAAAAATTTCACGATCTGCACAGGACTTATTATGGTTACAGTAGAGAAAATATTGATATAGAGATTGTAAACGTAAGGATTAGAGCCTACGGTATAACTGAAAAACCTTATATACAAAGGATAGAGAAAGGGAATAAAAAGATTAGCAAAGAAGCCTTTTTAGGTTATACAGATATGTATATTAATGGATCTTTCAAAAAAGTAAGAGTCATACAAAGAGATAAACTTAAAGCTGGAAATATTATTGACTCACCCTCTATCATAGTTGAGTACTCTTCAACAATTCTAATTCCAGAATTTGCCAGAGGATTTGTTGATGATTTTGGAAATATAATCCTGGATATAGAGGTATAAAATGAAGGTCAACCCAATTATGCTGGAAGTTTTTAAGAATAAACTCTCTTCTATAGCAGAAGAGATGGGCATTATACTGCAAAAAACAGCATTTTCACCTAATATAAAAGAAAGAAAAGACTTTTCCTGTGCTATCTTTGATAAAGAAGGTTTTCTCATAGCGCAGGCTGCACACATACCTGTTCATCTTGGATCAATGTCAGCCTCTGTAAGATCAGCTGTAAAAAACTGTTTCTTTGAAGAAGGAGATATGGTCATTTTAAATGATCCATATATGGGTGGAACTCATCTTCCTGATATTACAATTATAGCTCCCGTATTTATAAACAAAGATCTAAAATTTTTTGTTGCAAACAGAGCCCATCATGCAGATATAGGAGGTGTATCTGCCGGATCAATGCCTATTTCAAGGTCTATATTTCAAGAAGGAATCATAATACCACCTGTTAAGCTTGTTAAAAAAGGAAATATTGATAAAGAAATATTAAATATTATAAAAAACAATGTAAGAACTCCTGATGAGAGAGAAGGAGATTTTTATGCACAGATTATGGCAAACATATCAGGGATAAAAAGAATAAAAGAAATAGTGAAAAGATACTCTCTATCAACGGTTGAGTTTTATATGAACCAACTTATTTATTACTCTGAAAAAATTATGAGGAGAAGAATTAAAGATATACCCGATGGGATATATACATTTGAAGATTACATGGAAGATGATGGAATGGGAAACAAGGATATAAAGATCTATCTTGAGCTTAAAATAGAAGACGATGAGGCATTTCTTGACTTTACCAGATCAGACAATCAGGTAGATGGAAGTATAAATGCAGTAAGATCTATAACAGAATCAGCAGTCTTTTATGTATTCAGATCTCTAATTGAAGAAAATATACCAACTAATGACGGTTGTTTTAAACCTATAAAAATTAAAACCAAAAAAGGAAGTATTGTTGATGCCACCCCACCTTTCCCTGTGTCTGCAGGTAATGTTGAGACATCCCAAAGAATAGTTGATGTTGTTCTTGGTGCATTATCAAAAGCTATTCCTGAAATTGTTCCTTCAGCAAGTCAGGGAAGTATGAACAATATAACCATAGGAGGGATAAATCCTAATACTGGAAAAGATTTTACATACTATGAAACCATCGGAGGTGGAATGGGAGCTTTTTCAGGTGGAGACGGAGAAAGTGCTGTCCAGTCCCATATGACAAATACCCTTAACACACCTATTGAAGCTCTTGAGTATGCTTATCCCTTCATGGTTACACAATATTCCGTAAGAAAAAATTCAGGAGGAGGAGGAGTTTTCAAAGGTGGAGACGGTATTATAAGAGAGATTGAACTTTTGACAGACGCTGAACTTACCGTTATATCAGAAAGAAGAAGAATACCTCCTTACGGACTTTTTGGAGGAAAACCAGGTAAGGTAGGCAGAAACTATATAATCACAAAAAAAGGTAAAACCCTCATGGGGGGTAAATTTTCGGTAAGACTAAAAAAAGGAGACAAAATCAGAATAGAAACCCCCGGAGGAGGGGGTTATGGAAAGCCCTAAGGTTTTTCTATCTTAATCGATTTTATTATCACATCCTCAATAGGAACATCCCTAAAATATCCAACTGTTGTAGTTCCTACATTAGAAATTTTATCAACAACATCCATTCCTTTTACAACTTTCCCAAAAACTGTGTAACCCCATTTTTGAGGAGTTCTTCCATAATCAAGGAATGTATTATCCCTTAGATTTATATAAAACTGCGAAGTTGCACTGTGAGGATTCTGTGTTCTTGCCATGGCAATAGTTCCTCTGAGGTTAGAAAGACCGTTGTCAGATTCATTAACCACTGGTTTATGTGTCGGTTCTTTATATTTCATTCCTGGATAAAAACCCCCACCTTGAATAACAAATCCAGGTATAACCCTATGGAAAATAAGTCCGTTGTAAAAACCTTCTCTCACATATCTCAGAAAGTTATCAACAGTTTTAGGAGCTTTATCCGGATAAAGCTCCACATATATACTTCCATAATTTGTTTCAATCTTAATAATAGGATTCTCTTCTGCACCAACTGATAAAAAAGAAAAGAGTGTAATTAAAATAATACTAAAGATTCTCATACCATCCTCCTTTTGAATTTTTTGAATTTTCAATTAAAATGTAATGAAATTATATAACAGAAGGTAGGAGATGAATTTCACCAAGTATATATATAGGAAAAAAATCAAGGAACTTCCTAAGGAACTTCTCCCAAGAGAAAAAGCACTAAACTACGGCATATCATCACTTTCCGATGTTGAACTTCTCGCCTTATCTATCGGACAGGGAACAAAAGATCTAAATGTATTGGGACTTGCCGATCTTATATTAAAAAACAAAAAACTCAAAGACTTAAAAGATATAACCGTAGAAGATCTGATAAAAATAAAAGGAATAGGAAAGGCAAAAGCACTGCAGATACTCTCAATTGGCGAAATCATAAAAAGGGTTGAGGAAGAGGAAGAAAGCATCTTGTTCGAAAAACCTTCAGACGTTTTTAACTATGTAAAATGGCTCTCAAAAGAAAAGAATGAGAAAATGATCGCATTATACACAAACACAATGAATCAGCTCCTTGGAGAAGAAATTGTAGCTGTAGGGTCATTAAATATCGTTAATATAAAACCAAGAGATATATTCATTCCTGCTTTAAAATATAACGCTTACGGTATTATCATTATCCATAATCATCCTGAAGGAAAGCCTGATCCGTCAAATGATGATATAAAATTTACAGAAATAATTAAAGATCTTTCAATAAAGATGGGGTTTGAACTCTTAGATCATATAGTAATCAGTAAAAAAGGTTATTTTTCTTTTAGTTCCGAAGGCCTTATTTAACCTTTTTTCAGAGCAGCCATTAAAACAGCTTCACACACAACTTTACCGTCAACTTTGGCAACACCTTTTATCTTCCCCATACTCTTCTTTATATTTAATCCCTCAACCTCAAAAATTATTTGATCTCCAGGAAGAACAGGTTTTCTGAATTTTGCGTTTTCTATTCCAGCAAAAAGAACTGTAAATTTTCCCTGATCACCTTCAGCCTTTGCTTTTTCCACCATAAGATAAGCTCCTGCCTGTGCCATAGCCTCTATTATAAGAACCCCAGGCATAACTGGAAATTCTGGAAAATGACCGTTAAAAAATTCCTCATTTACAGTTACATTTTTCAATGCTCTTACCTTCAGATTTTCAATATCAAGCTCAAGGATTCTGTCTAAAAGGAGAAACGGATATCTATGGGGAAGCACCTTTTTTATCTCTAAAACATCTGTGAAGTTAATTGACATTACTTTCCTCCACTCAGTTATCTGCATTTTTATTATATCGGAATTTTCAGATATATATCGGAAATTACAAAAATCATATAGATAATACTCACATAACCATTAACTGTAAAGAAAGCCACATTTATTTTGGACAAGTCTCTCTCCTTAATAAGAGAATGTTCATAGATCAAAAAACCTGTAAGGATAATAAGACCCATATAATATACAATACCAAGTTCAGCCGATATACCTGTCAGAATAAGAAATAAAAATGTCAAAACATGAAAAAATCTTGCAAATACTATTGACTTTTTTATACCAAACCTTGCCGGTATAGAATGAACACCAGCCTTTCTATCAAAATCAATATCCTGCAGTGCATAAAATATATCAAATCCCGCCACCCAAAAAGCCATGCCAAGACCTAAAAAAATCATTGAGATCTCAACAGTTCCTTTAAGAGCAACAGAAACAGCAATTGGGATAATAAAATATACAGCCCCCAGTATAAGATGAACAAAGTTTGTAAATCTTTTTCCAAGCGGATAGATTATAAGAAGCATTATAGCTACAGGAGAAAGATAAAACGCAAGTTTGTTAAGCTGATAAGCAGAAAAAATAAGAACAGCTGATGAAATTAAACCAAGTGCCAAAATTTCACCAGCCTTGACAGCACCTGTAACAGAAACCCAGTTTTTACTCCTTGGATTCATTCTGTCAAATGGAAGATCAAAAAATCTGTTAAATGACATACCTGCTGTTCTTCCCGAAACAGCTGCTATCAGAATCCATAAAACCTTCTCAAAATCAGGTAGCCCCTTCTCAACTATGAACACAGAAGCAAAAACAAATGGTATAGCAAAAATAGTATGTTCAAATTTTACTAAGTTTGCATACAGCTTTATTTTTTGTATCAATCTTCTCCCATAAACTCAATTATCTCTTTTAACGAATTAAATATATAATCAGGCTCAAAATCCTTAATATCTTCCACCTTATACTTACCTGTTGTTATAAAAATTGTTTTTAGTCCGATTGATCCATAACCTTTCAGATCAATAAACAGATCATCACTTATTATACCAAGTTTATTTAGAGGTTTATCCAGACTTTTAAAAACAATACTGTTATATAGATCACTCATCTTTCCAAAATGCTCAAACTGTGTATTAGATGCATAAGCAAGCATTTTTGCCACAGAGCCCACGCCAGGAAAAAGCATTCCATCGTCATCCTGTGATATTAAATTACCATTAAGTGCATATATCTTCGCATTATATCTTTTAACAGCCGTTGTAGCAGTTTTTAATTTATGAAAATTAAGATTCTTATCCATACCTACAACAACAGCATCTACATTTTGATCATCTTTAACACTGAATCCCTTTTGTTTAAAGTACTCTTTCATTGTATCAGCACCTATTATGTACAAACTGTAAACATCTCTAATTTTTAAAATCTCAGGAGCTACAGACAAAGGAGATATTATGTCTTTCTCATCTATACTCAATCCCCTTTCCCTGAGCTTAGAAGCTATCTGATATGGGGGTTTCCTTGAGTTGTTAGTTGCTATTTTAAAAGGTATATTATTCTTATGAAGGAAATCTATAAACATAGGAGCATCTTCAAAAATGTTGAACTCACCATCCTTTACAAGTACTCCGTCAAGATCAACAAGCAGTCCTTCAATCAATGAATACTCCTTCACTAAAATTTCACACTACAGTTATATTATTAAAACAAAAAAAATGGAGGAAATTAAATGTTAAAAAAATATTTTTTATTTTTTTTAACAGCCCTTATGCTATTTAACATATCTTCAGCATCCACACTTATGCGTCAGATTGAAGAAGAGAGAATAAAATTAGTTGAGAATGTGTCTCCAGGTGTTGCTACCGTATTTACCATAAGAGAGATAAAAATGGTGAATCCTTTTGCAGGCACGCCTTTTGGAGATTTTTTTGGATTTCCAGATGAGAGAGAGTTTAAACAGAGACAGGAAGGATTGGGTTCAGCATTTATTGTAAAGATTGACAGGAAAAAGAAACTTGTGTATCTGCTCACAAACAATCATGTTATAGAAAATGCAACAAATATAAAAGTAAGGTTTAAAAACAATAAAGTTATAGAAGCTAAGGTTATAGGCAAGGATAAACTGAGTGATCTGGCTGTCATTGCAGTTCCATTTAAAAAAGGAATAGATAAGTATGCGGAAAAACATATTCTGAAACTTGGAGATTCAGACAAACTAAAAGTAGGAGCAACAGTTATAGCTATAGGAAGTCCCCTTGGACTGTCAGGAACTGTCACAATGGGAATAGTGTCTGCTCTTGACAGAGCAATAGAAGGCCATCCTGGAGAAGGTTTTATACAGACAGACGCCGCTATAAATCCCGGAAACTCTGGCGGACCTCTTATAAATCTCGAAGGAGAGGTTGTCGGGATAAATACGGCTATAATAGCTGGTGCTCAGGGACTTGGATTTGCGGTTCCTATAAATCAGGCAAAATGGGTAATGGATCAAATACTTAAATACGGAAAAGTAAAAAGAAGCAAAATAGGAGTTATAATACAACCTTTAACACCTGAGCTTGCTGAACATTTCGGCGTAGATAAAGGGGTTCTTGTATCACAGGTTATGGAAGACGGACCTGCAAAAAAAGCAGGTATTAAGTCTGGAGATATTATAGTGGCTGTAAACGGTAAAGAAGTTGAGGATATAAATGATTTACAGAAGCTTATTATGAGAAATCCACCGGGAACAGAAGTTACAGTAACAGTTGTAAGAAACGGTAAAAGAATAGATATAAAAGTAAAAACTGTTCCGTGGGAAGAAACTGTATCCGTTGAAAATATGGAAGAGATGGAAGCTAAATACGGTTTAATAGTTCAGGATATAACACCTGAGATGGTTGAAAAATACAGAATTCCAAAAATCCCATACGGTGTATTTGTTTACGGAGTTAAGTATGGATCTGTAGCAGACGAAGCTGGTCTGAGAAGTGGCGATATTATACTGTCTGTAAATAGAAAACCTGTAAAGTCTGCAAATGAGTTCTGGAATTTTATTAAAAAAGCAGAGATTTCTGAAAAGGAAACAGTTCTTCTATTTGTCCAGAGAGGAAACTCAAAGATATATACCGTACTACCAATACTAAAGGGTAAAGACTAAAGAAATGTTGGCCCTGTACGGCGGTAGTTTTGATCCTGTTCATATAGGACATTTAAGAATTGCTGAAGATATAAGGGAGTTCTACTCCCTTTCTAAAATAATTTTTATACCAGCCTATCACTCCCCATTAAAACCTGAATGTAGAGCCCCAGAAAAAGACAGAATTGAGATGCTAAAACTCTCTTTAAAATACAACGGTTATTTTGATCTTGATGATCTTGAGATAAAAAGAAAAGGAAAATCTTACACTATAGATACAATTATGGTTTACAAAAATAAATTAGGTTATTATCCATCATTTATAGTTGGTACGGACGCCTTCCTAACATTGGACAGATGGAAGGATCCTGAAAAATTACTTAAAAACTGTAATTTCATAGTTGTTGGAAGAGGAAAAGATACAAAGGATAAGGTTAACAATTTTCTTAAAAATAAATTCAGCAGAAAACTGTCAAAAAAAAACATCATTGAACCCCAAAAAACAGGAATCTACTTTTTCGATTCAAGAAGGATTGATATATCTTCAACCGAAATAAGACAGAGGGTAAAAGAAAAAAGGTCAATAAAATATCTTGTACTTCCAGAAGTTGAGGAGTATATTTTAGAAAAAAGACTTTACAGAGGTTAGGTTTATGGGTATAGGTTTTGAGGTAGAACTTGATAAGGATATTCAGACCTATATACCTGCAAAAGTTGTTGTTTATAATGATGACTGGCACACCTTTGAGGAAGTAATATATCAGATTATGAAAGCAACAAAATGTAACTTTGAAACAGCTAAAAACCTTACCTGGGAAATACATACTAAGGGAAAGGCTGTTGTTTATGAAGGAGATTTTGAAGAAGCTTTAAAAGTCGCCAATATTTTAGAAGAGATTGATCTATCTGTAGAAGTAGTTCTATAAATATTTTTTTAAAAGCCCCTGTACAGGGGCTTTTTATCAGTGAGCTTTTTTCACAAGTTTCCAGAATTGGAGTCCAAGTGCTACAAATCTAAAAGCCTGAACTAATAGATTTTTCCTTACCTTCCACATTTTATCCATAAGCTGTTGTTTATTCATACTTCAAACCTCCTTTTTTTTAAGGTATAAGCTTCCAGCCAGGCTTAGCCTGAAGTTTATACAGGAATGCATGGTGAAGCATAGCCTTAAACCATGCACCGGCAAGGCCAACTTCAGCAATACAAAGATCAAGATCTCTACCATATTCAGGATACTTGGCTCTATTTCTTGCAACGGGATATATGGCTATAGTTGCTGCCTCTCCAGATGTAGGATGATTCTTCATTGAGGCCACACACAATCCAGGTGTTTCAGCCATAGATGCTGTATGGGAAGGTTCTCTACCTTCAATAAGATCAACTATATTAAGAGCTGCAGCTCTTCCAGAAAGCTCGGAAGTATATCCTGTTCTCGGAGGTGTTGGTCCAATCGGTGTTCCATCTGGTGCTTTCGCAGGTTTTGATAGAGGTCCTGGAGGTGCAAAAGCTATACCTGCAGCAAACACATTTTTATATGTTGGGTTCTGGTATGTTTTTGGCCAATCTGGTCCATCAAGCTCCTCATAAGGTTTTCCGTAATTCGCATCTACTTTAACAAATCCTGCTGGATTACACATCTTTTCCGTAATATCATTTCCATCTTTATCTATCCATTTTATAGGTTGTGCCTTAAATGGAGGTATAAGCATTGCAAAATCAAAATCAAACTCTTTCTCTTCACCATCTAAATTCAATGTATAAACCTTACCCTGCTCAACCTTCTTAACATGAGATCTAATCTCCCATTTAATGCCGTACTGTTCAAAAACGTACCTTACCATATCTTCAGATGTGAAGATATTTCCTTTGTATTTCATCTCCAGACCATCAATACCAAAATCACCAAGAGCAGGTTCGTTTGATATCCATAAAAGCTCTGCTTTATCCCTTAAACCTCTATCAACAAGATCGTTATGAATATTGCATATATACTCAAAAGCAGCACCCTGACACGTACATAATCCATGTCCTGTCCCAATAATAATCTTAACTTTCTCACCTTTTTCCATTCTGCTTACAAGATCAAGATAGGCTGAAGCTGCCTGTGTCGCATGAGGAGGCGTACATATTGATTGGGTGTAGCCATTTTCTGGACCCAATCCTTCTGTTGCTGCAAAGTTTAAGTACGGTCCTGTTGCTATAATCACATAATCATAGCTTACATTTTGTGTTTCGCCGTTTGGAAGCTGTGCTACCACGTACTGATCATCTGGATGAACCTCTGTAACAGTTCCGTGTATGTAGTTAATTCCAACTTTGTCATAGACAGGTTTTAAGTCAAACTGCGTCTCCTCAGCTGTCATCTGTCCTATTCCTACCCATACAAGAGAAGGAATATAGGTAAACTTAGGAACACGACTGATAACAGTAATTTCATGACTGCCCTTTCCTTTAAGGGCATCCTGAAGAACAAGCGCGGCATAATGGCCTGCAAATCCTGCCCCTACGATTACTACCTTCGCCATACTCTTTTCCTCCAAAAAATGATTTTATAATATAATTATATAAGCAAAAAATAATTAGTGAATATTTACTAAATGTTATGACAAATTAATAATATGTCCAAATACACTGAGTTAACAAGCACTAACTCACTGGTGGGTATAAAAAGTTTTATCAAAACTTTATATTAACTTGATCGGAAAAATGGATATTTGATTTAGTCACTTCTTATGACACATCAGACAGATATACCTGTCACCAGTATAATCGTTATTAAAAAAGAATTTATAATTTGATCCATGAGGATTATGACAGCTGGAACACACAAGCTCTCTCCCTGGTCTTGATGGATCGGGTCTTCCTTTTGTAGGATGTGATTTTCCATAAACAAAACCTGCTACAACATGAACACCAGAAGCTTTTTCGCTGTGGCAGGAAGTACACAGATTCCATATAGGTTTTTTGACAAAAAACAAATTGTCTGATGAATGTGGATTGTGGCATATATTACACTGACCTGTAGATGTTGGTCCGTGAATATACTTTTTGTTCCACCATACCTTTTTCCTAAACTCATGACATGAGAAACATGTATCAGCTATAGGAAAAGGTGTTTCATATCTTTCATAACTCTTTCCCGAGTCTAAGTGACAGTAGTTGCATACCCAGTTTGCAGAAGGAGCATGAACTCTGGATCTTGATGTTAGGGTCTTATGACAGCTGTAACATGGTGAAGATTCCGGAGAGGGAGGTATTATATCAGGTTTAAGAGAACTCATATTGTGACATTTTGAACATTTATTTTCATTTTCTTTTTGATGAAAAATAATCTCATCATAATTATACGGAGGCTCTTCAGCTTCCTTATAAATAGGTGAGTACAAAAATACAGATATATCTTTTTCTTTTTCCATTCCATTAGAAGAGTAATATATAATCTTTATCATATTTTTTCCCGGTCTTATTTTGATTGATTTACAGAAAGTATCTCTTTCCTTGCTTAACTTAACTTTATACTCCTGTGCCCCATTCACATTTATAACCAGATACGATCCACGCAGAACATCATCTTTAGTAAGTTTGACAGATACTGATACAAACTCCTCCTGATATATATCCCTGTCTAAAGGCGACAAAATCTCAATCGCATTAGAAATGGTAGAAGAAAACAAAATAAATATAAAAGATACAAATCTTATCATCTTGTCTCCCCTGACATTACTTCTTATGACACATATTACATAATGTTTTAAACTCTTTTACAAGCATATAATTATTATCGGAAGAATGTGGTTCATGACAACTTATACAAGAAAGCTCTCTATTTTTCTTTGGATCAGAAGGATCCTTATATCCTTTGGTAGGATGAGGTTTTCCAAGAAATGTAAAAGCGATATGACCTCTTAAAACTTTATCCTCATGACAGGTAGTGCAGAGATACCATGCCGGTTTTCTTAAAAAATACCTGTATGGTGAGGCATGAGGATTGTGGCATTTATCACACATACCTGCAACTACAGGATCATGATGAAACTTTTTCTCATCCCACTCTTTTAATTTTTTCTTATGACAGGTGTAACATAGTTCGCCCTGTGGTTCTGGATATACATATTTAGATTTTCCCTCAAGTCTTTTATTCAATCTCCCAGTTTTCCCTGTATGACATGTTGTTGCACACAACCAGTTTCTCGCAGGGGCGTGGTTATACTCATACTTGGTCATCAATTTTTTATGACATGGATAGCAGTTTGATTTTGTAACATCCTCAAAAGCAACACCTTTTATTTCATTAACAGTCATATCATGACATTCAACGCATACTATCTCATTCTCATCTTTGTGAAAAAATATCTCTTTATACTTGGGAGGTGGATATTTATATGCCCTCAAAACAGGTGATGCCAGATATATCTCTACCCTTTTCTTAAATTTTTTTCCATCTTTTGTATATCCAATAACCTGTATTACATTTTTTCCGTATCTTAAATTTATGCTTTTACAATATATATTCCTATCTTTTTTTATCTTTATATGATGAATTTCTTTTCTCTTTTTATCTTTATAAAGCAATGTCTCTTCAGCATCAAGCTTAAATATCTGGTATGTTGTAATAACCTCGATTCTCTTTATTTTCTTATGATCTATCTTCATCACTATGGAAGCTGTATCTTCATAATGAATGCTGTTATCATAAGGCTGAATAATCTCTACAGGATCTCTACTTTCCGTTTTAAGATGTAGTGGAATACGAATAACTCTATCCTCTTTGCCGTATGTATATAAGCTTGAAAAAAATAAAAACAGTCCTATCAATCCAATTAATTTTCCCATTTTTCTGTCCAACACCTATTATTTAAATTCCTGTCTTATAGCACCAATATTTTTAACAGGCTTTAATCTATCATACTTAAACTCATCATGACATGCTGGTGCACATGAACCTCCTGTCTTTGTCTTTTTGTATCTTATAGGGAATAGTATGCCGTTAAATTCAGTATATTTTCCTATTAAAGTAGGCCATCTTGAGGCATGTGGATCATGACAGGCTATACATGTTCTACCCTTTTTACCCTGCGTATGTATGAAATGCAAATTCAATTCCCCATTTCTAAAGTTTGTAGCTTTAACAGTTATTCTTTCTTTAAATCTTTCTTTCTCTTTATGACAGCTAAAGCACATCATGTCTCCAAACTGTGCCCCTTCAAGATAGAACTCCTTAGTAAAAAACTTCTTGAGTATATATGGATATTTAGATCCATGAGGATTATGACATGCGGCACATCCTCCTTCCTTCTCAACTTCCTTAATAGGCTTATGCCAGTATTTGTTTTCCCTTAAGTGTTTTGCCATATTTATTAGAAGTTCGCCTGTCTCCTCTTTTTTGACTTCTTCATCGTGACACTCAAGACATACCTTTGGCTGGGGTTTTTGGAGCATACCTTTACTGTTTGATCCATGTATATTGTGGCAGTTTGCACATTTGTCCTCGTCATAAACAGCGTTGTGCTGAACTTTAACAGTTTTCAGCAATGGAATAAGATCAATTTTTTTCTTAACCTTAGGATCTTTTACTTTAGAGTGGCAATCAAGACAGAAATCTTTTCTCCAGTCCAGCTTTGTTAAAAGTAAATGCTTATAGTTTGAAGTATGGGGATCATGACAGTTCAAACAGTTTTTGTCCACAGGTTTATGCTTATACTTGACATTAATATTAACTACCTTTTCAATCTTAAGTTTTTTTGCCTTTTTAGGGTCGTGGCAAGATACACACAGGAGAGGAACTGTAGGTGCCTTTAACAATCTTTTTGTATCGCTTTGATGAGGATCATGACAGCTTAAACATTTTCCATCTTTAACGGGCTTATGGTCATATTTTTTTGTGTATCTTTCCTTATGACACGAGTAGCACAGATCTTCTATGGTTCTTTTTGTCAGAACATACTTTTTGCCTACTTTAATAGCTTTTCCATGTTCATCAACCTCGTGACATATAGCACATGCTCCCATCTTAAAAGGTTTATGGAGCACCTTTTTCAGCGGAAGAAGTTCTTTAGGATACTCTTCAACAGGTAAAGGCTTCATTATTTTTTTAGGTTTTGGTGCTTTTGCGACCTTTACTTTTTTCTTCTCTAATTTTTTCAGCTCTTTTTCTATTTTTTCTTCTTCCTTTATTCTTTCCTTTTCTTCCTCTGGAAGCTCAAGTTCAGAAAGTTCTATCTCTTCTCCATGTTTTTCTATATGAACCACACCGTATATATCTCCAGGATGGTGTTTTTCAAAAAATAGATTATGAACTATATTTTTTAAAACCATTGCCGTCTTTTGTGGAATTCTTTTCTGCCACAGATAATAACCGCCTCCTGCAAATATAACAACTGTTCCAAATAAAATGATACCTATTATTAATTTCTTTGCTCTTAAAAGCTTAGTTAGCATCCCTTTTAATTTTTCCATCTTGAGCCTCTCTAATGTTTACCAGAGTTATGCTTATTTTCTGATTTTTCTTCTTTTTCCAATTCTTTAACTGATTCTTCTATAAGTTTCTCTGATTCTTCAATCAGTTTTTCTTCTGGTGGTGGGGGTGGCAGATACTTTCCCAAATCCTTATGTCCAACATGCTTATGACAGTCAACACAGTGAGCTTTATCTTTCTCATGTCCTATTCTGACTACAAGTTTTCCAGAAAAGTAAGCTTTATGTGCTATAAAAGCCTTTTTCTTTTTCATTGTTGCCGCAAGAAGATTCTCATGACAGTGTAAACAACCTGAGTCATAAACAAAATACCTTCTATGTTCTCTCTTTTCGTGCCAATTGACTTTACTTGGATCACCAAAAACCATAACCTTAAAGTCGTGAAGTCCAACCTGCACCTTCTTAATCAAATATCCAATTGTACTATCGTGAGGAAGATGACATTCGGTACAGTGTGCCACAAAACCGCTTCTACCCCAACCGCCGTGCGTATCCTTTGAATAGGCTTTATACATTGGTTGCATAGGATGACAGGATTTACAGAACTGAGCCCCTCCCGTTAGCTTAACTGCATAGACAACGATATAGGCAATAACAAGTCCTATAACAACACCTACAACAAGTAATGAAACACCTATCAGTAAACCCTTTTTTCCTTTTTTCTTCTCCCGTGTTATTTCGTATTCTTCACTTGTTTCTTCCAGTCTGCTTTCATCTTTCTTCTCATTCCCCATCCTTCGTCCTCGCATATATATAATAAAGGGAGATAAACCCCCTCTGGATTATCTTTTATTAATCACAGGATTTTCCCTATCATAATATCTTCTTGGATGACACATTGGAGCACATGATCCACCTGTTTTAGTAGGTATATATCTTAAAGGTGCCTTTATCTTTCCAAACTTCATATACTTTCTTATATGATGAGGTGTATCTCTTGTTGCATGCCAGTCATGACAGGCTCTGCATGTTCTACCTTTTTTCTGATTAACATGAACATAATGGAGATTTACTTCTCCATTTCTGAAGTTTGTTGCAGTGGTTGTTAAAACCTCTGTAAATCTTTCTGTTTCATGACACATAAAACAGATATACTGGTTTATGTTGAAGCTTGCATAAAAAGTTTCAGGAAACGGGAGCTTGAGCATTCTAAAATTATCAGAACCATGTGGGTTGTGACACATGGCACAATCCCCCCACTGTATAGGACCATGCCAGTCTGGATTTTCATCAAGATGTTTTTTCATATTCACAAGAACTGTTCCGTCCTCTTCCCTTTTCAATTCCCTGTTATGACATGTTAGGCACACGTCCATTGCTGTAGGTTTTCTCAAAAATTTTTCGTTTTCTGAGGCATGTGGATCATGACAGTTAAGACATCTATCTTTTATTTTCACCGCCCCATGCTTATTTTTAACTTTCTCAACCCATTCCTTTTTATCAGCATGACATGAAACACATAGATCAAACCTTCTATCTGCAAAGAGTCTGTATCTGTGATCTTCTTGATGTGGATCGTGGCAGTTTATACACTGATCCTTAACTGGTGGGTGCATATAAGATTTTGACAAAAACTGTTTCTTCTTATCCTCGTGACATGCAAAACATAATTCATTAACAGATTCAGCTTTTAATAGCCTCATAGTATCTGATTGGTGTGGGTCATGACAGGCAGTACACATTCCTGCAGCTATAGGACCATGAACTCTTGTTTTTGTATCTTTTCTTTCATGACACATATAACAAAGGTCAGGCGGTTCCTGAGAAAGAGCGTACTTATTGCCTTCTCTCTCCACATGACAAAGCGTACAATCACCAATCTCAAAAGGTGGGTGCAGAACTCTCTTTTCCGGCACGATAGGTGGTTTTTCCTCCTGATTTTGACCCTGCTCTGCTGCTGCGTAACCAAAAAATAAAAGGGCTAAAAAATAAAAAATGATTCTCATCGTAGCCACCCCTTATTTCATATATTATTGATTCTTAGTTTATAACTAAACATTGATATAGGTCAATAATTATTATATTGAATATTAGTATCATATAAAGTATATTTAAACATAGTAATGCTTGACTTTTCAAATTTGAAATGATATTAATTATTAGTATGTTTTTAGAATAAGTGTAGAATTGGGGACTATAATCTAAAATTCTCACGATTTTTTCATGAAATGTAGATAGATTTAGTACTGAAGAGTAGAGAGAGGAAAAGGTGAAGCCATTTAAATTTAAGAATGAAGGGAGGTAGTAGAGATGAGAAAGCTACTTTTTGCAGGTGTTGTAGCTGCGGTAGGGCTGTCAGTAAGTAGTTCAATGGCTCTTATCGCAGGATCAAAGCATGATCTGAGTAACACTGCCAACAAAATTCGTGCCGCAAACCCAGCAGACGTAAACAATGAGGTCTGTGTATTCTGTCATACTCCTCACGGATCTAATCAGGCTTTTGTTGGAGCACCGCTCTGGAACAAGAATATTGATACTTCAGTTTCCTACACAGTTTACGGCGGTGGAACAACTACAGGCGGTACAACGGTCGATCAGCCTGGTGATGTTTCAAGAGCATGTCTCTCGTGTCACGACGGTGTGAATGCTATTAACTCAATTATAAACCTTCCTGGCCCTGGTGGTTGGAATTCAGCTGGTAATCTTATAGCATTTACAGTAGATGGTGGAACTACAACAATTCCTGCAGGATCACCAGCCAAAATGCCAGTGGATATTACACAGATTGGAACAGACCTGAGAAACGACCACCCTGTTGGAGTTCTTTATAGAGGAGATGAAGCAGATCCACCAGCATCACTTGTTGCAACCACAACAGCACTTCCATCAGGATTTGTTATAGCGGGAGATAAAGATGGAAATCCAGGACCTACAGTTGGAGACTTGCTGAGAGCTGGAAAGGTTGAGTGTGTTTCCTGCCATGATCCTCACCTTGGCGAGAACCCAACATTCCTCAGACTTGCGAATACAGGTAGTCAGCTCTGTTTAACATGTCACGCAAAATAAGCTATAAGTACTTAATCTTACTGACGATCGGATTTATTTTATACTCATGTGGGGCCGGAAAGAAGCCGCAGAAGGTTGAAAAGATCTTCTGGCCCCTTCCCCCTGAAGAACCAAGGATTTTGTATCTCGGCAGTTACCATGGGGAATCGGATTTTAAAGGTAAAAGTGCGCTTGATGTTTTATTAGGAGAACCTGACAAGGATGTGCCAAGGAATCTTATAAAACCCTACGGTGTGGCTGGGAGATTTGGAAAGATATTTGCTGGAGATACTGTAACCGCTGTTGTATTTGTAATAGATCCAAAGGAAAAGAAGGTATCTTTTATTGGCGATAAGCCGATGGGAAAACTTAGAATTCCTGTGGGAATTGATATAGATAAGACAGGGAAGGTGTATGTTGCCGATGCAAAACAGCAAAGGATTTTTGTCTATGATCTAAAAGGAAAACTTATAACTACTATCGGCGAACCTGAAGGACCGGGACTTTTACAGAGGCCTGCCGGAATTGCTATTAACGAAAAATTAAACAGACTTTATGTGGTTGATGTTCTTGATCACAGGGTAAAGGTTTACTCTATAAATGATGGGAAATTTCTATTTTCGTTTGGAAAAAGAGGCAAAGAGGAAGGTCAGTTTAATTTTCCTACCAATATTGCGATAGATAGAAGAAACGGTAATATCGCTGTTGTTGATACTATGAATTTCAGAGTTCAGATCTTCAATAAAGAGGGAGAGTTTATCAGATCCTTTGGAAAGCTTGGTGTCGTTCCTGGAACATTTGCAAGGCCAAAAGGCGTAGGTATAGACAGCGAAGGTCATATATACGTTGCAGATGCTGCATTCAATAACATCCAGATATTTGATGATAAGGGTAGATTACTCCTATTTATCGGTAAGTTTGGATTTGGTCCTGGCGAGTTTAATCTTCCAGCTGGATTGTATGTTGACAGAACCGACAAACTTTACGTTGCCGATTCAATGAACAAAAGAGTTCAGGTATTCCAGTATCTAAGTGAGAGATGGAAGAAAAAGTACCCCAAAAAATACATGGAAATCAAAAGTTATAAACCCTCAAAAAAACTAAAGGCAGAAACAGAAACAAAATCTGAGAAAAAGTAGGAACTGCAATGTTCTTTTTTTATATAATAGTTTTCCTGTCCTTTTCGACTTTGATATATGCTGGTATTGAAGACACAAAACATAATCTTGCTGAGTATAATGGAAGGCTGTTAAATCCGAATATTGAAGGTTCCCAATTAGCTTTATGTATATGGTGTCATACATTAAATATTAATACATCGTTTGTAGAAGTTGAGTTCAAATGGGATCCTCAAAAACCAGTTGAGAACTTTACAGTTTATGGGCAGTCTAAAAAAAAGAAGATCCTTAAAGAGATGCTTCCAGCTTCTTTAGCCTGCCTTACATGTCATGATGGTGCAAACGCTCCTAATATAACATTTGGTAGAGGTTCTTCCGGTGTCAGCGTTCACAGTCATCCCGTGTTTGTTGTATATAGACCCGGAACTTACTACTTGAAGCCATTTAACAGTCCGCTGGTAGGATGGGGAAAGAAAAACTTTGTTGGAGATCTTGTTAAAGATTATAACGGCAGAATTCAGTGTGGAAGCTGTCATGACCCACATTCCACAAACAAGCTGTTTCTGAGACATCCAAATAAAGGAAGTATGTTCTGTATGGGATGCCATGAGTTATAAATATACATTTTTATGCTTATTTATAGGTTTACTATTTTTAAAATCAACTAAAGGTCAGAGTCTGTATTTTCCAGAGCCAAAACCTGGCGTAGAAGTTAGAATAAAGTATTTAGGGCAGATTCCACATACTGCTAAAGAAGAAGAGAGCAACTTTTTTGATTTTTTATTTGGAGAAAAAAAGGAACTTGAACTTCCTGATTATCTTGGAAAACCTTATGGTGTTGTTGCTGTGGGAAATACAGTATTTTTTACAGATACTGCCCATGCAATAATTTATTCTTACAATCTCTCAACTAAGAAATTAAAAGATATACATTTCCCTATTCCATTTGAACTTCCAATTGGAATTACATTTTCCAAAAAAAGGAAAATAATATATATTTCTGACGCAAAATTACAAAAAGTATTCGGTTTTAATGTAAAAGGACAGCTCGTTGTTGCTATTGGAAGAAAGGGTGAGTTTAAAAAACCTGTTGGGCTTGCTGTAGATGACGACCTGAACAGACTTTATGTTGTAGACACCTTCGACCACAGAATAAAGGTTTACGATCTTGATGGAAATTATCTTTTTGGATTTGGAAAAAGGGGCGACGGCCCAGGAGAGTTTAATTATCCTACTAATATATTTGTTGATAGAAAAAATAATAATATATACGTTACAGATACACAGCTTTTTAGAGTTCAGGTTTTCAATAAAGACTTTGAACATATCCTGACAATAGGAGGAATAGGCGATCTTCCTGGTAGATTTGCCAGACCAAAAGGTATTGCCGTGGACAGTGACGGAAACATATATGTTGTTGATGCTGCGTTTAACAACTTTCAGATTTTTTCTCCTGAAGGAGATCTCCTATACTATATAGGAAATCCTGGATTTGGTCAGGCTGAATTTCTGCTTCCAGCAGGCATATATATTGACGAGAAAGATAGAATATTCGTAGTTGACTCACTAAATAAAAGGATACAGATATTTCAGTATCTTAAAAAGGAGAAATAATGTTAAAGATATTAGTTTTATTTTTTAGCTTAATTTTCTCATCGTATGCATATGAAGGATTTGGGTGGGATATAGACCCTTCAACTAAAAATAAAGTTGTTGCGAAAGTGGGCGATACTGAAATAACAGAAATGGAAGTTCAAAGAATGATGAAAATTTTACTTCCGATGAACTTTTATCATAGAAGTCTTACCGAAGATAAACTAAAAGAGATCAGGGAAAAAGCCATACAGAATCTAATATACAGGGAATTGCTATACTATGAGGCGAAGAAAAAAGGTTTAAAAGTTTCTAAAAAGGAGATAGACGATCTTATAGATCAATTAATAAAACAGTATAAATCAAAGGAAAACCTTGAAAAGTTATTAAAACAGACAGGACTAACAATCAATGATTTTAAAAAAGAACTGGAAAAAAGGTTGCTTGTCGATAAGCTAATAAAAAAATATGCGACAGTTAATTTAACGGAAAAAGATCTTAAAGAGTATTATGAAAAAAATAAAGATAAATTTAAAGAACCGTCCTCTTTAAAAGTAAGATATATATACATCAAAGTTGATCCCTCAGATCCAAAAGGTAGGATTAAAGCACGGGAAAAAGCAGAAAAAGCATATAAAGAGATAAATGAAGGTAAAGATTTTGGTGACGTGGCATACAGATATTCAGAAGATCTAAGCAGAATAAAAGGAGGGGATATTGGTTACGTACACAAAGGCAGATTTCCAAAACAGATAGAGGATGAAATATACAAGTTAGAAGTTGGACAGGTAAGTAAAATAATTGAGACTGATACTGGACTTCATATTATCAAAGTTGAGGCTAAAAGACCTCCAAGACTTGTTCCATATGAAGAGATCAAAGACAAACTAAAAAAAGAACTTACACAGTCTATGCAGGAAAAGAAATTTAATCAGCTTATAGAAGATGCAAAGAAAAGCTTAAAAGTAGAGATCTACGAGGATAAAAAAGAGTCCTGAGAGAAAGAGGATGAAAAGGAGATATTTAATAACCGCTTTAGTATCAGTGGCTACTTTGGCAAGTATTGGAATACTCTCTGAGTACGGCATAGATCTGGAAACATTCAAAGATTACAAAGAGGCAAAGGATTATCTTGAAAATCTTCCTCCAGCATTTAAGGAAAATATTAATTTAGTAAAACAAGGGGACGGAACATATGCAGTAAGATACAATCTAATAAATGAAAACAGCTCGTCAGTCTCACTTCCTCTTGGTCTAAAAGTTGCTTCTGCACAGAATGAAGAACAGGTTTTTCAGGCTAAAGAAGAGTATTTATACTCGCTCCAACTTGCTTCATTTAAAAGAGAAGAAAATGCAAAAAAATTCCTTGAAAAATTGCCTCCTGAAATAAAAGAGAATGCTTTTATATACAAAACAAACACTGGATATTACACTGTCAGGTATGGATTATTTGACAATTATAAGCTGATAAAAGAGGTTCAAAAAACATTCCCACTTGAAAGCATACTTGTTAAGTCTTTAATATCAAAAGTTGCCTCATACAGGAAAAAAGAGGAAAAAGTAAAAGAAAAATCAGTTGAAAAGAAAAAAATCGAAGAACTCAAAGCAAAGGATAAAAAAGAAAAAACTACCGAGTCTGCAACAGCCGTTCCTGTTCCTTCTGCTGAATCCGTTAAAACTCCAGAAAAAGTTGTACAAAAAGTAGAAGAGACATCTCCTGAAAAGATAGAAGAAGAGGTTGCTAAAGAAGTAAAACAGATATCTTCAGAAGAAGGAAAAATTTCAGAAAAACCATCAGAAACGGCAATCCAAGAACAGATTGAAGAACCTTCACCCCTTGATATTACAGAATTTGAAGAAGAGGAGGAACTTGTTTTATTTGAAGAAGAAAAGGTGGAGATACCTCTTTATAAGAAGATAATTGGCGGTCTGCTTTTTATACCAGCCTATATGTGGACCCATAAACAAAGAGGTTTCTGGGGAAAGGTAGAGTTCACATATAAAAAAGAAAACTACAAAGATCAGTACAGAAAAACAACAAGAGATTCTTTTAAACAGTACTATGAGTTGAATTACGACGGTTACATTTACAGTCCAAGACTTGCCACCTATAGACTCGGCATCAGTTTCATGAGAGAAGACTCAAAATTAAAAACAGGTGATTATAAAAGTGATTCAACCTCAAAGCTCTGGGGTTATAACATAGATATAAGTCTGTTGAAGAGTACGCCATTTCCTGTCAATATTTTTGCAAAAAGAACACAATCTCCATTATGGTACACATATTACGATAGAACCTCTTACATAGAAAGGAAATCAGATACCTACGGTATATTCGGCAGCCTGAACCTAACAAAATCACGTTTCAGCTACAGTTATAAAAACACAAAATCTGATTCTGTAGGTATTGATTTTGAAGAGTACAGAAAAACTAAAGAATATATGGTTTCTTACGGTAAAACAGATTATAACAGTTCCTTAAATATTACCTTGCAAAAAAATATTGACGATTACACTCAAAAATATCTTGCGATAAACTCATTCAGGGATGTTTATCAGGATATAAACAATATAAAATTTGACTATAACTACAGACCGTCAAAAACATCAACACTGAGAGCTTATGCAAGATACTACAGCAACAGTTATACAGATCTTAAAGATTACTCCGGAAACATTAATTTTAGCTGGGCACCATCAGAAAAACTCTACTCAAATATGTCGTTAAACTTAAGTAAAAATGAGAGTATTTATTCAGACATTACATATCTGACTTTCAATGAAAATATAAACTATACAATAAATGAAAACTGGAACCTAAACCACAATCTTTTACTCTTCGTTTCCAGAGGTTCTGATGCCGATGTTAATCTTGCAAACACAGGAGTAAATCTAAATTACAATAAACAGCTTTCAGAAACTTTAAATATTTTTGGAGGTTTTGGCGTTACAGGACAAATAGAGAGTAACAGAATTGAGAGATATGGTGGAACCCTCAGTTTAAATGGAGGGTTGAGTAAAAAGTTTTCCTTCCTTGATTCACAATTCCTTATATCAGGTTCCGGCTCTAAGTATAGATCAAGCAAAGATGACCGTAACGATACTTACTCATTAACTGAAAGGCTTACTTCAAAATTAGCTAAAAACACAAAATTTGAACATTATACCACATATTACTATCAGAAAAGCGAATACTACGTTAAGGACAATGATTTTACCACAACTGCATACGAAAATGTGGAAACGTCAAATGCAGTTAGATACCATACAAAACTCGGATGGAAAGGGGTTTTCGGATCTGGAATCGGGTTTAAATACTATAAAGGAAAAAATAGGAAAGAAAGATTTTATCCTTTTGGTAATATTAACTTAACCTATAAGTTTACAAGAAGGCTTTTATACAAATTCAGTATTGATGTATATAGAGATACTTACTACAACAAAAACTATGCGGTAGCCAAAACAGGGATAGATTACAGAATCAGGAGTCTGTACTTTAACTGGGATTTACACTACTTTTACGAGGACAGCGACTACTACGGAAAGAGAAGAAACTATATAACTTATTTCAAAGTTTACAGACCTTTTTAAACGGAGGAAAAGATGCATCTCATTTTCGTCTTGATAATTTTTATATCAATCGGTATAAAGGCTGAAGAGAAATTAGTCTGGCCGCCTCCTCCTGATGAACCTAAAATTGAATGGATAAAATCTATAAAAAAAGTTGAAGACGTAGAAGGAGAGAGAAGCTTTTTTGGGAAAATTATCGATATATTAGTCGGCAAAGAAAAAAAACAGATCATCAAACCGTTTGGATCATACTTTATAAACAACAGACTCTATTTTACAGATACAGGAACAAAAACAGTTTTTATATTTGATTTTAAAAGAAAGAAGGTGGATTATATAGACAGAATAGGAGATTATCAGTTCTCTTCACCTATAGACGTAGTCGTTGATAAAAAAGGAAACATATATGTTTCAGATTCCGTTTTAGGAGCAGTTTTTGTTTTTGATAAAGATAGAAAATATAAGGGTAAAATAGGTGCAGGATTTTTGAAAAGACCTACAGGACTTACTATAAATCAAAAAAAAGGATGGATTTATGTCTCGGATACTCTCGCAGGAAAGATATACATATTTGATCTGAACGGTAAGCTTATAAAACATATTGGTAAGATAGGACAGGGAGATGGAGAGTTTAACAAACCTACATTTATAACCCTTGATAAGAAAGGAAATCTATATGTAGTTGACAGTATGAACGCAAGGGTACAGATTTTTGATATAAACGGGAAGTTCTTAAGAAAATTTGGAAAAAGGGGAACGGTAATTGGAACTTTTGCAAATCCAAGAGGTATTGCCGTTGACAGCGACGGAAATATTTATG
This sequence comes from uncultured Aquificales bacterium, assembly GCA_964519345.1. Taxonomy (GTDB): domain Bacteria; phylum Aquificota; class Aquificia; order Aquificales; family Hydrogenothermaceae; genus Persephonella. The sequence continues at coordinate 84,311 of CAZFKX010000024.1, forward strand.
TGACCGACACCCTTTTAAGTGCCGTACAGATATTTGACCAGAAAGGACAACTGTTGCTGGTTATAGGATATTATGGAACAAGAGATGGGGAGTTTGCTTTTCCCGAAGATATAACAATAACAGATAAAAATTATATTTTTATATCCGATTCATACAATATGAGGATCCAGGTTCTAAGGTATCTGAAAGGAGGTAATTAGCTATGAGTATTAGAAAAATTATTTTGCCTTTTTTAAGCTTAACGCTCCTAAGTTATGCAGGTGTTGAAAGAACCAAACACAATCTTTCCGTATCAGGACCTGGAAGTATAAAAGCTGTATCGGAAACAGAGATATGCGTATTTTGCCATATACCCCACCATGAGAAAGAGGGAACACCTCTCTGGAACAGGAAGATGCCAACGTCCGTTTATACTCTGTATGATAGTGAGTTTATTCAGAGAATGAACTATCCTACGCCTCAGCAGTTATCAGAAGTTGAGGGACAGCCAGGTATAGTATCAAGGCAGTGTTTAAGTTGTCACGACGGAACTGTTGCAATAGGAGCTGTTTATATCGTAAGGGGAACTGAACTTGGAAATTCGGTT
>CAZFKX010000025.1:0-8727 GCA_964519345.1 uncultured Aquificales bacterium
ATATATATTGGCGGAGGGTGAGGGATTCGAACCCCCGGAGGGCTGTTAACCCTCAAGTGATTTCAAATCACCCGCCTTCGTCCACTCGGCCAACCCTCCACTGATGTGAGGATATATATTATAATAATCCTATTATAAAAATCAAGGGCTGTATTATGGATCAGAGTTCAGTAATAAGTATATTTGAGGAAAGCGCTTTAATAAAGAAAGAGTTTGTTTATAAGTATGCTGATGAGATTTTAAATTTTGGGATTCTAATTGCAAAAAGATTAAAAAATGGAAATAAAGTTTTGATCTGTGGTAATGGTGGTAGTGCAGCGGATGCTCAGCATTTTGCTGCAGAAATTGTAGGAAGATTTGAGCTTGAAAGAAAAGGATTTCCAGCTGTGGCTCTAACTACTGATACGTCAATTCTAACAGCTGTTGGAAACGATTATGGATTTGAAAATATATTTTCAAGACAGGTTGAAGCCTTAGGAGTGAAAGGAGATATACTTATAGGTATATCTACAAGTGGAAATTCGGAAAATGTTATAAAAGCCGTACTAAAAGCAAAGGAACTTGGATTATTTACAGCTGGTTTTTTAGGCAAAGGTGGTGGAAAGTTAAAGGAGATTGTTGATTTTCCTTTTGTGGTTAGTCATGCTAATACAGCAAGAATTCAGGAAGTTCATCTAACGCTTGAGCATACGCTGTGCAAGATTATAGATAATTATCTTAAAGAGGATCCCTCCTGATTTCTTCAATAAGATTATACTTTTTTATTTTTCTCCATAGGGTTGTAACACTTATACCGAGCATTTTTGCTGCCTTTTTCCTGTTGCCTGAGGTTTTTCTTAAAGCTTCTTTAATTCTCTCCTTTTCGCTGAACATCTTATCTTCTGAGAATTTTGATTCATCAATATTAACGTTTTTGTAAATCTCTTCAAAGGTTAGAAACTCATCAGAGATATGTTGAATATCAATAATATCTCTATCATAAGCCATTATACATGCTGACTCAAGGACAGCTCTTAGTTCTCTGATATTTCCATACCATTCTTGTTCCATAAGGAAAGCTATGGCACGCTGGGTAATTCTTTTACCTTTTCTGTGAAGATAGCTGTTTACAATAAGAGGGATATCTTCTTTTCTCTCTCTAAGGGGAGGTATCTCTATTTTTGTTATGGCTATTCTATAATAAAGATCACTTCTGAAATCACCTTTTTTAATACTTTGAAGAAGATTCTTATTTGTAGCTGAAATAATTCTTACATTTACTTTTTTAGGTTTGCTGCTTCCAAGTCTCTCAAACTCTTTAGTATCAACAAAAACAAGAAGCTTTGCCTGAGATGTGAGAGAGAGATCTCCTATCTCATCAAGAAATAATGTTCCATTATCCGCTATTTCAACTTTTCCTGGTTTAGAGGTTGTTGCACCGGTGAAAGCTCCTTTTTCATAACCAAAAAACTCACTTTCAAACAATGTTTCAGGGATGGCAGAACAGTTTACAGATACGAAGGGAAATGAAACTCTATTACTATTGATATGGATCCATTTTGCAAGTTTAGATTTTCCTGTGCCAGTCTCACCTGAAATGAGAACAGAAACATCTGAGTAGGCTATAAGAGATGCTTTTTCAAGAAGTTTTTTCATTTTTATATTTTGTGTGTTGAAAACAAGAAAATCTTCGTCTTCAGTTTCCCTTTCTTGAAAGTAAAATTGTAGAATATATCCTTCAGGTGAACCATCTCTGCTATATATACGGGATAGATTAAATACGCCTGTAGAAAGCTGATTTGATGAATCTTTTATCATTCCAAAGAATTTTGGGATATCTATCTTACTTTTTATATCTGTTTCAACAACTTTAGAGACAGGTTCACCTATAAGCTCTTCGGTATGATACCCCAGATACAGTGAAAAATCCTCACTTATCCATAGTATTTCAAGATTGTTATTTGTTATTATGCTGAAGCCTTTTTCAAGAGGATTCATCATTAATCTCCAAGGAGAAGAAGCTTTTTTTCTATACGGTATTTTAGCTCTTCTGATATATCAGGACGATTTAATAATTTCCTGTAAGTTCTGTAAGCCTTATTTTTATAACCTAATTTTTCATATACTCGCGCAAGTCCAATCGAGCCTTCAATATAACCCATTTCATCTAATATTTTATATAGATCCTCTGCTACAACAAGTGATCTTTCTTTTTCATATATGTTGGCAAGATTAAAAATTATCTCTTTATTTTCTGGATACATAAAATAGGCCTCTTCAAGTATAGCTTTTGATTTTTCTCTCATTCCAAGAGATTCGTAGGCTTTTGCTTTCAGAACAACAGCAGGAATAAAATCTTTTTTAATCTTTAATGCCCAGTTTGCGTACTTTATAGTTGCTTTGTAATATCCTCCTTTATAATGCAAATAAGCGATTTTTAATATTATGTCGGAATTGTTTTTATCTAAACTCCAAGCTTTCTTATAAAAAAATATTGCCGATTTTATATCTCCCTTTTTCTCAGCCTCTTTTCCTTTCTTTATATATGATATTATTCTTTCTCTTTTACTATCATTTATTTTTCTAATTTTTTCTTTTTTAAAGATAGGTTTATCCTGTATATATGAAAGTATATTTGATCTTTTGATCGTATTTTCTATACTGTAATTCATGCTTTTTATATCTATATTGATAGATGGATAGTTGAGTTTATTTATATCTTCAGTTGTTTTTACCATTTTTTTAGATATAGTTTCTTTTTTTACTACTGATTCGATCCTTTCTGGTTCTTTTTTTGAAAATTCAATTAGGATTATTGATGTATATATGAAAAATGCGGTTGTGATTAAAAAAAATAGCAGAATATTTCTTCTTCTTTTTGGTTTAACCCTACTGAAAGGGTGTATATCTGCAGATTCTGAATCTACATCCTCTCTTTTTTTACTTAAAAACTTACCTGTAAGACTCAAATCTTACCCCCTTATTATATTATAGTCAAAAATATCTCTTTATTATAAAAAAAGCAATAGAAGAAGCTATAACACCCATAATAAAAGGAGCTTCAGCATTTATACTTTCCCATAGGTATCCTGCTATAATGCCTGCAATAAGAGAAGAAAAACCAACTGTAAAATGATACATGCCAAAAACAAAGCCTTTTCTAAATTTTACCTTTTTACCAAGTGTTGCCCATATTCCTATGTCTAAAAAAGCATCAGCAAAAGCAAACATTATAAATCCAATTACGGGAAAAATTATCATAAATAGGTGTGAGAGTATAAACATAATAACAGTAATTTCAAGATGTTTTTTCTCTCCCAAACGGTCGAAAAACTTTCCACTTACCAGTGCCGCAAGACCAATTATTATTGAAAATAAAAGATATATACCTACAGTTACAGCCTCATTTTCAACCTGCTTATAAATTTTTAGAATATAAAATGAATATCCAAAATTTGCGAAGGAGAGAAGAAAAAAGAGAAATACATATCTGGGGAAGAATATCTCCCATGTAACAATTTTTATCCTTGCGGGCTTTTTTTCTCGAGGTATTTTGAGGAAAATTAAAAGTAATAACGATAAAAATAAAGGTGCTAAGGAGAGATAGAAATATTCCTGATAATCTACTGTTTCAAGGTAAAAAATAAGGAATATAAGAGCTATAAATATTCCTAAGAAAGATCCTATATTTTCAAAAGCTCTGTTTATACCAAAGGTTCTGCCGAGATTTTCTTTTTTTTCAGCAGAAAGGATTGTATCTTTGACAGGAGCGAGTGAACCATCAGATGTTGCTTCTAAAACAACTCCCAGAATAAAGTCATCCCATTTTTTTCCAAAGATAAAATAGAGTTTTCCAAATATGGAGAGAAAAATAGTCCAGAATATAATTCTTTTTCTACTTAAAAAGTCTGACCAGTAACCTGAAAATATTTTTACAAGATTTGAAACAAGGTCATAACCTCCTTCTATGATTCCAATAACAAACATGGAAACCCCAATACTATTAACAAGAAAAAATGGGAGAACGGAGAAAACCATCTCATAAGAAAGAGATAAAAGGAAAGTAATAAAGTTTATAATCATGACAGTACCTAAAAAATTCTTTTTCATAAATAAAGACCATCCTGTTTTTTTTAATTTATAATTAAATGTGAAGATTAATATTATATTGCAGGGAAAAAAATGAAACAGATAGGGATTTGTATTGGAGCTACAAAACCTAATAGGGTTAATTTTATAACTGATGAACCTGTAAGAATTGGACAGTTTGTATGTCTTAATTATGAAGAGATTTCAGGGGAGAAGAAGACAGTTTTAGGTATGATTCACAAACTTGAGAGAAGTAATCCATATCTTCCCGATGATATAAGGGCTCCTGAAGCTGCTGAGAGTATAAAAAAATTTTCAATAAATGAGAATTATATAAGGGGTGAGATAAGTATTCTTGGAGAGATTTTAGATAATGGAAATGAGGTTTTTCTTCAGATGCCGAGAACACCTCCGTTACCTGCAGCTGAAGTTTTAGAAGCACCTCCTGATCTTCTTAAAAAAGTTTTTGGTGCCAAAAATGAAAAGTTTGTGAGGATTGGAAGACTGTTGTCTGAGAAAGAGGATATTCCAGTTTATATTGATATTGAACAGGTGGTTTTGAGACATTTAGCTATTCTTGCTGTGACAGGGGCTGGTAAGTCAAATACCGTATCGGTTTTGATAAAAAATGTTATAAATTTAGGAGGAACTGTAGCTATTTTTGATTTTCACGGTGAGTATGTTAAGAGCAGGCTTACAAAAAATGGAAAAAATGCTGTAAATCTTATTCCTCCTTTAATAAATCCTGTTATGTTAAAACCTAAGGAGTTTGCATCATTAATCGGTATTAAACAGAATGCTTACGTTCAGTTCAGATATTTCAGGTTGGCTTTTGAGCATCTGCTTGATCAGCTTAAAGATGAAAAAGGTGAAAACTGGCAGAATTATATAGATACATCAGATTTTTTATCAAGATTAAAATCGACGATAGAGGATATATCTGATCCTGAGACGGAAATAGGCGATAGGATAAAAGGTAAAGTTAGGGAAGACTCCTTATTTGAAGTTCTAAATAAACTTGAGGATCTGGAGCTTGAACTTGGTCATATAATAAAACTTGGGGTTCCTCCATTAATAGAAAAGATAAAACCAGGGATGGTAAATGTTTTTGATTTTTCAGAGTTAGATGAGGATGTAGCTGATGCTATTGCATCCAATATACTAAGATGGTCTCTTGAAGAGAGAAAAAAAGCTGTTAGAAAAGGAAATTCAAAACTTCCCTTCCCTTTACTAATTGTGATAGAAGAAGCACACATTCTTGCAGGAGAAAAAAGGAATACTGAGTCAAAATATTACATATCAAGAATAGCCAGAGAAGGACGTAAGTTTGGACTTGGTCTTTCTGTTGTAACACAAAGGCCAAAAGGACTAGATAAAGAGATACTTTCTCAGATGAACAATATGATAATTCTCAAGCTTGTGGAACCTGAGGATCAAAAACATGTCCAGAGGGCGAGCGAGTCTTTATCGCAGGAACTTATGGATTATCTTCCCGGATTGAATCCTGGAGAAGGTATAATCATAGGAAACATGACAAAAATACCTCTTCTCGTAAAGATAGATAAAGCTGAAGAAAAAATTGAAGGAAATGATATTGATATTGTTAATGAATGGAAAAAGTTTGAAAAAGATAGAGATTATTATATAGAAGATCCATTAAAAGAGTTGGAAAATCTGTGATGAAGTTCAAAAACAGGGAAGAGGCTGGTAAACTTTTAGCTGAGAAGATAAAAAAGTATTCTGAAATAAAAGAGGATTCTGTTATCCTTGCTATACCGAGGGGTGGTGTTCCTGTAGCCTATTATATATCTAAGGAAACTGGTATTCCTTTTCACATGGTTGTGACTAAAAAAATAACCCCACCATACGAACCTGAAGCAGCAATAGGAGCTATAGCTCCTGATGGAACCTTTATTATAAGCTCATATGCCTATCTTTCAGAAAAGGAACTTGAAGAGGCCAAAAAAAGAGCTCTCGAAGGGGCATTAGAAAAATTAAAGAAGTACTCCGCAGGTAAAGAGCCTGATCTTAAAGGTAAGACGGCTATTATTGTTGACGATGGAATAGCAACAGGTTACACAGCAATGGTTGCAGGGGAATATATTAGAAAGAAAGGAGCAAAAAAGGTAATTCTGGCTGTTCCTGTTTGTCCTGTTGACAGTATTGGGAGAGTTAAGAAAGTTTTTGATCAGGTAATCTGTTATCATAAAGATGATACACCTTTTTTCGCTGTTGGAATGTATTATGAGGATTTCCATCAGGTATCCGATGATGAGATGTTCAGCTATTTAAATAAAGCTGAAAAGGAAGGATTATTATATAAAAAGGAGGGTAGAGAATGAGAAAAATTTTTGCAGCGGCTGTAGTGTCAGGAGTATTAATATTCTCATTTTCATGTGCAACCAAAAAATATTCAGAAATTCCTCCTGAAAAGGAAGACGAGATAGTTCAGTTAGGCAATACAGCAACAAAAAAGTTGTTAAAAACATTAAAAGGTGAGCTTATAGAATCTTTGAAAAAAGGACCACTTTATGCTGTAGAGGTTTGTTCTAAAAAAGCAATTGATCTTACAGAGAAAATAGAAAGAGAGATAGGAAAAGGTATAGATATTAAAAGAACATCTTTAAGATATAGAAATCCAAAAAATGCACCTGATAAGTTTGAAAGAGAAGCACTGAGATATTTTGAAAATTTTGAAAAAGAAAAAAAGCCTCTTCCAAAATACTATATTCAGAAAGTTAAAATAGATGGAAAGACTTACTACAGATTCTATAAACCTTTAAAGGTGTTACCGATCTGTTTGACATGTCATGGAAAACTTCAGGATATGGATCCAAAGCTTCAAACAAAGCTTATGAAACTATATCCAGGTGATCAGGCAGTAAATTATGAAGAAGGAGATTTCAGAGGTGTTGTGAGAGTTTCTATTCCTGAAGATGCTCTTAGGTAAATATAGATTTGATTATTATCCTTCCTGAAATATATTACCCATTAGTCATTTCAGGAGGGAGTTTTATTATGAAATTTGACCAGAAAATAGTTGGAGTAGTTTTAACGATTCTTATTGTTTTTGTAGTTGGCGGACTTATGGTTGAGAGAACTGTAGAATTTTTGAACTCGGATTTTTCAAATAATGAGGCTGATTTCAGAGGTTTTATAATTCAGATTTTTGCTCATATACTTACCATTATAGGCTGGCTTTTTATAATTGCAGCTGCATTTTTAAAAGGTCATTTTAACGATATTGAAAAACCTAAAACTGATATTTTAGATCTTGAGGAAAAGATCAGGAAAGCCGAGAGAAAAGGGGGATAAACCCCCTTTATAAATAAGAATTTACTCAACTTCTTCTGTTATAAGAGCACCTGATGGACATTCTTCTGTGATCTCCATAGCTCTTTCTGCAAGTTCTCCCTCTATAACAGCACCGTCTCCACCTATATCATCTTTAACTTTTGCTATACCGTCTCCTGCGTCTTCATATACCTCTGGGAGTTCGTCGTAACATAAAGCACAAGCTGTGCAGAGATCTGCATCTACAGAAACCTTAACTTTCATAGGTCAAACCTCCTTCTTTAATTATAAGTTAGTAAAAGTTAAGTCTAAATAGTATATGTCACAAATGAAAATATTGCAATAAAACAATGTTTGATTTTACAGGTCAAAATGATAAATTATATGTATGATTAAAGGGCTTTATATACATATACCTTTCTGCAGTATAAAATGTCCATACTGTGATTTTTACTCAGTCACAATTCAGGATACGGATTTATACAGAAAATATGTAGAAGCTTTAAAAAAAGAGATAGCTCTTTATAGGGGGCTTGAGTTTCAGTTGGAAACTGTATATTTAGGAGGAGGGACTCCTTCATTACTTGATCCTTTTCTTATAAAGGATCTGTTGTTCTTTATAAAAGATCAGATAGGTCTTTATGATAATTCTGAAATCACGATTGAGGTGAACCCAAAAACATATAAATTTGAAGATTTTATGATACTAAAAGCATCCGGTATAAACAGAGTAAGCATAGGAAATCAATCTTTTCAAAAGAAAAATTTAGTAGTACTTGGAAGAGATCATAATCCTGAGGATGGTTATAAAACTATTGAAAGTTGTCTTAAAGCAGGAATAGAAAATATAAATTTGGATCTTATTTACGGCATACAGAATCAGTCGATTGAAGATCTTGAAAAAGATCTTGAGATATATACTTCTTTACCTATGAAACATATTTCAGCTTATCTGCTTACAGCATATGAAGATACTCAGATAGGACAGCTTGTAAAAAAAGGAAAATATACCCTTCCAGATGAGGAAACTGCTTTAGAAATGTTTAAACTTATAAATTTATTTTTAGAAAAAGAAGGTTTTAAAAGATACGAACTATCAAACTGGGCAAGAGAAGGTTATCAGTGTAAACATAATATGTTTTACTGGACACATATTCCATTTCTTGGAATAGGTGTTTCTGCATGGTCATATATAGATGGGAAGAGAACTGGAAATATAAACAATTTAAATGAATATATGAGAAGTGTTGAGAGGGGAATAAAACCGGTTGTTTATTCTGAAACGATTGATGGGTTAGAGTTAAAAAAGGAAAGAATATTTTTGGGATTAAGGCTCAGAAAAGGAATTCCCCTGAGTTATGTAAC
>CAZFKX010000026.1:0-154435 GCA_964519345.1 uncultured Aquificales bacterium
TTTTTATAATAGGATTATTATAATATATATCCTCACATCAGTGGAGGGTTGGCCGAGTGGACGAAGGCGGGTGATTTGAAATCACTTGAGGGTTAACAGCCCTCCGGGGGTTCGAATCCCTCACCCTCCGCCAATATATATAATAATATATAATTTCCCAAAAAAAAATGGGACACCCCCACCCTGACAAATCATTGATTATCAATAACCAGAAAGCTGTCCCAGACACATTAAAAATTGAATTTTCAGTTTGTCCAAAAAAATGGGACAGGTTGATGTATAATTAACTTCAAAAATTACTGGATTATTGTGAAAAAATTTCCGAAATTAAATTATTATGGTAAAAGAAAAAATTGAATTTAATGTAGAAATTTTAATATGGGCTATAGAAGAAAGCGGATTAACTCCTGACAAAATCGCAAAAAAATTAGGAACGAAAGAAGAAAAAATAGAAAAATGGCTTAAAAAAGAAGATTTTCCGACATATAAACAGCTCCGTAAACTGTCAGATATTCTTAATATCCCTTTTGGATACTTTTTTTTAAAAAAAATTCCCATTAGAGAAAAACTTGAGATACCAGACTTTAGACAAGCTAAAGATAGTATTCCTCTTACAAGGAATTTCTATGAAATATACTATGATGTAAAAAGAAAACATGACTGGATAAAGCTGAAAAGAGAAAAGGAAGAATTTACTGCTCTTGGCTTTGTTGGGAAATATACCACTAATAATAATCCCAAAGAAGTTGCTACAGACATAAAAAATATTCTTTCAATAACAGAAAAAGATTTAGAAAAACCTCCCAATGAATTGCTTTTAAATCTCATTGAAAAAGCTGAAAAAAAAGGAATTATAGTTATCAAAAATAGTATTCTTATAAATAATAATCATATAAAGTTGGACCCAAACGAATTTAGAGGATTTGTTATTGTTGATAAATTAGCTCCTGTGATTTTTATAAATGGGGCAGATAGCATAAAAGCCCAGATTTTTACTCTATTTCACGAACTTGCTCATATATGGCTGGGGCAAAGTGGTATATCAGATGTTAATTTAGAAAATACAAATTATATAGAAAAATTGTGTAATCAAGTAGCAGTGGAAATCCTTATGCCTGAAGAAAAGGTAAAAAAACTATGGGACAGTAGTATAGAGCCTTATGAAAATATAAAAAAACTTAGCAGAACCTTACCTGTTAGTAAACTTGCACTAAGTTATAGGGGAGTAAACTTAGGTTTGATTACCCTTAATACACAAAAAGAAATAGAAAAAATTCTTAAAGAAGAATGGTTAACTGAAAAAAAAGAAGAAAAAAAAGGAGCAGGTGGAGATTATTATAAAACAGTTCCCATAAGAAACAGTAAAACATTCACCAGTGAAGTCTTAAGCAGTTTACAATCTGGTGAACTGCTTTATAAAGAAGCTGCACAACTATTAAATGTAAAAGTTAAAAGTCTAAAAAAGATGCTTGAGAACTTAAGAGGCTTGGAAGTTGTCGAGTAATATAAGATTTTGCTTAGATACAAGCTGTTTAATTGAAGCTAACAATAGATTTTATGCTTTTGATATTTTACCTCGGTTCTGGGATTTGATTTTAGAGTGCTGTGATGAAGGAATAATCCTTATTCCAGAAGTTGTTTATGAAGAGATAAAAGAATACCAAGGAAAAGATGAGCTTTTAGAATGGGCAAAAGAGCACAAAGATATTCTTTTTAAGAATATGTCATCTGATGTTTTTGATGTAAATGGAGATATATCAAACTATGTTTATGAACATTATAAGGAGGATAAAGCTGAACAGTTTTTAAAGAGTGGAGACCCTTTAATAATAGCTTATGCAAAGGTAAATGGATTAGTTTTGATAACACAAGAAAGCTATAAGGATATTTCTCATTCAAAAGACAAAGATGGGAAATTTCAAGCAAAAATCCAAATTCCAAACATATGTAAAAAATTTAATGTTGCATACGAAAATCTTTTTGATATGCTAAGAGACTTGAAAAATCATTACAATAAAAGTCTTTAAAACTAAGTTTCCCCAAAATAATCAACACTAAAACGAATTTACGGCTTACGCCGTTTAGCCTGTATCCCATTGCTAATAATTTTTTGAATTAGCGAGCCGTAGGCAAAACAAGAATAGGTTTTAGAAAGCAAAAATTTTCTATAAAGCAGGAAGTTTCTTTCAGTTTTTCCAAAAAAATGGGACAGTTGGGAAAAATAAATTTCATATTGTGGATATTAGATACTTTTGCTTTGTAATAAAGACTTTTAAAGAACATTTTAATTATACAAAATCTTTTGAAGCGTTCCTATTACTGCAAGTTTTTATAACTCTAATTTTATTTTTCCTTCAACATATTGATGTATAAGAGATGAAATTAATGTTTGATAAGGAATTCCTGTTTCTAATGCTTTTTTTTTCAGTTTTCTAATATCCGTTTCAGACAATCTGATAGATATAACTTTCTTTTTGTATTTATTTTCAACAGCTTTTTTTAGCTTTGATTTTTCTTCCTCTAAATCTTTTACAGATACCCATTTATCTTTTTCTATTTCTTCTAACAGCCGTCTTTCTTCATTAATCATTTTTATCACCTCTTAAGTATTTTTTTGTATATTTTCTACTTGGGAATATTGTTTTTAGAAAGATATTCCCATTCCTCTCTTCTACATAAGGAACTATATAAGCATAATTATCAATCTCTACAATAAGCAATTTTTGATTAGGATATTCATCCTTATTTGGATGTTCCAAAATATCCAATATCCTATCTTCTATAATAGCTAATTCAACATCCTCAAAAGATATTCCTCTTTCTGCTTTTAACTTTAAGTTTTTTTCTTCATTCCAAACAATCATATATATATTGTATATCTATTAAATTACAATTCAAATCTTTTGTAGTTTCAACAGTTTTGAAAGAAACTGTATTTATTTTGAGATTTTTTGATTAAGGTGGTGCTCTTTGATTTGTTAGAATTTCCTCTAAACCCTCACACCAGCTTTTATACTTTAGCCAGTTTTCACTAATTATCCTTGCATTCTTTACATCAGCACAATAATAGTATTTACCCTCAAACTCAGCTCTAAAGATTTGATAAGGTATAAACTCTGGTTTTTCTGGAATAGTTGGCTTTTGACACTTTATATAAACAGGCTTTTCTATATATTTATGTTAAATTATAAATTAATATAGCTTGCTGTTAGGAGGGCTTTTTGATATACGCTGGAAGCTACCCATTTCTTTATAAAAAGTTAATAAACAATGTTAGAAAAATCAGGCAGACAAACCCGAAAAACAGACTCACGTTTATTATATCTTCAAATAATATGAGAAGAGCTATAAAAGAATATCTAACAGACTCATTTGGATTTATTTACAATATTGAATTCTTCACAAAGATTGACATAGCAAGAGAGATGACAGGAAAACAACCTATTAATAACCTTGAAAAGGAGATCATAATAAATAAAATACTTGAAGATAATGGACTGAACATTGAAGGTCTTGCAAAGATATACAGTGAAGCAATCCAGAAACTTAAAGAATCTAAAATATACCCTGAAGATCTGCCAGAGAATGAACCGATAAGAATTATTTATACAGACTATCAAAAGAAATTAGAAGAGCTTAATCTCAAAGATAGAGAAGATATTTTAAAAGAAGCCTCTATAAAAGAATTTAAGACAGATTTTTTATTTATTTTCGGCTTTCATTCTCTTTCAGAGATTGATAGAGATATTTTTGTATCTTTATTAAAAAACAGATCTCTCGTATATATACCAATGAATCCAAAGTATGCTGTATTTGAGAAAAATCCTCATCTTAAAGCCACACTTAACTTTTTTAAGAGTTTTAGGCTGAAAACATATATAGAAAACATAAAAACGAAAAATCAGGAATTAATATCATCAATATTCTCTGAAAAAATTATTGAAAAGGGAATTGATTATAAATGTTTAAGGTTCATTATCTCAAAAGGAAAAAAAGATGAAATTAAAAATATTGCAAAAACGATATTAAGTATTAAAGAAGAAACAAAGTGGCATAAGATAGGAGTTGTAATAAATGATCTTGGAAGTTATCTAAAAGATATAAAATCTGTCTTTAATGAGTACAATATACCCTACTATCTGTCAGAGGAAAACAGATTTATCGACGAACTTCCATTTAAAAAGATCTTTTCATTATTCAGTCTTAAGGAAAAAGATTTTCCTAAAATGGATATTCTGAACAGCTTATCAATGGAAATCCTCAATATTGAGGATATGTATATCTCTGAACTTGAGAAAGAGTTGATAGAGACTCCCCATGAAAATGGATATGAAAATGCATTAAATACAATTAAAAATACAAAATTTAATTTTATAAAAGATCTTTTAACGGATCTAAACAGTATTCCTGAAAATGCTCCTATTAATATCTTTGTAGATAAATATAGATCAATCTCAGAAAAATTTTTCAGAAAAAACAGATATACAGAAAAATTTTTAGAAATATTAAACAGCATCAAAACAGATTATGTATTAAAGAAACTTTATCCAGAGATCAAATATACAGAATTTAATAGAATAGTTCTACATTACTTAGAAGAGGAAGATGTTCAAAAAAGATTAAAGGGGGATATAGTCCAGATAAGAACACCTAATATTTCTGAAGGTATAATCTTTGATTATCTGTTCTTTATTGATATGAATGAAGGAAAATATCCCTCTACTTTAAAAGAAGATCCTATCCTGAAAGATTCATTAAGAAATGAACTTGAAAAAAAAGGACTTCCAGACTCTGATGCATCTTACTGGCAACAGATAGTAACATTTATAAACATATTCAATTCATCCAAAAATATCTTTATATCTTTTAAAGAAAAAGATGAAAAAGGCAATGATCTTTCACCATCGGTTATAGTTGAAGAGCTACTTAGATTCAACTATGGAAAATACTATTTTGAAAACAAACCGATAGACATAGTGATAAACAATGAGATATTAACCATTAAGGAATTTAAAATAAAGAATGCTGTTAATCTTATAGAAACAGATAATTTTTTAAAGAAGGTTGTGGAAGCATACGGAAAAAGAGAGTCGGAACATATTACAGAGTATGATGGAAAAGTAAAGATAAATCTGAAAAATATTAATCTTACTCCCTCAAAACTTCAGACCTACTCAGACTGCCCATACAGATTCTTTCTCAGCTTTATAATAAATCCTGATACTTTTGAAACTGTAGATGATGAAAAAATACCACCAGATAAAGAGGGAACTATTATACATGAGATACTTGAGTTTATATATAAAAAAAGGATTGAAGATGAAGCTGTAATAAAAAAGTTTATCCCTTTACTTTTTAAAGAAAAATTCAGCCCTTTACTCAGAAATCTAAAACCTTCCGCAAGAATATTTGAAGAAAGAAGATTATCTGTTCTCTCTGAAACCTTAACAGAATTTGTAATAAATGACCTTAATAGAATTAAAAATAAATATATACCCCAGATCATAGAACTGAAAGGCACAGTAGATATAGATGGATTAAAATTTAAGGGAAAGATAGACAGGGCAGATATAAATATAGAAAACAATACATACTCAATATATGATTACAAAACAGGTAAAAAAAGGTTAAACAGTCTTAAAAAGGCTCTTCTTAAAGGTGATTATATACAGCTTATTCTTTACAGGAAATTTCTTGAACGGTTAGGTAAAAAAATAGATAAACTGGGACTATTTTTTATTAAAGAAAGCTTTCCAGAAATATCAATAAATATAGACAAGAAAATCAATCAGAAAACAGACAAGATAATTAAAATACTTATAAATATGATTAAGAAAGGATATTTTATCCCATATAAAGAATCAGAAAGCTGTTACTACTGTGAATTTGCAGAACTGTGTAGAATATACAGCTTTAATGAGAATAAATACAGATATTTAGCTGATTATATAAATTTAAAAAAAGGAAAACTGGAGGTAGATTAGTATGACCTGTAGGTGTAAAAGCAGATTTAATGCCTTTTTTATGAAAAATCTTGAATGGTACATGAAAAATGTCTATGGAAAGTACAAAGTAGAACTGTTCAATAAACTCGGAAATAAAGTGCTTGAAATAGGAGCAGGAACTGGAATAAATCTAAATTATTACAGGAAAGAAACTGATCTAACGATTATAGAACCAAGTAGTGATATGCTTGAATATCTAAAGAAGAAAGTAGAAAAATCAGATATTAAAATTCATATCACTGAAGGTTTTGGAGAAAACCTACCCTTTGAAGAAAACAGCTTTGATTCAGTAATCTCAACACTTGTCCTTTGCAGTGTAAAATCTCAGACGAAGGTTCTTCAGGAGATAAAAAGAGTTTTAAAACCTGGCGGAATTTTTATCTTTATAGAACATGTAATAGCACCTGAAGGAACATTTACCAGATCTGTACAGAATATCTTACATCCTGGATGGAAGTGGCTGTTTGACGGATGTGATATAAAAAGGGATACAGGAGCTGTTATAAAAAGATTTTTTCCGGATGCAGAAATAAAAAACATAAAATTTAACAGTCCTTTTATCCCTGTTAACTACCATATAATAGGACATGCTATTAAAAACAGTTATTCCGCATGAACAAAGTTTGAGAGGAACATTGCGGTTACAGTATCCATAGTCTGGACATGATTAATTATCCAGGGAGCAAAGTAGCTTTCAAGATACTCTTTTATAGTTGCTGGATTTTTTTTCTCCTCCCATATACTCTCTATAGATGCAAGCTCCCTTAAAACATTATCATGTTCACCTTTGTGCATAGGGTATGCAAAAAAACCATATTTTTCCATCAATTCCTGTTCAAAACTGAAATGTTTCCTCACATCTTCCAAAAACTCTTTTAGAAGCCTATCAACAGTTTCAATACTTTCTTTACCTTCAATACACTTAACAACAGCATCGTGAAGATTATTTACAATATCTATTTCTGTACTGTGAATATCATTCATCTTTGACAAAGCAACTTTTGGAAAGTCTTCTTTTCTTATTAACATATTTCAGACTCCTAAATCTTAATTGTATAGAAAATATTAAAAATATTTAATAAAAAAATCACTGATTTATATCATTTTTTGACCTAAAATAAGTAATTATGAATAGAAGCATAATGAAAAATCTTTATACAGATGTTGAATATTTATGCAGTATAAGACCCTTCAGAAATTTTTATAACATATCATCCCTTGATAAAGCAGCAGACTATATAATATCTCAGTTTGAAGGTTTAAATATTAATCTTCAAACCTACAATGTAAACTCAAAAAAGTACACTAACATAATAGCTTCTTACAATATAGAAAAAAAAGAGAGGATAATAATCGGAGCACATTATGACGTTGCAGGAGATACGCCTGGAGCTGATGATAATGCAAGTGGAATTGCCGGAATTCTTCAGATTGGAAGATTTTTAAAAACTTATAGACCCAAACTGAATCACAGGGTTGATTTAGCAGCCTATACTCTGGAAGAGCCTCCCTTTTTTGGCACTAACAAGATGGGAAGTTATGTACATGCCCAAAGCTTATATAAAAAAAATGTAAAAATTAAAGTAATGATCTGTCTCGAGATGATAGGTTATTTTACTGATGAACCTGATTCACAACAGTTTCCCCTTCCATTTTTTAAGTTTTTTTATCCCAATACAGGGAATTTTATAGGTGTTGTAGGAAAAGTAGGGCAGAGTAAAATCACAAAGAAGGTAAGAGATCTTATAAAAAAAGGATCATCAATACCTGTTTACTCTATAAATGCACCTGTATTTTTATTAGGAGTTGATTTTTCAGATCACAGAAATTTCTGGAAGTTTGGTTATAACGCTGTTATGATAACAGATACTGCATTTTATAGAAATCCTAATTACCACAGAAGAACAGATACTATTGGAACTCTTGATTTTGAAAGAATGTCTGAAGTTGTAAAAGGTATCTATAATGTTGTGTTAAACATTTAGTATTGCAACTTTATTTCTTCCTTCCTTTTTTGCTATATAAAGAGCCTTATCAGCTGTATTTATAAGGTTTTTTACCGTTACCTCATTATTTTTTTCTCCATTTAAAACAGCTACTCCTATTGAAACTGTTATTTTATTGAAAGGGCTTATGTGTTTCATACACAGATCTTCCACCTTAGATCTTATATTTTCCGCCACGTTAACAGCATAATCATTTGAAGCTTTTGGCAGGACTATAATAAATTCATCACCACCGTATCTTGCAACAAGGTCATAAGGTCTTTTTTTGTATTTTTTCAGTATATCAGCAATATTACACAAACATCTGTCTCCTGCTGTATGTCCAAATGTATCATTGTATTCCTTAAAATGATCAACATCTACAATCAGGAGAGAAACTGGATACTTTTCCCTGTAAGCTCTTTTTAGTTCTTTTTCAATTTCTTTCTGGAAAAATCTTCTATTGGCAACTCTCGTAAGTTCATCAGTTATTGTCATCTCATAAAGCTTTTTATTAAGATACTCCGTTTTTTTCTTATCAATAAAAATCAAAAAAGACTGGAGAAAGTTTTTTCTAAAAAAATACTCAAGCATATATCCTGCAAATATTCCCATAACATTGGCAGAAACAAGGAAAAAACTGTTATTTATCAGGATAAATTTCTCTGTTTTTATATAGGTTATATCTGCCACTATATACGCCACTACTACAAAAATAGAAGGTATGAGAGCATAGAGAAGTCTTATAGATGAGAAAGTATATGCGAAAAAAACAACAAGAAGAAGTCCTGCATAGTATATATGTGCTTTTTCCTCATAGAAATCTATAAGTATTATCATCAGAAGAATACCTGTTCCACCTATAAATATGATAAGGGATATAAAAAACTCAAGAAGTGTTTTATTTCTTGATACATATGAGTATAATAATGCTGAGATACCTATTGAAACAACAAAAAATCTTATAATCCACAGATCATACATTACTTGCGGAAAAAGAAGATAATCAAGAACAGCAAAAACTGTATAAAGAAAAATGCCAAAAACCAGTGCGAGTCTTATCTGATTTATCTTTATTTTTAAAAAATAATCCTTAAATATTCCTTCTATCTTTCCTGAAAAATAAAGAAATGGAAGATTTCTAAACTCTCTTTCAATCTCTTCCCTGGAAATATCTTTTATAGACTCATTGTTTTCCGTAAAGAAAAGATCTTCATTCCCCCTCTGGCCCAAAAACTCATTTATACATTCTTTACTTTTTTTAAAAAACATAGTATTTTCCTTAGTCAAATATTAGGTGTATTTAAATATAAAAATAATATCAATTTCTAACAAGGAATAATTATGGCAAAACCAAGAATTAAACATTATCTGATAAATGAAAAAAGCGACGATCCAGGGATAGTTATTGAAATTGAAAGCTTAGGAGAGTATATCCTTTTTGATATTGGAAATATAAGAAGACTTGACAGACATCTTTTAAGGAAGATAACAAAAGTGTTTGTAACACATACACATATGGATCATTTTATAGGTTTTGATCATCTATTGAGAAATAAACTTGGCAAGCCTCATACAGTTGATATTTTTGGGATAAATCCTCTATCAGAAAATTTATATCACAAACTACAGGGGTACACTTGGAACCTTGTTGAGTATGAACCCCAGCTGATATTCAAACTAAAACAGTGGAATAATGGAATGTTTGAATACTACAGCTTTGATATAAAGAAAAAATTCGCAAAAGACTTTATAAGGGAAGAGAGCACTGATTCTGATATTATTTATGAGAATGATAATTACAGAGTTAGATTTAAGGTTTTAGATCATAAAATAAATGTTCTTGGATATTCATTTGAGTACAAGGAAAAGCTGTACTTAAAAAAAGAAAAGATCAGGAATCTTCCCCTAAAAGGAAAGGAGATAGGTATTTTTAAAAGATTTCTCGAAAACAGTAATAATTCAGGAAAAAAATTCAAAATAGATGATAAAGAGTACAGCTATGAGTATCTTAAGGAAGAGTTCAGCTACACTTTACCTGGTTATAAGATCTCATACATAACCGATGTCATATACTCTGAGAAAAATAAGGAAAAGATAGTTCAGCTTGTAAAAAATTCTGACGTTTTGTACTGTGAGGCGGTTTTTTTACCACAGGATAAACCACAGGCATCTAAGGTTTTTCACCTTACAGCTGATCAGACAGGAATGATAGCAAAAGAATCTAATGTTAAAAAGCTTGTAATCTTTCATTTTTCAAGAAGATATGGAAAAAACAGCTATAGAATATTAGAAGAGGTAAGGAAAATTTTTCCAGAAACTTACTGAGTTACAAGCTCAATCATACCAAATCCCTGACCAGTCCTGTTTCCTATACCTATTTTATGAAGTATATTTAGATCTGAAGGATCACCTGAAAGCCTGAATACACCCGAATTTCCGGTAAGATACATAACAGGCTTGCCCGTTTTATCTCTGAAATCTTTCAATGTATGTTTCACAACCTGTTTTCTCATCTCAATAGGTTCAAATCTTAATGGTCTTGATAATCCTGATCCTTTTATATGTTTTGCCTTGAGTATTCTATCTGCTATCTCATTAAGACATTCTTCAAACTCAGACTGATTGAATAAGACAGGTTTGTCTTCTCTATCCTCTATTATCATTGGAGAGTTTGTCTTAAAAACAACTGAAGAATCCTTAATTATTTTGTCTGGAAATACTGTGATACTCTTTACTTTCCATATTATCTTTTTTCCGTTGACAAGCATACTGTCGTTCCAACTAAAATCAAAAAGCCTAAGTCTTTTAATACCTCTATAAAGGCTGTTAATAAATCCTCTATCCAAGGAACTTATGTATATAGTCAGACATTTTTCCTTAAGGGAAAATACTATATCTTCAACGCTAAAATTATCATCAATCTTAATTAATGTTTTATTTGCTTCTCTATTTTTAGGTAAAACAAGATTAAAAGTAAAAGGTTTTGTTATTTTGTTCTGATAGAGAAAGTCTTTATAATTACCGTTTGATTTTTTTAGAGCCTCTTTTATAAAAGATACAACACGATGTCTGTATATTATAGGAACACACTCAGTCTCTATCTGAATTTTCAACCTCATACATTTTCCCCCAGAGTTGCATAAGAGATCTATTACTATTATAAATCAAAAATTATTATTAAGAAAAAATTATTTTTATAAAATCCACAAATTCATATTTATATTCTGCGAAAAACCTATCAGAATACATTCCTCTAAAGAAAACTGAACAGCCACCAAATAAACTGGCTTAAAAGAGTACTATGGGTAAGAATATCACAGTCCCATTTTGCCTGGATTTATTAGACCTTCAGGATCAAAAACAGATTTAATGCCTCTCATTATTTCTACCTCTTTAGGTTTAAACATTTTTTTCATAAAAGAAGCTTTTGTTATACCTACCCCATGTTCTCCTGTTATAGAGCCCCCGTATCTAATGGCAAGATCAAAAACTTCTTCAACAGCCTTTTCAGTTCTTTTTAGTTCGTCTGGATCAAGACCGCTAATCATAAAGTTTGCATGAACGTTTCCATCCCCTATATGTCCGAAATTTACCATTTTCAGATCATACCTCTTTCCGATTTCCCTCAGTTGTGGAAGTGCTTCAGGAAGATAACTTCGAGGGAAAACTATATCTTCATTTATCTTTACCCTTCCCAATTTTGATACCGCAGGAGACAATGATCTTCTTGCTGTCCATAGATCTTCAGCTTCCTTATCTGTTTTTGCTATCTCAACAGATGCACCATTCAGCTGACATATTCTTGCCACTTCTGTTATTTCTTCCTCTAAAGCTTTAGGATGACCGTCAACCTCAATAAGTAAAAGAACTTCTGCATCTCTCGGCAATCCAAAATGACCAAAATCCTCAACAGCATTGATGGCAAGCTTATCCATAAACTCAAGTGCTGAAGGAGATATACCAGCCTTAAAAATATCCTTTACAGTTTTTCCTACGGAAGCTATATCTGAGAATACCGCTTTAACGGTTTTTGACGCTTTTGGTTTAGGTATAAGTTTTAATGTTATTTCTGTAAAAAAACCTAAGGTTCCCTCGCTACCAATAAGAACTCTCGTTATATCATAACCAGCAACATCCTTAAGTGTAGGTCTTCCTGTATGTATAATCTCGCCGTTATATATGACCGTATTCAGTTCCATAACATACTCTCTTGTTACTCCATACTTAACACATCTTGGTCCTCCTGCATTCTCAGCAACATTACCCCCGATTGTACAGAATTTATAGCTTGCTGGATCTGGAGGATAAAAAAGACCTCTCTTTTTAACCTCTTTTTGTAATCTGTAAGTAACAACTCCGGGCTGAACCCTTGCTACAGCATTTTCTTCATCTATCTCAAGTATTCTGTCCATTTTTTCAAAAGAGATAAGAACACCACCTTTAACAGGAAGTGCACCACCTGTATAACCTGAGCCCGCTCCTCTTGGTGTAACAGGTATTCCTTCCTGATAACAGATACTTACAACCTTTCTGACTTCTTCTTCCGTTTCAGGTATAACAACTACTGATGGAAGCATTTTTATCCTTGTTGCATCATAAGAGTAAAGAAGCCTATCCATATCATCATCAAGAACCTTATCAACTCCTATTTCCTTTCTAAGAATATTTTTTATATTTTCCGGAACATCTACAGTTTCCTTTTGTTCGATCTCAAACATAACCTACTCCTTAGCTTTTTATTTTTAAGATTTTAGCATACCTTCTAATCTTAAATTTTTTAAATGATATAACTCACAGGAACAATAATCCAATATCTATATATTCTAAATTTATGATATAAATTATAAAAATAATCTAATACTATTGATAAATTAAAGAATAAAAAATGGAGGATTTATCTTGTTTCTGGATAGAGATACTTACAAAAAGATTCATATCTCTGTAAATGAGCTAAAGGAAAAGATTGATAGTGGTGAAGATTTTATACTTTTAGATGTTAGAGAGCCTCAGGAGTACGAGTTTTCAAGGATAAGGGAAAAAGAAGCTATGCTTATCCCTCTTATGAAACTTCCAACAGTTTTAGACAAACTTCCAAAGGATAAACCCATATATATAATTTGCAGAAGCGGAAATAGAAGTCTTCAGGCAACATTGTGGTTAATGGAAAAAGGTTTTAAGAATGTAAAGAATGTTGAAGGTGGTATATTGGCATGGTCTGAATTTATAGATCCAACTGTGCCTCAGTACTAACCCCTTCCCCCTCTCTCCCGTCCCTTCTGCCCCGAAAGGGGCTTTTTTTAAACTATTTCAAGCATACGATCAAGCGGTTTTTTTGCTTTTTCAATAATATCATCTGGAAGAATAATCTCATTAGTCTCTTTTTCTAAAACATCAGCAATTTTTTCAAGGGTGTTCTTTTTCATATCACAGCAGTGTATCGTTCCACAGTAGTCTGCATTTACTGGAAATATATAGTTCTTATCTGGATTTAATTTTTCAAGCCAGTGTTTTAAGCCTATCTCAGTACCTATTATTACATTTTTTGAGTCACATTTAGTTGCAAACTCTATTATCTGTGATGTACTTCCAACAAAATCAGCTATCTTTACAGTATCTGTATTACACTCAGGGTGAACAGCTATCTTTGCATCTGGATATCTTTCCTTCAATGAAAGGAGTTGATCAGGAGTTAAGTTAAAATGTGGTGGGCAAAAACCTTTCCAGAGTATAAATTCCTTTTCTGGAACCTGTCTTGCGATATAACTTCCAAGAAATTGATCAGGTACGAATATTATCTTTTTTGCATCCAGAGTTCTAACAACTTTAACAGCATTCCTTGATGTTACTATAACATCTGAAACGGTTTTAACATCAGCATTGGTATTTATATACGATACAACCACAGCATCAGGATGTTCTTTCTTAATATTTAAAACACCCTCAACGGTCACCATATCTGCCATCGGACATCCACTTTCAGGGTTAGGGTGTAAAACCTTTTTTGTCGGATTGAGTATCTTTGCAGTTTCAGCCATAAATCTAACACCTGAAAAAACTATTATATCTGCATCTGTTTCCTGGGCTCTTTTTGCAAGTTCAAGGGAGTCTCCAACATAGTCTGCTATATCCTGTATCTCACCTCTTTGATAAAAATGTGCCAGCAAAACTGCATTTTTCTTTTTTCTTAAATAATTTATTCTTTCAATTAAAGCCTGTTTGTTCTCTACAACGGTAGTCAATGTTTAACCTCCTTAAAAATAAAACACCGTTTTATTTTTGGTTTACTTAATATATATAATATCTTTAATATTTTCAAATCTTTTTGAATATCTTTAATGCCTTTTCTGTAGGTTTTCTTCCCTTTGGCGTTCTTTCTATAAATCCAGATCTCAAAAGAAATGGTTCAATAATTTCCTCTATCGTATATCTATCCTCTGAAAGAGCTGATGAGAGGGTATTAAGACCTACAGGTTTCCCATTGAACTTTTCTATTATTATCTGAAGGTATTTCCTGTCTCTTCCATCCAAACCAAAACTATCTATCCCTAAAAAATCAAGCGCCTCCCTTGAAGTCTCCTCATCTATAATTCCATCTTTTTTCACTACTGCAAAATCATAAACCCTTTTTAAGTATCTATTGGCTATTCTTGGCGTTCCTCTGGATCTTTTAGCTATCTCTTCCGCCCCCTTTTTTGTTATTTTTATACCTAATATTTGTGCAGATCTCAGTACAATCTGTGTTAAAGAATTCACACTATAGTAGTCAATATGTAATATTATCCCGAACCTTGATATAAGGGGGGATGTCAACATACCAGATCTTGTTGTAGCACCTATAAGTGTAAAAGGAGGTATTTCTATTCTTACAGATCTTGAACTGCTTCCTTTTCCAATAATTATATCTATACAGTAATCCTCCATAGCAGGATAAAGAGCTTCTTCCACTGAAGGATTTAACCGATGAATCTCATCTATGAAAAGAATATCACCTTCGCTAAGTGATGAAAGTATTCCAGCTATGTCTCCTTTTTTTTCAAGAACAGGACCTGACGTAAAAATAATATTTTTTCCAAGCTCTTTTGCTATTACCTGTGCAAGCGATGTTTTACCAAGCCCTGGAGGACCACCTATTAGAATGTGATCAAGTGTTTTTCCCGTTTTTTTTGATGCGTCAATAAACACTCTTATCTGCTTTTTTAGATCTTCCTGCCCTATATATTCCTCAATACTTTTAGGTCTAAGACCTATATCAAAACCTTCTTCCTTTAACATTATCCATTCACCATTTTTAATACATATTCTATTGAGCTTTCATATATATCTCTGTAATTTATCTTCTGATTAATCTCAAGATTATAAAGTTCTTTAATCATACGAATCATATCTTCCTTAGTTAGAACAGATGATATTTTCTGGAATATCCCCTTCTGTGCTGGATGTTTTATGCCAAGCTGTGAAAATACAGAATCCAAAGATCTACCTTCATCAAGAAGAGATCTAAATATTAGCAGTTTGTTAAGTTGATTTAGTATAAAAGACTGTACCTCAAAAGGATGATGTGTTGTCTCAATTAGATTTATAAATATCTCCACAGCTTTAGGATCTTTTGTAAAAAATCTATTCAGAAAAACAAATATATTTTCTTCTATCTTTGGTATAACAACTTTATCTATATCCTCTTCAGTTATAACATCTTTATCTGAAACGTAAATAAGGAGTTTTTCTATTTCTTGCTTTGCGTACATAAGATCATTTTTAAATTTTGATGTTAGGTATAGAACCGTTTTATCATCTATATTTTTCCCATTTCCCTCTATTTTTTTCTTTATAGAAAGAACAAAAGCTTTTGGTGTTAAAGTAGGGGAAACGATTATATTTGCTATCTCTTTAATGCTTTTAAAAGGTTCTTTTAATGGGAATTTATCTTTCTGATATATTATGAAAAATCTGTCTGGACTGTTTATTCTTCTAAGAATATCAAGAAATCTATTAGTATCGTCTTTTTTTAAACCTTTCAAAAAACTTTCAAAATCCCATAGAACAGCTACATTTCCTTCCGAGAAAAGAGATGAACTTGAAAAAACCTCTTCTATCTCCCTAATAGAAGTTTCATCACCCCAGAAAATATGAACATTATCTCCTTTTAAGGATTTAATTTTCTCAACGAGCTGTTTTTTTAATAAATCTTCTTTCCCATATACAAAATTAACAGGTAAAAGATCTTCAAAGCTGAAATTTTTAATAAGCTGTATTATATTTATCTCTGCCATTACTCAAGCTCTGTTAATATTGAAAATATCCTCGCTTCAACAAGCCTTGCCAGTTCTTCTATGGCATATCTTCTCTCAATATCAGCCCTTAAACCAGAGCCTACATACTGAACAGTTTCCCATATCTCCCTTGATAAGATAACATTTTTTTCCTTATCTTCAACTGTAAATTCCATAATACCGCTTACCTTATAAATGTAAGCTCTCTGAGATATTGAATAACCTATTGGCTTAACATCAAGTCTTTTCACTGTAAGATACACATATCTGTCTGTCCATTTTGAGCACTCAAGTCTATAACCTGCTGAAAGAACAGCCTGACTTACATATCTGTAAAATATATCAACTGCTGTTGCTTCAGGTATGTTTATATCTATACTTCTAACACAGAATATATCCTGAAGCTTACCCTCAGCTTTTTTTTCCGTGAAATCTGTAGCTCTGTATCCACATGAGTTAATAAGCAAAATCAAAATTAAGATAAACCATCTCATTTTCACACCTTAAATTTCTCCCTAAGTTTCTTTTCAACATAAGGGTGAACCATCCTTGACAGATCTCCATGATGAAGCGCAACATCCTTTACAATAGAAGAGCTTATATGTATCAACTCCTGAGAAGGCATAAGAAAAAATGTTTCAACCTTATCAAGATTATAATTAGTCATTGCTATCTGAAGTTCATACTCAAAATCGGTAAACAGTCTCACTCCTCTCACAATAATTTTTGTATTGTACTTTTTCATAAAATTTATCAAAAGACCTTCAAATGATTCAACCATAACTCTGTCAGAAAACTCTTTAATAGATTCTCTAAACATATCAACCCTTTCCTCTATACTAAACAAAGGTTTCTTTTTAGGATTTTCAGCTATTGCAACTATAACATTCTCGAAAACATTTAGAGCCCTTTTTACAATATCTATATGTCCATAATGGACAGGATCAAATGTTCCAGGATAAACACAAACCTTAGTTATCATCTCTTTCTCCAGAAAGATAGTATTGTATCTCCGTATCTTCTTTCCTCATCAGCATCAAAATGTTTATCTGCCCTGTGTTCAAGTATAAAAACACCATCCTTAGACAGAATATTAAGAGCTGACCTTATAAGTTTCTCATAAAATTTGTAATCGTAGGGAGGATCTGCAAAAATTATATCAAAAGGTTCTTTTTTATAAGTCTTTAAAAACTTTATGGAATCGGCTGTTACTACTTTGAAATTTCTGGAGTATTTTAATGCCTTTCTTTTTATCTGTTCTGCTCTCTTTCTATCTTTCTCAACAAAAACAACCTCGGAAGCTCCTTTTTTCAAAGCCGTAAGACCTATATCACCTGTTCCTGCAAAAAGATCCAAAAATCTCTCATCTGTAATATCGTATAAGATATTAAACAAAGCTTGTTTTACTTTAGCCGAAGTTGGTCTGATCTTTTTCATGTTTTTATTATAAACTATTATTAATCTTTCAACGATTATGATTTAATAATAATGAAAAACTTTATAATATGAGGAATGTCAATGGGTAGGGTTGTATCTGTATTAATGATTATCTTAATACTTTCAGGATTTTCTTTTGCAAAAAGTAAAAAACACCAGTTGATAGAAAATGATTACTACAACAGTCTTAAAATTAATTACGCAAAAGAAAGGTATAAAGCTGTTATGGTAGATGACGGCATCCCTGCACCAAAATTTCAGAAGGATATTGTTGATTTTGCTATTGGATTTCTCGGTATAAACTATATATTTGGTGGTGAGACAAGTAGAGGAATGGACTGTTCAGCATTTGTTCAAAAGGTTTATGCTATGGCAGGAATACAACTTCCAAGGACAGCAAGATATCAGGCTGAGTATGGACTTTTTGTAAGTAGAGAAAATCTTAAACCTGGTGATCTTCTTTTCTTTCAGACATATGCAAAATTTCCATCACATGTTGGTATATATATAGGTGAAGGAAAAATGATTCATGCCTCTTCAGGTAGTAAAAGAATTATAATATCCGATATAGACAAAGACTTTTATCTGAGACATTTTCTATTCGCAAAAAGATTGTTTCTTTACGATCCGGAAATACTTACAAAGAATAAGGAGAGTGAAAAGGAGTAATGGACAAAACCAGAAGCACTACAATATGCGTAGTTAGGAAAGATGGAAAAACTGTTATAGCTGGAGATGGTCAAGTTACATTAGGAAGCTCTGTTATGAAAGCTTCAGCAAAAAAAATTAGAAAACTGTACGAGGGTAAGATACTTGTAGGTTTTGCAGGTTCAGCAGCTGACGGCCTTGCACTTATGGAAAGGCTTGAGGAAAAACTCAATAAATATAGAGGAAATCTGCTTAGAGCAGCTGTTGAACTTGCAAAAGATTGGAGAACAGATAAATTTTTAAGAAGGCTTGAAGCTGTAATGATTGCTGCTGATAAGGAAATAATGCTTCTTATATCAGGAAATGGTGATGTAATTGAACCGGATGAGCCTGTTTTAGCTATCGGATCAGGTGGTGATTACGCAAGATCAGCAGCACTCGCACTATATAGAAATACAGATCTATCTGCAAGGGAAATAGTTGAAGAAGCTATGAAGATTGCTGGGGAGATATGTATTTATACAAACAGTAATATAACTGTAGAAGAGCTATAAAAATTGTCCTGTGATATTTATGAGGAAGACATATATGTAGAAGTTGCACTACCTGTGGCACAGTTTATGACATTCACTTATAAACTGCCATTACCTTTATACAGATCTTTAGAAAATAAAGAACTGATAGGAAGAAGGGTATTAGTTCCTTTTAAAAAAAAGGGTTTTTCTGGAATAATTACAGATATATCAGAAAAAAAGGAAAATCTTAAAAATATAAGATCTGTATATGAGATTCCTGATAAAAAACCTATTTTTACAGAAAAATATATTAGAGCTATCCAGAGAATATCCGATTACTACATTTCACCTATTGGTGTATCTTTATACAATCTGATACCGGAAGGTTTGAGGTGGGAATATAGTAAGGAAAAGAAAAAGTGGGTCTCAAAAGGTGAGATAAACTTTATTATAACACCCAGTATATCGAAAACCGACAGTATTCCCAATATTACACAAAAAGGTAGAGAGCTTCTTGAGATACTTTTAGAAAGAGGAGAACTCAGCCTGGACCAAATAAAAGAACTCGGTTTCTCAAAAAGAACTGTTGACAAACTTCTTGAAAAAGGTCTCATAAAAAAATTAAATATACATTTCAGAGAGGTCATAGATTTAAGGCAGAACAAAAAAAGGTTTGGTAAAAGAAAAAAAAGAAAAGGTCTTTACCTACTTAGTTTTGAAAGATCTCATACCAGACTAAAAAAATATATATCTCTTTTTTCAGAAATTTTAGAAAAAAATGAAACAGGAATATTAATATATCCCAACGTTATATCCCTTAAAAAAGCTTTTGCTCTACTTAGAAAAAAATTTGGAGATAAAGTTATACCTTACTTTGACGGTATTCCCGAAAAAGATAAGATTGATATATGGTTTTCACTCATGGAATCTTCTGGATTTATACTGGTTGGGACATACAGTTCCGCTTTTATTCCGGCAAAGGACTTATCACTGATTATAGTTGAAGAGGAACAGTCTGAGAGTTACAAATCTTTAAGATCACCAAGATTTGATCTAAGAAGAGCTGTTTATGAGATATACAGACAGTCAGAAGATCTTACCGTTATATACAGTTCTTCCATACCATCTGTTGAAAGTTATTACTCGATAGAAAGGGGAATCCTAAAAAGTATGGGTAAAAGTGAAAACATCCTTGACCTGAAAGCTGAAGTTCAACTCAAAAAATATGAAAAAGACAGCTATCTACATCAGTTAAAAAAGATACCTGAAGATAAAACGGTTCTTATTTTAAGCAACAGAAAAGGTTATGCCTCTTTTTTATACTGCAGTAAATGTGAAGAAGAAGTTCTGTGTGAAAGATGTGATTACCCATTAAAAGTACATAAAAAAGGGATAAAATACATACAGTGTGAGCTGTGTGGAAGAAAATACAGATATTTAGACAGATGTTTAAGGTGCGAACTGGAACTTAAAGAGATAGGAACAGGATCAGAAAAAATTTATGAAGAAATTAAAACTATTTTTCCTGAACAGGTTTCATTTTTAGACGAAGATACAGATACAAGAATAAAAGTTGGAACAACAGTAACGGATAAAGAGATTGCTTGCAGGAAATTTGATTATATCCTAAATGTATATCCGGATATCTTTCTATTTATGCCTGACTACAAAGGAGAGGAGATTTTCTTTAGAGCCATTTATCAGCCTTTTTTTCTCTCAAAAGAAAAATATATAATTTTTACAAACATTAAAGAAAATAAAGTATTAACCTCTATTGTTGAAAAAGATCCATCTATTTTTTACAAAAATGAGCTTGAAAAAAGGGAAAGGTTTGGATTTCCACCTTTTAAAAGATTTATCCTTTTAACTTTCGAAAAAAAAGGATTAGATAAAGAAAATGTAAAAACTATATTTGAAAGATGGCTTTCTGAAGAAAATATTTTTGATATAGACTACGAAGGAATATTCTATGCTTACAGATCAAAGATAAGAGGAAAAAATAGAGTTCAGATATTAATAAAAGACTTTAAAGAAAAAGAAAAACTTAAAAAACTTTATGAAAAATCCTCAGAAAAAGGTATAAAATTAATTATTGATATTGATCCAAAACAGATAGTATAAGGAGGAGGAATGGAAAGATTATATTCACCGTGGAGATCACAGTATATAGAGACATATGACAAGATAGAAAAATGCTTTTTATGTGATGCTTATAAATCTAAAGAAGATGAGAAAAAACTCATCCTGTATAGAGGTAAAAATGTATTTGTCATTATGAATTTGTTTCCATATAACGCAGGCCATGTAATGGTATGTCCTAACGAACATATAGGAGATTTTACAAAAATCAATGAAGAAACCCTATATGAGATATCAAAAGTAACACAGATGATGGTAAAAGCCCTTAAAATATCTCTTAATCCTGAAGGGTTTAATATAGGCTACAACTTAGGCAGAGTTGCAGGAGCAGGTCTTGAAGATCATATTCATAACCATATAGTTCCAAGATGGAATGGAGACACAAACTTTATGCCTGTAATAGGAGATGTTAAGGTTATATCACAGGAACTCAAAGATATTTACAACAGAATAAAAAAAGCGATAAATGAGATAGAGGAAGAGGATGCTGAATAAGATAAAACTCATTTTGTGGCTTATAATCCTTCTTGCTGTAGCGTATTTTGTTTCAATGAATACACAGCCAAGTATATCTGTAAATCTTTTACCTACTTATAAAACACCTGAGATACCATTGGCACTCGTTATTATCATAAGTGTAATTCTTGGAGCAGTTCTTATCCTTATATTTACAATAACAGATTGGGTATCTTTCAAGATTGAGAAACTAAAACTTAAAAAAGAAATATCAAATCTTGAAAAAAATATTAAAAGATGCAGTGAAGAAAAGGATAAACTCAATGAAAGCATTAAAAAGCTTCAGGAAGAGATAGAAACATTAAAATCAAAACAAAACGTAACAGTAAAAGAAGTTGAGGTCAAAGAAGATGGGACTTTATGACAGAGACTATATGAAAGAAAGAGGAAAAAAACAGCCACAGTTCAGGTATGACGAAAATAGAAAATTGATTCTCATCGCCGTCATTTCTTTTATTTTAGGTTTTATTGCTGGTAAAATTATATAAAACAAGGACAAAAAGGAGGATAAAGTTGGGCATCGGAAAGAAAGTGAGACTGGAAAGAATAATGAACAGAGATACAGGTAAAACAGTGATTGTTCCGATGGATCATGGTGTTAGTTCAGGTCCAATGAAAGGAATAATAAATATAAAAGATACAGTTGAAAAGATAGCAGAAGGTGGTGCAAACGCGATAATCCTTCATAAAGGAATGGTTGAACAGGGACACAGAGGTAAGGGAAAGGATGTTGGGCTAATAGTTCATATGTCAGCATCAACAGACTTATCAATAAGAAAAAATGATAAAGTCCTTGTATGTACAGTTGAAGAAGCTATCAAGCTCGGAGCTGATGGCGTTTCTATACATGTTAATATTGGAGCTGAGGATGAAAAACAGATGTTAAAAGATTTTGGAGCTGTATCAAAAGCCTGTATAGAATGGCAGATGCCCCTTGTCGCCATGATATATTACAGAGGACCAGAGGTAAAAAATCCTTTTGATCCAGATGCTGTTGCACATATAGCAAGAATAGGAGCAGAGCTTGGCGCGGATATTGTTAAAGTTCCATATACTGGAAATCCTGATACATTCAGAAAAGTTGTGGAAGGATGTCCTGTTCCTGTAGTAATAGCTGGAGGACCAAAAGTTAGTTCAGATAAAGAGCTACTTCAGATGATATATGATGCTGTTGTTGTTGCAGGTTGTGCTGGTCTTTCAGTTGGAAGAAATATATTCCAACATGAGAATGTATCAAAAATAACGTATGTATTATCAAAGATAGTTCATAAAGGAATTACTGTGAACGAAGCATTAAAACTTCTTGAGGAATAAAGAGAATCTCCGATAATAAGAATATATAAAATATATATCAGGATAAAAAACAAAATGAAAAAGATTGTCGTAGTCGGCGGGGGTTACGGAGGTGTCTCCTTCGCCAAAAGATTCGCAAAATTCAATCTTGATGCGGAAGTTTACCTTATAGATAAAAATCCTTACCACTTTCTACAGCCTGAAGTTTACAATTTTATAGCAAACAAATATCTTATCTCAGACGTCATAATAGATCTTTCAACCCTTGCGCAAGGACTTGGTAAAACAGTTTATTTTTTCAAAGACAAAGTAATAAAAATAGATTTTGACAATAATACTGTTATAGGGGAAAAGTTTGGACTCCAGTACGATTATCTTGTGCTTGCTGTTGGAAGCAGAACATTTTTTCCTCCAATAGAAGGATTAAGGAAGCATTCATCAGGGGTTAAAACATTAACAAGAAGTCTTGATTTCAAACAGAAGTTCGAACAAAAAATATTAAAAAAAATCCAGGAAGAAGACAAATGCTATATAGAAAAAGAAAAACAGTTTAACATAGTTGTGGGTGGTGCAGGTCTTGCAGGCGTTGAAATAGCTGCAGAAATGGCTTATTATGCAAGGATCTTTTTTCAAAAAATAGGATTTTTATGTGAAGGGCTGAGCATAACACTTATTGAAGCTGCCAATACTATACTTCCAGGTCAACATCCCTATGTACTTGACGTTGCGTACAGAAGATTGAAATCCCTTGGTGTTGATATAATCACAGGCAGGAAAATAACAAGAGTTGAACCTGAAAAAGTTTTTTTAGAAGATGGAACTGAGATAAAGATGGATTTTCTTATATGGACTGGCGGTATCATAGGAAGTACACTTATACCAAGGCTTGGTATAAAAATGAACAGAAAAAATCAGGCTTATATAGACAAGTATTTTCGTGTTGAGGGATTTGACAACGTTTTTGCTATAGGCGACTGTGCAGAGATTAAGGATCCTGATACAGGAGATATAATACCACCAACAGCCCAGATAGCTATCCAGTCAGGCGAGATCGTTGCCGATTATATAAAATCAATACTGAAGGGAGAACCCTTAAAATTCAAAAAACCAGAGTTCAAAGGCATGGTTTCAGCTTTAGGTGGAAAATACGGCGTAGGTATGGTAAAAAATAGTTTTAAGGTTAAAGGTTATCCTGCATACATTTTTAAAGAGCTTGTTTTTAAACATTACAAAGTTCCTTTAAAAATGATTTCTAAAAAAGGGTATAAAGAACTGATGAAAATATATGAAGGTGTGTAATGAAAGTTTTAATAACAGGTGCAGCCGGTTTTATCGGAAGTCATTTATGTGATAGATTTTTAAGAGAAGGCTTTTACGTAATAGGTCTTGATAATTTTTTGACAGGAAGTCCAGATAATATAGCACATCTGTTTGGAGAAAAAAATTTTAAGTTTATAAAGTACGACGTAACCAACTATATATATGTTCCAGATGAGATAGATCTTGTTCTCCACTTTGCCTGTCCGGCAAGTCCTGTAGATTACCTTCAGCATCCTATACACACAATGAAAGTAGATTCCTTAGGAACACTTCACACACTCGGTCTTGCAAAAATAAAAAAAGCCAGATATATATTCGCTTCAACATCTGAAATATATGGAGATCCAGAAGTTCATCCACAACCTGAGACATACTGGGGAAATGTTAACCCTATAGGACCAAGATCCGTTTATGATGAGGCAAAAAGGTTCTCAGAAGCCATGACGATGGCTTATCACAGAGAACATCATATAGATGTAAGAATAGTTAGAATATTCAATACATATGGTCCAAGAATGAGGCTTAATGATGGGAGGGTTGTTCCCAACTTTATATCACAGGCATTGAGAGACGAAGAGCTTACCGTTTACGGAGATGGAAGCCAGACAAGAAGTTTTTGTTATATAGATGACCTTGTGGAAGGAATATTTAAGGTTTCCTTAAAAGAAGGTATAGAAGGCGAGGTTTTCAATCTTGGGAATCCTGATGAATACAGAATAATTGATTTTGCGAACATCATAATACAGAAAACAGGATCAAGATCAGGAATAATCTTTAAACCTCTCCCTGAAGACGATCCAAAACAGAGATGCCCTGATATAACAAAAGCAAAAAAAATTCTAAACTGGGAGCCTAAAATTTCACTTGACGAAGGGCTTGAAAATACGATACAGTATTTTAAAAATAAATTAAAGGTGGTCTAAATAAAAAGGAGGTTAGCGGCATGGATGCATGGTTACCTTTTATTATCATGACTGTGTTTACAATATTTACAGGTGCATTAGCGTTTTTAGCGGGAGCATTAAAAAGAGGAGAAGAGTAATAATATAAGTGAGTTCTAATTACGGACAGATAGGAAATATATTTTTTTTTATTTTCCTATCTTTCTTTCTTTTTTTAGGATACCTGCTTTTTTTACCTTTTTTAAAAGTGATCATACTGTCAATTCTAATAACAATAATATTCTATCCTGTTAAAAAAAGGTTAGATCATAAGCTTAAAAGTACTCTTTTATCATCACTTTTATCAACAGCTATCGTATTTATGTTTATTATAGTTCCTTCTATAGTTCTTATAGCCTTTTTTACCAATCAGGTTATATCGCTTTACCCTGTTATTATTGAAGCTATATCGGAAGGTCATACACTTGAGTATTATATAAACCAGATCCCAATTCTTTCCTCAATCCATAAAGTTTTTTTACAGTCACTCCAGACACTTCATATAGAAATAGACCTTAATACAGTTTTGAAAAACATACTCAGCAATATTGCAAATTTTCTAATAGATCAGGGAAAAAGCCTTTTTATAAATATAACATTTTTAATAATAGGTATAGGTATTATGCTTGTCACAATATTTTTTCTCTTTAAAGATGGAGAAAGCCTGTATGAAAGAGTTTTAAAGCTTATCCCTTTACCAGAAAAAGACAAAAATTTTCTACTATCTAAAACTTATACAGCTATTCAGGGTGTTGTTCTCGGATCTGTACTTACAGCTATAGCTCAGGGAATACTTTCTTTTATCGGCTATTTCACGGCAGGTCTTGAGTTCAGCCTTTTTTGGGCATTTATTACATTTATCGCTGCATTTCTGCCCATTGGGGGAGCATCCTTAGTATGGATACCTATAGCCATTTACCTTTTTATCTCCAAAGGTTTAATAACTGGAATATTATTTTCCTTGTGGGGTACATTTGTTATAAGTCTGGTTGACAATATAATCAAACCAGTTGTTATAGGTGATAAAACAAATATCCATCCTATTATACTATTTTTTGCCATACTTGGAGGTCTAAATCTGTTTGGCTTTATCGGGATATTTTTAGCACCAATAGTTGTTGTCCTTATAGATAATATGTTGTATCTATATGCTGAGAGATTCTCATCTTCAGATTAAAAACCAAAAGGAGTTGAGAATCCACCAAAACCTTCCTGATCTTCCTTTATGATACCTTTCTGTTTTCCGAAAAATCTTATCTGGAGAATATCCTGTTCAACAGGAATCTCCTTAGGGCATGAAAAACTACAGTACTTGCAGTGAACACATGCTGTTATTTTATTTTTTTCCGCTATTACTATCCTTTGATCTTTTAAAGCATCATTTTTGTCTTTCCAGAATCTAAAGATTTTAACGAAATTTATAGGTCCGCCAAAATCCAGACCTGTCTGGAAAACAGGACATACACTGTAACATATTCCACATAAAATACAGTCTGTTTCCTTTTCGTAAAGTTTAAGATCATCCGGAAAAACAGGTTCAAATCTTTCTAAAGGAACAAACCATGCTTTCGCATCTTTGAGTTTCTTAATGAAAACATCCTGATCAGTAACAAGATCCTTTATTACAGGTAAATTTCCTGCAGGTTCCAAAGTAAGAATATCATTCTGTAAAAACTGTACAACTTTTGTTTTACAGGCCAAAACATGATTTTCACCAACTTTAACAGCACAGGTTCCACATATCCCAGAACGACACTGTGCTCTAAATGAAAGACTGCTATCAGTATAATCTTTTATATACATAAGGGCTTCAAGAATTGTTGTTCTATCCTTAATATCTACTTCATATTGATCAAAATAGTAATCTTTTCCATTATATCTTTTTACTTTAATTTTAACTTTCATCTCATCTCCCAATTTTTTATTAATTTTAGATTGTACAGGAAAAAATATTATAATTTATCTCATACATTAAAAGATTGATTATCATTAATATTTATTTAACGACCTTACTGAGAGGTTAATGATGAGTCGTTTTTTGTATCTAATAGCATGTCTAATTTTTTTAACAGGATTTTCATATGGAAAAGGACTCAAACCTTATAATTTCTCACTTAAAGATGAAAATGGTAAAACTGTAAAACTTGAAAACTTTAAAGGAAAAGTAGTAGTAATATCCTTCTGGTCAACAACCTGTCATACTTGCAGGGAAGAACTTCCTAAGATAAGCAAAATATCCAGGGAGTTTCAAGATAAACCTGTAAGATTTTTTGGTATAGTAATAGATACCAAAGATCCTTCCCGTATAAAAGAGATAAAGAAAAAATGGAAGTTTGATATTCCTGTTCTGATAGGAAACAGCATTGTGATCTCTAAATACAGAATAATAGGAACACCAATAACATATATATTGAAAAAAGATCTGACTATAGGTAAGATCATCTATGGTGATTATCCAGAGGAAAAGTACAGAAAAATCATTAAAAGGTTGCTTGAGGAGAACTGATATATGGTAGAGAGCGTTTCTATATGGGCTGCATTTTTTGCCGGACTTATCGCATTTCTTTCTCCATGCGTGCTTCCTATCATTCCTGGATATATAGCTTATATATCTGGAATTTCTGTTCAGTCTGCATCTGAAAACAGTAAAAAAATCGATTGGTCGGTCGTTTACGCTGCTGTTGCTTTCGTTATAGGTTTTTCCATTGTTTTTACGGCACTTGGAGCAGCTTCTACATTTGTAGGTCAGCTCTTGCAGGAATACAAGACGGTTATATCCAAAATAGCAGCTGTACTTGTGATACTTCTGGGCGTACATTTTACAGGAATTTTCCAGTCAGAAAATGTAAAAAAATGGCTTTTTATCATACTTGGAATATCTCTTCTGATATATGGATACGGCGTTTTATCAACGCATAGTTTGATAAATGATCTTCTTATTATTTTAGTAATATCCATTTCTTTATTGGTTTTCTACTTTTCCGGCTTATATAAAATCTTATACCAGCAAAAAACTACCGAGATAAAGAAAAAACCCGCAGGAATAATTGGAGCTTTTATTGTTGGTATAGCATTTGCATTTGGTTGGACTCCATGCATAGGACCTATACTTGGTGCTATACTTCTATATGCTTCCCAACAAGAAACTGTTTTTCAGGGAGTTACGCTCCTTTTTGCCTTCTCAATGGGACTTGGGATCCCTTTCATAATAACAGCTGCTGCAATAAACCAGTTTTTTAGATTTTTCAACTTTATGAGGAGATACTTCCTCATTATTGAGATTATTGGAGGAATACTTCTTATAACGGTTGGTATTTTGATACTAACCGGCAGTCTGGAAAAGATAACAGCTTTTTTTCTTTAAGTTTTTAACTTTTTAAATATCTCTGGAAGCTTCAGTATATAAGAAATAATCTTTTTCCATTTAGTCCACTCTATCGCTGGAAAGCTTGATCCATAAACACCGTTTGGAGGAAGATCCTTATGAACAGCGGATTTGCCTATAACTATAACATTATCTCCTATTTTAATATGATCTGCCACACCAACTTGACCGGCAATAATAACATTATTGCCTATCTTACTACTTCCAGCAATACCTGCCTGACTTATAATAATACAGTTATCTCCTATTTTACAGTTATGACCGATCATAACAAGGTTGTCTATTTTACTGCCTTTACCAATCACCGTTTTATCAATTACCGCTCTATCTATCGTTGTGTTTGCTCCTATCTCAACATCGTCTTCAACAACAACCTTTCCAACATGTTTTATTTTTATATGTTTCCCATCCTGCTGATAATATCCAAAACCATCACCACCAATTACAACGCCTGAATGGATAATCACTCTATTTCCTATCTGTACTTCTGGATACAGTGTTACTCTCGGGTAAATAACAGTATTTTCCCCTATCACACAGTTTTCCCCAACAAAACTAAAAGGGTATATCCTTGAATTATCCCCTATTCTAACTCCATTCTGAATAACTACATAATCCCCTATATAAACGTTTTTACCTATCTGAACGTCTTTTCCTACTACCGCTTTTTCCGATATATAACCATGTTCTTCCCTATCTGGATAAAAAATCTCAATAAGCTTATAAAAAGCTATATCTGGTTTTTTGACAACTATCTGTGGCTTATCTATATCAAGTTTTTCCTTAGTTATAATCGCGGAGGCTTCTGTTTTGTATAAAAAATCAAAAAACTTTCTATTAGAAATAAATGTAATATCTCCCTTTCCTGCATTCTCAATACTTGCAAGTGATTTTATATCTATGTCTTCCTTTAAATTTATAAGTTCACCATTAATAATATTCGCTATCTCCGTTAATCTCATTTCTTATCCTCACCCATCCTTTTAATAATCTCATCAGTAATATCAATCTCAGGTGAGGCGTACAGAACACCGCTGTACATTCCCCCAATAAAAACAAGATCTATATTATTTTTTTCAGAGTAATCTTTTACAACCTGTATAATTTTTTGAACAAGTTTCTGTTCAGCCTCAGCTTTCATTTTGGAAAGTTCTTCGTTCGCTTCCTGTTCTATTCTGCTCAGTTCCCTCTCCAATCTTCTTTTTTCTTCTGATTTTTTCTTCCTTCCTTCCTCGCTAAGTACAGGACTTTCAAGCTGTTTCTCAATTTCAGAAATCTTATCTTCAAGCTCCTTTACTTTCTCCTCGTAATACTTGATCTTTTCTTTTATCTCCTCTTTATATTTCAAACCCTCTTGTGATAGATTCATAACTTTTTGGATATCCAAGAAAGCTATATTCTGACCATACGAAAAACCTGAAAGAAAAGTTAAAAAAATAATCATAATAAATACTCTCTTCATAACTCCCTCCATTAAAAGAACGTTCCAAGAACAAAACCAAGTCTTGAATCACTTACACCTGGTGGTGCATTTAATACTTTACCATAATAAATATCTATTGGAGCAACAGGCGTCACGATTTTTAAACCTGCTCCAACTGAGTAGTACATATTATCAAATGGATTTCCTCCATTGTATCCTTTCCCTTGATCTAAAAATATATAACCCCACAAAAATCTCTCCACAAGGGGGTGGGATAATTGGTAATTAAAAACAAGCTGTTGCTTAGCACCTGATGGGTCAAGATTTGTGTCGTATGGACCTGCCATACCGTAATCAAAACCTCTAACTGAGAAATCGCCACCTACAAAAAATAGTTCATCTAAAGGAAGCTTATCATTCATCTCCTTTACAACACCGTATCTCACTTTAAAAGAGAAAACCCAGTCGGTAAATAAGAGTCTGTCTGGAAGGAAGAATGCATAACTTGTGCTGAATTTATAAAAACCTCTTGTTCCAAAGCCAACCTTAAAAGTAACATTAAAGTCAGATCCTCTTGTCGGCAATAACGGATTATCAACGCTGTTTCTGTTATAGAAATTATAAATAGAGTAAAGTTCGTAACTTCCTGCTTGATCTTTTATCCTTGTTGGCGCATTCTCATCTATATTGGAATACTTTCCCTTTTCCGCTGTTATTCCTATTCCTGTTCTCCAGTATTCAGATATCTCATAGGAAAGCGTAGGTGATAACCCAACCTTTGTTGATGTAAAAGTAGTGTAATCAATATATCTTTCATAAATAGAAAAACCAAGATCAAGAGGTTTATAAAAAGCCCATCTGTGCAGGTACGAGAGCTCATTATTTCTGTACTGACTACCTATGGAAAGGGAAAGGCCAAGAGTATCTCCTGTTCCAAGAAAGTTTCCTTTTTTTATAGATGCGAACAGTGAGAAACCTGTGAGCTGACTGTAACCTGCACCTACAGACATCTGTCCAGTAAATCTCTCAGAAACATTAACATCCACATCCATAAGACCTTCTTCTTTAACTTTTGGATCAAAACCTACCATATTGTAAAATCCAAGTCTGTAAAGTCTTGATTGTGATCTCATTACATCTTTTTTAAGAAATAGATCTCCTGGAGCAAATCTTAGCTCTCTTCTTATTACATAATCTCTTGATTCGTAATTTCCAGAAATATCTATCAGATCAACATAAAATATCTCGCCTTTGTTAATATCGTATATAACCTTTACTACTTTTTTCTTTCTGTCTATTATCTTTCTTACGTAAGTATTTGCAAATATAAATCCAAGATCTGAATATTTATTTGTTACCTCAGCTCTGATTTTTTCTATTACTTCACCATCATAATAATCTCCTATTTTAAGATCTTTTTTAAATCTTTCTAAAAGCTCATCTTCAGTATAGAGGGTGTTATTTTTAAATTCTAAACCTTCAAGTACGT
This sequence comes from uncultured Aquificales bacterium, assembly GCA_964519345.1. Lineage (GTDB taxonomy): Bacteria > Aquificota > Aquificia > Aquificales > Hydrogenothermaceae > Persephonella. The sequence continues at coordinate 31,370 of CAZFKX010000026.1, forward strand.
ATCTTTTTCCCTCTTTTATTTTAATCGTTATATAGTATTCCTCACCTTTTTTAAGGACTATCTGAGGCTGTGATACTTCTACATCAAAGAAACCTTTTTTTAGATAAAGATCTCTTATTTTTTCAATATCCTCATAGAGAACATCTTTTTGTAATCTTGGATGAAACCTTAATTTCCAAGGATTTCTCTGTTTTGTTTCCATTACGTCAAAAATTTCATCTTTATCTATCTGTTTATTTCCTTCTATTATTATCTTCTTGACATAAGCTCTTTTACCTTCATCTATCTTAAAAACAAGTATATTTCCCTTAAAGTAGTAATCAACCTTTACGTTGTAAAAACCTTCCTTCTCATACTTCTTCTCAATAGCCTTAATCATTCTGTTAATCTCGTCAATAGAGAATACCCTTCCAAGACCCTTTTTTATAGATGAAAGTTTTTCTGCAAGTTCAGGACCTACAGTTGTAAAGGGTAAAACTGCCCCTGTTTCCTGTCTTTCCTGTGTTTGGATTCCAAGAACCTGCATAAGATCTTCAGTTGTTATCTCCTCATTCCCCTCAAATTCTATCTTTTGAACGACTGGAAGTTCTTTAAATACAAATATGAGATCTACGCCATTCTCCGTATATCTTGTGTAAGTCTCAACCTCACGGAAATATCCAAGCTTATACAGATCCCTAAGAGTATTTGCTATTATATCCCTTGTTACAACAGCACCTTTACCAAAAGGTATAACTGGTTTTATTATTTCTGGACTGATATATTTAAGACCTTTGATCTCTATTTTTCTTATTCTGTAAATTTTTAAAACTTCTTCCTGAATTGATCCTGCCTTTATCTGATCTTTTTCTTCAGATTTTGCTGGAGAAATGAAGAAAAAAATAAAAAAAAGGAGGAAAATTCCCCCTTTTAAAAGATTTATGTTGCTGCGACCTCTTTTTTCTTTGTTTTCTTCTGTATCTTTGGCCTTTTTACCTTTATACCAACCTGACCATCCTTTTTTACCGTTACTTCTGCTATACAACCTTCTGTAATCTTTCCTTTCAGTATCTCTTCTGCAAGTAGATCTTCTACAAGAGATTGTAACGCCCTTTTTATACTTCTTGCTCCAAACTCTGGTCTGAACTCCTTCTCTATCAGATGTTCCACAAACTTCTTCGTAAGTTTTACCGTTATGCCCCATTCCTTTAACCTTTTGTTTATTTCCTTCAGCTGAATATCAATTATACCTTTTATAACCTCTTTGTCCAATGGCTTAAACACTATAATCTCGTCAAGTCTGTTCAGAAACTCAGGACTGAAATGTTTTTTGACCTGCTGTAAAACATTTTTTTTCATCTCATTGTATTCAAGCATTCCTGTTGATCTCTCAAACCCAAGCCTATTTGATTCAAGTATTAATCTGGCTCCAAGATTAGACGTCATTATTATTATCGTATTGCTGAAATCTACAACCCTTCCAAAAGAGTCTGTAAGTCTTCCATCGTCAAATATCTGAAGGAATATATTAAAAACGTCAGGATGAGCTTTTTCTATCTCATCAAAGAGTATCACAGAATAAGGTCTTCTTCTTACAGCTTCCGTAAGCTGTCCTCCTTCTTCATAACCAACGTATCCTGGGGGTGCTCCTACAAGTCTTGATACTGTATGTTTTTCCATGTATTCGGACATATCAAATCTTATTAGTGCTTCTTCTGTTCCAAATAGATACTCAGCAAGAGCCTTTGCTGTTTCAGTTTTTCCAACACCTGTTGGACCGAGGAACATAAATACGCCTATAGGTCTGTGTGTCCCTTTGAGACCAACGCTGTTTCTTCTTATAGCTTTTGCAATGGCTTCTATAGCTTCAGACTGATCAACAACCCTTCTGTGTAATTCTTCTTCTATATGCAGAAGTTTTTCTGCCTGTGTCTCGGTAAGTCTTGCAACCGGTATTCCCGTCCATTTTGCAACAACAAGAGCTATATCCTCATCTTTCACCTTAGGCTTTTTCGTCTTTCTTTTTTCTTTCCATTCAGCTTTTAACGTTTCAAACTTTGCCCTTAATTTAAGTTCCTCGTCTCTAAGTTTCGCTGCTTTCTCATAGTCCTGTTCTTTTGCAGCTTTAGCTTTTTCCTCTTCAATCTTTCTTATTTTATCTTCTATTCTTTTAAGCTTAGGGGGAAATTCCATTTCCCTTATTCTGACCCATGCACCTGCCTCGTCAATCAGATCTATAGCTTTATCTGGAAGCTGTCTTTCTGTTATATACTTAACAGAATACTCAACCGCCTTTTCAACAGCGTCTTTTGTGTACTCAACCTCATGGAATTCTTCAAACTTTTTCTTCAGACCCATAAGTATCTTAATAGTATCTTCAGCTGTCGGCGGTTCGACAAGAACAGGCTGAAATCTTCTTTCAAGAGCTCCATCTTTTTCTATATACTTCCTGTATTCATCTATAGTTGTAGCACCTATAACCTGTATCTCACCCCTTGCAAGAGCAGGTTTAAGCATATTAGACGCATCTATTGAACCTTCAGCTGCTCCTGCTCCTACAAGCGTATGAAGCTCATCTATAAAAAGTATTATATAAGGTGCCTTTTCAAGTTCCTTAAGTATGTTTTTTAACCTTTCCTCAAACTGACCTCTGTATTTTGTTCCGGCAACAAGAGCTGCCAGATCAAGAGCAACAATTCTTTTTGATTGTAAGGTTTCAGGAACTTCCTTATTTGCTATTCTTTGAGCAAGTCCTTCAACAATAGATGTTTTACCTACTCCAGGTTCACCTATAAGAACAGGATTATTTTTTCTTCTTCTCGAAAGTATCTGTATAACTCTGTCTATCTCCTTATCTCTTCCTATAACAGGATCAAGCTTTCCTTCCCTTGCAAGTGCTGTAAGATCTCTGCTGAATCTGTCTATATTAGGTGTTGGAACCTGTTTTACCTGCTCCTGTGGTGGTATTTCTCCCAATATCTGGAGAATTTCTCTCCTAATTGAATACTCATCTATACCAAAACCTCTTAAAACCCTTCCCCCAAGACCGGTTTTTTCTCGAACTATTCCTATAAGAAGATGTTCAGGTCCCACAAACTGATGATGCAAAATTCTTGCTTCTTCAACGGCAAACTCAAGAACCCTCTTTGCATCTGGAGCAAAAAGAACTTCACCAGAGTGAGAACCGTGAACCATTTGTGATGTCAAGGTTCTTTTTACCTTATCAACTGTAAGACCAAATCTTGAAAGAACAAGAACAGGTATATCCTCCTCTTCAAGTAAAGAAAGAAGAAGATGTTCACTTCCAAGATAATTGCTTCTATATTCTAAAGCTTTTTCACGCGCATTCAGTATTACTTTTCTTGCTCTCTCTGTAAACTTTTCAAACATGATAAAACACCTCTATTTGTATATCTATTAGTTTAGCCCATTAATATATCCAATGTCTAAAATTTTCAAGTCTTATTCATCGATCAAACTTCCATCTTTCAGATAAATCCTTCTCTTACAATAATCTGCTACATCCATATCATGAGTTGCAATGATTATGGTCACATTATCTTTATCGTTCATTTCCCTTAAAATTTTCATAACAATCTCTGTATTCCTGCTGTCCAGATTGCCTGTAGGCTCATCAGCAATAAGAACCGAAGGCTGATTAACAATCGCCCGTGCTATAGCAACTCTCTGCTGTTCTCCTCCAGACATCTGAGACGGCTTATGGTTGATCCTGTGAGATAGTCCGAGTTTATCTAAGATATCCCTCGCTTTTTTCTCTGCATCCCTTTTACTATAAATCTGGAGCGGAAACATAACATTTTCAAGTGCTGTAAATTCTGGAAGTAGGTAATGAAATTGAAAAACAAAGCCTATATTTTCATTTCTAAATATAGAAAGTTTTTTTTCATTTAATGAAAATATATCAACTTCGTGAATATACACTTTTCCTTCAGTAGGAATATCTATTCCTCCTACAAGATGTAAAAGTGTTGATTTACCAGAACCTGAAGGTCCCATAAGAGCAACCATCTCACCTTTGTAAATCTCAATATTTATCCCTTTTAACGCCTCTATATATGCACCTTCAAGAAAGTATATCTTTTTAAGATTCTCAGTTTTTATAGCTATTCTACTCATATCTGAGAACTTCCGAGGGAATTTCTTTAGATGCCATATAGGCGGGTATTACGGAGGATAAAAAGCATATTAAAATTGAAGAAACAGATACAGCTATTATATCTGTAATTCCAATTTTTAATGGAAGATATTCCATCATATAAACCTCAGGATTAAGTTTTATAAGATGGTAAGCATCCCCAAAGTAAATAACTGTAAGACCTATCAAAAGTCCTATAGCTGTTCCTGTTATTCCTATTATCAGTCCCTGCCATAAAAATATATTCATAATAAATCTACTGTCAGCACCAATGGTTTTAAGAATTCCTATATCCTTTCTCTTTTCCCTTGCTTTAGTTATTAGAAGACTTGAGATATTAAAAGATGCTACTAAAACTATAAGTGCAAGAACAAGGAACATTGCCAGCTTCTCAAGTTCAAGAGCCTGAAAAAGACTTTTGTTAAGATCCATCCATGAACGAACTATATATGGAAAATGTATCTTTTTTTCAATTTTCGCCTTTACAAATGACGCTTTATACGGATCTTTTATTTTAAGCTGTATTCCTGTTACTGAATCTCTCATATCAAAAAATTTCTGAGCAGATTCAAGATTCATACCAATATACGTTGAATCATACTCATACATACCAAAATCTATTATTCCTCCAATATAGACTTTTTTAACCTTAGGTATATAACCAAGTGGGGTTTTCCTGCCAAATGGAGATGTAAGAGTTATACTATCACCTATCCATACGTTAAGTGCAAGAGCTACATCCTTACCAATAATAACATTTTTACTATCTTTTATACTGTTATAATCACCTGCGATTATCTTTTTATCAATCCCGAGTATTTTTTTGTCTTTCTCCGGAGGAACACCTCTAACTGTTACTGATATAACTGTTGAATCCTTAGAAGCAAGAGCCTGTGAGTATATAAAAGGCTGGTGTTCAATTATATCAGGAATATCTTTCAGATATTTTGCTGGAAAATCTTTATATTCTGTAAAGTTTCCAGATATCTTAAAAATAACAATATGTGGTGATGTCTCAAGAATCTTCTTTTTTATTCCCCATAAAAACCCACTCATTACTGCAAGGGTTATAAGAAGTGCTGCAACACCAACAACAATACCAAGGAGAGAGATAACAGTCATAAATGAAAGTGCTTTTGTCCTGAGAGACATTAGATATCTAATAGCTATCTTAATATAAAGCGGCATAAAGATTTCTTACCTCAACTAAATCCATAATAATCTATTATATCAGCAACGGACAGCTGTTAGATAGCTTAATATTGTATAATATTCAAAAATAATGGAGGAAATGTGTTGAAAAAAGCAGACCTGATACTAACGGACATATCCTATATATTAACTATGGACGAAGATATGACAGAATACCAAAATGCTGATATCGCTATAAAAAATAAGAAGATAATAGATATAGGTAAAGATGTTAAGAACAGGTATTATGGAAAAACAATTGTTTGTAAAGGAAAAATAGCAATCCCAGGACTTATAAACACACATACACACGCAGCTATGACGCTTCTTAGAGGTTATGGAAGCGACAACACTTTAAAAGTATGGCTTGAAGAATATATATGGCCTGTTGAGGGAAAGTTTGTAAGTTATGAGTTTGTTAAGGACGGAACAAAATTAGCTGTTTATGAGATGCTCAGAAATGGAATAACCACATTTGTTGACATGTATTTTTTTGAAAATGCTGTTGCAGACACCTTAATTGAGATTGGCATGAGAGGTGTTCTATCAACAGGAATCCTTGATTTTCCAACACCGGGAGCAAAAACACCTGATGAAGGTATTCAGAAGACAGTATTATTTATTCAAGAGTATTCTGGAGAGTTTATATACCCCGCCATAGGTCCCCATGCTCCATACACATGTTCGCCTGAAACATTAAAGAAATGTATGGATGTGGCAGAAAAATACGACATACTTTTTCATATTCATATATCAGAAACAGAGTATGAGGTTAAAACTGTTAAAGAAAGGTACGGAAAAACACCTGTTGAATATCTCGACAGTATAGGAGTATTGAATAACAGAGTTCTTGCTGCTCATATGGTTCACCCAACCGAAAAAGAGATAGATATACTCTCAGAAAAAGGAGTAAAAGTATCACACTGCCCTGAAAGTAATCTGAAACTGGCATCAGGAGTTGCACCAGTACCACAGATGCTTAAGGCTGGCGTTACTATATCTGTAGGAACTGACGGAACAGCGTCAAATGATGATCTTGATATTATAGGAGAAATATCTACAGCTGCAAAGATTCACAAAGGAGTATCAAAAGATCCAACCGTTCTAAATGCAAAAGAAGCATTATTAATGGCAACAAGAGAAGGAGCTAAAGCTGTTAGAATGTATGACAGATTGGGAAGTATTGAGGTGGGAAAATTAGCAGATATTGTTCTGATTGATACAGAAGAACCTCATCTTAATCCTTTATTTGATCCATATACCCAAATTGTCCATTCATCAAGAGGATCAGATGTAGATACAGTTATAATAGGCGGAGAGATAAAAGTTCTTAATAAAGAGGTTTTACCTTTATGTAAAGAGGAATTACTTGAGACAGCAGATAAATGGAAAAAAAGAATTTTAGAACTTAAATAAATTTTGCTATCTCTTCTAACAACTCAAGAAGAATATTTTTGACACTTTCTTTACTAAGCGCTACTAACGGGAGAACTTTAATATCTTCATTAAGATCAAGTGCTATCCTTATATCCTGAGGATCCCATGCACCTTTTAGATCCTGCTTATTACATCCTACAACAAAAGGTGCTGGATATCTGCTCTCAAAGTAATTTATTATCTTTCTTGCCTCATGAAATGTTGAAGGATCTGTACTATCAACAAGAACAACAAGACCTACCATTCCTTTACCGAGTATATCCCACATAAAATCAAATCTTTCCTGTCCGGGTGTTCCAAAAAGATAAAGGACATGATTATCATCTATAGTTATTCTTCCAAAATCCATAGCAACTGTAGTATGATTCTTAACGCTTTTCTCTTCAGATTTTGTTGTTTTTGCTTCTGTCTGGACTGTCTGTATCTCGCTCACAGTATTTATGAACTGAGTTTTTCCTGCAGCATAAGGACCTGCCACTACAATTTTTATCTGGTTTTTTCCTTTTTCACCCATTTTACAATCCTTTTATCCTTGCAATTATTTTACTGAGTAAATTCTTTGTTAGATCAAAACCTATTTTTCTTTTAACTTTTTTCTTTCTCTGTATTATTCCGGCTGCAAGAAAACCATATAGAACCCTCTGAAGTGTGAGCCTATTAATTTTTGCTTCTTCCATTATTTTTTCAACAGATCTCTCTCCGTCAATAAGTGCAAGTATCTTTTTCTCAATATTTGTAAGATGAGCATTTTTTGCTATACTTTCCCAGTTTTCTGTTTTTTCAAAAACAAGCTTCATATCTGATATCTTTCTTTCAACCTCATTTTCAGTCAGCTGACGACTGAGATACATGATTATTTTCTCAACAGGAACAAGAGGTTTTATATCATCTGAGTATTTTATAAAACCTGAAGTAAATGAAAATTTACCTTTTTTTATAGCAAGGAGAATGGGAAGTCTTGCAACAAGCATACGGTACAGATCTTCTTTTTTTATATTTTCTTTTTTCATAACCTGTGAAAAATCTACATCAAGATATATATAAAAAACCTTTGGAACATCTCTTATATAAACGATATCCCCATCTTTGAAATAAACTGCAAGATTTTTTTTGTTGTCCTCAACAACAAGAATACCGTTTTTCCTGTCTTTTTTTAAAATCTGAAAGATATCAATAAAATTAAATACTTCAAGTGTTCCGGTAATTGCCATTATCTTTTACCCTAAAAGCTCTTCTATCTTTTTGGCAGCTCTTTTTATCTCCATAAGGAGTAGTCCTAATTTTGCATTTGATGGCGCAAGTACACCAAGAACAGCAAGATCCTTAATACCAGTAAATATCATATAACCTTTAGATCCCTTAACGTAAAGCTGTTCAAGTTCACCTTTCTCAAGTTCAACAGTAACCCTTTCACCAAGAGACAGTATAGCTGCACCCATAGCAGCAACTCTATCTTCATCAACATCTTCCGGTAAGACAGATGCTATAGCAAGACCATCAGTACTGACAAGGATAGCACCATCGGAACCTGAATCTCTGACAACTGTCTGAAGAACATCGCTAAATTTATCTGCCATCATATCCCCCTTGAGGTATTAGTTAAGGCTAACTCAATTATATCAGATTGTTGCAGTTCTTTATAAACCTTTCCCTTCTCTTTTCAACCAGTATATCCTTAGACAGCTCGTCAATAAGCTCTTTTATCTGAGCTGTCAAAAGTCTTTCCCTATCTATCTTAAGGTCTTTTATCTTTTTATTAAAAATTATCCTTGCTACAGGTCCCATCTCTTTAGCAAGGTTTTTATAAATTTTGTCAAGTACAGATACATCTAAATAATTTACATTTTCCTGTACATTCTCTTCCTTATCTTCAATCAATATCTCCTCCAATGATGGTGTTGTTTCTTCTATTCTCTCTTCAGTAGTTTCTTCAATCATATCTTCCACAAGAAGTTCTTCCAGTGTAGGGGTCTCTTCTTCTAAAATCTCTTGATCCTTCAACATTTCTATCTCTTTCTCATATTCTGTTTTCTCCCCACTACCTTCAGATAAAACCTTTTCAAGCTCTTCAATCTCATCTGTATGCTCTTCTATCTTATCGGAACTTTCCTCATCTTTTATAATTTTTTGTTCGGACTTTTCTGTTTCTGTATTTTCAACAGGAGTTACAGCATTTTCAACAAATTTTTCTCCATCTTCAGCTAAAACCTTTATCTGATCAGCATAATTTCTCAACTCTCTTGAAACGATCTCATGTTCCAGCTTTAATAAAGAAAATTTAACCTTATTTTCTGCAAGTGTTACTATAGATATCTCTGGCGTAACAAAATGAATATATATCTGGATTCCTTCTCCTTCCGTATATATATACTCTTCACCAAAGCCTGGAATAATCTCATTTATCTGATGACCCTTATATATAATAAGACCTAAAGTCTCTTCTATTCTTTTTTTCTTTTCAGAGAGTATAGTTTTAGTAACAACAGGTTTGTCATTATAATAAACAGATATGAAAGATGGAGATAGTTTTGAGTAAAGACTATTAATATGATCTTTAAGAATCTGCTTTATATTCATTACAGTCCCCCATAGATATTTACAACCCGATTATAACTTTTATTTTTCCAATTTTTCAATAACTGTTTTCATACTGATTCTCATTCTCTCAAAAGCCTCAGCAAGATCTGTAATCTCATCATTTCCAGAGGTTTTAACCTCAACATCAAGATTTCCAAGACTAACTTCATCCATAGCCTTTGTTATGCTTTTTATCCTGGAGATTATAGTTCTATCTATACTAAGTCTTATAACATATACAACAACTAAAAAAACTATCTGAGTGATAATATAAGAAAAAATAGCTTTCTTAAAAGCTCCTTGGCTGTCATGCTCAGATAAAAGAATAAAAACGAGAAAACCTACGAAAAATGCACCAAAAAGAGATCCAATCAGTACAAAAAGAGATATCTGATTTAATACAGAAGACCTCTTCTCAGTCATATCTCACCTCCGAAAGGTTGTAATATTAGTATTAATATTTCGGAATGGAAGTTATTAAAATTAATTCTCTTTTTTTCTGATTTTTAATAAGAAATGCTGAAAGAGGTATATCTCGAGTATGAGATTTATCATGTTGACAGAGCTTGAAAATGCATGCACTTTCTTAAACTTTTCTTTTACCTTAGAAGCCTCCTCTTTTTTATTTTCTTTTAAAAGTGCATAATACTGAAAATTAAGACTTCTTGCAATTGGAAGAACCGTTTTATGCAGTGCCATATTCAGTATTATTAATAATCCAAGTGATACAACAAAAAGTTTAAATTTTTTTATGATTTTTTTATCTTTTATTGTCTTAAGTGCAAACAGCGTGTAGATCGCTATACCTAAAATCCACCCTGAAGAAAAGTAATAAGGGAAGATCAGATTCATGATCTCCCCTGCATGCTTATGATCAAAATTGGAAAAAAGAACCGGTGCAACTATAAATGTAAAAAATATATTAAATCCTATTAATATCCCAATAAAAAGAAGAATAAATAGGTCTATTACTTTACTCAACTATCTCTAACCTATTGAAGAAAAAAGGAATTTCCACCTCTGCAGACTCTAATGAGTCTGAGCCGTGAACAGCATTCTCACCTACGTTTGTTCCGTAAAGCTTTCTTAATGTACCTTCTTGAGCTTCATCAGGATTTGTCGCACCCATAATTTCTCTTATTTTTGATACAGCATTCTCTCCTTCCCAAACCATAGCAACAATAGGTCCAGATGACATAAATTCACAAAGCTCATCATAAAAAGGTCTGTTCTTATGAACAATATAAAACTTTTGTGCCTGTTCTTTTGTAAGCTTAAGCTTTTTTAAAGCTAAAAGCCTGAAACCTTTTTCCTGAACATGAGCTATAATTTTCCCTTCAAGATTTCTTCTAACAGCATCAGGTTTAATAAGCATTAACGTCCTTTCTACTGACATTAAGACCTCCTAAACTATTTATTTTTTTTATTATTATACAGTATCTTGTAAAACGAATATATATTAAGTATCAGAACTATTCCCCATGAAACAGCCATAAATATAGCACCATATGTATTAAGAAGATGTTTTTCCATACTTCTTCTCCCAGGCTTTTTTTACAAGATAAACACCGAGAATAAAAACAAAAAGGATAAAAGATCTTGCTATCCATCCATTTATATGTTCAGGTATTATTTTTGATGGAAGTGTTGTTATAAACCACCAGACGAGTATAAGTATAAGAAAAAGAGGCGCTATGTATGAAAGAATATAGTAGAAAATCTTTGGTATCTTAATATCAGCGTATCTGTTAAGCTCTTTCCATGCATACTCAGGAGAATCTTTTAAAACTATTAATATTTTAAATAGCAGAGGTTTCCCATCTAACCTGTTTTTTATTTGAGGAATCCCAAGTATCCATACAAATGTTATAGCCTCAAAAAGAGCAAATATAACAAGGGCAAATGTTCCAACCCAAAAATCCAGCTCATCCAGAGCTCCTTTTAAAAATATAGGAATATGTGAAGATACAAAAAGAAAAATCCCTAAATATTTAACAGCTTTTTCCCTTGGTATATTAAATTCATCCTCAAGAAAAGCCATAGCAGGCTGCATAAGAGCTATAGAGGATGTGATCCCAGCGAAAAATAGAAGTAAAAACCACAAGAATCCAAAAAATGCACCGTAAGGTATATTCGCAAATATAGCAGGTAGAGCCATAAATCCGAGATTAAAAGCCCCTTCAGAAGCTATATATTCTGTACCTGATATGCCAAAAAAAATGACGGATGCTGTTATAGCAATAGAACCGCCCAGTATAACTTCTGCAAACTCATTTACAGATGCTGATGCGATTCCATTTAAAGCGACATCACTTTTAGGTTTTAAATAGGAAGCATATGTAAGGATAGCCCCAAAACCTATGCTAAGCGTAAAAAATATCTGTCCAGCAGCCGCAAGCCATACCTTCGGATCTTTTAATGCAGAGAAATCCGGATTCCATAAAAAACCAAGTCCGTCAAGAAAGTTTCTTCCATCTGGTGAAGTGAGGGTAAAAACCCTGATTACAAGAATTATAGCCATTATAAAAATTAAGGGCATAGCAAACTTTGCTACTTTTTCTATACCTGCTGATACACCTCTATATATGATATAAAGATTTAAGGTAAGCGTTAAAAGGAAAAATAAATATGTTTCTACCGGTGGAAAGAAAAATATATCGCTTCCTGAAGAAGCACCTATTATACCATTGAGAAAATCATTAAAGGGCTTGAGGTAATCCTTTATATCCGACGTTAACGGTGTGCTCGGTACTTCATTTAGAAGATGGAAAAATGAGTATATTAAAGTCCAGGATTCTATATATGTATAGTAAACAACAACAACAAGTGGTATAAGAACACCAAAAATACCTATATATTTTGCTATGGGATGTCTCCAGATAAGATCAAATACAGCCACAGCTGTTCCGTGTCCCCTCTCGCCACCATACCTTCCAAGAGCCCATTCAACCCAAATTAAAGGAATTCCAAGAAGGATAAAAGATATCATATATGGAATCATAAAAGCTCCCCCACCGTTATCGGCAGCCTGGACAGGAAATCTTAAAAAATTTCCAAGACCTATAGCATTACCTGCCACAGCCAGAATCAAGCCAATCCGTGTTCCCCACTGCTCTCTTTTATGAACCATAAATTAAAACTCCTTTCAGGTAAAATTTGACAATTATTTTATTTATTTCATATTATAATACTTTAAGGGATTGTTTTTCATATATTAAACAGCTGGTGAGCTATGGAAATTTTTGCTATTGGGTTGAATTATAAGACAGCTCCCGTGGAAGTAAGGGAAAAACTGGCTATATCGGAAGATCAGCTCTCATCTTTGTTAAAAAAGATATCAGAAATAGATTCTATATATGAAGTTTCCATACTTTCAACATGCAACAGGGTAGAGATATACGGTGTAACTGATGATAACGATGAAGCGTTCAACGGTATATTGAATATTCTATCTTCATACTCAGGACTTCAAAAAAATGAACTTGAAAAGTACATCTTTAAGCTTTCAGGAAGAGAAGCTGTAAAACATATTTTCAAAGTCTCAGCAAGCCTTGATTCTATGGTAATAGGAGAACCCCAAATAGTATGTCAGTTTAAAGATGCGTTCACAAGAGCAAAAGAAGAAAAAACAGCAAGACATATTCTAACAAGACTTTTTGATAAAGCCTTAAATGTTTCAAAAAAGATCAGAACTTCAACGGGTATAAGTAAAAGAGCTGTTTCTATAAGCTATGCTGCCGTTGAGCTTGCAAAAAAAATTTTTGGTGATCTTTCAGATAAAAATGTTCTTCTCTTAGGCGCAGGTGAGATGGCTGAACTTGCAGCAAGGCATCTATCATCATCAGGCGTTAAACATATATTTGTATCGAACAGAACATTTGAGAAGGCTGTTCAGCTGGCTGAGGAGTTTGGTGGTAGTGCAATAAGATTTGATAAACTGTTTGAATTTCTTCCAGAATCAGATATCGTAATTGTATCCACCGGTGCAAAGGAACCTATACTAAAGAAGGAGCATTTTGAGGAGATAAGCAGAATAAGAAAAGGAGATCCTGTATTTATAATAGATATATCTGTTCCAAGAAATGTAGCTGAAGACGTTAATGATGTTGACAATGTCTATCTTTATAACATTGATGATCTGAAAGTCGTTGTTGATAAAAATCTGGAAGAAAGAAAGCTTGCAGCCCTATCAGCAGAAATGATACTTGAAGAAGAAGTTCACAAATTTGAACACTGGCTGAACCAGTTGAAGGTTGCACCCTTGATAACAAAAATAAGAAATTATGCAGACCAGATAAGAGAATACCAGCTTGAAAAACTTTTTAATCAGATGCCTTATCTTAATGAGAAAGAGAGAGAAAATATTGATCTTGCCGTTAGAGCAATAATAAACAAACTGCTTCATAGGCCTACAATGTATATTAAAGATAAAGCATCAAAGGAAAATAAAGATTTTTATGTGGACATACTTGAAGAGATGTTCAGCTCCAAGTGGGATCTTAGAAAGCTAAAAGAGAAGAAAAAAAATGTTAAGAAGGACTGAGAGTGAAAAGGAATATAGTATCACTCTCAATCATATTTCTTACTGCTGTTTTCATACTTAATGAGATCAATAGATATATAATTGAGGAAAAACTTTCCAGTATTAAATACACAGATGCCCAGATAAACAATTTTTTCATAATTGGTAAAGATGGAGACAGCTATATACTAAAAGGTGAAAAGCTTACAGAAAAAAGAGACAGAATACTTATTGATATATTTGATTTAGATTATATGAAAGGAAAAGAAAAATTTAAAATAAAAGCTGAAAAAGGTATCTATTATAAGAACAAAAATGTTCTTAAGCTTATAAAAGACGTGAATATCAAAACAGATGGATTTTTACTTAAAACAGATCAGCTGTATATATTTACTGATAAAAGAACGGCAAAAAACAACAGGGATGTTTATCTTTACTCTGATAAAATGGTAACAGTAGGAAAAGGGGTTTTTATTGATCTAAGGAAAGAAAAGATGATAATAAAAAATGCAAAAACAGTCTTTAGAGGAACTTAAATGATAAAAGTATTTTTTATCTTTTTAATCTTATTTAGCTTTTTATACGCACAGGAAGATAAAAAAGAAGAACCCATACTAATTGAAGCCAAAGAGCTTGTATATAATAAAAAAGAAAACACAGCTGTTTATAAGGGCAATGTAACTGTAAAAAAAGGAGATCTTACTATAAATGCTGAAAAAATGATAATCTATTTAAGTGAAAACGGTGATATATCCAGAATTTTTGCCGAAGGAAATGTAAGATTTAAAAAAGGGAATAGATCAGGTAGAAGTAAAAAAGCAGAATATATTAAAGAGAAAGATACAATAGTTCTTATTGATAAAGCAAAGTTAATCCAGGATCAGAATATAATTGAAGGAGATGAGATTATATACCACTTAGGCACTGAAGTTGCTGAGGTAAAAGGAAAAGACAATAAAGTAAGAACAGTAATATTCCCACGAAAGACAGAGAGCAAGGGAAAAGAATGACATACCTTGAGTTTTATGGGCTTAGGGAAGATCCTTTTAAGATAACGCCAGATTACAAATATTTTTATCCCTCTCATTCTCACAGACTTGCAGATGAGCTTTTAAACTATGTTATAAAACATGGTGAAGGCTTCTGTGTGATAATTGGTGAACCTGGCACTGGAAAAACCACTGTCATAAGAAAGTTTATAGCATCTCTTTCCGACAATATTATCTATGCTTTTGTTCTTACGCCGAATCTCTCCCCTGAAGAGTTTTTAAATGTTGTTCTCGATGATCTTGGACTGGAAATAAAAACAACATCAAAAAATGAACTTATCAAGAAGTTCAGAGATTTCCTTGAGAAAAAAGTTTCAGAAGGAAAAAAAGTTCTTATAATAGTTGACGAAGCTCAGAACCTTCCCATTGAAACCCTTGAAGAACTTAGACTGCTGTCAAATCTTGAAACAGAAAATGAAAAGCTTGTACAGATAATACTTCTCGGTCAGCCTGAGCTTGATAAAAAATTAAAACTCCCTCAACTCAGACAGTTAAACCAGAGAATAACAAATAAAGTATATTTAAGGCATCTAACCCGTGAAGAGACCGAAAAATACATAAAACACAGGCTTATGGTAGCAGGTGGAGGAAATGTTCGATTTACTGAGAATGCTGTATCTAAGATACATAAGTACTCTAAAGGAATTCCAAGAATTGTAAATATACTCGCATCAAGATCTTTAATGTCGGCATTTATGACAGGATCATTTTTAATTAAACCCGAAAATGTAGAAGCTGCAAAGGAAACACTTAATCCAGACTTTCTAATTGAAGACAGTTTTAGATTTTTATCACGTGAAAAGATTATAATATCTTTACTTATTTTACTTAATGTAACAGGAATAGCATACATAATATACAGAATATTCTTTCAGTGAGGTTTAAATGGAAAAAAAGATATCAAAGGTAAGGAAAATTAAGGGAGAACTTAGAGTCCCTTCAGATAAATCGATATCTCACAGATCAATAATACTAACATCGCTTGCGGATGGTATCTCAAATATAAAAAACTTTCTCAAAGCAGGAGACACATTAACAACACTAAATGTTTACAGAAAACTTGGCGTTTCTATAAATGAAGAAAAAGGTATTCTAAAAGTTAAGGGTGTAAATTTTAAAGGTTATAAAGAACCTGAAGATATACTTGATATGGGTAATTCAGGAACTACAACAAGGTTAACACTTGGACTACTTTCAGGACAGGACTTTTTTTCATCTCTTACTGGAGATGAAAGTCTGAGACAGAGACCTATGGGAAGGGTCGTAGAACCTTTAAGAAGTATGGGTGCGAAGATAGACGGAAGGCAGGATGGAAAACTTCTACCTCTTTCTGTAAGAGGTTCATATCTGAAAGGGATACAGTTCTTTAATAAAAGATCAAGCGCACAGGTAAAATCTGCTTTACTAATTGCAGGACTTCTGGCAGAAGGAGAAACAAAAGTAATAGAACCATATATGTCAAGAGATCATACAGAAAAAATGCTTCAGGCTATGGGGGCAGACATAAAAATTTATAAAAGCGACCATTATTTGGTAACAATTACTGGATCAAAAACGCTAAATGCTATAGATATAGATGTTCCTGCTGATCCTTCTTCAGCAGCATTTTTTGCAGCGGCAGCCGTTTTAATTCCAGACTCTGAGCTTGTTCTGAAGGATGTACTGATAAATCCAACAAGAGACGGCTTTTTCAGAAAGCTGAAGGAAATGGGAGGAAATATTGAGTATCTAAACAAAAGGGAAAAAGCAAAAGAGCCTGTTGCAGATATATATGTAAGATATTCTCCCTATCTCAAGGGTATAGCTATTAAAAAAGAAGATGTTCCTTCAATGGTGGATGAGATACCTTTAATATCCCTTTTAGCAACTCAGGCTGAAGGTGAGACTGTAATAACAGGCGCTGAAGAGCTCAGAGTTAAAGAAAGCGATAGAATCAAGGCTGTTGTCAACAATCTAAAAAATTTAGGAATACATGTTGAAGAACTGCCGGATGGGATGATCATAAATGGAAGGCAGAAGGTAAAAGGTGGCGTAGTTGACAGTTACAAGGATCATAGAATAGCTATGGGTTTTTCAATATTAGCTCTTATATCTGAGGAAGGAATAAAGATAAAGGATGCAGATTCTGTTTTCATATCATACCCTGAGTTTTATGAACATCTCGAAAAGATAATATCGAACTGATCATTTCCTATAGAAGTAGTAAGTTATCAATGAAAAATAAGCAGTTATAACAATAAAATAAAGAGCAGGACTTATCTTTCCCTTTCCTATGAGCTTTATAAAGTAAAAGTTAAATACAAGATATACAATAGAGATAAGAACAGATACAGCAATAACATTATCCTTTCCCTTATGGGAATTCATTCCTACCAAAAATCCTAACACTCCTATAAAAATAAATGGTATAGGGAACAAGATCCTATCAGTCAGCACAGATAAAGCTTTATTTTTATCCTTTTTACTATTTTTTAAGATCATAAGAAGATCCCTATTCCTGTAATCCTCTATTGAATATCTTTTCAGATAATCAACATCTATATTGAATCTGTAACTTTCAAATCTTAAGATATTAAAACCTTTCTCACCAGGTATCTGTATATAACCTTTTTTCAAAAAAAAGGTTGTAGTATCAAAATAAGCTTCCTTTGCAGATATTGCCTGACCTCTTTCCTTATTGTAAATGAAAACATTTTCAAATCTATTGCCCTCTTTTTTCTCCGTATATATGGTAACCTTATCAGAAAGTTGGAAAAAATTTTTCTCCTGAACTGAATCAAGAAAATATCTTTTTATATTAAGGGTTATAAACTTTGCCCTCTCCCTATTTGCATAAGGAACCAAAAACATGCTTACAATAGTAGATAAGGCAAATACAAAAATAGATATAACAAGTATAGGTTTTAATAGCTGGTTCTTTGATATTCCTGCAGAATAAACGGCATATATTTCCCTGTTCTCTCTCATATTGAAACCTAAAAGTGCTGTAGAGAGGAAAAAAGCGAACAGGAGCTGAAATTTTAAAAATGATAAATTTATTAAAAAAAGGAGTTTAAAAAAATTTGTTATATTAGCGTGATACATAACTGAAGGAAGATGTAAAAGCTGTGAAGATACGATAACAACGGAAAACACAGCTATAAGTATCAGAAAGTTTTTCAGTATATTTTTTACTACATACCTGTAAAGTATCTTCATTGCCTGTTCATTCTATCATAATTTATCTGTACTTTTTCAGCTTTCTCAGGTGCTCTCTGTAAGTTTTAGAGAATATATGACTTTTTCCATCTGGAGAAAAATAGTAAAGATAATCCGTTTGTCTGTAGTTTAAAACAGCCTCTAAACTTTCTAAGCTGAAAGATGATATAGGAGTAGGGGGAAGCCCTTTGTTTATGTATGTATTGTATGGAGATTCAAATCTCATAATGTCCCCTCCAAGTTTTCCATCCCATTTTCCCTCAATTTTAAGACTGTATATAACAGTAGGGTCAACCTGAAGGAGCATCCCTTTTTGGAGTCTTTTTATTATTATTCCTGCAATAATCGGCTTCTCTTCATCAATAGGACTCTCTTTTTCAACTATAGAAGCTATAATCATTCCTTTATAAAAAGGAATGCCTTTATTCTCAAAATCTTTCTTTAACGGAAGATATTTTTTTCTGAACTCTTTAACAAAAGCCTTTACAATATACTCAGCATCAGAACATTTACTTAGAAGATATGTTTCAGGTGGGAAATAACCTTCAAATGACTCACCTTCAAGCCCAAATTTTTTTACATTTTCAATATTAAAAACATAATTCAGAAAAACATCCTTTGCTATAAAACCTTCGTCCTCAAGTTTTTTTCCAATATCAAAAAGGTCATCACCTGGAATTATCGTAAAAGGGTATATCTGTTCCTTACCCTTATAAAGAACATCCCATACATCCTTGATAGAATAATTACCAGAAAATCTGTAGTAACCTGCCCTTAAAGGTTTTCCTTTAAAAAGGCTGTATATCAAAAATATATTTCTATCCTTTATAACTCCTTCCTTTTCAAGTATCACCGATATTTCTTTTATAGATTTGCCTTTCTGTATTAAAACAGTTTTATCTATAGAATAAGGAATATTTATATAAATGTAGGCTGTAAAAATAAGGAAATTAACTACTGAAAAGAGTATTAATATAATTTTTAGTATCTTAACCATTCATATACTGCTTTCTTTCGAGGTATATCTTTAGTATATAAACAGCAGAAAGGCTGTCAATTTTTTCTTTCCTTTTTGATCTCTTTCCGGTTTCTTTGAGATATTTCTCAACAAGTGCTGTTGTATATCTCTCATCAATAAACTCTATCTTGATATCATCAGGAAGATAACTTTTCAGCTTTTCAGCAAACTCTCTCGTAAGTTTAGCCTGTGTTCCTTCTTCACCCTTTAGTGTCAAAGGAAGGCCTATAACTACAGTTTCAATTTCATAATCTTCCACAATCTTTTTTATATTTTTAAAGACATTATCATCATTTTTTATATATGGAAGGGGATTTGTTGATATCCCTAAAGGGTCGCTGTAAGCGACCCCTACCCTTTTAGTTCCGACATCTAAAGCAAGAACTCTTTTTTTCTTCAAACTGCTTTTAGCTCTTCATCTTTAGAACTTACACCAGCAAGCCTATAAAGCGGACAGAATGTGGTAACAGCAGTTAATATAAGAACAAAACCTGCGACTTCACCTATCACCCATGCTCCACCTTTTTCAATACCGAGAAAAATAAGAATAAGCCCAATTAGTACCCTAACAACAGAATCCCAAAAAGCCATATCAAAACCTCCTATATTTTTAAACTACTGCTTCAGCCTTAGTTCCAACGACTTCGTCAGGATGTGCAATTCTTCCAAGAACTGCTGAAGCTGCAGCAACAGCCGGACCTGAAAGGTAAACCTCACTATTTGGATGACCCATCCTACCGGTAAAGTTTCTGTTAGACGTTGAAACACATACTTCCCCTTCAGCAAGAATGCCCATATGACCTCCAAGACATGGACCACATGTAGATGTGCTTATAAGACAGCCTGCATCTGCAAGAATCTCAAGTAATCCCTCATGCAGAGCCTGCTTGTATATTCTATCTGAAGCAGGAATAACTATACATCTAACATCTGGATGAACTTTTCTACCCTTTAGGATATATGCTGCTATTCTAAGATCAGACAATCTTCCATTTGTACATGATCCGATAAAAACCTGATTTATAGGTCTGCCTGCAACCTCAGTTACAGGTTTAACATTTGATGGAAGATTTGGTGCTGCCACAACAGGTTCAATTTTTGAAGCATCAAACTCATACTCACAGCAGTACTTTGCGTCAGGATCAGCCTTTAAGGTTTTCAAAGGCTTATTAGTCTTATCCTTCAACCATTCTAAAACTTTCTCATCAGCTTCCATAATGGCATTTTTTCCTCCCGCCTCAATAGCCATATTTGCTATAGTCAATCTGTTCTCAACATCAAGAGACTGTATGGCTTCACCATGATACTCCATTGCTTTATAAAGAGCCCCATCAACACCTATCTCCCCAATAACAGTAAGAACAAAATCCTTTCCACCAACCCATCTTTGAGGTTTACCATAAAATGTAAATTTCATAGTTTCAGGAACTTTAAGCCATGTCTCGCCTGTAGCGAATATGTATGCTATATCTGTCGATCCTACTCCTGTTGAAAATGCACCTAAAGCACCGTAAGTACATGTATGTGAATCAGCACCCATTATAAGATCACCAGGAGCTATAAAGCCTTTTTCAGGAAGAATCGTATGCATAACTCCACTGTCCTGACCTTCAAAGTAATTTTTTATACCCATTTTTTTCGCAAAATCTCTTGATATTTTTATCTGCTGAGCTGAAAGTATATCCTTTGGAGGAAAAAAATGATCCATAACGAGGGCTATCTTTTCTGGGTCATGAACCTTATCTATCCCATATTTCTCAAGCTGTTTTATCGCAAGAGGAGCTGTTATATCATTTGCGATTGCAAGATCAACCTTTACAGTAACCAATTCTCCAGGTTCAACATAATCCCTTCCTGCATGTTCCGACAGTATTTTCTCAGTTAAAGTCATTCCCATAAACTTATCCTCCTATATCTTTGATTGAAAAATTAAATATATATTATATGGTCAATCCAAAGGTATATCAAAGAAGATGTTAAATCAAACAAAAGTACTATTTTCATAAGCAGAAATTAATAGTATGATATTAATACTCAGCTTGAACAAAAAAATCAAACAGTGTTATATTTTTTTATGTATAATATTAAAAAAACCAAATAAACTAAGGAGGATTTAAAGTATGGCAAAAGCTACTATTGTATGGACGAAAATTGATGAGGCTCCTGCCCTTGCCACATACTCGCTTCTTCCAATTATGAGGGCATTCACAAAAGACGCTGACATTAATATTGAGTTAAGAGATATCTCCCTTGCAGGTAGAATCATTGCTCAGTTTCCTGATATTCTCCCAGAAGACAAAAGAATACCTGACGAGCTTGCTTATATGGGAGAACTGGTATGGAAACCTGAAGCAAATATAATGAAACTTCCTAACATCTCAGCATCGGTTCCTCAGCTTAAAGAAGCTATAAAGGAACTCCAGGAACAGGGTTATCCACTTCCAGATTACCCTGAAAACCCACAGACTGAAGAAGAAAAAAAGATAAAAGAAAGATACGATAGATGTGTAGGATCTGTCGTTAACCCAGTACTTAGACAGGGTAACTCAGATAGAAGACTTGCCGCAGTTGTTAAAGAATATGCTAAGAAACATCCCCATAGATTAAAAGAAGTATCGCCTCATTCAAAATCCCATGTTGCGCATATGAAGGAAGGTGACTTTTACCAGCATGAAAAGTCTGTAATCATTCAGAAGGATACAAAGATAAAGTATGTATTTGAAGACAAAAATGGAAACCAGACTGTTATGAAAGAAGTTGAGGTAGGTAAAGGTGATGTGGTAGATGCAACATACATGAACAGAAAGAAACTGAGAGAGTACTTCGCGGAAGTTATAGACAGGGCGAAAGAAGATGACATCCTCTTCTCGCTCCACGTAAAAGCAACAATGATGAGAGTTTCAGATCCAGTAATATTTGGAGATGCTATCAGGGTTTACTACAAAGAACTTTTTGAAAAGCATGCTGATGTTATAGAGAAGTTAGGATGGAAACCGGAATTTGGAATGCAGGAGCTTGAAAACAGACTTGAAACGCTCCCAGAAGAAGAAAAGAACGCTGTAAAACAGACCATACAGGAGATATACAAAGAAAGACCAAGAATGTACATGGTTGATTCTGATAAAGGTATAACAAATCTCCACATGCCTAACGACGTTATTATTGATGCTTCTGTTCCAGCAGTTATAAAAAACGGTCTCCAAGGATGGGGTCCAGACGGTGAAACAGAAGATACGGTTCTGTGTATTCCAGATAGATCATATGCTCCTATGTATAAAGAGATTGTTGAAGACATAAAAGCAAGGGGACAGTTTGATCCTACAAAAATAGGAACAGTTCAGAATATTGGTCTTATGGCTATGAAAGCCGAAGAATATGGATCTCACGATAAAACGTTCTTCCCACCAACTGACGGAAAGATGAAAGTTGTGGATGAAGACGGAAATGTACTGATGGAACACTGCGTAAATGAAGGAGACATATACAGATCATGTATCACTAAGGATATTGCCATAAGAGACTGGATAAAACTTGCTGTTAACAGAGCAAAAGAAAGCGGTTTTCCTATAGTATTCTGGCTTGATGAGTATAGAGCACACGACAGAAACCTTATAGAAAAAGTTAAGGAAGAACTCCCTAAGTACGATCTTTCTGATGTTGACTGGTATATAAAGGCACCTGCAGATGCAATGAAATTCACGCTTGCAAGATTTAGGAATGGAGAAAATACAATCGCTGTTACAGGAAATGTTCTCAGAGACTATCTTACAGACCTCTTTCCTATCATAGAAGTGGGAACGTCAGCAAGATCACTTTCAATCGTTCCTCTTATAGCTGGCGGTGGCGTTTTTGAAACTGGAGCTGGCGGATCTGCTCCAAAGCATGTTGAGCAGTTTATAAAAGAGGGACACCTAAGATGGGATTCCTTAGGTGAGTTTTTAGCTTTTGACGAGTCATTAAGACTTGCTTACAAACAGCTTAAAGCTGTACACGAAAAAGACAATCCAAGAATACTTGTTGTAGCTGACGCTCTCGCAAAAGCTATCGCAAAATATCTCGACAACGACAGAACACCAAGAAGAAAGGTAGGTCAGCTCGATACGAGAGGTTCACATTTCTATCTCGCCCTGTACTGGGCTGAGGCTCTTGCTGCTCAGAATGAAGATAAAGAGTTAGCCGAGAAATTCGGTAAGGTTTATGCAGAGCTTAAAGATAATGAAGAAAAAATTCTTTCAGAAATAGCGGCATCCGAAGGAAAACCAACGGATATAGGTGGATGGTATCATCCCGATGATGAAAAAGCTGAAAAAGCTATGAGACCAAGTGAAACATTCAACAGGATAATAGATGCTCTACTACAGTGAAAACATATCAAAAAACTTTGCTTTTAATAGGGGCGTTTCTCTTTTGGGGGACGCCCCTATTACATTGTTACCACAACTTAAATCTCAATAAAAGGAGGATATAAATGGCTCAGCGAGGTATTAGAGAGTATGATGGAAAAAGAATTTTAGCTCAAAACTGGGATGAGTACTTTAATGGAGCATTCCAGTACGATTTTAAATCTGTTCTTATCACACCAGATACAGATCTTGATAAAATCCCTGAAGAACACCCATGGGTTAAAGAGACGCCTCTTGTTGCTAAACCAGATATGCTTTTTGGGAAAAGAGGAAAGTTAGGTCTCATTTTTTTCAAAAAAGATAAACCTGGCGATGTCACATGGGAAGATGTTAAAGAGTGGATAAAGCAAAAGATGTCTGAAGAAGTGGAGATTAATGGGATAAAAGGATATCTAACCCATTTCCTTGTAGAACCTTTTGTTCCTCACAAGCCAGAAGAGGAATATTATGTTGCTATTACAACAGGAGAGGATGAGGATATTATATACATGTCCGCATTCGGTGGTATTGAAGTAGAAGAAAACTGGGATAAGGTTGTTGAAGTTAAAATCCCTGTTACTGCATCTGATGAAGAGATAAAGAAACTTATTGAGGAAAATGTTCCTGCCGATATTAAAGACAGAGGAAAATATGCAGATTTTGTTTATAGGCTTTATAAACTGTTTAGAGATCTACATTTTACTTATCTTGAGATAAATCCTCTTGTTATGGTTGACAGTAAAATATACCCTCTTGATTTTGTCGGAAGAGTTGACGATACAGCACAGTTTGTCGCAGGAAGAAAATGGGGAGAGCTTGAATTTCCAGCTGGATTTGGAAGGGACTTAACGCCGGAAGAGAAATATATAAAAGAGATGGATGAAAAATCTGGAGCATCTTTAAAACTTACGATACTTAATCCTGAAGGAAGAATATGGACCCTTGTCGCCGGAGGTGGTGCTTCAGTTGTTTATTCTGATACAGTGGCGGATCTTGGATATGTTAAAGAACTTGCAAACTACGGTGAATATTCAGGTAATCCCTCAAGGGCTGAAACAAGAGAGTATGTTAAAACAGTATTTGATCTTATGACAAGGTCAAAACACCCAAAAGGACATAAAATTCTGATAATTGGTGGTGCTATAGCTAACTTTACAGATGTTGCAAAAACATTTGATGGAATAATAGATGCCATGAGGGAGTATGCTGACAAACTGAGAGAGATAGGAGTAAGAATATATGTAAGAAGAGGGGGTCCAAACTACGAGGTGGGACTTAAAAGAATAAAGGAAGCTGCAGAAGAATTAGGTCTTCCTATAGAAGTTTACGGACCAGAAACACATATGACTGAGATTGTAAGGAAAGCCATCAAAGAAGCAGAAGAAATTGCTGCTTAGATAAAACACAATAAGGAGGTTTAATAAATGAGCAAGCCTGATTACTTACTTTTTGACAGAAACACAAAAGCTATTTTCTGGAACTTAAACAGAAATGCTATTCAGAGAATGCTTGATTACGATTATGTAGTTGGTAGAGAACCATCAATTGTAGCGATTGTTGCACCAACACAGTCAAGAAAGTTTGATAAATTCTTCTATGGAACTCAGGAAATAATGATTCCTATCTACAAATCTACACCTGAAGCTGCTGAGAAATTCCCTGAAGCGGATGTGCTTTTAAATTTTGCATCTTTCAGAACAGCTTATGATGTTACAATGGAAGCTTTAGATATACCTACTATCAGAACGGTAGCGATTACTGCAGAAGGTATTCCGGAAAGATTTGCAAGAATAATGAGGATAAAAGCAAAGGAACTCGGAAAATGGATAATAGGACCTGCAACCGTCGGTGGTATAGCTCCCGGAGCTTTCAGAATAGCAAATACAGGTGGAACAATTGAGAATATAGTCAACTCTAAACTGCACAGACCTGGATCTGTTGGTCTTGTTACAAGATCTGGAGGTCTTTTTAACGAACTTTCGAACGTTATAGCAAGGAATGCAAACGGTATAGCTGAAGGTATAGCTATTGGCGGCGATAGATATCCTGGAACAGACTTCCTGGATCATATGCTTAGATTTGAGAAGAATCCACAGGTTAAGATGATGGTTCTCTTAGGCGAAGTTGGTGGTGAGCTTGAGTATAGAGTGGCAGAAGCCATAAAAGATGGAAGGATAACTAAGCCAGTTATTGCATGGTGTATAGGAACAATATCAAAACATTTTGGCGGCGAGGTTCAGTTTGGACATGCCGGAGCAAAAGCCGGTGCTGAGAGAGAGACAGCTGATGCAAAAAATGAAGCTTTGAGAGAGGCAGGAGCCTATGTTCCAAAATCATTTAACGATCTCCCTGAACTTATAAATGGTGTTTACGAAGAACTTCACTCTAAAGGTGAAATAGCTGATATTCCTGAACCTGAAGTTCCACCAGTTCCTGAAGATTATGCAAAAGCTGTAAAAGCTGGGAAGGTTAGAAGACCTACAAACTTCATATGTACAATATCTGATGATAGAGGTGAAGAAGCTACTTACTGCGGCGTTCCAATATCAGAGGTTGTAGAAAAAGAATACTCTATTGCTGATGTAATTGGACTTCTATGGTTCAAACAGAAATTCCCAGATTGGGCTTCAAAATTCCTTGATATGGTAATAAAAGTTGTTGCTGATCACGGGCCTGCTGTTTCAGGTGCTCATAATACAAAGGTTACAGCAAGAGCAGGAAAAGATCTTATGTCCTCAATAGTCACAGGGATACTTACAATAGGTCCGAGATTTGGTGGCGCTATTGATGGAGCTGCCAAATACTTCAAAATGGCAAAAGAAAAAGGAATGGATCCTGTTGATTTTGTTGATTATATGAAAAAGGTTGAAAAGATACCTATCCCCGGTATTGGCCATAGAATAAAATCAACTAAAAATCCTGATAAAAGGGTTGAGCTACTCAAAAACTTTGCAAAAGAAAACTTCCCAAGTACCCAGCTCCTTGATTATGCTCTCGAGGTTGAAAAAGTTACAACATCCAAAAAAGAAAACCTTATACTCAATGTTGATGGAACAATAGGCGTCCTCCTTGTTGATATGTTTAGAGCACTGGGATATTCTGACGATCAGATAGATGAGCTTATTAATGCTGGTGCATTTAACGCGTTCTTCGTTTTAGGTAGAACTATAGGATTTATAGGTCATTACCTTGACGAGAAAAGGCTTGATATGCCTCTCTACAGGCATCCTACAGACGATATACTTTACGATGTTAAAAGACCTGAAGGGGCATAAATCAAAGGGGGCTTTAAAGCCCCCTTTTTTCATTTATAATATATATACTTTAAATAGCTGTTTTAGAGGCAGTATTGAAAAAGAACATAAATGTTAATCTGGAACTTTTTGTACTGGAAAAAAAAATCACTACAGACAGTTTAAGAGAAAAAGATGAGTTTGATTTAAAAGAAAGTCAGCTGATAGGAAGTATAAACAAAATACCTGTCTACAAGTTCAAACTTAAATCGGAAGATGGAATGTTAATTGCCCAGATAACAAAAATTCTTACAGAAAATGAGTCTGATAGATTAAAAGAAAAATTTCTTATATAGAGGTAAGTAATGCCGTTAATACTGAATGGAAAAGAATTAGCTGAAACAATTAAAAAAGAACTCAGACTTGAAGTAGAAAGCTACATTTCAAAAGGAATGAGAAAACCCGCTCTCGCGGTTATACTCGTTGGCTCTGATCCTGCAAGTAGAGTGTATGTAAAGAGAAAAAAAGAGTCATGTGAATATGTTGGTATAAGCTCTCTCTCTTTTAACTTACCAGAAAATACTGAAGAGGTTGAACTTTTAGAACTTATAGGAAAGCTAAATGGTGATGAAGATGTTGACGGTATTCTTGTTCAGCTTCCTCTTCCATCACATATAAATACACAAAAAGTAATAGAAGCTATAAATCCAGAAAAGGATGTTGATGGATTTCACCCTCTTAATATGGGCAAATTAGCTACAGGAAAAGATAATGGTATAGTTCCATGTACCCCTCTTGGAATATGGATTATGATGAAACATTATAAGATCAACACATTCAAAAAGGATGTTGTCGTAGTAGGTGCAAGCAATATAGTAGGAAAACCTATGTCTCTACTGTTTCTTAAAAATGAGGAAGCTACAGTAACAGTCTGTCACAAAAACACAAAAAATCTGAAAGCACATACGGATAAAGCAGATATTCTTATTGTAGCTGTAGGAAAACCAAATTTGATAACTGAAGATATGGTAAAGGAAAATTCTGTTGTTATTGACGTAGGAATAAACAGATTAGAAGATGGAAGAATTGTAGGAGATGTTGATTTTGAGAATGTGAAAGAAAAGGTCTCTGCTATTACACCTGTTCCTGGTGGCGTTGGTCCTATGACCGTTGTATCACTTCTTATAAACACTTTATCTATCTATCGGAGGAAGTTCGGTTTTTCTCACCATCCTTTAACAGAAACTTAACGCTGTCTTTAGTAACAAGTCCTCCTGATAGAATTATTCTCGTTGCTTCCTCAACAGACAGATCTGTCTGAATAGTCTCACTTTTTTTAACAAACAGTGTATAACCTGAGGTTGGGTTTGGAGCCGTTGGAACATAAACAAGATAATACTCTTCTCCATTTAACTCAACTTCATTTGCTACAAAACCTATTGAAAGCATACCTTTTCGTGGAAAATCAACAAGAACAGTTTTTGAAAATTTTCCTTTACTGTTAAAAAGATTCTCCATCATCTGTTTTATAGAATGATATATAGATCTTACAAGAGGAATTCTGTTTATAATGCTGTCCCAGTAATCTATAACTTTCTTGCCAAAGTAGTTCTGAGCTATTAGACCTGTCAAAAAGATAAGTATGAGGGTTAGAAGTATTCCAACACCCGGAATATTAGGTATTGGTATTATATATCTAATATATGGGAGAATAAGACTGTTAACAAAGGTTAAAAGCCATATTACAAGCCATACTGTTATAGCTATAGGTATAAATACAAAAAGACCTGTTATAAATATATCTCTAATTTTCAATATGGTCCACTGTCTTTTCCATCTCCCCATTAATTTCTACTACTCCCAGCAGGTTGACTATTTCCAGGTCTCTGATATGGAACAGGTATATACTGAACCGCTGGTGTTCCAGCGGGTTGTGGATAAAGATCCATCAATGCATAAACTTCTTCAGGAACATCTGTATTTATTTTAAGTCCAAGATTCTTAAGATACTCAACCGTAAGAGGATAATCATGGGTCCATCTTCCCTGAGAAAGCTCATCAGCTATTCTTGAAGCTGTTTCCATATCGTATCCTTTCTTAATAAGAATATTTTTTACATTATCATACATCTGTTTTAATGCTTTCTTGCTTATATCTATTTTTATCAATGTTTCATCATCTATATCCTTAGGCTCCTTCATTTTTTCAATATTAACTATAGAAGCAGCAGGTTCTTGACCAAGCTGAGGATCAACAGGTCCTAAAACTGCATGTTCATCCATAATGATCTCATCTGCTGCAAGAGCTATCAAAGTTCCACCAGACATAGCGTAATGAGGAATGATAACCCTTACAGGTGCTTTATGATCTACAAGAGCATGTGCTATCTGTGTTGCTGCAAGAGCAAGCCCACCAGGTGTATGAATAATGAAATCAATCGGCATGTTGTTAGGTGTCATCCTTATAGCTCTCAGGACCTGTTCTGAGTCCTCTATTGTTATAAATCTCATCATAAAAAAACCAAGCAAAGATCTTGTTTCCTGTCTATGAATCATCGTTATAACCCTTGATCTTCTCCTTGTTTCTATGGCTTTTATAAGTCTCTCCCTGCTCCATTCTAAAGTCTGGGCTTTTATCATAGGAAGTATAAGCAGAAATATAAAAATCAGCCAGAATATCTGACTTATGATAAGTCCTCCTGTAGGATCCATCTTTTCCCTCCATCAATTATGTAATTCCTCAAAAGCCTCCCTTATTTTTCTCTCAAGCTGGTTTTTATCCTTTACCTGCTTAACTATATTAAACAGGTACTGATTATCCTCAAGTCCATTAATAAGTTTTCTATACTCTCCCTTATTATATCCTTTTTCTTGTCTTATATGGTTCAGTATATTTTTACCAATATAAAGTAAATAAAGTTCATCAAAAGAGATAGTATTTTTAACAAGAAGGCCAAAGAAAAATATACCTTCATTCAGGCTGTCCTTTAAAAATCCCTCTGCTACTCTTTCTGCAAGAAATATTATTTTTTTATACTTGTCTGTCTCGCCAAGATAGTGATTTATATACTCCCCAGGTATGTCTATATTATGGAAATTCTGCTTAATACCCTTGATAAACATATCTACAGGAAGACTTCTCACAGCTTCCTCTGGACTGTAATGATCCATAAGAATATAAGACATTATAAAATGCCATATATCAACAATCTCAATCTTAACATTGTCCATATCAGCATCTTGCTTTTTCCACCATTTCCATGGAAGACTATCAACAAGCTCTGCACATTCTATCCATGTAGCCCTTGCAAAATCTTCTTTTGTTCTAATATCCCTCCAGTTTTCATTTATCCTTTTATTAAGATTATCCTGAAGTTCAAGCATATCAAGTATTTTCTCTCTCATAACCTCTCCTTTTATTCTATGTTTATCTCTCTCAAATATTTAGCAGCATCTTCTGGAGGTGTCGGATTTATAAAATACTCCGTTCCAAGTTCAAAACCTGCATGTATAGCCATTCTGGGAAAGATCTCTATATACCAGTGAAATAGTCTGTTCATCTGGTAAAAATAGTTTGGATCATAAGGAAGATCTCTCTTGGGAGGAGATGTGTGCAACATCATATTAAAAGGAGGATTCTTTAAAAGTCTGTCAAGTTTTCTTACAGATACTCTGAGAGCCTCTGAAAGTGAGTGTATCATTTCATCACTGATAGATGAAAAGTCGTCCAAATGAACCTTAGGAACAATTCTCAGTTCAAAAGGAAATGCTGAAGCAAAAGGTGTATATACTATAAAATAATCGTTATCATGCACAACCCTTATTCCTTCTCTTAGTTCAAAACTTACCTCATCACACAAAAGACATCTTTCTTTTTCCTTATAGTAATGCCTGCACTGTTTTATCTGCGTTTCGACCCTTTTAGGTATCCTTGGAAGTGCTATGAGCTGGGAATGTGAATGATAAAGACTTTTTCCAGCTTCTTTCCCATGATTTTTAAAAATCTGAACGTAAAATATATTTCTCTCTGCATATATCTGCCTCATTCTTTCCCTATAGGCGGTAAACATAAGAACCAAATCTTCAACAGAAAAATCATTTATATGTTTCTCATGATCAGGCGTATCAATAATAACTTCATGAAATCCATAACCGCCCATAAGATCATGTATTGCTTCAGAAGTTCTGAAAAAAGGTTCTGAAGGTTTTAAAGCTGGAAATTTGTTAGGTATAATTCTAATCTTCCAGCCTGGTTTATTTGGTTCTGATCCAGGTTCTCTGATTGCAAAAACCTCTGGTGGTGTTAAATTTTCATTTCCTGGTTCAAATGGACAGCTCTTTTTATCTACTTTTTTTTTATCCTCCCATACTAATGGATAATCATGGGGTCTCTTTGCTCTTTCTTTTGATATTATTATCCATGTATCGTTCAGTCTGTTATATCTAAGTTCAGGCATTTAAGATCTCCAGATTGAAAAACTACAAAAGCCCTCTTCTTTTCAGTGCATCCTCATAAATTCTGTTGTAAAGGATTCTCCACTCAGGTGTTCCTTCAAGAATTTTTTTAGAATAGGATTTTATTCTCTGTCTTACTTCCCTATCTATCTCTTTTTCTTCTTTAACAAGCTGTTTTAAAATTTCAAAAACCTTTCTTCTAATCTTATTTGGATGTTCAAATATCTCGATTGTAGGATCTGTCTCTATATATTTTCTTATCTGATGAGCAACTTGATTCATCCTTTCCTCAGGATCAAGATGTATATTTCTTTCTTCTGCAAGTTTTTCTTTAACCTTTAGTACCGCCGTTCTGTATCTTATATCCTCAGACTCTATAAGATGCATATGTTGTTCAACAAGTTTCTCAGCCTGTTCTTCTATCTCTTTTTCTTCTGCTATAGCTTTATTTATTATCTCAATTAAATCTTTTTTGAATTTTTCATTATCCTCAGCTTCTACGTAATGTTTATCTAAAAGTTCTTTTATTATATTTTCAACTATTCTCTCAACCAGCCTTGCTGGTATTTTCATTAAATTCCTCCTGCACCTTTTTCAGTTTTGTTATTATATTACATTTTATATATTTTTCAAAACTGGCAGGATGATGAAAAAATTAGCTTTTGACTGGAATTTAAAAGAAAAACCAGAAGATTTTATAGTTAGTGAAGTCTCAAAACTTCCCTTAGATGAAAACGGAAAATTCTACCTCTATCTATTGATAAAAAGAAATATGAACACAAAAGAGATAACCAACAAATACAGGCTTGATTATGCAGGACTCAAGGATAAGAATGCGTTAACCTTTCAATATGTATCATCAGTTAGATTTTTGGGGAAAGTAGTTAAAGAAAAAAAAGATAACGAATCTTTTTATATACTTTACTACTTAGGAAAGATATCCAGGAGAATAAAGATAGGACAGCTTTTAGGTAATAAATTCAGTATTAAACTCAAAGGATCAGATATAAATATTCAGAACTGGTTCATAAATTATTTTGATGTACAAAGATTAGAGAGAAATTTTGAAAAGGGAAGAAAAATTATACAAAATGTATCTTCCAATACAAGCTGGAAAAAATTAAGCTGGTTTGAAAACTTTTATATAGATGCATATCTCAGTTATTTATGGAACAAGACATTAATGAGATATCTTTCTGAGAGGTTTGAAGGTTATAAGATATATGAGAAATCGTTTGGTTTTTTTATACCTTTTACAGATTATCAGTTTCTATTTGAAAATATTCCAAGATTCTGGCCTATATTAGGATATAAAGTGCGCATAAAAGATTATGAGTTAAATATATACTCAGAGATACTGTCTGATGAAGGTATTGATATAGAAAAAATTTTAAACAAATTGAAAAACCTAAGAATCAAAGGAGATTACAGGAAAACTTTTTTAAAAGCTGAAGATCTCATTATAAAAGGAGACAGGATACAGTTCTTTCTTCCAAAGGGAGCCTATGCAACGATGTTTTTAAAACATATCTTTAATTATGGAGTACAAGAATGATCTTCAGATTAAGTAAAGATATATGGTTTCCAGATCCATACACAGCTCCTAAGAACTATCCAGTAGCTGTAGGTGGAGATCTCTCCCCTGAAAGACTACTGTTTGCATATTCCTTAGGTATTTTTCCATGGTATTCTGAAGAAGAGCCTATTTTGTGGTGGTGTCCCGATCCTCGTATGGTACTCTTCCCAGAAAAACTAAAAATATCAAGAAGTCTCAGAAAAGTTCTCAAGAAAAAAATATTTAGTGTTAAGTTTGATACATTATTTGAAGAAGTTATAAACAGATGTGCAACTATAGAAAGAAAAGAGCAAACAGGAACCTGGCTTGTTCCTGAGATGATAGATGCTTATATAAGATTACACAGGCTTGGTTTTGCTCATTCTGTTGAAGTTTTTTTAAATGGAAAGCTTGTAGGTGGACTCTATGGTGTTTCTCTTGGTGGAACATTTTTTGGAGAATCTATGTTCTATGAGGTTCCAGATGCATCTAAGGTTGGATTTGTATATCTCGTCCAGAGATTAAAAGATTGGGATTTTGATATGATAGACTGCCAACAATCAACAGAACATATGAGAAGATTTGGAGCTGAAGAAATAAGTAGAAAAGAGTTTCTTAACATACTGAAAGAATCCCTTAAGAAAAAAACAAAACTTGGAAAATGGTCAAGGATTTTATGATTAATCTGGTTTTTTTAATGCAGAATAACGTTTAAAATATTTTATGAAAAAAATTATTTTCCGGAGAGGTGAAAGGTTAATGGAGAATATTGATCAGCTGTGTGTAAACACTATAAGAATGCTATCACTGGATCAGATCCAGAAGGCAAAATCAGGACATCCAGGAATGCCACTTGGAGCAGCCCCAATGGCCTATGTTCTGTGGGATAGAATTTTAAAACATAATCCTAAAAATCCAAACTGGTTTAACAGAGACAGATTTATACTGTCTGCGGGACATGGTTCTGCAATGCTTTACTCACTACTTCATCTTTACGGTTACGATCTTTCCATAGATGAGCTTAAAAGATTCAGACAGCTGGGCAGTAAAACACCCGGACATCCAGAATACAGACTTACACCTGGTGTTGAGGCAACAACAGGTCCACTCGGACAGGGCTTTGGTATGGGTGTTGGTATGGCCATAGCAGAGTGCTACCTATCAAACTACTTCAATAGAGACGGCTTCAATATAGTTGATCACTACACATATGCTATAGTTTCGGATGGAGACTTAATGGAAGGAATATCTTCAGAGGCAGCAGCTCTTGCAGGAAGGCTTAAACTTGGAAAACTTATCTACCTTTATGATGACAACCATATCACAATAGAAGGAGATACATCTCTTGCCTGGAACGAGGATATAGAGCTTAGATTTAAAGCCCACGGATGGCATGTTATAACAGTTTCTGATGGGAACGATCTTGATGCTATATACGGAGCTATAAGAGCAGCCCAGGATGAGAAAGAAAGACCATCTCTTATAAAGGTAAGAACCCATATAGGATATGGTTCTCCAAAGCAAGATGATCCTGAGGTTCATGGAGCACCTCTTTCTGAGGAAGAAGCAAGAAAAACAAAAAGATTTTTTGGATTTCCAGAAGACAGGGATTTTTATATTCCTCAAGATGCATTAGAACATTTCAGGAGAGCCGTTGATAAAGGAGAGAAATTAGAGAAAGAATGGATAGAGATGTTCAGCGAGTATGAAAAAGCATATCCAGAACTTGCTGAGGAGTTTAAAAGATTTATATCTGGAGAACTTCCTGAAGGATGGGACATTAATCTTCCAGAATTTAAAGATACGTCTAAAAAAATAGCAACAAGGTCTGCTTCAGGAGAAACACTTAACATCCTTGCTGATAGGCTGCCTAATCTTATAGGAGGATCTGCAGATCTTGCTCCATCAAATAAAGTTGTAATGAAAGGAAAAGGAGATTTTTACTGTGAAACGCCAACAGGAAGAAATATACATTTTGGTATAAGAGAACATGCCATGGGAACAGCCGTCAATGGCATGGCCCTTCATGGTGGAATCATACCATTTGGTGCTACTTTTTTTGTTTTTACAAACTACATGAGAGCATCAATAAGAATGGCTGCTCTGATGGATATACATTCTATATTTATATTCACACATGACAGCATAGGTGTTGGAGAAGATGGTCCAACACACCAACCTGTTGAACATCTGATGTCTTTTAGAATAATGCCAAACATGACTGTTATAAGGCCTGCTGATGCTAATGAAACTGTAGAAGCTTGGAAGATTGCATTAATAAGGAAAAAACCTGTAATGCTTGTTTTAACAAGACAAAATGTTCCTGTTCTTGATCCAGAAAGATATCCAATAAAGGAAGGCGTTAAAAAAGGTGCCTACATACTTGAAGACAATGAAAGTCCAGATATTATCCTCATAGGAACCGGATCGGAGGTTCATATAGTGTTAGATGCAAAAAAATTACTCGATCAAAAAGGCGTAAGATCAAGAGTTATATCAATGCCTTCATGGGAGCTTTTCCTTGAACAGGATGAGGATTACAGAAAAGAGTTAATTCCTGAAAATATACCAAAAGTAGTCGTAGAAGCTGGAGTTTCTCTTGGATGGAAAGATATAGTTGGAGATAACAGTATTATTATAGGTCTTGATAGATTTGGCGAATCAGCTCCAGGTAATGTCCTAATGAGAGAATTTGGCTTTACTCCTGAGAATGTAGCTAAAAAGGCATTATCTGTTCTGCAGAAGATAGCTTAAATCAGTGGGAGGGGGATGGAATATATACATCATGGTGGAGTGCTTCTTGAAATTGGTCTGATCCTGATAGTAGGTTATATCTTTGGAAATTTAGCTAACTTCTTTAATCTACCAAGGGTAAGTGGATATATCCTCGCCGGTATAGTGATGAGTCCCTCACTTCTTAATGTTATAGATCAGGATTTTCTTGATAAGTCTAATATAATCACACATGCTTCTCTCTCAATAATAACCTTTTTAATAGGTTCTTCGCTATCCTGGAACAGGATCAAATCACTTGGTAAAAATATTGCCTTTATAACCTTAGGTGAGGCTGAAATTGCATTTTTACTGGTTACATTGTGTATGTTTATATATATTTTCTCAACTCAGGAAATAGATATAAAAATGCTTGCTGCACTTTCTCTTCTTTTTGGTGCTCTTGCCTCACCAACAGATCCAACAGCCACACTTGCGGTTATACATGAGTACAAAGCCAAAGGTGTCCTTACAACAACTGTGCTGGGTGTTGCCGCATTAGATGATGCAACCGGTATAATGAATTTTGTCTTAGGATACGCTGTAGCAACATCGCTTGTAGCAGGGCAAAGCATTAGGATATCTCAGATCGCTTATGAGATTTTATATCAGATACTTGGCGCTATTATCATTGGGATTATTATGGGTTATCTAATGCATTTCTTAGGTCAGTTTGCCAAGGAAAGAAAAGAAGTTGTAACAGTAACAGTTGGAATACTGTTTATAACATTTTCCTTAGCACACGGTTTAGGTGTAGATGAACTGTTGTCAACGATGACAGCGGGAATTACCCTTGTAAATGTTGATACTGAAAATGAGAAGTTTAAAGCCCCCTTAGAAAACTATATAGAGGACGTTATATTTACAGCATTTTTTGTTGTAGGTTCAGCCTTTTTAAATCTAAAAATACTGCTGCAGTATCTCCCAATAGTGGCTGTTTATGTTATTGCAAGGTTTACTGGAAAATTTGCTGGTGTTTATATAGGAGGGCATCTGTCAGATGCTCCTCCAAAAGTAAAAAAATATTTAGCATTTTCACTTTTTCCACAGGGCGGAATTGTGATAGGTTTATCCCTTTTGGCTTACCAGAATCCTGATTTTAGAGATATAGGTCTAATCCTTGTAAATATAGTTATTGGAGCAACTGCAATACATGAGTTTTTAGGACCTATTTTTTCTGAAATTGCTCTAAAAAAAGCTGGTGAGATTGAAAAAAAAGTATGAAAGTCTTAATTTATCTATTACTTTTTTTTCTTGGCTTTTTATCTGGGATCTTTTTCTTTAAACATCTCTTCAAAAATAGTAAAGAAGCTATTCTAAAAAAGAAAAGATCAACAGGTTTTTTTAGGAGATTTATTCCTTTTTCTATAGTTGCT
Organism: uncultured Aquificales bacterium; assembly: GCA_964519345.1. Lineage (GTDB taxonomy): Bacteria > Aquificota > Aquificia > Aquificales > Hydrogenothermaceae > Persephonella. Next base: position 68,269 of record CAZFKX010000026.1, read on the forward strand.
GTTCTTGTAGCTTATTATTTTAAGACTGGAATCATTTTCTTTTTACTGGGATTTTATATATCAAGGTTGACATTTGTAAGGGTAATAACTGATCTTAAATGATATGGGAGTAGAAAAAGTATTCACAAAAGAACTTTTTGACTTTGGCTATATAAGTATTGGTAATTTAAAAGTAAAACTTGTTATTACAGATGTTGTACTTACAACATGGGTTGCCATGATCTTTGCTGTAATCCTATCTCTTATTTTTACAAAAAATCTGAAGATAAAGGATCCTTCAACAAGACAGATACTCATAGAAACTATCATTATATCTATGGCAAGACAGATAAGAGATTTTTCTCAAACACCTGTATTTCCTTTTTTCAATCTTATAGCAACAATGTGGATATTTGTAGCCTTTTCAAATCTTATTGGTATGATTCCTCCTTTTCATACACCCACAGGAAACATATCCGCTGTTGCCGGCTTATCAACCATTACCTTTTTCTCCATTTACTATTACGGCGTAAAATTTCATGGGATATCTTACTTTAAAAAATTCTTTGAACCTGTTTTCATACTTTTCCCTCTTAATATTGTAGGAGAACTTGGTAGAATACTTTCTCTCACATTCAGACTCTTTGGGAATATGCTTGGATGGGATCTGATAATAGCTATACTTGTACTTTTAACAGGAGTTCTCATTCCAGTTCCAATGATGCTTTTCAATATAGTTGGCGACATTATTCAGGCTTATCTTTTTGGTGTTTTAACCCTTGCATATATAGTTGCAGGACTTAAAGTTGAAGATATAGATAAAAAACTTTCCGGCATAAAAGAAGACTGGTACGAAATTTAGAAGGAGGGATATAAATTGGATTCATTAACAATCATTGCTGCAGTTTCCATATTTACAGCAGGATTAACAATTGCGTTAGGTGGTATGATGCCGTCAAGGGGAGAAGGTGAAGCTTTAACAAAAGCAATAGAATCCGTTGCCAGACAACCTGAACAGGCGAACAATATAATTAGGCTGTTTTTTATAGGGGCTGCGGTTGTCGAGTCTGTTGCTATCTATTCCCTCGTTATAGCATTGATTATACTTTTTGCAAACCCATTTATACATCTTTTTACAAAATAGGTATAAAGGATGAAGTTTGATCTTCTTACATATACATTTGAGATAATTAACTTTTTTATTCTTTTATGGATACTAAAAAAGCTACTATACAATCCCGTTATATCAGTTCTTAAGAAAAGAAAAGAGTATATAAATGAGAAAATAGAAGAAGCTGAAAAGGCAGAATTAGAACTAAAAAAGATAAAAGATGAGTATAATCAGATTTTAAAAAAGATGGAGGAGCTTAAGAAAACAAAAATTGCACAGATATCTAAAGAAGTACAGCAGGAAAAAGAAAAACTTTATACCCAGATGAAGAAAGAGCTTGATGCAGAAAGGCAGAAATTTCTGGAATCTCTTGAGATAGAAAAGAAAGAGGCAATAAATGAGCTAAAAGAAGAAACAGTAAGATACTCTCTAAAATTTGTATCAAAACTGCTCTCAGAAATATCAGATAAAAATATACACAGAAAGCTTTTAAATATTGCAGTTGAGGGAATAAAAAATATAAATACAGAAGAGATAGACAATATATCAGCTGAACTGAAAGAGAGAAATACGGTAACTGTTGAAACAGCCTATCCTCTGTCAGAACTGGATATTAAAAATATAAAAAAGGTCATAAAGGATATGTTTGGTGTTGATGTAACAATAAAAACTGAAGAAAGGAAAAACCTTATTGCTGGTGTAAAAATACACATAGCTTCTAAAATGATAGACTCATCTCTTGAAGGACAGATATCTGTATTTGAGACATTACTGAGGGAAAAAATTGAAACTTCATGACAATGTAGAAATATTCAGACAGGCTTTAAAAAAAGCTGTAGAAACGTACACCCTTAAACCATTAGTGAAGGAACAGGGTGTAGTTGAATCGGTTGAAGAAGGTATAGCTGTAATATCAGGTCTCCCAAATGCGATGTTTTATGAGGTTGTAAAATTCAGCAATAATCTCAAAGGAATTGTAATAGATATAAAACAGGATAATATAACTGCGGTAATTCTTGAAAAAGAAGAGAATGTCGAGATAAATACACCTGTTTACAGAACCGGATATATAGTCTCTGTACCTGTTTCAGACCAGTTACTTGGCAGGATCATAGATCCCCTTGGAAAACCACTTGATGGTAAACAATCTGTAAAAACAACTATTTATTATCCTATTGAAAGAGAAGCTCCTCCCCTATTTGATCGTGATTTTGTAAAGGACCAGCTCTATACTGGAATAAAAGTTATAGATTGTATGTTCCCTATAGGAAAAGGTCAAAGAGAACTCATTCTTGGTGATCCATCCACAGGAAAAACATCAATAGCTGTTGATACTATAATAAACCAGAAAGATAAAGATGTGATCTGTATATATGTATCTATAGGACAGAGGAAACAGTCTGTATTAGATGTTTATACAACATTAAAAAAATACAATGCTATGGATTACACAGTTATTGTGGCTGCAAACTCAGACTCATATCCAGGTTTACAGTTCTTATCTCCCTATTCCGGGACAGCAATAGCAGAATACTTTCTTGATAGAAATAAGGATGTTCTCATTGTATATGATGACCTTACAAAACATGCTTTTGCATATCAGTCTTTATCACTTTTATTAAAAAGACCTCCAGGAAGAGAAGCTTTCCCTGGTGATATATTTTACATTCACTCAAGACTACTTGAAAGAGCGTGTAAAATAAAAAACGGCGGTTCTATAACAGCTCTTCCAATTGTAGAAACGCAGGCAGGAAGAATATCTTCATATATTCCAACAAACGTTATCTCAATTACAGATGGTCAGATTTATCTTGACTCGAACCTATTCAATATAAATCAAAGACCAGCCGTTGATGTTGGCAGATCCGTTTCAAGAATTGGTGGTAAGACTCAGATACCTGCCTTGAAAGAGGTTGCCGAATTTTTAAGACTGTACTATGCACAATTCCTTGAGGTTGAGATATTTACAAAGTTAGGTGTAAAAGTTTTTGGTGAAACTGCAGAAATTATAAGGAGAGGAAAAAGACTAAGAGAACTCCTTAAACAGCCAAAACTTATATCATATCAAGTTGAAGAACAGGTTGTTATATTCTTCCTCCTAAATGAAGGATATTTTGACAACATACCTGAAGATCAGGTTAACGACAGAGCAGACTTTATTTTAAAGAGACTAAAAACTGAATATCCAGAAGTACTTAATGATATAAAAGTATCAAAAGTACTTACATCTCAGATAAAAGAGAAAATTAAAACGGTGGTTCAGAAATTATGAACTCAACAAAAGATATCGAGTTAAAAATAAAAAAATTTGAAGATATAAAAAAAATCGTTATCTCAATGAAATCTATCGCTTCCTTAAATCTCCAGAAAGCACAACATCTTATACACAGTCTAAGAGATTATGAATCTGAGATAACAGACAGCCTCCAAAAGATACTATCTTTTTATCCAGAGATTTCACTCTCTTTCAAGGAAGGAAGAAAAGCTGTCATTGTTTATGGATCAGACCAGGGATTGTGCGGTCTTTTCAATGAAAAGATAGGAAAAGAAGTACGGTCAAGGTTTTCACAGGATAGAGAGTTTTCAGGGTATATAATTGTGGGAAAAAAGCTTGATGATATTATATCTGATAGAAAATTCAAAACTTTTTCTTCCCCTGTAGATTACGATTCAATATACTCCTATGCTTCTGAACTTATAAGTTACATAACAGAACTATATATAACAGAAAGTATCAATGAAATATATGTAGCATACAATCAGTTTACAGGTGTGGGAAGATACAAGCCTGTTGTTAAAAAAATAATCCCTTTTGAGATAGAAAGGAAAAATCTTTATAGATATCCACCTGTTGTTGATATTGATCCAGCCAGGATTCTTTCTGATATTATCATTGAGTATATATTTGCCAATATATATAGATCTTATCTCGAGTCATTTCTTTCTGAAAATGGTGTTAGACTTATGAATATGGACAATGCTTCAAAATCTATAGAGAGAAATATTAAAACCCTTGAGATAGAAAGAAATTACTTCAGACAAGAAGAAATTACAGATGAGATACAGGAAATAATATCAGCATACAGGGTATTAATGGGGGAAAGATGAGTGGAAAAATAATCGCCATTAGAGAAAGTGTTGTCGATGTACTTTTCCCTGAAAATGATGCTCCCTTTCTTAAAGAAGTCCTTACTGTTGAAGAAACAGGTACAAAACTTGAGGTTGAGCTTTTAAAGGAGAACAAGATTGTATCTTGCCTTGTTTTAGGAAAAACAGTTGGTCTTTCAAAAAATATGAATGTTAAAAGAACCGGTAACTATCTTACTGTAAAAGTAGGTGAAGCAGTTCTTGGAAGAACCCTCAACATATTTGGAGATCCTATTGATAGATTAGGGGAAATAAGATCAAACATTGAATATCCAGTTTATAGAAAAGCTCCTGATATAACCGAAGGAAGAGAAGAAAAAGAGATCCTTGAGACCGGTATAAAAATAGTTGATCTTTTAGTTCCCTTTGTTAAGGGGGGTAAGATTGGTCTATTTGGTGGAGCAGGCGTAGGAAAAACAGTTCTCCTTACAGAGTTCATATTCAGGATGATTAAAATACACAAGGGTGTATCAATATTCGCAGGTGTTGGAGAAAGAATAAGAGAAGCTCATGAGCTTTGGTATGAACTTAAAAGGCTTGATGTTCTAAAAAAGACAACCCTAATCCTGGGACAGATGAATGAGCCTCCAGGAATCAGAGCAAAAGCCATATTTCCTGCACTATCTATAGCTGAATATTTCAGAGATGAGAAAAATACAGATGTTTTACTTTTAATTGACAATATATTCAGATATGCACAGGCGGGTATGGAAGTTTCTACACTTCTTGGGAAACTTCCTGCAAGAGCGGGTTATCAACCAACCTTAAAAGAGGAAATAGCTCTTGTTGAAGAAAGGATAACCTCAACAAAATCAGGATCAATAACCTCAGTCCAAGCCATATACGTTCCTGCCGATGATATAACAGATCCAGCCCCCTCCAGTACATTTGCACATCTTGACAGTACTGTTATACTTTCAAGGGAAAGAGCTGCAAAAGGTTTCTATCCAGCAATAGATCCTCTCCAGTCAAGAACAAAGATATTAGATCCCCAAATTGTTGGAAATGAACACTATGAAGTTGCAAATCTTGTAAGATATCATCTTCAAAGATATAGAGACCTTGAGGATATAATAAATATGTTGGGTATAGAAGAACTATCAAGGGAAGATAGACTTATTGTCCAGAGAGCAAGGAAATTAGAAAGATTTTTGACACAGCCTTTTTTTACAACCGAAGCATTTACAGGAAAAAAAGGTAAAAATGTCCCCCTAAAGGAGACAATAAAAGGCTGTAAAGAGATAATGGAAGGCAAGTATGACAGTATTGATGAAGCAAGATTTTATATGATAGGAGCTGTTGATGAAGCTGTTAACCCTTAACCTTATTACACCTGAGGTAAGAGAAAGCTTCAGCATAAGGTATATATCACTTGAGGACGCTGAAGGAAGTCTCGGTATTTATCCAGAACATGAAGATTTTATTACTGTTCTAACAAGATCTATAGGACATTTTGAAGATATTGAGGGAAAGAAAAGATATATAGCATATGATTACGGTATATTAAATGTTGAAAAAAACAGGGTATCTCTAATAACAAGAACTGTTGTAAAGGGAGAATCTGTCGAGGAGATAAAATTAGAACTATCAAAAAAGATCAGTAGAATTGAGGTTTTTGAAAAAAAATTAAGAGAGAATATTCAAATACTTGAAAGAATGATAATGAAACAGATCGTAGAAGTAGAAAGAGGTTAAAATGGCGGACTTTTTTAAAGAGATAAAAGAAAAAATTGAAAGATTGGAAAAGAAAAAAAAGAGAAATATATGGTATGCCCTATCTTATATAGGAAGTATTAGTATTATTTTTCTTCTACCTGTTGTCGCAGGAGCGTATATAGGATGGTGGCTTGACGGAAGATACAGAGTTGGAAAAATCTCATGGACTATAACAGGTATTCTTTTAGGTATATTTATAGGAATTTACAATGTTTATCACCTTTTTTATAAAAAAAACATAAAAGATTTCAGATAGTTTAAAAATCAAATATAACTGAGGTAAGCAAAGTTGTATCTGTTCTCTTAATATCTGGGTCTGGAGGTTTATTCTGATAGTTTATTTTGTAAGAAATACCCATCGACAAAACAGAATTAAGTTTTATCTCTAAACCTGTCTCTCCATTTAAAAAGTAGTTCTGATTATCTTTAAGAGATACAATATAATTTATATCAAATCTATACTTCAGGTCTTCTTTTACATCCCAATCAAAATAAAGTTCTAATTTTCCTGAAGAGTAACTTTCACTTTTATTATCACTATCAACAAGTCTATCATAATAATTGATAAAAGATATTAATGATTTTAGATTCATATTTTCATCTTCTATAATGTCATAACCAATACCTGGACCACCAGATATTCTGTACTCATAACCTGAAAATCTATCCATCTCATATCTTAGGTTTAAAAATCCAAATAAATCATCATGTATGACCCTTTCCCATCTTCCATCTGTAATAACTTTATTTGCACTTTCTTTACCGTTATCCTTTTTGTACAGCGTTTCTCCCTTTAAATAAAACCTATCGTTGTTAAGCTCATAATCGGCATTAAACTTAGATGCTATAGTATCTGTCTGTGTATTACCTGAAGTTTTTACATAAGCAAACTCTACATGAATTTCCCACTTTCTTTCTACAGCTAAAAGATCTATCGTCATAATACAAACCAAGATATATATAAATACAAACAAAGCATTCCTCCACAATATCTTGACGGAAATAGTGATTATATTACAGGAAAGATCAAAAAATCTATATTATAATAACTGCAAATACAAATCATTTGCATAAAGGAGGCAGGATGAAAAGATTTATATCTGGAGGACTTATAACAATCAGTTTTTTCAGCATTAGTTACAGCTATGAAATCAAAAATATTCCTATCTACTCAGCTTACGGATCCTCCATGCCTATAGAATATGTAACATCACCTTCAGAAATCATTACCCAAAAGGAAATAGAAGAAAAAAAACCTATGGATATAACAGAAATTGTCCAAAACAGAGGAGGGGTAAACTTTGTATCCAATGGTATGTTCGGCCAGACAACATCTCTATTTTTATGGGGCAACAAAACAGAAAATAGTTTGCTTATGATAGATGGTATAAGAATGAACGATCCAACAACAGTTGGAGGAAATCCAATTTATGAACACATTCTTTTGGAAGATATACAACAGATAGAGATAATAAAAGGTGTCCAGTCTGGTATATGGGGTGCGGATGCGGTCGGTGGAGTTATAAATATTATCACAAAGAAGCCTGAGAAAGGTTTTCATATAAAAACTTACGGTCTTTATGGAAGCTATATAACAAGGAAATACGGAACCACTATTTCTTATGGATCCAAAAGATTAGATTTAATTGTTGGGTATCATCATTTTAGGACTGGTGGTTTATCTGCTGCCGAACCTAACAAAAACAGTAAAGATTACGGTAGAAGGTGGGATGATTTAGGCTGGGAAAGAGATCCGTACAGAAATGATACATTTAATCTAAAAGCTATTTTCTACATAACAGAAAAAGACACCCTTGAGACTGTTCTTAGGCATATTGATGCTGTAATCCACTATGATGCAGCATCAGGTGTTGATGCACAGGATTATGACGATCCATTTGGATTTGGAATTTCAGAGTATTTCAATCATATATCCCAGCAATTTAAAAAGATCTCATACAAGAAAGATACAAAAAATCACAGCATAGATATAATAGCGACAAGATCTGAATTCAAAAGAACTCAATTTGGTGGATACGAAGGTGAGTACAGAGATTTTACACTAAAAGATAGATACTCTTTAAAAAAAGGTTTTATAATTTATGGAATCACAAGACAGGATTTCATTAACAAAAAAAGTGCAGGTTTTCAGCTTGATAAAAGATACCACAACTACGGCTATTTTATAACATCCGGTTATAAATCAGGAAAAAATATATATACAGCCTCTTTTAGATATGACAGTTACTCGGCATTCAAAGATAAAGGAACCTATAAGATAGGTTTCAAGAAAATTTTTTCAAAAAGATATTTTATATCAGGAAATTTTGGAACAGCTTATAAAGTTCCAACAATTTTCCAGTTATACGGTTTTGCAGGAAACCCAGATCTTAATCCCGAAAAAGCAAAACAGTTTGACGTTTCAATCGGAGATAAATCCTTGATATTTACATACTTTAGATACCGCATAAAAAATCTTATAGATTACGATTATAACGTAAACAGATATATAAATATTCAGGGCAAAACAGAGATAAAAGGGTTTGAATTAAAATACAGCAGATATGTTAAAAGATTAAAAACGTTTATATCTATTAACTATACCTATCTTGATGGGAAAGACAACAATGGCGAAAGACTTATCAGAAGACCTGTGGATAAGATAGGTTTTGAGACTGTTTTTTACCCTTCAAAAAAAGTTGATATAGGCATATATGGGGAATATATAGGAAAGAGGAAAGATATTGGGGGTGTGAATACAGGATACTACATAGTGGCTGATTGCTTTGCAAATTACAGATTAAGTAAAAATTTCACTTTTTTTGGCAAGATAAAAAATATCACAGATAAATACTACCAGACTGTTGATGGATACTCTACAGCCGAAAGGAGTTTATATGCAGGACTTGAACTGAAATGGTGATAAATGAGAATTATCTCATTAAAGCCCCGTATTTATATCTGGTATAAATTCTTCAACTCTTTCTTTACGGGGCTTTCAATAGGATCGATCTTTACAATATACGCCCCCTTAAAACCTTCTATTTATTCGGTAGGAGGAATACTCCTTGCCGTTGGAATGCTTATCGTTGCTAAATTTTACGAAAAGCTTATGAATATTCAGAAATTCTTTTATATCTCTCTTTTTGTAGAAACTGTTATTCTATTTCTGGTTTTATATTTCTTAATAAATCCTTATACATATACGACAGCTTTGTTTGTATATGCAGGCTATCAGCTTACATTTATTTTCGGTGCTTATCTTGTTAGAGCAGAAACACTTATTGTAAGGAAAAAAAACCTGCTTTCCATAATAGATATTTACAGACAGTCAGGTTATCTTTTAGGGATGGCTGTCTCATTTATATTTTATAAATTTCTTGAATATTTTTTAGGAATTTTATCTAATCAGGATAAGGTTTACTACCTTCATTTTTTATTAGTTATGGTAGAACTAAGCATTATAACAACTCTGATCAGATCATTCAAAAAATCATTCTGATCTTTTCTGGCATTCAGGACAGATACCATAAACCTCAATACTATGTCCTGTAATATCAAAACCGTGAACTTCTATAAGCTCCTCTTTAAATTTATCAAAAGGACAGTTATCAATAATAACGATCTTTCCACATTTTTCACAAACAAGATAATTTTTCTTATCAGGAAGAGCAAATCTTGCCTTATCTTCATTCATCATATAAGATTTAACAACAAGACCTTCTTTTGTAAGCATTTCAAGATTTCTATAAATAGTTGAAAGACTTATATCTATCCCTTTCTCTTTAAGTTTTAAAAATATATCCTCAGCATGGATAGGAAATTCGGCCCTCTCCAAAATATCAAGTATAGCTTTTCTTTGTTTCGTTTGTCTGTATCCCTTTGGAATTGAAAGTTTTTCTCCCATCAGCACCTTCCTTAAAAGATAGATTAAATATTTTAACATCTTAAGTATAAAAATATAGATATACATATTTTTTGCAAATGATTTGCATTTGAAATAGATATATGTAATAATATTTGCAAATTATTTGCATTTGCAAAAGGAGGTTGAAATGTCAGTAAAAACCACTGTTTTTGGGTATCCAAAAATTGGAAAGAATAGGGAACTGAAAAAAATTATTGAAAGTTACTGGAAGGGAGAGATATCTAAAGGGGAAATGTTAGAAGGTGTGGAAAAAGTTAATGAAGAGAGAATGAAAAAACTTATTTCAGCCAATCTTGATTACATTCCTTCAAATGATTTTTCCCTGTATGATTTTATTCTTGATCTATCAACAATGTTTGATGTTGTTCCAGAGAGATTTAAAGATATACAGGATAGTGTTGATAAATATTTTGCGATGGCAAGAGGAACAGATAAAGCTATAGCCTGTGAGATGACTAAATGGTTTGATACAAACTATCATTATATAGTTCCAGAGCTTACTGGAAAATTTAATCTGGTGAAAAACAGACCTTTACAGTCTTACAGATGGGCTAAAGAGAAATTTGGTATAGAAACAAAACCTGTTCTTGTTGGGGCTTTTACATATGTGTTTCTTGGTAAAGTTTATGAAAGGCAGGAAGGCTCATTGTTGATGAAAATGGTGAAGGCTGATGAAAGTGGAAAGTTTAGACCTATGGTTCTTGAACTGGCAAGAGCATACAATCAGCTTCTGAAAGAGCTTCAAGAGGAAGGAGCTAAAGCTGTTCAGCTTGATGAACCTGCCCTTGTTCTTGATCTTTCAGAAGGACATATAAACACTATTATAGATGCCTACAAGATAATAACTGAAGGTATAGAAAATCTTGATATATTTGTTCATACATATTATGAAAGCTTAGATAATTTTGAAAAAATCGTTTACCAGCTACCTGTATCAGGTATAGGACTTGATTTTGTGGTTAATGTTGAAAATATGGAGAATATAAAAAAATACGGTTTTCCTGCGGATAAAAAGCTTATAGCTGGCGTTATTTCAGGGAGAGATCCATGGAAAACAGATTACAAAAAAGTTTTAGATCTTATTGATACACTGACAGCATCTGTTCCAGAGGAAAATATTATTCTTTCAAATGCTGCTCCACTCTTTCATTTGCCTGTATCCCTCGAATCAGAAAAAGGTCATCTTGATGAAAAACTGATAAATCTTTTATCCTTTGCAGATGAAAGACTTGAAGAAATGAAAACACTAAAAGAGATAATAAATGAAGGAAGACAGATCCCAGATCAACAGTTTGAGGATTTGAGAAATCAGTTCAAAAACGAAGCTGTTGTAGAAGCTGTAAAAGAGATTGAAAATCAAGAAATAAAAAGAACTGATCAATTTAAAGATAGATATAAAGCCCAGATGGAGCTTCTTGGACTCCCAAGATTTCCAACTACAACAATCGGTAGTTTTCCTCAAACAAAGGAAGTTCGTCAAACAAGAGCTAAATTTAGAAGAGGAGAAATATCAGCTGAAGAATATGAAAATTTTATAAAAGAACAGATAAAAAAAGCTGTTGAGATTCAGGAAGATATAGGACTTGATGTTTTTGTTCATGGAGAGTTTGAAAGAACCGATATGGTGGAGTTTTTTGGCGAAAAAATGGAAGGTTTTGCATTTACAAAAAATGGTTGGGTTCAGTCTTACGGGACAAGATGCGTAAGGCCTCCAATTATATACGGCGATGTTTCAAGACCTGAAGCCATGACAGTTAAGGAAATTTTATACGCCCAGAGCCTAACAGACAAACCTGTAAAAGGCATGCTTACAGGTCCTGTAACAATACTTAACTGGTCTTTTTACAGAAAAGATATTCCTAAAAAAGAGATAGCTTTTCAGATAGCTTTAGCTCTCAGGGAAGAAGTTTTAGACCTTGAAAAAGCTGGAATAAATATCATACAGATAGACGAACCTGCATTTAGAGAAGGATTACCTTTAAAAAAGAGAAAACAGAAAGAGTATCTTGAATGGGCTGTAAAGGCATTCAGACTTACAAATAATACTGTTCAGAAAACAACACAAATTCATACACACATGTGTTACTCAGAGTTCAATGAGATAATACACTGGATTTACGAGATGGATGCTGACGTTATATCTATCGAAGCTTCAAGATCAAAAGGAGAGATAATAGAAGCTTTTGAAAGATTTAATTATGATCACGGAATAGGTATAGGTCTTTATGATATACACTCCCCAAGAATACCATCTGTTGATGAAATGCTCGAAATAGCAGAAAGAACTATGAAATATATAGACAAAGATCTAATATGGATAAATCCTGACTGCGGTCTTAAAACAAGAGACTGGAAAGAAACAGTTCCAGCACTTAAGAATATGGTTAAAGTTGCGTATATTTTAAGAGAAAGATACAAAGATTAACTCATAAGAGTTAATCCCTTTCCCGTAAAGGGGAAGGGAATTATTTTTCAATAATCTTGAACTGGATTATTCTTCTGTTGCATTTTTCACATCTTGTGTCGAGAATTCCAACATTGTTAGCCACTACAATTACCTCCTTTCCTTCATAACCACATCTACATCTGTAGGATACCTCTTCAAAATGAACATCCATCTCTTCGATTCTTTTACCTTCTCTTACCATTATCTTTTCACCTCCTTAAAGATTTTTTCTGTATATAAAGTAATGGATCTACATTAAGAATTTATTAATTTTTGGTTAATATTTGTTAACATAAAGTATTTCAGATAGGTTGAATGTTGATGATTTTTCTCATAAATTCTATTGATGATAATCAGGATAATTTCTGTATTTACATTTTAAAAAAATTAGTATATTTTAAATTATTTGTAGATAACAAACAGGAGGATTGATGGATTGATAGGATTTGGACCTCACCTAATGGTTGACGGTTACGATGCAAGCTATGAAGTTCTTGCAAGTGTGGAGGCGGTTACAAACTTTCTTGAAGAACTTCCAAAAGAGATAGGTATGACAAAAATTATGCCTCCTTACGTTTTTAAGTATGACGGTGGAGACAAACCTGAAGACTGGGGTGTATCTGGTTTTGTTATAATTGCTGAGAGTCATATAAGCATACATACCTTCCCTGAAAAAGGTTATTTTTCAATTGATATATTCTCCTGTAAAGATTTTGATGTTGACAGAGCTATAGAGATAATAAAGGAGTATTTTGGAACAGAAAGACTTGAGATAAAACAGACTGAAAGAGGTTCTGAATTTCCAAGGGATATAAGAATAGCAACATCCATTACAAATGCTCAGAGAAACAGGCTGATGTAGGGGTTTCCCCTCTTTTCTAATACTATGAAAATAAAAAAAGAAGAAGCTCTTTTTTACCACAATGGAAGTTTTCCTGGAAAATTAGAAATAAAACCAAAAAAACCTTTTAAATCCCAGAAAGATCTTTCACTCGCTTACACACCTGGAGTAGCCTTTCCATGCATTGAGATAGTTGAAAATCCTATAAAATCTTACGATTACACAATAAAATCAAATCTTGTTGGCGTTATAACGAATGGAACTGCCGTATTAGGTCTTGGCGACATAGGAAGTCTTGCAAGCAAACCTGTTATGGAAGGAAAAGCTCTATTATTCAAAAGGTTTGCAGGTATTGATGTTTTTGATATTGAGATAGAAGAAAAAAATCCTGATAAATTCTGCGAGATAGTTAAAAAGATATCACCTACATTTGGTGCTGTTAATCTTGAAGATATAAAAGCTCCTGAATGTTTTTATATAGAAGAAAAACTTAAAAAAGAACTGGACATACCTGTTATGCATGACGATCAGCATGGAACCGCTATAGTATCTGCAGCAGCACTTCTTAATGCTTTAGAATTAACAGGAAAGGATATAACTCAGATAAAAATTGTGATAAATGGTGCTGGAGCAGCAGCTGTAGCATGTGGTAGGCTTTACAAAAAGTTAGGTGCAAAAAATATAATAATGCTGGACAGTAAAGGTGTAATTTCAAATAAAAGGGAATATCTTCCACAACACAAAAAAGAGTTTGCCGTTAGCGAAAATATAAAATCTTTAAAAGAGGCTATTTATGGATCCGATGTATTTGTAGGTCTCTCTAAAGGAAATATACTTTCAAAAAACATGGTTCTTTCTATGAATGAAGAACCTATAATATTTGCTCTTGCAAATCCAACACCAGAGATATTTCCTGAGGATGTATATTCTGTCCGGGATGATGCTATCGTTGCAACAGGAAGAAGTGATTACCCCAATCAGATTAACAACGTTATTGCTTTTCCTTTCATATTTAGAGGGGCTCTTGATACAAGATCAGAAAGTATAAACGATCAGATGATACTTTCAGCTGTAAAAGGTATATCTGATCTTGCAAAAAAGGAGGTGCCTGATGATATAAAAAGTATTTATAAAACAGACCTAAAATTTGGAAGAGATTATATAATACCAAAGCCTTTCGATCACAGGCTTCTTACTGATGTATCCAAAAATGTAGCTGAAGCCTCAATAAAATCTGGAAGTTCGAGGGTGAAGAACTTTGACCTTGAAAGATATACAGAACGCTTAAAAAAACTTTCGCTTAGCTTAAGATCAGCCTTTTAGAATTTTTTCTATATCTTCTCTTTTTACATTCCCCTCTCTAATCATATATATCCCATTTTCAATCTTTACAACAGTTGATGGAAATTTCCTCTTAAGTTTTCCACCATCTATATAAAGATCAATACTGATTCCAAAATATGAGATAGCCTGATTTATATCTTCTGCAGGTTTTTCACCCTCTGGATTTGCAGAGGGAGCTATTAACGGTCTCCCTATTATTTTCATAAGATCAATAAGATCTTTTTTGTTAGGTATTCTAAAACCTAAGGATCCTTTTCCCCTATGCAGATAAAAAAACTTATCCTTACACTCTTCCGGAATTTCTATAACAACAGTTATACCCTTATGCAAAAGTAATTTTTTCTCCTTTTCAGATGGTTTTACACAAAAAAATTCAAGGAAATCTATTGAGGGAATTAATATAATAACAGGTTTCGTTGGCGTTCTTCCTTTTAATCTATATACCTTCTCAACAGCTTCCTTATTTAGAGCGTCAGAAAGAACCCCATAAAGTGTATCTGTAGGAGCAATTATTACTTTACCTTTTTTTAAATAATCTGCACCATCCAAAATATTCTTAGATATTCTTATATCAGTCATAGGTATGTTCTTTTCCTGGAAAAATTCCCTCTTGAACTTCTTCTTTAAAGTTCTTTAAAGCATCCTTTATTATCTTTCCCCCTTCTACATACCTCTTAACAAACTTTGGAGATCTTTCAAAAAATCCAAGCATATCATGAAAAACAAGAACCTGACCATCTGTACCACTTCCAGCACCTATCCCTATGGTTGGAATCTCAAGAAATTCTGTAATCTCTTTTGCAAGTCTCGAAGGAACAGCCTCAAGAACAACAGCAAAAACACCAGCCTGTTCAAGAATCTTTGCATCTCTCAATATTCTTTTCTGTTCTTCCTCAGTTTTTCCCTGAACCTTATACCCTCCAAGAGCATGCACAGACTGAGGTGTAAGTCCTATATGGCCCATTACAGGAATGCCTATAGAAACAAGCTTCTGTATAATATCTGCAACCTCTTCTCCACCTTCAATTTTAACAGCATTACAGCCAGTCTCTTTCATTATTCTTCCTGCGTTATAAACAGCCTTATCCTTACTGATTTGATAACTTAAAAAAGGCATATCAACAGTTATAAAAGTACTGGGAGCTCCCCTTCTAACAGCTCTGGCATGGTATATCATCTCTTCAACAGTCACAGGAAGAGTTGTATCAAGACCATTTACTACCATTCCTAAGGAATCCCCTACAAGTATGCAGTCTATCTCGGCTTTCTCACACAGTCTTGCAGACCAGTAATCATAGGTTGATACCATTGTTATCTTTCTACCTTCTTCTTTAGCTTTCAAAAACTGATGAATATTTCTCATTATAAAATTCTCCATCTTTTATCTCTTAAATTTAATATATACATATTGCCGTCCTCTGAAAGTATTCCAGAATCCGAAAATCTTTTTAATGCTTTTGTTACAGATTCCCTTGATGCACCAATCCTTTTAGCTATCTCCCTATGAGGCATTTTAGGTATCCTGTAAACATCACCGTCCTTTTCAACAGCACTATTCATAAAAAGATTTATTATTCTCTCTTTCACATCTAAAAAGGCAAGGCTTTCTAAAAATTTATCAGCTTTTCTAAGTCTGTAAACAAGATTCTCAGCAAGTTTAAGGCAGAGTCCAGGGTATTTTTTAAGTATATCTATAAAATGCTTTCTTTCAAGAACAGCAACGACAACCTCAGATTCGGCAATAAGTGACGCACTTCTCGGCTTTCCATCTATTAGGCTGAGTTCGCCAACGAAATCACCCTCGTCAAATAGGTCTATAACAAGTTCATTTCCTTCATCATCAAATATTGAAGCTCTTATCTTACCGTCAAGTATAATAAAAAGATCGGAACTTTCCTCACCCTGATATACGATCTCTTTACCTTTTGGAAAACTATATATCTTTATATAAGGAATTATATGTTTAAAAAAACTTTCATCAAAACCTTTAAAAAGGGCAGAACCTTTCAGTGTTCTCTCAAGTTTTTTCTCCATAATACCACCTACATCTCACATATTTCCGTATCTATCTTAATATCTTTGTTAAAAGGTATTCCCACATTATTTCTGATATGACCATCTCCAAATACAATAAATTTAGGTATTGTAAGTTCTTTCAGTCCCATAGGTCCTCTAACATGTATCTTATCTGTTGATATACCCATCTCAGCCCCAAGTCCAAACTCATTTCCATCAGTAAATCTCGTTGAGGCATTAATATAGACAGCAGAACTGTCAACTTCATTAATGAATCTCATTCCTTTCGTATAATTTTCAGTAACTATAGATTCTGAATGACTTGAACCATATTTATGTATAAAATCTATAGCCTCATCAATACTATCAACAATCTTAACAGCTATAATAAGATCCAAAAATTCTTCATAGTAATCTTCTTCTTTTGCAGGAACTATTTCCGTATCATTTGCTTTCGGATGATCTTTCAGTATATCAAGAGCTCTATTATCACATCTCATTTCAACACCTGCCTTACCGTAGTAGTAAGCTATCTCAGGTAAAAATCTTTCCGCTATATCCTTATGAACAATCAGATTTTCTATTGCATTACATACTGAAGGTCTTTCTACTTTTGCATTATAGGCTATGTTTAAAGCTTTATCCATATCTGCCTCATTATCTATATATAGATTGCATACACCTTTGTAATGTTTTATAACAGGCATTGTTGCTTTTTCAGCAACAGCTCTTATCAATCCTTCTCCTCCCCTCGGTATAACAACATCAATATATTGATCCAATGTCAAAAGATGATTTACAGCTTCTCTATCTATTGTGTCCACAAACTGTATAGCCCTTTCGGGAAAGCCTGATTCTTTAGCAGCCTGTCTTAGTATCTCTACGAGAATTCTATTGGAGTTTATAGTCTCACTTCCGCCTTTCAGTATTACTGCGTTAGATGATTTAATACATAAAGAAGCTGCTTCTACAGTCACATTTGGTCTTGCCTCGTATATTATCATTACCGTCCCTAATGGAACTCTCATCTGTCCAACTTTGAGACCATTTGGTCTTGTCCACATGGATATAACCTCTCCCACAGGATCAGGAAGAGAGGCTACATCTTTTAGAACCTTAATCATTCCATTTATCCTTTTTTCATTAAGTGCAAGTCTATCCAGTAAAGCTTTTGAATATCCTTTTTTTTCAGCAAAACTAAGATCCTTTTCATTTGCCTTCTCTATAAGATCTTTTTTCTCAAGTATAAGCTCTGCAGTTCTCAGAAGTGTTTTGTTTTTTATATCTGTTGTAACTCTTCTTAATAGTTTCTGTGATTCCTTTGCTTCTCTTGCAAGTTTTTCTGAATAAAACTTTATATCCATATAAATTACCTCCAATCTTTCATTTTTGCTTAAAATATTATATACCTTCAGTTTGCAATTTTATTAGATTATCATATAATAATATGGCCTCAACGGATGGGTGCCCGAGCCTGGCCGAAGGGGCAGCACTGGAAATGCTGTGTACCGCTCTGCGGTACCGAGGGTTCGAATCCCTCCCCATCCGCCAGCGATTATAAAGAATAAGATACCGGGTCCCTTCGGGTAGGGACTGGTGAACCCCGCCAGGCCCGGAAGGGAGCAACGGTAAGCCAGATTCCCTACGCCGAATGGGGGTGCCCGGTTTTTAATATACTTCCAAAATCTTTTAATAAAAAATTCTTTGGCTCAATTTACAATAAGAATCAGCAGTTTTAATCTTCAGGAGAACGGTATGAACTTGATTTATGTTGTAGAAGATGATGAGGATATAAATGAACTCCTCGTTTATAATCTTAAAAAAGAAGGTTTTGAAGTCAAACCGTTCTTAAACAGTAAAGAAGCTTACAACAGTATAAAAAAAGATTATCCAGATCTTATAATACTTGACATTATGCTTCCCGATATAGACGGTCTTGAGTTTTGTAAACTGCTTAAGTCTGAGAGGGATACAGAAGATATACCTATTATAATGCTTACTGCAAAAAGTACAGAGATAGATAAGATAGTTGGTCTTGAACTTGGAGCTGATGATTATGTTACCAAACCATTTTCAATCAGAGAGTTAATAGCAAGAATAAAAGCTGTTTTAAAAAGGTCTAAAAGATCTGACAGAAAAAATAAGATTATTAGGATAAATAAACTTGAGATAGATCCATCAAAGATTGAGGTCAAAATAGAAGGAAAAAGTATAGACCTTACAGCCAAAGAGTTTAAACTGCTTTTGTTGTTGATTAACTCAGAAGGTAAGGTCTTAACGAGGGATCAGATACTTTCTTCTGTGTGGGAAACAGATCTGGATGTTTATGACAGAACAATAGATGTTCATGTAAAAAAGCTAAGAGATAAGCTTGGCAAGTATAGTAAATGTATAAAAACTGTTAGGGGAGTTGGATATAAATGGGAATGTGAAGGGGAATAAATCCCCTTTTCAAAGTTCTAACGATTTTTCATCTATTAATTTTTTTGTTCTTTCTATAAATTCCTCTATAGAAAACTCTCCAACATTACCTTTTTTTTTAGTTCTTACAGATACTGTTTCTGACTGCTGTTCTTTATCACCCACAATAAGCATATAAGGTATTTTATTAATCTCTGCATCTCTAATCTTTTTATTCATCCTCTCCGATCTATCATCAACCTCTACTCTCAATCCTGCCTCTTTCAATTTTTTCTCAACTTTTTTAGCGTAAGGAAGATGAGGATCGGCAACAGGTATTATCCTGGCTTGTATTGGGGATAGCCAGAGCGGTAAAAGTCCAGCGTAATGCTCAATCAGAACACCAATAAATCTTTCAATAGAACCAAATATAGCCCTGTGTATCATGTAAGGTCTATGTCTCTGGTTGTCTTCACCTATATAGTACATATCAAACCTTTCAGGTAGGTTAAAATCAAACTGAATCGTTGAACACTGCCACATTCTACCGATAGCATCCTTTATTTTTACATCTATTTTCGGTCCATAAAAGGCTCCTCCACCTTCATCTATCTCATAATCAAGTCCGACGCTTTCTATAGCTTTTCTTAATGAGTTTGTTGCAACCTCCCACATTCTGTCATCACCGACAGACTTTTCAGGTCTCGTTGACAGGAATATCTGAAATTCATTAAATCCATAGGTTCTTAATGTATCTAAAACGAGATGTAAAACATCCTGTATCTCTTTTTCTACCTGATCTTCCCTACATATGATGTGTGCATCGTCTTGAGTAAATCCTCTTACCCTCATAAGTCCATGCAAAACACCGCTTCTCTCGTATCTATAAACTGTTCCAAGTTCTGCAAGTTTTACAGGCAGTTCCTTATAGCTTCTCTGTTTTGATTTATAAATCTCAACGTGAAAAGGGCAGTTCATAGGTTTTACAAAGTATCCTTCCTCTTCTATCATCATTTCAGGAAACATATTCTCCCTGTAGAAATCAACATGTCCACTTGTTTTCCAGAGCTGTTCCTTACCTACGTGAGGAGTGTAAACAAGCTGATATCTTTTTTTTATATGCTCCTGTTTCCATGCAGTTTCTATCTCATTTCTGATTATAGCTCCTTTTGGAAGCCAGAGTGCAAGACCACCGCCTACATCTTCATCTATTATGAATAGTTCAAGTTCTCTTCCGAGTTTTCTATGGTCTCTTTTCTTTGCTTCTTCAAGCATATTCAGATATTTTTTCAGATCTTTCTCATTCCAGAAGGCAATACCATAAATTCTCTGTAGCATGGGGTTTCCCTCTTTTCCCCTCCAGTAAGCTCCTGCCAGAGAAACCAGTTTGAAAACTCCGACTTCTCCTGTCGATGGAACATGGGGACCTCTACATAGATCTACAAAATCACACTGTTTATATACTGATATAGGTTCTCCCTCAGGAATCTGATTTCTGATTATATCTATTTTGTATATCTCCCTTTTATCCTCAAAAAGCCTAATAGCTTCATCTCTTGGAAGTTCTTCTCTCTCTATCTTACAATTCTTCTTTATTATTTCTCTCATTTTGTCTTCTATAACAGGAATATCTTCTTCTGTAAGCCTTTTTTCTTCAATCTCAACATCGTAATAAAAACCATTTTCCGTAGTTGGACCTATGCCAAGATGAACATTTTTGTCTCCATAAAGCTCTTTTAAAGCCTGTGCCATTATATGAGCCAAAGAATGTCTCAATATTTCAAGACTCTCTGGATCTTTTTTTGTAAGGAATACAAGATTTCCTTCTGTTCTTATAGGTGTATGTATATCTATTATCTGATTGTTAAGCTTTCCACCTACAATATCTCTTACCTTTTTTCCCTCACCTTCAAGGGCTGATATTATCTCCTTAAGTGTTACGCCTTCTTCAAATTCATACTCACCAAATCTTTTTATACTAAGTTTTATCATCTATTATTAGAACCTCCTTTTTTCTGAATATTTTATCACTTTCTTTTTTTTGCATACACAAGCACTCTGTCCGGATAGATAGAGATTATTTTAAAATTTTTCATAATTTCTTTGGAAATTTCTACAGGAAGAAGGTTTTCTCCTTCCTTTATCTTAAAACCATCAACATAGGTCTGTATCTGAGATATATTTACATTACTCAAAGCATTTTTAGGACCTTCTATTATTATAAGTACCTTTTCTGGCTGAATCTGTTCTATAGTAAGATCCTTAGGATAAGGTTTTATCTCTACATCACTGTAAAACTCAACCCTTGCTTTTTGCGTACTTGTTATATTAAGCCACAGTAGAAAGGCAACTAAGAGTGATAGTATTTTAAGAAGAAGGTTGTTTAAAAAAATCTCCTTTATTTTTTCCATTTTTTACCCTTTTTACCTTTTTTAAACCTACCTAATATAACCTCAACCGTATCTCTCTTCTCAATTCCAAGAAGATCTATAAGCTTATTTCTTAAAGTCAGGGAATCAAGCCCTTTATACAACTTTCCATCAACAGCAAGTGATATTTCTCCCCTTTCTTCAGATACTACAAGTGCAACGGCATCTGTTTCTTCCGTAATACCGATAGCAGCTCTATGCCTTGTCCCTATATTTTTAGGTATATTTGGATTTATCGTTAAAGGAAGAAAACATCTTGCAAGGGCTATCTTCTGATCTCTTATTATTACAGCACCATCATGGAGGGGAGTTTGCTGTATAAATATTGATATTAAAAGTTCAAGACTTGTATCAGCATTAAGTTTAACACAGCCTTCTGTATAGTTATCAAGATCAATAGTTCTTTCAAAAACTATTAAGGCTCCAATTTTCCTCTCTGCCATAAAAGTTGCAGCCCTTATTACCTCATCTATAACTTTTTTCCTTGAAAGAAAAAGACCTTTAAAAATCCCTGTCTCTCCTATTTTTGCAAGTCCTCTCCTGATCTCAGGCTGAAAAACCACAATAAGAAGGAATATACCAATCGTCCACAGGTTATCAAATATCCACTCAACAGTTCTCAACTGAAGTATTTTTGCAAGAAGCCACAAAGAAAGTATGAAAAATATACCAATTAGTATCTGCCATCCTCTTGTGCCGATAAGAAACTTGAGTAGGTAGTATATAATAACCGCCACTATCAGAATATCTATAATGTCGTACCATTTTATTGAAGTTACAATTTTGATTAGCCAGTCCAGACTTTCAAACAACTCTGTAACCTCTAATAGTGTCTAATAATGTTAAAAACTCAACTGTATCTTTAACGTCGTGTGTTCTTACTATATGTGCCCCATTTAAAACAGCAACAGCTGTAGCACCGAGACTACCGCTTAATCTTTCCCTTGGTAGAGGAGTTTCATCTCTATTAAGTAAGTTTTTTATTATACTACCTATAAATGATTTCCTTGATATACCTATAAGTACAGGTAATCCCAAAGTTTTGAATTCTTCAAGTCTTTTAATAATCTCAACATTATGTTCCACATACTTACCAAATCCTATTCCTGGATCTACTATAAATCTATCCTTTCTTATGCCGTGCTTAATCCCAAAATTTATCTGATTATCTAAGAAATCCAATATCTCAAGAACAACATCATTGTAGTAAATATTTTCCTGCATATTTCCTGGTCTTCCTTTAATATGATTTACAACAATTGGACAGTCATATCTACTTACGACCTTAACCATCTCTGGATCAAAGCTCATCCCGCTTATATCATTTATAATGTCAGCTCCTTCCTGTAAAGCTTTTTCTGCTACTTTTGACTTGTAAGTATCTATGGATATTAAAAAATTATCTCCAAGCTCCTTTCTTACTGCTTTTATAACAGGTATAACCCTTTCAAGTTCTTCTTCTACTGAGACAGGGACTGCTCCAGGTCTTGTTGATTCTCCCCCAATATCTATAATATCAGCTCCTTCTTCAAGCATATATGCTACCCTTTCCACCGCCTTTTCAATATCACCGTAATATATCCCTCCATCAGAAAACGAATCAGGTGTTAGATTAAGAATACCCATAACCGCTGTCCTGTCTCCCAGATTAAGAAATTTACCTTTGTAATTTATCTTGAAATGTTTTTTATGAATATTTATCCATTTTTCTGTAAGCTCTCTTGCTATATCGCCTTTTCCTTCTGATTTTAATCTTTTTATAATTTTTTTAAACTGTTCTTCATCTTCAACATACACTGGATTATAAAAAGGGTCTGAAAATAAAATTTTATACCTTTTCTTAGACTCAACGATTATATGAGTGCGGTAATTCAACTCTCTCTCCTTAATATAATTTTACAAATATTTTACATTTATTAGAGTTTAAAAAATAGTTGCTTTTGTATAATTTTTTATTAAATTTTTAATATATCTCTTTTCACTTTAATAACAAAAAATGAGGATTTAATGGCTATAAGCCCAGACACCATAGAAGAAGTTAGAAGAACAGCAAATGTTTATGATGTTATATCCGAGTATATAAACCTTGAAAAAGCAGGTTCAAACTATAAAGCTTTGTGCCCTTTCCATTCTGAAAAAACACCGTCATTCATTGTTTCACCTCAAAAAAATATATTTAAATGTTTTGGATGTGGAAAAAGCGGTACGGCTCTTTCATTTATTATGGATTATGAAGGAATCTCATTCTCAGAAGCTGTAATAAAGTTAGCTAATAAATACAACATTCCTGTCAAGTACACAGGGAGTGGAAAAAATTACGAATATCTAAAAGGTCTTTTTTCCATTACAGAAAAAATATCAGATTTTTACAGAAATCAGCTAAAAAACTCAAAAAAAGCTAAGGAATATCTAAAAAAAAGAGAGATCCTTTCAACAACAGCTGATCATTTTAATATAGGTTACTCACCAGAAAATCCTGAACTTATCATTAATTATTCCAAAAAGGAAGGAATCAGCATAAATGACCTTAAAGAAGTTGGTATTATCACAGAAAAAGAAAATGGAACTGCGGTTGATAAATTTAGAGGTAGATTGATATTTCCAATTAGGGATCACAGAGGTAGAATTGTTGCATTTGGAGGAAGAACCCTAAGAGAAGATCAGCAACCTAAATATATTAACTCACCTGAGACAGCGTTATACTCTAAAGGAAAGATTCTCTACGGTTTTTACGAATCAAAGAATTACCTTAGGGAAAAAAAATGGACTGTTATCGTTGAAGGTTATCTTGATCTTATATCACTGTATCAGACAGGAATAAGAAACGTTGTTGCAACACTGGGAACATCATTTACAGAATTTCATGGGGATCTTCTGAAAAAATTTGTAAATAAAGCCGTCTTAATGTTTGACAGTGACAAAGCAGGTAAAAAAGCTGTAATAAGGGCTGCAAAAGTACTTTTATCCAGAAATATAGATGTTTACTATGCATTTATAGAAGAAGGGAAGGATCCCGATGATCTTGCAAAGCAGGGATTTAAAGCCGTTGAAAACGTGTTAAAGAACGCTCAAAACTTCCTCGACTTTCTTCTTAAAAAAATTATAGAAGAAAAAGAATTGAAAAAAAAGGGAGAGATCATAGATTTATATCTTGATATGATTTCTGTTATTCCTGAAAAAACAAAACAGGGACTTTTAATAAAAAAACTTTCAGAGGAGACAGGACTTCAGGAGAGCTACTTAGAACTCAAAAAAAGCGATATAAAACCAGAATTAGAATATACGAAAGTTACAGACTATCTCTCAAAAACTGAAAAATTGATACTGAAAACATTAATCTACAAAAAAGAGGAGCTATTGAGCAGATTTAATAGATTTGATAAAATAGAAGGTTCTGGAAACTTTGAGATTTTGGTTAGAGCAATACTTAATAATGAAGAGATTCAGGAAGAGGTTTTGGAGGATATAGCTCAGTCAGAGGAGATAGTTGATCTGGAGGCTGCTGTTTATGCTCTCGAAAGGAAATACAGAGCCTGGCTGAAAAAAGAAAACGAGCTTTATTTGAGTGTAAATAATGATCCTGACGAGGAGTTTTTAATGAAACTTCAGGAAGAAGTTAAAAAAACTATTTTAGGAGGAAGTGTTAAAAAATGATGCATGAAAGGGATGATGTTAGGAAAGTCATCATGCTCGCAAAAGAAAAAGGCTATGTTACCTACAAAGAACTGTCAGAGATTATAGATGAAGATCTCCTCCTTTCAGATGAGCTTGAACAGCTGATTGAATACCTGAATGAACTAAATATTGATGTTATTGAAGAAGCAAAACCTGAAGAGTTTGCTGGGGAGAGCGATTATTTAGGTATTAATTTTTCTGACGACGCTTGGGCTAAAACAGACGATCCTGTGAAACTGTACCTAAAAGAGATGGGAAAAATACCTCTTCTTACAAGGGATGAGGAAATAAAACTTGCCAAAGATATAGAAAGAGGGAGGAAAAAGGTATTCAGAGGACTGTTGAGAACATCATTTTTGGCTGAAAGATTACTTGATGAGTGGGCTAAAGTAGCAGACGGAAGAATGAAAGTTAAAGATATCATAAATATAGACAGTAATGAGTACGATGTTGAAGATGAGAATTATGATGAAGCTGAAGTTATGGATGCTATAACAAGAGACTTTATACAAAAAGGTCTCATTCTTGCCCAGATGTACAGGGAGTTAAGAGATCTTGAACAGGCCATTATTGAAAATCCAGATGATACAGAACTTAAAAAAGAGTTTATAGAAAAGCATGCAAAAGTAAACAGATTTATAAAAGATCTAAATATTAAGTTTACAAAACTTGACAAGATAGCTGATGAATTAAAAGAACTCTACATGAAACTTAAAAGAAAGGAAAAAGATCTTAATAAGAGGATAAAAAGACTTCAAAAGATAGACTCAGATATTGAGAAGCTTTTAAAGGGCGATTATGATGATCCAGAGATATTAAAAAAGATAGAGGAAAATGGCTTCTCCTTTGGAAGGTTTGAGATACTAAGAACAGAAACATTAAAACTTCAGGAAGAGATAGACGAGCTGAGAGAAATGATAGGAACTGTCCCAACAGAGTTTGATCACGTTATAAACATAATACAGGAAGGAAGAAAAGAGGTAAATGAAACAAAACAAAAAATAGTTCAATCAAACCTCAGACTTGTTGTATCGATAGCTAAAAAGTACACCAACAGGGGACTACAGTTCCTTGATCTTATTCAGGAAGGGAACATAGGTCTTATGAAGGCTGTTGATAAATTTGATTACAAAAAAGGGTATAAATTCTCTACATACGCAACATGGTGGATAAGACAGGCAATAACAAGAGCTATTGCGGACCAGGCAAGAACAATTAGAATACCTGTTCATATGATTGAGACTATAAATAAACTTGTCAGGGTTGCCCGCTCTATGGTTCAGGAGCTTGGAAGAGAACCAACGCCTGAAGAAATAGCGAAAAAAGTTGGGATGCCAGCTGAAAAGGTTAGAAAAATTTTAAGAACATCTCAGGAACCTATCTCCCTCGAAACACCAATAGGAGATGACGACGAATCACATCTGGGCGATTTTATAGAAGACAAAACGGTTATGTCACCAGAACAGCACGTTTTGAGACAGGCTTTAAGACAGCAGCTTGAAGAAGTTCTTTCTACACTTTCAGAAAGGGAAGAACAGGTTCTAAGATATAGATTCGGTCTTGAGGATGATACAGAGTATACTCTTGAACAGGTTGGTAAAAAGTTCGGTGTAACAAGGGAGAGAATCAGACAGATAGAAGCAAAAGCATTAAGAAAACTAAGACATCCACATAGAGCAAAATATTTAAGGCCTTTCTGCGAGGATTAAACACAATAGGGAGGAAAACCTCCCTATTATTTTTCATTTAAGATCTTCCTTATTATTCTTAAATAATCCTTTTCAACATTTAAAAAAACAAGCATCAGAATAAAAAGAATAAGAAGTGAAATCATAAAAAGATTAAAGAAAAGAGGCGCCAATTTTACGACCATTACCAATCTATAGTCATCTAACGATTTTAAGTTTTCGGAAAAATATTCTGGGTTTACAATAAAAGGAACCTTAAAAAAAGCATAAATATAGACCAGTATCCAGACAAATATAATCATAACGATGATTCTTGATCCTAATTTTCCTACCTTTAATCTTTGATTTAAAAACCTCTTTTCCTCTTCATTAAGCATACAGCACCTCTTTTATTCCAGCAACAGTATTATGGTATGGTAATCTAACGAAAAAAAACAAGCCTTTTCAGAAAGCAAAATTTTCTATAAAACTATACTTATTGATTAAGCTATTTTTTGAATTATAATATTCAACAAAATTCTTGCAGGTGGGATATGAGAAAGACAGGCATTGTTCTTATGAATATGGGGGGTCCAGACAGTCTTGAGGCTGTTCAGCCTTTTCTGTATAACCTCTTTTCTGATCACAATATCATTAGAATTCCAAGAATAATACAAAAACCAGTTGCATGGTTAATCTCAAAATATAGAGCAGAAAAGACAAAAGAGTATTACAGGCTAATGGGAGGAAAATCTCCTCAAAAAGAGCAGACATTAGAACAGGCTGAGGCTCTTCAGAAAATACTTGGAACAGACTTCAAAGTTGTCGTTGCAATGAGATACTGGCATCCTTTTACAGAAGAAGCGGTTGAGCAGCTGATTAAAGAAAAAGTAGAAAAAATTATACTTCTTCCCCTGTATCCCCACTACAGCAAGACAACTACTGGCTCTTCTTTTCAGGAATTTGATAGAGTTTACAGGAAAAAAGGTTTAAATGTTCCTGTAAAAAAAATCAGTTCATATCACGATAATCCATACTTTATAAAAGCATGGGTTGAACAGATTAAGCAAACTCTTGGATTAGATGAAAAAAAGTATTATCTCCTTTTTTCAGCTCATTCTCTTCCTGAAAAGGTTATTAAGGAAGGAGATCCATATAAAATTCAGATTGAAGAAACAGTTAGACTGATTGCCGGTCATTTCCCTAACAATAAATACTCTATCGCTTATCAGTCTAAGGTAAGTCCTGTGAAATGGCTTGAGCCTTTTACAGATGAAGAGATTGTCAGATTAGCTGAGTCTGGCATAAAGAAACTGGCTGTTATTCCTGTATCTTTTGTTTCTGAACATTCCGAAACTTTATACGAACTTGACTACCAGTATGGAAAACTTGCAAGGGAAAGAGGAATAGAAAGTTATATAAGAATCCCAACATTAAGATCACATCCATCGTTCATTAAAGCACTCAAAAATATTATTGAGAAAAATGCATAAACCACGCATCGTTTTAAGCAGATGCTTTTGTGAACCTGTAAGATATGACGGAAAAAAAATTTACAACCCTTTCATTGAAAAACTTAAAAAATATGTAGATATTACAACCGTATGTCCTGAAGTTGATATAGGTCTTGGGGTTCCAAGGAATAAAATATTCCTCATAAAAAAACAGGATTACAGGATCTACTACAGAGGAAAGGATATAACAGAATCAATAATAGATTTCTCTAAGAGCTTTATAAGCAGAATTGGAGATATTGATGGATTCTTACTTAAATCAAAATCTCCAAGCTGTGGTGTAGTAGGAGCAAAAACTTACAGCAACCCTGACGGCACAGGATTTTTAGGAAGAAGACAGGGGGTTTTTGCAAGAATAATTAAAAAACATTTTCCCTATCTTCCAGTTGAGGATGAATTAAAACTTGAAAATTTATATCTAAGATACTCATTCCTTACAAGAATTTTCTTATACTCATATTTCAAAAATACAGAAGACAAAACATTTTTCCTTACCCAGTATGGAAAAATCTTAAGTATGTTCAACCAAAAAAGTTTCAAAATTTTTAAAAAAGACCCTCAGATCAAAAATCTTAGGAATATATTAAAAAGAAATATCTCTGAAAAAAAGATAAAAAGTATCTGCCCTAAGTTGGAGAACTGTCCAGAACTTATAGTATTTCCCGAAAATCTACTTTATACAGAAAAGTAAGTAGCCTCGGGATGATAAACTACTATAGCGTCTGTTGACTGCTCTGGAGTAATAATGTAATTTTCCGTAAGTGTTATTCCAAACTCTTCAGGTTTCAAAAGGGAAAATATTTTTTCGTTTATGGAAAGATCTGGACAGGCTGGATAACCTGGAGAGTATCTTGCCCCTTGATAATTTCTTATCTGATAGTTAACATCCTCAAGTGTTTTTCCTTCATTTTCAGCTATATTCAGCTCAATTCTTATTTTTTTATGGATTATCTCTGCCAATGCTTCTGCAAGTTCTACTCCAAGGCCGTGAACAAGATGATAATCTTTGTATTTTCCCATTCTAAAAAGTTCCTTCTCATACTCAGAAAGCTTACTGCCTGCTGAGACTATAGTAAAGGCAACAGTATCATGTCTCTCTGTATGAAAATAATCAGCTATACATCTGTATGGGGGTTTCTTAGACCTTGGAAAATTTATAACCAGTTCCCCAGTTCCTATAATATCCTTAAGAGGTTCTCTATTTACATCTTCATCTTTTATCCATCCTTCTGTTTCAGGAAAAATTATGAGCGAACATTCTTTATTTTCTTCTCCCTCAACAGGAAAATCCGATCTACACGGCCAGTATCCATAAATTATCTTCGGCTGAAATATATTCTCATTTATGAGAACTCTTTTCAGTCTTTCAAAAGCAGGCAGTATCTCTTCTTTTTTGATTCTCTCATACTCCTCTTTACTTTTTCCACTCCTTGTGTAACCCCATGCTCTTTTAAAAAGGCTACCTTTGTTTATCCATTTAAAGGCAAGTTCTTGGATATATCTATACAAATTCTTATCTTCCATTTCAGGATACACCCAAACATTTCTTCCCCAGAAAGGAGGAATAGGAACAGGAACAGATCTGTCAGGCATTTTTATTTTAGAAAGAGGGGGTATTTTTATCTCCTCTTTTTCAGGTTTTAACTCTTCTTTTTCTTCTTCATCATGTCCAAGATCAGTATCAAGAGGAGAGATTCTGTCCCACTTTTCTATTCTTGTCATAGCTTTGATACCATCAAAAGCATCTTTACAATAAAATACAGGACCATCATAAACAGGCCTGCAGTAATTATCTACAAACTTCTTGTTTAGAGCCGCACCACCAAGTAAAACAGGTACATTTATACCCCTTTTTTTCATCTCTTCAAGATTATTTTTCATCTCAAGTGTTGATTTAACAAGTAGTCCACTCATTCCAATAGCATCAGCATTGTGTTCTTTATATGCTTTTATAAAATCTTCAAGCTCAACTTTTATTCCAATATTAATAACCTTGAATCCGTTATTTGTAAGAATAATATCAACCAAATTTTTACCAACATCATGAACATCTCCCTTAACAGTACCAAGTACTATGGTTGTATTTCTTTCCTTTTTTTTCTTAGGAAGATACTTATTCAGATAGTCAACAGCAGATTTCATAGCTTCTGCAGATTGAAGAACAAACGGAAGCTGAATTTTACCTTTACCAAATAAATCTCCTATAATCTTCATACCGTCAATAAGAATATCATTTATTATTCTATCTGGGGGTATTGTATGACGAGCTTCCTCAACAGCCTTTATAAGTTTTTCTTTTTCACCATCTATAAGATGTTTTTTTATTTTTTCTTCAACGGGAAGATTCTCAAGAAGATCTTCCTCTCTTTTTTTATCTTTTTCCTTAACTTTTGAAAAATGCTGAATAAATCTAAATAACGGATCCTCTCCGCTTTCCCATATATTAAATAGGAGGTTTTCACAGATTTTTCTGTCTTCCTCTGATATTCTG
Source organism: uncultured Aquificales bacterium (assembly GCA_964519345.1). GTDB lineage: Bacteria > Aquificota > Aquificia > Aquificales > Hydrogenothermaceae > Persephonella. Next base: position 98,973 of record CAZFKX010000026.1, read on the forward strand.
TGATAAGGTATAAGATGTTTTGGATTAACTATTGCCATTGTTAATCCAGCTTCAACACAGTGATGAAGGAAAACAGAGTTAAGATACTTTCTTCCTATCATATCAAGACCAAAAGAAACATTTGATATACCAAGTATAAATCCAACCTCAGGATGTCTTTTCCTGATTTCCTTTATAGCTTCAATAGTATGTACAGCCGCTTCTCTGTACTCTTCATCTCCGGAACCGACTGTAAATGTCAACAGATCAAAAACAAGATCTTCGGGACAGATACCATGTTTTTCCGTTGCTATTTTATACATCCTTTCGGCTATCTCTATCTTTCTTTCTTTCGTTTTTGCCATTCCCTTCTCGTCAATTGTAAGAAGAACGAGAGCAGCACCGTATCTTTTTGCAAGTTGACAAATTCTGTCAAACTTTTCCTCACCATCTTCAAGATTTGCAGAATTAAGTATGGGCCTTCCACCAATATGCTTCAATGCAGCTTCTAAAGCCTCAGGTTGTGTACTGTCAGGCATTAGAGGAATTGGTATTTTTTCATTAAACCTTTTTATAACAGCTTTCATATCTTTAATCTCGTCTCTTCCTGCAAAATTAACGGAAACATCTATTCCATGTGCACCTGCCCTAACCTGCTCTTGAGCAACAGAGATTATCCCATCATAATCCTCATTTAAAAGTAACTCTCTGAACTTTTTTGATCCTGTAGCGTTTGTTCTCTCTCCAACAAGAAATGGTGGCGGCTGCTGTTTCAAAGGCTGAACACTGTAGAGCGATGCAAGTGATCTTGGTTGACTCCCTTTAGGTGGTTTTGGTCTTCTGTTCTTAACTTTATCTGCAAGAGCTTTAATATGTGAGGGAGTTGTTCCACAACAGCCCCCTACTACAGCAACACCATCAAAATCAAGAAATCTGCTTTCTTTTTCAGCAAACTCTTCAGCACCCATAGGATAGTATGTATGCCCTCCTCTGTTTTCTGGAAGACCTGCATTTGAGTGTACTGATATATAACCATTCCATACCTGTGAGAGTTTTCTAAGATGGCTTTCTATCTGATCAGGTCCTGTTCCACAGTTAAAACCAAGCGTAAGTATGTCAAAGGGTTCCATTATAACAGCAAGTGTCTGAACATCTGTTCCTATAAGCATGGTTCCCGTTAGTTCAATAGTCGCAGATACCATAATAGGTATATCCTTACCGGACTCTTCAGCAGTATCCTGAACGGCACGTAAAGCCGCCTTAATCTGAAGAGGATCCTGAAAGGTTTCAAGTAAAAATAGATCAATTCCTCCCTCTACAAGTCCTTTTGCTGCTATTTTGTATCCTTCGTACATCTCGTCATAATCTATATGACCAAGAGATGGAAGTTTTGTTCCTGGACCAAGAGAACCGGCAACAAATCTTGGTTTATCCGTTGATGAATAAGTATCACATATCTGTCTAACAAGTTCTGCGCCGGCTTTTGCAAGCTGATAAGCTCTCTCTCCTATCCCATACTCGTCTAATACCCATGGAAGGGCACCAAAGGTGTTTGTTTTTATAATATCTGCTCCTGCCAAAGCATATTTCTCATGTATTGATCTTATAATATCAGGGGCTGTAACATTCAGTATCTCATTACATCCACTTTTTCCTTCCCATGCATCTGTCGGAATTATCATAGACTGGATAACAGTCCCCATAGCTCCATCTATAACAAGAACCTTGTCTCCTATCAAATCCCTTAATCTGTTTCCCATATATATCTCCTTGCAATTTTTTTTATATTCGCTACTTTTAATATTGATATTTTAAAAAAAATTAACTTATAATATATATTCCATTTTTGTCAAAATTAACCTGCAAAGGAGGTTTTTATCATGGGCAGTAGTAGCCCGACGCATTATTTCAGCATCGAAAAAACAAGATTGGAGGATAGAAAATGGAAAAAACCCTCGGACTGCATATCCTAGCGGACCTTTACGGTGTAGAATTTGACAAAATTGATCATGTTGAGGATGTAAGAGATCTCCTCGAAGGTGCAGTTAAGTACGCAAATTTAAGTAAATTATCATCTCATTTTCATCAATTTTATCCCCACGGCGCAACAGGTGTAATCCTCCTCGAAGAATCCCACATATCAATCCATACATGGCCGGAGCATGGTTATGCGGCAATTGATGTTTATACGTGCGGTGGAAAGGAAAAAACTTTTAAGGCTATGGAGTATATACTTAAGGTACTAAAACCTAAAAGAATTGATGAAAAAGTTGCTGAAAGAGGAACTGTTCCTGTTCGCAAAGAAGCCACCCATATAGAAAAGATAGAGCTTGAAACAGTTTAAAAGCGGTTTTTCCGCTTTTATTTATTTTTAACCGAATATAAAACTATGAACAGATCTCCAATCTCCACAACTTTAGTATCCATCGCTTCTGTAGTTGTAATAATTGCAGGATTAAAGGCGGCTCAGGAGTTTGTTGTTCAGTTTTTGCTTGCCTTATTCTTCGCTATTATGTTTCTCCCAGTTTTTAAGCATTTAAATGCTCTAAAAATACCAAAATGGATATCATTAATCATAATACTCTTCATAAATCTTCTTGTTGTATATCTTCTTGCCCTTACTATAGTTACGTCTGTTGATGAACTGAGAAAAAATCTTGGCGAGTACCAGGAAAAACTTAATATTTATATAGAAGAAAGTTCTAAGATCTTAGGAAAGTTCGGCGTTCATATCCCCGAAAATGTAAATCTCGATCTTTTAAATCCAAATATGATACTCCAGTTTATGTCTAACTCACTTTTAAGTTTTGGAAATATACTTGCAAATGCTGTATTTATAATAATTCTCGCTGTATTTATACTTCTTGAAAGCGATATGTTCTCCCAGAAGATAAAACTGATATCAAAAGGTAAAAAAGCCTCTCTCCTTGTTGATCAATTCTTTGAAAGTGTAATAAAGTATATGAAGATAAAAACAATCGTCTCTGTTTTTACAGGTTTTTTAGCTTGGGTTTTCTTATTTATTTTTGGAATAGATTTTGCCCTTCTGTGGGGCGTGTTGACATTTTTACTTAATTTTATACCTACAATTGGATCAATAATAGCTGCTGTACCACCAGTTATAATAGCTCTTATAGACGGTGGAATTCCATTATCAATCATAGTTGCTGTCTGGTATCTTACAATAAATATGATTATTGGCAATATAATTGAGCCGAAATTCATGGGAAAAGGTGTTGGTCTTTCACCTCTTGTTGTTTTACTTTCTCTTGTTTTCTGGGGATGGGTACTTGGAACAGTTGGTATGTTTCTGTCTATACCACTTACAGTTATAGCAAAAATGGCATTTGAACTAAGGGAAGAAACTAAATGGATAGCTATTCTTATGGATAGCGAGGTAAGAAGATAAAAACATTGATCTTATCTTCCTATCGAGTAATACTCAAACCCTCTATTTAACATATCTTCAGGATCATAGATATTCCTGCCGTCGATAATTATAGGTAGTTTCATAAGATCCTTTATCTTTTTAAGATCAGCATTTTTAAACTGATCCCATTCTGTAATTATCAAAAGGGCATCAGCATCTTTTAAAGCATCATACATATCATCCATATATGCAATATTCTCCTTTTCAGGAAACAGATTTTTGAAATTATCCATTGCCTTAGGATCATAAAGTCTAAGATTTGCTCCGAGTCTGTCAAGCTCTCTTACTATATCTATTGATGGAGCTTCCCTTATATCGTCTGTATTAGGTTTGAATGAAAGCCCCCAAACAGCTATATTTTTATCCTTACTAATCCATAAAACATCCTCTATCTTATCCAAAAACTTTCTTCTTCTTGATCTATTTATTTTTTCCGTTTCTTTTAAAAGACCAAAATCAAGACCATGGTCTTCGGCTATCTTTATAAATGCCTGAACATCTTTCGGAAAACAACTTCCTCCATAGCCTATTCCAGCATTAAGAAAATCTCTTCCTATCCTTTTATCATACCCCATACCATCAGCAACCTCTTTAATATCAGCTCCCACTTTTTCACATAGATCCGCTATCATATTTATATATGATATTTTCATCGCAAGAAATGAATTGGATGCATGTTTTATAAGTTCTGCAGCTGCCGGTGTTGTTATTAGAAGTGGAAACCCCTTTTCTGTAAAAGGTTTGTAAAGTTCCTCCATTATCCGCTTTGCTTTTTCTGATTCTACACCAACAACAATTCTATCAGGATTCATAAAATCGTAGATCGCAGACCCTTCTCTTAAAAATTCGGGATTTGATGCAATATCAAACTGTAAGGATTTATCTTTTATATATCTTCTGACTGTTTTTTTTACCCACTGGTGGGTATTAACAGGAACTGTTGATTTTTCTATGATCAGCTTATAACCTGTCATATACTCAGCTATCTGTCTTGATGCTTCTTCAATCTGAGAAAGATCAGCCTTTCCATCTTCTCCCTGAGGTGTTCCAACACACAGAAATATAACATCTGAAAACTTAACACCTTCTTCTATTTTATCTGTAAACTGTATTCTTCCTTCCCTTATATTTTTCTGGAGCATTTCAGAAAGACCAGGTTCATATATAGGTGATATCCCCCTACAGAGCTTCTCAAGTTTGGATGATACCTTTTCTACACATAAAACCTCGTTTCCAAGATCAGAAAAACATGCAGCTGTTACTAATCCAACATAGCCTGCACCTATAACTGTGATCCTCAAATTAACTCCTCCTGATAAATATTAGAAATATTTTATCATGTTATCTTGCTATTACATAACCGTATATATACTCAGGATCTCCTTTTTTTATCTCCCTGTGGATCTGTCTTAGCGTGCTTCCTGTTGTGAGTATATCGTCAAAAATAAGAATCCTTTTATCCTTCACACTCCCTGTAAGGGAAAATGCTCCTTCAAGATTATTTTCTCTTTCCTTAGCGGTAAGTTCTGATTGAAAGTAGGTGTTTTTTACTTTCTTAACCAGTTCTTTTATATAAAAGTTTGGAAATATCTCTTTAAGTATAAGGTAGAGATGATTATATCCCCTGCTTTTTAAAACCTTACTGTGAATAGGTACATACGTAACAATATCTATTTTTTCCGTTTCGCAATAATAATTAAGATCATCTTTTATAATATCGGCAAAAACTTTTGATAGGTTTTTTATATTTTTAAACTTAAATGCAGATATCAGCTTCCGAACTTCCTTATTAGCTTCTGTGAAAACTCTAATATCCTTAAAAACTCTCTTTTTTAAACAGTCCTGACAGTTTTGATTTTTCTTTCCACAGCTCCGGCAGTAAGGAATATTTTTCTGCCTTATTGACTCTATACATTCCTGACAGACAACATTCTGATCTGTATAAAAAAAGATCTGATTACAAAGAAAACATTTAGCCGGAAAAAGCGTATTTAGAATATATCTCATACTACCGTCCAGAAATGATTTAGACTTCCCTTTCCTTTACCTATATCAAGTGAGTTTTCTAAAGCACCCTGAATATACGATCTGGCAATCTTTATGGATTTTAGGTGGGAATATCCTTTTGCAAGACATGCTGTTATAGCTGCAGAAAATGTACATCCTGTTCCGTGAGTATTTTCCGTATCTACGTAAGGATACTCAATAAGATCTATATCTTCTTTATAAACAACATCAATAACTTTTCCATTTTGAGGCATGTGTCCTCCTTTTACAACAACCGTTGAAGCCCCCATTTTATGAAGTTCCTTTGCAGCTCTGATCATATCATTGACAGATTCAATCTTAATTCCGGTTAACTGTTCAGCCTCATCTTTGTTTGGAGTCAAAATGTCTGTTATAGGAATAATCTTTTTTATAAATGTCTCTAAAGCCGATCTATCAAGAAGATATTTACCGTTAGAAGATTTTATAACAGTATCTGACACAAGGTTCTTCATCTTTAGTTCAGTAACAGCTTGATAAACTGCAAGAACATTAGCTTCTGTCTGAAGCATACCTATTTTAAAAGCATCTATGCCTATATCTTTAACAACAGTTTTTATCTGATTATAAAGTATTTCTGCAGAAACAGGATAAGATCCTATTACACCTGATGTATCCTGAACAGTGATTGATGTAACGGCTGACATCCCATAAACACCAAATGCAGAGAAAACCTTAAGATCCGCCTGAATACCTGCTCCTCCACTGTTATCCGAACCTGCTATAGTTAGAGCCTTATAAATCAAGTCATAAACCTCTTCAAGCTGATGCTATAATTTTATGTTCTTAAAATAAGTGATATCAAGGGTGCTTATGTTTAAATACCTTATCCTTTTTCATACTTTTGTAGCCTTTTTAAGGGTAGGATATATTTTATCAGGTCATATTGATCTTTCAACAGAAGAGGCACAGTACTGGTTGTGGTCTAAACATCTTGATCTATCCTACTACTCAAAACCTCCTTTAATAGCATATATGAATGCTGTCTCAACATATTTTCTTGGAAATACAGAAATAGGCGTAAGGATAAATGCTGTTATACTTGGATTTCTAACGGCTGTCCTAACGTACTTTACAGCTTTAACAATATTCAAGGATTATATAAAAGATAAAAAAGAAAGGGAGATATTTGCTTTTTTATGTTCCATATTTATCTACGGTATTGTAGGATACAACATAGCATCAATAATATTTCTAACAGATACACCTTTAATGCTTTTCTGGATCTTGACGGTTCTTCTTTTTTATAAAGCTTTAGAAGGAAAAAAACCTTTATTCTGGATAGGAACAGGTATTTCTGCAGGTTTAGGTTTTCTTTCTAAGTTTTCTATGGTTTTTTTCTTGCCGGCAGTACTTATCTATCTCTTGTTAAAAGACAGGGATGTATTTAGAGAAAAATGGTTTTATATATCTATATTAATAGCTTCTTTTTTTACTATTCCCGTTATAGTATGGAACTTTCAGCATGATTTTGTAACATTTAAACATGTTGGAACACTTGAGGGAGCCAACATAAAGGAGATTTCCATTGAGAAATCATTCAAGTATATAGGGGATTATATAGCAGGACAGATCGGGATAAGCTCTGTATTTCTTTTTCCTTTATTTTTATATGCCTTTATAAAGGGCTACAGAGAAAAAAACAAAAAGGAGATACTTTATTTATGGATATTTCCAACAACAGTATTTCTTTTCTTTTTGTACGTTGCATTTAAAAAAAAGGTTGAGGCAAACTGGCCTGCTTTTGGATATATAACTTTATATATTTTAACGTTTTACTATATTTTCAACAAAAAACTTTATAAAACAACAGCCATTCTATTCTCATTATCTGTCTTGTCCACAGCTTTATTATTTTATACACCTATTCTTGACAGAACAGGTCTTGGAAATGTTCTTCCTCCTGAGAAAGATCCAACCAAAAGATTAGTTGGATGGAGAGAGTTAGGCGAAAAAGTAAACAGTATAGTGTCAGACCTACCAGAAAATAAATATTTCATTTTTAGTGAAAATTACCATATAGCTTCAGAGCTTGCATTTTATGTTAAAGGCAATCCTAATACTTACTGTATAAATCTTGGAAGAAGAATGAATCAGTTTGATCTTTGGGAAAAAGTAAACAGATTTGCAAATAAAGGATTTTACGGCATTTATGTAACACAGTGGTCTTTAAGAAATGATGTAAGAAAATCTTTCGAGAAACTGATTAGACAGGATAGATTTGAGGTTGTATTTAGAGGCAAAGTTGTCAGAAGGTATAATATTTTTGTTCTAAAAGGTTTTAAAGGAATAAAAGAGATCAAAACAGAAAGGTACTAAGTAATGCCTTTTATTTTATTTTTTCTTTTCTTTTTATATACGACTGTTTATTCTTTTGAGGTAATAGCAAACTATCCTCTTCCTAAGAACAATATCAAAGAGGTTTTTGAAAAAACAGGTGATATAGATCTAATTATTGATCTCCTGAAAAGAACAGGAGATTTTGAAGATATAACATATAAAGAAGGAAAACTATATCTTAAAAGAAAACCATATCTTAGAAAAGTTGTTATAACAGGTAAGTTCTCATTCTGGAAAAAGGAGATTGAGGCTGTAGCAGGTTTGGTTGAAGGATTTCCAATAGATATCCAATCAATACACAATATACCTGTAAGATTGAAACAGTTTTATATGGATAGAGGATACCCTTACGCAAGAATAGATGTCCATTTTCATATAGATAAAAATGGAAATGGAATACTTAACCTTTACATTGATGAAGGCAAATTTTACAGGATAAAAAAGGTAAATATATTTTTTACTGAAAAAGTGAGGGAAGAGCTTAATAAAGAGATTCATAATATACTTGATATCAAAGGGGAAGATTTCAATCTAAACAAAATCCAGGAAAGGATTGACAAACTTGAAGAATTCCTTACAAAAAAGGACTATTACGATACCCTTGTAAATATCCTAAGTATGAAACCAGAAAACGGTAGCATAATATTAAACATCCTTGTTGACACGGGATACAAATACAGAATTATTTTTGAAGGAAACAGATACATACCTGAAAACAGGCTAAAAAAAGAGTTAACATTTTACCAAGAGGGGGTCAATTTTTATCAGATAGGCGTGTCTGTTGAAAACTTAGAGAATATGTACAGAAATGCTGGTTTCCTTGATGTGCAGATAGTTCCCCAGTTTAAAGAGGATGTTAATGAAAGAAAAACTACTATAAAATTCCTGATAAACGAAGGCGAGAGATACCTCATAGAAGATATAGATTTAGAAACAGATATTAAGGGACTTAAAGAAAAGCTGACAAAATTTGTAGGCCTTCCATATAAGAGAGAAGAGATAAAAAATTTTTTAGTCAATACTATTGAGAAATATTACCATAATGGATTTTTAAATTACAGTCTCAATATAGATGAGATAATTAATAAAGAGGAAAAGACCGTTTACCTCCAAATAACCGCATTAAAAGGAAAACCTTTTATTCTTACAGAGTTCAAGGTAGAAGGATACAACTGGAAAGGTGAAAAACCAGATATACCTTCCCCTTATGAACCTGAAAAGGTTATAGACATTATGGATAGGATAAATGAAAAACTAAAAGATATAGGATATATAGACGTTCACTCTGAGCTTGAAGCCCAATTTAAAGAGGAGGAAAAAAGAATAAATGTTAAAGTAAAGATAAATGTAAAACCTGGAAAAGCATACATTAACAGGACAGCATTTCTTTACGGTACTAAATATCTGAATCTAAAGGCTGTAAAGAGAAACCTATCTGAAAAAAAAGTGTTTACAGTTGAAGAGTTTGACAATGAACTTGATTTTCTGTACAGAACATATCTGTTCAGTTCTATAACTCCCTACTACAGTGTAAACAGGAAAAAGAAGTATATCACTAAAGCATTCATACTAAGGGAAGAAAAAAGAGGTTTATTTCAGGGAATAATAGGTTACAATACTGATCAGAAGCTAAAAGTCGCTTCATCGGTAATACTTAAGAACCTTTTCAATTACGGTTTTGAAACATCTGCATATATTGAAAAATCCAATATAAGAACAAACTACAGTATATCTTTTGGCAGTAGAATACTTCCTAAAAGGACATCCGGATTTTTAACATTACTTAAGAGTTATCAGTATCACAGACTTTACAATCTTGATATAGAAGGAGTACAGATACAGCTCAGCAGAAGAAATAACAAATGGGTAAAGAACAGTTTTTATATAGAAAAAAGATACAACAGGCTTTCAGAACAGAATATTTATAGTAAAAACAATTTTAACACAGGTAAGATAGGTTACAGGCTTCTTGACGATCATAGAGAACCAAAACAGAATCCATTTTCAGGTTATATACTCAGCCTGGGTATAACAAGAGAGCTTTTAGATATTGAGTATTACCAGCTTACAACATCCTTCAGGTACTATAAGCCTTTTTACTTTCTGGTATTTACCCAAAAGTTTAGTTTTGGTTATACAGCCAGAGAAATCAAAAAACTTCCTCCTTCAGAAAGATTCTTTTTAGGAGGTCTTGGTAATTTTAGAGGATTTGGATACGAGGAAGTATCAGGTGAACTTGGAAATGGCGGCAAAAGTATGTTCCTTATAAACAACGATATAAGATTTCCGATCTTTCCCCCATTCAACCTTTACGGTTTTATCTTTTTTGACGCGGGAAATGTTTATGAAGACGATAAAAGATTGAAAAGGCTGTATCTTAGAAAAACAACTGGAGCAGGTGTTTATATTCCAACCCCTGTAGGTTCTTTTATACTTGATATAGCATACAAACTTGACAAAAAGGCTGGAGAGTATCCTTACAGGATAGAGTTTAGTATAGCGATACAATTTTGATATATAATGTGATTATCTCTAAATTTTAAGAGGTTTGATAAATGTTTGGGATAGGATTTACAGAACTGATTGTTATTTTTATAGTTGCTTTACTTGTACTTGGACCTAAAAGACTTCCTGAAGTTGCGAAAACCTTGGGTAAGTTTTACAGGGAGATAAAATCAACGGTCGATGAGGTAAAATCTGTTGTAGTTGAAGATACAGCAAAAGCTCTTCCAAAGGAAGAAGATATTATACCTAAGGATCTTTCAGAAGAAAAAAAAGACGAATGGGAAAAGGAGTTTGAAAAAGAGATAAAAAATGAGGAATACAGGCCAAAAAGGGAGAAGATATCTTTCAAGAATAAAAATAAAGAGGAAAAGCTAAATGACACAGGAAACAAAGAGTCCTGAAGAGTATGAAGCTCCTATAACAGAACATTTAGCTGAATTAAGAATAAGGCTTTTCCGAAGCTTGATTGCAGTATTTATCGGAATGATAATAGTCTTTACACAGGTGGAGATATTCTTTGATATATTTAAAGAGCCATTAAACAAAGCATTCCCCGATCTTAAGCTTGTAGCACTAACCCCTACAGAATCTTTTTTTACAGCACTGAAGATATCACTTCTTGTAGGTTTTGTTATATCCTCCCCGTTCGTATTTTATCAGATCTGGAAGTTTATAGAACCGGCTCTTTATGAGAATGAAAAAAAGCTTGTTGTTCCTTTCGTGTTTTTTACAACAGTTTTCTTTGTTTCAGGTGTTTTATTTGCTTTTTACGGCGTGTTGCCTCTTGCAATAAAATTCCTGCTTACATTTGGATATACCCAGCTTGATGTTGAAGCAATGATATCTGTAAGTTCATACATCTCATTTGTAACAAGACTTATATTCGCCTTTGGTATAACTTTTGAGCTTCCAGTAATACTTTCACTACTTGCAAGACTTGGTTTAATCACCCCTGAAACTTTATCAAAATTCAGACCATATTTTGCTGTATCCGCATTTGTACTTGCTGCTGTATTAACCCCACCAGACGTCGTAAGTCAGGTATTTTTAGCTTCTCCATTGATAATTTTTTACGAACTTTCAATAGTAATGGCAAAGATCCTTTACCCCCGCAGTGAACGTGCAAAAGAACGTTTTTAGCGTTGATTTTATTAAAAAATACAGTTAGATTAAAATAAGAGGACGGCATGGAAATAAAAACGGAAGATCTGGAACCAAAAAATATATATAAGATGATGACTTCCATAATTGTTCCAAGACCTATAGCATGGATCTCAACAGTAAGTCCAGAAGGTGTAAACAATCTTGCCCCTTTCAGTTATTACGCAGGTATTTCCAGTGATCCTCCCCTCATTATTGTATCAATAGGAAGTAAAGAACCGGGCGTTAAAAAAGATACATGGAGAAATATAGAAGAAACAGGAGAATTTGTCATAAATCTTGTAACAAGAGAGCTTTTAGAAGAGATGAATATATCATCAATACCATTTGATAGAGATATAGATGAGTTTGAAAAAACAGGTCTTACTCCTGCGCCATCAACTTTCATAAAAGCACCAAGGGTAAAAGAATCCCCTGTAAATATAGAATGCAAAAAGTATGAGATAATCCAGATAGGTAAAATGGGCATTATATTGGGTCAGATTTTGAATTTTCATGTAAGAGATGATATTCTAAATGAGAAAGGTTATGTTGAAACTACAGAACTTGAGATAATAGGAAGGTTAGGAGGGGCAAATTACTGCCTTATAACCAAAGAAAATACCTTTGAACTAAAAAGACCAGATAAGAGGTGAGGATGAGAAAATCAGAACTTTTGAAGGAATTTAAACATTACATCAAAAAGTCTGGTTTAAAGTACACGCCCCAGAGGGAAGCTATTTTTAGAAAAATTATATCTACAAAAGGTCATTTTGAGATCGAAGATCTGGTACACAAGATCAAAACAAAAAATATGAGCGTATCAAGGGCAACTGTTTACAGAACGTTAAACATACTTAAAGAGATGGGTCTTGTTAATGAAGTTATAAAATATGGAAATAAAACTATATACGAGGTTGCCCTGAAAGAACATCATGATCATCTTATATGTAAAAAATGTGGGAAGATTATAGAGTTTCATTCTGATGAGATCGAAAAACTTCAGGACAAGATATGCAAAAAGTATGATTTCAAACCTGAGTTTCACCGTTTAGAGATATTTGGAATATGTAAGGAATGCAGGCAAAAATAGCCTTACTGCTTTTTTTTTGTTTTGCTTCCTTCAGTTACGGGGATAGTGTACAGGAACTTATAGAGAAGGCAAGAATAAATAATCCTGAAATAAGAAGGATAGAGAAAGAACTTAAGATTCAGAAAAAGAAGGCAAAAGTGGCTAAAAAGCTTTTCAACCCTTCAATCTCTCTCACCTTTGGTGGGAGAGATGCCTTTGAAAAACCCTACAGAGCTGTAACCTTCAAAATATCTCAGAAAATTCCCTATCCTACAAAATTAGAAACAATCTACCAGATAGAAACAAAAAACTATGAAGAGATGTATTACTATCTGCTTTCAAAGAAAAATGAGATTATACAGAAAATTTATGAATCCGTTTACAAATTATGGCTTATAAGGGAAAAGATAAAAATATACAGAAAGTATATTGATCTAACTGAAGGTATAAAAGATGAGATTGGAGATAGATTCAGTTATGGAGATAGACTAAAATTTTTGATCATAATAGAAAATCTAAACAAAGAAAAACAGAGTCTGCTTACCGATGAAAAGATAGAGTTCTCCAACATTGAATCAGTTGTAAATGACAGTATTAAGGAGATTGCTGTAAATCTTAATATAGTTAATATAAACACAACGCCAGATCAGCTTATTGAGGAGTTAAAAGAAAAAAATCCCTTACTTCAAAGCTACAGAAAAAGGTTAGAAAAACTAAACAAATCATTTAAATTGTCTAAGATGATCTACTATCCAGACCTGTCTCTATCTTTAAAAACAACCCCTGAAGACAGAGTCCAGGACAGCTTTTCTGTTGGAATAGGAGTCAATATACCTATATGGAGAACAATAAGACAGGAACAGATTGTGCTTGAAACACAACTGAAAAAGGTCTCTATAGAAGAAGAGATAAAATATGTAGAAAACCTTCTTAGGTATGAATTATTATCAAGTTATCATAGAATCAAGAAAAATATATACATATACAGGCTGATAAATAACTCTTTAAAAAGTAAACACACTATAAACATAAATATATCTAAAAGAGAATTTATTGAAGGAAAAAGAGATATTTCTGATCTCATAATAGCTATCAAGGATTCCTTAAACTCTGAATTAGAATCAGTGGAGTCTATATACAAGACAAATATAGAATATATCAAGATAAAATCATTACTTGGAGAGTTGTAGTGATAACAGGTATTGTTCTGGCAGGAGGAGAAAGCAAAAGAATGGGAAAGGATAAAGCTTTTTTATATTTATGTGGAAAGACTTTTCTAAGGCATATACTTGAAAAATTAGATAAGCACTGTAATCAGATAATAATATCCGGAAACAAAGAAAAAAATCTTTATATAAAGGAAGCATCTGATTTAAAAGCAGAAATACTCTTTGTGAAAGATATTAATCCATATACAGGTCCCTTAAATGGAATTGTAAGCTGTATAGATTATATAAAGAATGAATATATATTTATATCTACATGTGATACTCCCCTTTTAAGGGCTAAACTTATACCTTTCTTTATGGAAGAGATAGATGATTATGAAGCTGTTATCCCTGTAATCAAAGGTAAGTTTCAGCCTTTAAACACTCTTTACAGGAAATCTGCCATTCTAAAGGGAAAAGAGGCTTACAACGAAAAAGGTATTAGATCTCTATACAGATGGATTAAATTAATAAGGCATAAAAATATTTTTGAGGATAAAATATTAAGTATAGATAGGGATCTGTCATCTTACCTTAGTGTCAACACTCCACAGCTGTACGAAGCTGTTAAAAGGAAAGTTAGAGAATGCTGAGAACTGCGGTAGCCCTACTTATGCTTATACTGATATTAATAGGACAGACCCACAGTAAATCTATAAGTGATATTCTTGAAGAGTACCGAGAAAAATCAGAACTATCAAAGAAAACAAAACTTGAATCTGAAGGTCATCTTATCATTTTTACAAGAGAAGATCTTGAAAAAATGCAGGCACAGACATTAGAAGACGTTCTTAAGATAATCAGGTTTTTCATACTTCAGAAGAATATGCTTGGCGAAAACGTTGTTGCCTATGCAACAATGTATCCTATAAATAATACAACAATCAGACTTTATATAAACGACCATGAGGTAAGCTCCGTATATAGAAGAACACCATTTCCAATATGGGGCGAGATACCTCTTGATTTTGTGGAACATATAGAAATATATCAGGGTGAAAGTGCCATAAGATTTAATAATGAGACGGCAGGTTTGATAATAAAACTTTATACAAAACCCCCAGAAAGGGAAAATGGCGGATATTTAGGAACATCTTTAACATCAAGGAAAGGGTATGGAATAAACACCTATTACGGTAAAGAGTTAGACGACAACACATCTTTCTTTGTATATACAGGAAAAAATTTTATAAGATGGAAAAAATACAGAAACGATTATAAGGATATAAGACAGGAGATAAGCAATTTCTTTACTTATACATACTTCAGATATAAAGAGATTATATTTGAGTACTCTGGTATATATAAAGATTCAGATCTATTTAGAGGTTTATCATTTAGAGGTGCTCCAGACAGGGACGAGTTTACAGGAAGACATAATTATATCTCTTTTACATCAAAACATCTCAACGACAGATCTCTTAAATTCATATTTTTTTATGACGATATAAAATCCCACTCATATCAGGAAAATCTTACACCGTATAACTTTATAATAGTCTCAAACCCTACAGAATATATCAGAGGTTTTATAACAGACAGTTACGAAAAAAGATATGGAGCTGAGATATACAAAACATTTAACACTAAAAAAAATGAGCTTTTTTTAGGATTAAAATACCAAAGAAGCTGGTATAAGATAAATGATATTAGATTTGGTGGAACTTCATCTTTCTCGCAAAATTCTGAAAATCTGTACTCCGTATTTCTTGAAAACAGTTACTATTTTAATCCAGAAAATATGTTTATAGCAGGTTTTAAATATGATAGATACGATAGAAAAGAGCGATTCCGAGATATAAACGGTCTCACAGCAAGGATAGGAATAATCCTCTTTTCAAATCAATTTATATCTCTTAAAAGTTTTGCCTCAGTGTATTACACACCTCCTGTATTTATGGAGATCGTTACACATCCAGGTTTAAGAAAACAGAGAAATAAAATATGGACATCAGAAATAACTTTTAAAGGAGGAAAATCCAGATTCAGTATAACAGGCGGATATGCCATTACAAAAAATCAGATTGTCTTAGACCCGGCAACACTATCATACTACAATGAAAATACAACGTTAAGATATAAGTTTGTCTCATTTGATTACAGCTTAAAGGCAGGTAAAAACTCAAAAATTGTACTGAATTACTTTTTAGCAGATACAAATTTTGATGACGTTGAACTTGGTCCTGATCAGGGAGGCCATATTAAACTATTTTATACAAGGAAAAGACTTGATATATATACAGGACTTACTTACAGAAAAGGTTATACAGTATCCAGTTATAAGATTAAAGATGGTTACGACCTTACAACCGCTGTAACATATCATATTGATGAAAACAAGGAAATATCTTTGAAAGGAGACAATCTGTTAAATAAGGCTTTAAAAACCCCAACGCTAATTGATAGTTTTAAATACTCAACCGTAGATAGGCGGTTTACTATTATATTTAAGTGGTTCTTTTAATGGGAAGGATAGTACTGTTACTGCTTATTATTATGGAGATATCTTTTGCCTCCAACTATGCGGGAGACAAAAAAATGGAGGCAAAAATCATAGAAAAAATATGTACCTTTATGATGGATAAAAGAAAAATACATATATTTGTTACTGATGAGATAAAAGATGTATTCAAAAACTCAAACCATATAAGACTGGCAGACAACTGTGAAAAAGCTGATATTATAATTCTTACAAAAAAATTCCCTTTAGAAAAATGTGGTGAAAAACCTATTTTTACGACAAAATATTACCTCCTAAGGTATAATCACAATATAATAGGTGCATTATACTGGCATAAAGGAAGGCCCAATATTGTTCTTATAAGGGAGAGGCTTGAGAAATTCAATATAACTCCACCCCATGAACTTACACAGTTTATAGAGAGTGAAAAAAACCTATGGTAGAGAGAAGCAGAAAACATCTTCTCAATCTTTCTTACATGTTTATCTTTATCTTTATAATCTTAGGAAGCTCATACATTTTGATTCCTAAGTTTGGGAAGGTAATTGAAGAGAGCATTATTAATGATGCTGTGATTCCTGGCATATCGCAACCATTGGAAAACCTTAAAAAAGCCATACTATTTAAAGCATCAGGACAGGATATAAAATACCTTTTCCAGACCCCTTCCGCAAGAAGGGAGATAGAAAAAATGTTTTCACTTTTTCTGACACCAGATGTTAAATATGCATACATTTTATACAGGGATAAAGATGGAAAGCTAAGGTATCTTCTTGATATATCTTTTGAGGACAGGGGTAGATACTGGCAGAAATTTGATATATTCAATCCAGAATGGTACAAGGTCTTCGAAACAAAGAAAGATCTTATAATAAAGCAGGAACTAATAGATTTTCTCTGGATAACGTATATAAAACCAATAGTACAGAACAACAAAGTAAAGGGTCTAATTGTCCTTGATTTCTCAATTGAAAAACTTCATGAGATAAAAAAGATAGTAAAAAAAATTCAGAACGCCCTACTTGTTGGAATATCATTCGTACTTGTTTCTTTTATAGTATCTATTTACCAGTTTTTTAGATATGAAAAAAAGCTGAAAAAGATGTATTACGATCCTTTAACAGGTGCATACAATAGGCTCTTCCTTTACGAAAATTCTGATCTATTCAAATTTTACCCATTCACGGTATTTGTAATAGATATTGATCATTTTAAGAAGATCAACGATACATACGGACATGAAATAGGAGATCTTGTTTTAAAAGAGTTAACAAGAAGAATAAACAGTTGTATAAGAGATAATGACATACTTATAAGATATGGAGGCGAGGAATTTTTACTTCTTATAAGATCAAATCCTGTATCCCCTGAGTATAAGAAAAATATACTTAATCTTGCTAAAAGAATAAAGAACGAGATAGAGTTTTATCCTTTTGATATTGAAAATATAAAACTTAAGGTAACAGTATCTATTGGAATAAACTTCTACGAACATGAAAAATCTATAGAAGAAGCTATAAAACATGCAGATATAGCGTTATACAGTGCAAAACAGAAAGGAAGAAACAGGATAGAGATATATAATGTTGCTCTTAAAGTCAGTGAGAAGAATATAAATGTTATAAAAGAAGCCGTAGAGGAAAATAGAATAATATGTCACTATCAGCCCATTATAGACCTAAGCACAATAACAGCGGTAAAATTTGAATCGCTTGTGAGAATAATTACAAAAGAAGGTGAAATTTTATATCCAAACGAGTTTATACCCCCAATAAAAAGAACATACATTTATGTTGATATAACCAAAAAGATAATAGAGTTTAATAAGAATATCCTCCAGAAATACAGAGATGTTGAGATAAGTATAAATCTCTCAGCTATGGATATATACAATGAAGATATAATAAAACTCTTTTCTGATATATTTGAGAGAGATGAGGCAAACAGATTAACAATAGAAATACTGGAATCAGAAGAAATTGAAAATTATGAAGTTTTTAAAAACCAGTTGAGTAAACTTCAGTTTATAGGATGTAAAATAGCTATAGATGATTTTGGTGCAGGTTACTCTAATTTCAGTCATATTATAGAGCTGAACCCAGATTATCTCAAAATAGACGGAAGCCTTATACAGAAAATCGATGTTGATAACAAGGCATACTCTATTGTCAAAGCAATAAAACATTTTGCAGATGATCTTAATATAAAGGTTGTAGCTGAGTATATAAACAATAGAGAGATACTTGAAAAAATACTCAACACAGGAATATGTTATGGGCAGGGATACTATTTACAGCCACCAATTCCACCAGAAGATCTTAAAAAATTCATCTGATTATTCAGGCAAAAGCTGGACTTCCGTATAGTTATCCTTTTTAAGATATTTTCTTAAAAATTTATCAATATCGTCCTTAGTAACCTTTTCTATCCTTTCTGTAAAGTCAATATCATAGTATATATCCCCAACAACTGAAGCTGCATAACCTAAAGATTCAGCATCATGGGTAACTTCTTCCCTTGCGAAGATCTCCCTATTTATTATCTTTCTCTTTGCATCTTCAACAGCAGATTTATCAACACCACCCTCCCTATACTTATCTAATAAACTGAATATCTTTTCCTTAACCTTTTTAACCTTATCTGGAGAGGTCACAAAGTAAAAAAGAAACTGACTCGTCCCTCTATGTGCCAGATACCCGCCGTAAATTGCCTGAACAAGACCTTTCTCCTTCAGTTCCTGATAAAGAACTGAAGTTCTTCCTCCAACAAGAATCTCCTCAAGAACGGAAGCTGCAAAATTTTCTTCACTTCCTACAGGAGGAGCATGCCAGCCTATAGCAACATAAGCCCTTGTTATCTGATCTTTTTTTATTATCTTTTTTCTCACTTTTTTTTGAGGTTTTTCAAGGGGAACAGATGGGGGTGTATAATTTTTTCCTCTAACTGAACCAAATGTCTGCCTGATCTTGTTAATTACCCTAACCTTATCAATATTACCAACCACAACTATATAACTATTTGATGGAACATAATGTGAATTAAAATAATCCAAAACAAGCTCCCTATTAAAATTTTCTATGGTTTCCCTATATCCTATTACAGGATGCTTATAATTGCTTATCTTATAAGCAAGCTTATTAAATGTATCCCAGAGAAGATTTTTCGGGTTATCCAGATGTCTGTTTAGTTCTTCCAAAACTATAGGCTTCTCCTTTTCTATCATATTTTCAGATAGAAGAGGAGCGGTTGTCATATAGTAAAGATACTTAATCCCTTCTTCCCAGAAAGGTGATGCTATCTCTATATGGTAATATGTAAAATCATAACTTGTTGCAGCATTTATATTTCCACCTTTCTTCTCTATTTCCGATTCGATCTCGCCCGGCTTAGTATATTTAGTTCCGTTAAACAGCATATGCTCAAGAAAGTGTGAAAGGCCTCTTTCTCTATCTTTCTCAAATACAGAACCCACACCAAACCATACCTGAACTGCTACAGCTTTCGTATCTTCCCTTTCTTTAATAATTACCGTTGTTCCATTTTCAAGCTTCTCTATATACACACCATCCTTTTCAATAAATGTCCCTGCTAAGGCGGTATAAATCATAATACACCCCACTAAAACTATATATTTAATCCTCATTTCTGCCTCTTTTCTTTTGCTTCTCTTATTTTTTCATCTACCTCTTTTATCCAGAGATCTCTTCTTATAACCTCGTCCTGAGTTTCCTTATAAAGAAGCTCATAGTTGTGAAATTTTGTTCTGTTCTCATCATAATCTTCAACCAATCTGTAAGATGGAAAAAATCTAACAAGCTGATTAAACTCAAATAGATTTATATCATATTTAAATATGATCTCTTCAATCTCATCATCAAGAAATCTGTTTGTTAGAAGCCATACTCCATCACAGCCATACTTCTCTTTTCCTTTTACAAGATCTTTAATATACTTTTCATCAAGTTTTTTTCTCTGTGTATAATCCAAAAAATCAATACATATTTTTCTATTATCTGCTAATTCAACAATAATATCAATATTATAATCCTTGTAAATAGGTGTATCGTAAACTCTAAATCCAAGAAGCTGAAATATTACTGTGAAGGTTCTCTCAAAATCCGTACCTTTTAAATTTCTGAGAACTTCTTTTTCTTCTTCAGTCCATACATAGTTTGGTATATTTTTCCTTATTTTTTCAAACTCATTTTCTACTTCCTTCATTTTTTCTTTAAATCTCTCCGCTCTTTCTAAATACATATTTTTTTCCTTTATGTATCTTTCCCTGGACGACAGGAGATTAGGAATAAGCATCTTTTCTTCCTTATGTTTTTCCTCTCTATATCTAAAATAAGCATACACACACACTATAGAAATAATGATTGAAAGAATAAGAAAATCCATAAAATGAAGATCAAATATCATTACTTTACAATCTCTTTAATAGATTCTTTATAAATATGGTATATATGATCTGTAAATAAAACAAACCTCACTTCATGAACTATCTTATCCTCCTTCAAGAAATCTAAAACAGTTTTTAAAGCCACCTTTGAAGAATCTTCTAAAGGACATCTATAAGCACCTGTACTAATAGAAGGAAATGAAATGCTTTTTATCCCCTTCTTTGAAGCAAGCTTTAAACTGTTGAGATATGCATTTTTGAGCAATCTTAACTTATCTTCAGTAAGCTTTCCTGAAGAACAGACAGGACCTACGGTATGAATAACATATTTTGCTTTAAGATTACCACCTTTTGTTATAACAGCTTCTCCTGTAGGAAGACCATCAGGATACAGACTTTCCCTTATCTTTTTACACTCTTCCAGTATTGTTTTTCCACCTTTTGAGTGTATAGCTCCATCAACCCCTCCTCCTCCCATAAGAGATGAGTTTGCAGCATTCACAACAGCTTCAGTATCTTCCTCTGTAATATCACCTTTTTTTATTATCAGAATTTTCCCATATATATCTATCTTCTCCATCCTTATTCACCTATAGAAATTTTGATTTATAATTATAAACAAATAATCAGAGAATAATAAAATGATAGAAGACAAAGACAGCTATGTGTACTTAGGAAGACAGCCTATATTAGATAAGAACAAAAAAGTGGTAGCCTATGAGTTACTTTACAGAACCAGTTACGAGGATTTTGCAAGAATCGAGAACAGCAGATCTGCAACTTCACGGGTTATAGTAAATATATTCAACAATATAGGTATTCAGAACATAGCAGGAAATAAAGAAGTTTTTATAAATATAAGTGATGAGGTTATAAACTCCAGTATCTTAGAACTCATAAAACCTGAAAATATAGTTTTAGAAATATTAGAAAACACAGTAGTTGACAACAATACAATAAAGAAACTTTCCTCACTTAAGAAGAAGGGCTACAAACTTGCTTTAGATGATTTTTTACCTTCACAGGATAATGCAAAGCTGCTGCATATATCAGATTACGTCAAGATAGATCTCATAAATACGCCAGATAATTTTACTGAAGAGATAATAAAAGATATAAGATATAAATTTCCCAATATTAGTATTCTTGCTGAAAAGGTTGAAGATTACAGATCTTTTCAAAAAGCTCTAAAACTCAACTTTGATCTTTTTCAGGGTTTTTTCTTTGCAAAACCTGTTATTATCACACACAAAAGATTCGACCCATTTGAAACAACACTCTTAGAAATATTAAAAGAATTAAACAGAGATAATGTTGACCTTAAAAAAGTAGAACAGATCATGAAAAAAGATGTGAAGATATGTTTTAACCTTCTAAAATTCGTAAACTCAGCCTTTTTTTCTTTCAGAAAAGAAATAAAAACTATAACACACGCCATATCAATGATAGGAATAAATCAGCTTAAAATGTGGATAATCCTTATGCTTTATGCAGAAGCTAAATGTCCCATAACAGATAATCCATTACTTGATCTTGCTCTTGTAAGAGCAAGGATGATGGAAATAACTGCAAAAAAAATGAGAAAAGATAAAGATTTTCCCGAGATGGCATATCTGACAGGCATGCTGTCTCTTATAGACGCCCTTTTAGGTCTAAACAAAGAAGAGATACTTAAAGATATAAAACTCGATACAAAAATAAAGGAAGCTTTAATAGATGAAAAAAATGATCTTGGAGTTCTACTGAAAACAGCTGAGGCTATAGAAACCAGTTCCTATGAACAACTCAAATACCTGTGCAGAAAACTTGGTGTTTCAGTAAAGGATGTTCTACATGCTGAGGGCGAAGGCATCAAGTATGCAGAGGATATAAAAAAGCTAATGATGAGAAACTTAAGTTGTTAATGTTATTATACTTAGATAAAGTAAATAAAGGAGATCTGAATGGGACTTGAGGAAATTTTTAGCTTAGAAGATTTTAAAGACTCTATACCATTCACAGCTTTAGGTGCAAGAACATGTTACTCGACAGGAGATCTTAATTACCTTCTTAATGATCCAAGAGTCGTATCAACAGAGGAGAGGGCAAAGTTCTTATCAAAACTTGGAAACTATAAACATTTTTCTGTTTTTGCCCATTCATTTGCATATAAAGACCTTTCAAAGATTCCTGAAGAAATAATAAACAGATTTCTCAATGAAAACTTGAGAAAACTTCCCAAAAAAGAAAAAGCAAAAATACTCGCTTTAGAAATATCATCCACAAACTTTAAATCCCACTATAATCCTAAATATCCAACTGTAATAGGGGTATCTCTGAGACATTATCTTGAAAAACTTCTTGAAAAAGATCAGAATTTATACTTGGAAACTTTCAAAAAAATGGCCGAATACGATATACCTATAGAACCTGTTGGATCTGAAGAAAATGTAACATTAATAGGTATTATAAAAGATTATGACGGCTATGCCGTTTTCTTTATTGAAGATGTTTCAAGAACAATGACGCATCAGCTTGTAAGACACACTGCATTGAACTATTCCCAAAGAAGTCAGAGATATGTTAAAGAAGATATGAATAGTCTTATAATTCCTCCTTCTATTGAAAACTCAGATCTAAAATTAGAATCTATTAGTAAAGATTTTCTAAACCTTATTGAGAATATGAGAAATCAGATTCTAAATCTGGATTTAAAACAAGACTTAAAAGAGGAAATAAAAATTAGAACAGACAGTGTTATAAGATCTTTCCTACAAAAAGGAAAAATAACATTAAAAGAGCTTTTCATTCTTAACGATCAACTCTCACAGATCGTTTATGATCTTGCCGTTTATAAAGGAAAGATAAAAAGGGAGGATGCAAGATTTATTCTCCCACATGGAAGGAAAACTACGATTGTAGTTTCAGGAACTTTATACTGGCTAAAAGATTTTATCATAAAAAGAACTGACCCACATGCACAGTGGGAGATAAAAGATACAGCATTAAAAATGAAAAAACTGCTTGAAAATCAGGGAATTATATTTTGAAAAATGTTTAGGAAAAATATAAAGCTTATAAAAAGATTTAAAGAAATCAGTACAACATTATCAAGGTTTGGATTTTACAATGTTTATGAATATTTTCAGTTACTCTTTGGAATTGAGATAGATGAAACAAAAAGACCAAAAAAACTTAGAGAGGCTCTGGAAAAACTTGGACCCTCATTCATAAAATTAGGTCAGGTTTTAAGTACAAGACCTGATCTTGTACCACAGGAAGTTATAAAAGAGCTGATCAAACTTCAAGACAAAGTTGCTCCCATAGAGTTTGAAACGATAGAGAAAATACTCATAAGAAACTATGGTGAAGATTTAAACAAAATATTCTCATATATAGATCCAGAACCATTAGCATCTGCATCAATATCTCAGGTTCATACAGGTTATTTACAAACAGGAGAAAAGGTTGCGATAAAAATAAGAAGACCCGGTCTAAAAGAACTTATTAATCTCGATTCTGAACTTATGCTTATACTTGTTAAATTTCTTGAAAGACATTCAAAAACAGTAAAAGAGTTAAATCTTTCCGCTCTAATTCATCAGTTTAAAAGAACAACTCTTAGAGAAGCTAACCTTTTAATTGAAGCACAAAATATCCAGATCTTCAGAAAAAACTTTGAGGATTATCCCCAATTCTATGTACCAAAATGTTATACATCTTTAACTCATGAGGAAATACTTGTTACAGAGTTTATAGAAGGTGTTAAAATCTCGGAAACGGAAGAACTTCTAAAAAAAGGTTTTTCACTAAAAAAACTATCTGAAGAATTGACAGATGCATATTTTAAAATGGTATTTGTAGATGGTATATACCATGCTGATCCCCATCCTGGAAATATATTTGTTATGGACGACGGAAGAATATGTGCTGTAGATTACGGCATGATATCAAGACTTCCAAAGGAAAAGAAAAGACTTTTTTACGATTATATAATAGCGGTAACCACACTTGACGTTAATCTTGCAATGCATTTTTATGAAGGTCTGAATATGATCACACCAAAAACAGACATTATGGAATTAGAGCAGGATGTTGAAACATTTCTTGAAAAGTACTACAACAAACAGCTTGACGAGATAGACCTTAAGGAAATGGTTCTCGAGATAATAGATATTGTAAGAAATAATCATCTAAGGCTTCCTATGGAGATATCATATCTCGGGAAAACAGCTATAAATCTTGAAGGAACAGTCAGATCCCTTTATCCTGAGTTTAACCCGACAAAAAGACTCAGAAAATTTATTACCCTGTCCACAAAGGATTATATAAAGGAGAAGCTTTCAGAACTTAAAACAGCGACAGAACTTTATTACTATGGAATTTTTAAACTTGAGAACTTATACAGACTACTTATAAGAGAAAGATTAACATTTAGTATCATATTTAAAGATCTGGAAGAACTTCAGGAGTTTTATAGATTCCAGACGCAAAAGATAGCCGTTGCTATAATCTTTATAGGTCTTTTAATATCTTCTGGCGTATTTTTTTTAGGAGGAAAAACAGCCTTAGGTGATATAACCCTTATATTTGCTTTCTTATTTGGGATTTTCTCAATCTATAAAATATTTAGATTTTAGGAGGTTTTCATGGGATTAAGATCTTTTATAATTCCTGCTGTTGATATTAAGGATGGAAAAGCAGTAAGATTATATAAAGGAGATCCTAAAGCTGTAACTGTTTATGGCGACGATCCTGTTTTAGTGGCAAAAGAATGGGAAAAAAAAGGTGCAAAACATCTGCATATTGTGGATTTAGATGGGGCTTTTGAAGGAAAACCTAAAAACATAGAAATAGTAAAAAATATAGTTAAAGCTGTATCAATACCTATTGAATTTGGGGGCGGGTTGAGAGACTACGCTTCTGTAAAAAGCATTATAAATATAGGTGTAGAAAGAGTTGTGATAGGAAGTCTTGCCTATCAGAATAGACCAGAGTTTGAAAATATAGTCAGAGCATTTCCAGAAAGAGTTGTTGTAGGGATAGATGCAAAAGATGGAAAAGTTGCTATAAAAGGCTGGTTGGAAAAAACAGAATATACTCCCCTTGATTTTGCAAAACTTTTTGATGATATGAAAATATGGGGTTTTTTATACACCGACGTTAACAGGGACGGGGCAATGGTTGGTCCAAATATAGAAGGAACAAAAAAGCTCGCAGAAAATTTGAATCATCCAGTTATAGCTTCAGGTGGCGTAGGATCTATTGAAGATCTTAAGAGGCTGTACAGCCTGAAAAAATATGGTGTTTACGGTGTTATTGTTGGAAAGGCACTTTACGAAGGGAAAATAAAACTTGATCAGTTGGAGGATTGATAATGCAGATGATTGAAACAGACAGAGCACCAAAAGCTATCGGTCCTTATTCTCAGGCTGTCAAATATGAAAGCCTCATATTTATATCCGGTCAGATAGCTATTGATCCTGAAAATCAGGAGTTTATAGGTGGAGATATTATCAGTCAGACAGAAAGAGTTATGGAAAATATAAAAGGCATACTTGAAGAAATCGGACTTTCTTTTGAGCATATTATAAAAACAACAATATATCTGAGAAATATCAATGATTTTGATAAAGTTAATCAGGTTTACGGCAGGTATTTCAAAGAACATAAACCTGCAAGAGCTACTGTTGAGGTAAACAATTTGCCAAAGGGTGCTCTTATTGAGATTGAAGCTATAGCAGGAATATAAGATAAATGGAGGGAAGGTCATGAGAAAATATCTTTCTATGTTCTTACTTTTTTTTCTTTTTTTTATAACTGCCTGCAAAAATGATACAGCTTTTGTTCCAAAACCCTTTATAGAAGCCCAAGAGATCGGAGAGCTTGATAAAAATACTGTGGACTATCTGCTTAAAACTTCAGGCATCGACACAGCAGGAAAAACAGTATTCGGGCTAAAGGCTTACAGAATAACTTACTGGACTTTAGATGAAAACAACCAGAGAGTTAAAGCTTCTGGGCTTCTCGTTATACCAGATACAAACTCTCTTGATCCTTCAGTCAGAAATCTGTATTCCTTTCCTATAATATCAGATCAGCATGGAACAATATTTTTAGACAGTGAAGCTCCAACAAATGCTTTTGCATCCGATTTACAGACAGTTTTAAAAGGTGGAGCTCCATCAAGCACAATATTTTCTTTAGTTATTTCATACACGGGACTTTTAGGGTTTGCATCTGTTATGCCTGATTATATTGGCTATGGCGAATCAAAAGATCAATATCACACTTATATGCTCGAACAATCACTTGCCAATTCCGTTATTGATCTTCTAAGAGCTGTCCTTGAATTTTGCGAGGCAAACAATCATCCTATTAAAAGGGAGGTGTATCTTGCAGGCTACTCTGAAGGTGGATATGCAACAATGGCAGCAGCAAAGAAAATCCAGACTTTCTACAGATATTTTAATCTTAAAGGTGTTGTTCCTATGGCAGGTGTTTATAACATGGAAAAGATGGGACTTGGTATAATTTCTTCACAAACACTTACCTACCCTCCTTTCCCTGCTTATGTTGTTTATGCTTATTCCCAGGCTTATGATTATATAAATCTTTCTGAACTTATACAGGATGTTTTTATAGATCAGCTTCCATCTTTCTTTGACAAAACAAAGGACGGAGATACAATTTACGGACTTATGTTCAACCTTGTTAATAAAAATCCTTCAGAAAGTTTTGAAGTAACAGACTTTTTCAAGCCTGAAGCAGTAAATGACTATATCTTAAACGAAAATAATTCTTTTAGGGTCGCTTTAAGAGAAAACAACGTTGACGACTGGACGCCGAAAATGAAAATGCTGTTTATCCACTGCGGTGGCGACAATATACTTCCCCAGACATTAGCATATGAGACATACCAGAAATTCGTCCAATCTGGAGCCACAGATATTGATTTTATTGACCCTGAGGTGGTTTACTCCTCCATTGTTGATGCTGACGGCTGGAATCACGCAGAGTGTGCTCCATACGCATACAAGATATTATTAGGATGGCTTTGTACTCAGGAATATGGTGCCGACAGATGTAATTAATCTTTATCCATAAATATACGGGAGGCTGTCGTGCCTCTCTGTCCTTGATATTTTCCTCTATAAGGATTTTCTGCAGGTTCCTCCATCTTTGCAAAAACAAGCTGACATATTCTCATACCAGGGTATATTTTTAAAGGTCTTGAATTAGCATTATAAAATTCAAGAGTTATATTACCCTCAAAACCTGCATCTACCCATCCAGCATTTTCTATAAAAAGTCCTAATCTTCCAAGGGAAGATCTTCCTTCAACAAAAGCCGTAAGATAATCTGGAAGTTTTATATATTCCCTTGTTGTTGCAAGTATAAACTGTTTTGGCTCTATGACAAAACCTTCCTCGTCAGCAACAACTTTTTTAAGTTGATTATGCAGATCAGGATTTTTTACATCAAGTATCTCTATGTTCTCAGGATATATAAGAAAATCGTTACCAAGTCTTAGATCAACTGAAGAAGGCTGTATCTGAACAGAATCAAGAGGATCTATAAACAGCTCTTTACTCTCAATAAGCTCTCTTATCTTTCTGTCGTTCAGAATCATACATTTATAATAACATTTTTTCACAGTTTTTTCTTAAACTTGATTTAAAATTATTACTGCATAAATTTATGCCGAAAGTTTTGTTAAAAGAGGTGATTGTTATGCCTGTATTTTTAAACCTGAAAAAGGAACTTCAGAACGATCAGTTTATAGAAAAAGACTTTTCTGTATCTTTTAAAAGTCTATCCTTACCTGAGGAGTACAGCTCCGAAAAGGATAATGTTAATGTTCATATGTATATAATAAAGGAAAAAGATGGTTATCTCGTTTCTCTCACAATAAACAGCGATATAAAACTTGAGTGCGGAAGATGTCTTGAACCTTTTGTTATGGATCTTAAAGGAACAAGCTCAATTTTTCTTTCAAAAAAGAAACTGGAAGGAGATTCTGAACTTCATGAGGAAGATCTTATCGTTGAGTACCTTGAGGATGAAGAACATTTTAATGTAAGCGAGCTTTTAAGGGAAGAAATCCTTGTTAAAACTCCCATGAAACCTCTGTGTGACTATAACTGTAAAGGCATATGTCCTGTATGCGGATCAAACAGAAATGAAAATCCATGTAGCTGTGAAGAAAGTATTAGAGAAGAAGAATCTCCATTTGCAAAATTAAAAGCCCTACTTGAGAAAAAGTAATCAGTTATTTCCTTCCAGATTTGCCATAAGTTCAGTCCTGTATTATCATTTCTTATTGTTTATCCCTGGTACTGTGAGGAATAAATGAAAAACATAAAAGTTGTTATTGATGGAGTTGCAGTTGAAGTTCCTGAGGGCACAACAGTATTAGAAGCAGCTAAAAAGATTAATAAAATCATTCCAACATTCTGTTACCATCCTAAGCTACCAATTTATGGAGGATGCAGAATCTGTCTCGTGTATGATAAAAAATGGAAAACTACTATAATAGCCTGCGGAACAAAAGTATATGATGGTATGGAGATAGAGACCGAAAATGAAGATGTAAAAAGAGATAGAAAGTTTATACTTGAAATGCTTTTCACGCGCCATCCACTTGATTGCCCCGTGTGTGACAAAGCCGGTGAATGTGATCTTCAAAACTGGGGTACATACTATGGACCACAGGTAAATAACACTCCATTTACACCGTTTGATAAGGTAAGACCTGAAGAAGATTGGGAAAGCGATTATTTTGAGTTTGTTTCAAATAGATGTGTATTATGTCTTAGATGTGTATCTGTCTGCAAAAATATTGTTGGTGCAGATGCCTTATTTCAGGAAGAAAGAGGCTTTGAAACATTGATATCTCCAGATAAAAAACCTATGGATACAGAAAGCAGATGTGAGTTCTGCGGTCTGTGCGTTGACGTATGTCCTGTTGGGGCTATCCTGTTCAAACCTTTCAAGTTTAAAACAAGAGCATGGCTTTTAAAAGAAACCGTATCTTACTGCGGAATGTGTAGTTTAAACTGTCCGGTTAGTATTGATCATGACGGAAAAATTATATACAGAATAAGATCAACTGCAGATCTTGATATCTGCAATGGTGCTTACCTTGGTTATGATATATCCGGTAAAAATAGGTTAAAAGGAGGTCTTCTAAACGGAAAAAGTATATCCTTAGATGAAGCTTTAGATAAAACAGTCAGGATTATAAACAGATCTCCCAATGAAACTGCCGTGATAGCATCTCCTTTTAGTGGCAACGTATCTCTTGATATACTAAACCGGATAATAGAAAAGTCAGGTATTAAGGTTTCTTCTTCCGTAACACTGACATTAAAACCTGTTATTGACGGCTTTAAGGAATCATCAGGCGTATCATATAACATACCTGATGAAAGCGATCTTATAGAAGCCGAAACTTTAATTATTGTGGGAAACGATATCACAAACACAAATCCTGTTTTATCATACTACTTTCACAAACTTCATTTTGAAGGAAAAGAGTATGGTAAAGACAAGGAAATTATATACATTGGTGATAAACCAGACAGAATAAAAAAATATTTTCCAAAAATTATAAAAACTGAGAATGAAAAAGCATTACGCCATCTTGAAGAGATAGACTCTAACAGGAAGATCGCTGTTATATATTCAACATCATCACTAAAGGGTAAAAAAGCTTTTGAAGCAGGAAAAATCCTTGGAAGGATGTATAAGAAAAGCAATATTCCTATATTTATTGTTCCTCCTGAGAGAAATGCGTTTGGTCTAATAAAAAAAATAAAACATCTAATATACCTGCCAGAAGTATTCAGAGAGATAGAAGAAGGAAATATCAAAAATCTTATTATTATAGGAGAAGATCTTTTAGAACATATAGATGATGAGTATATGAATGGGATATTCTCAAAACTCGAAAATATAATAACAATAACTCCTTTTGAAGATGGTTTAGCCCTTTCCTCACATATAGCTATAGGTTCATCCCTATGGATGGAAGAAGACGAGGAAATATCCGGACTTAGAGGAAATGTAAAGACAAAAGCTTCCATATCGTTTATTCAAGAAAAGACGATTCTTAATAAAATATATGACAAACTATCCTTTAGATCTGTTGCAGAAAAACAAAAAGAGAAAGATACTATATATTATGACTGCAATTATTTTATCAACCCGTTTGTTGAAATTCTTGATTTTGGATATTTTTCAAAAAGATCGGATAATTTAATGAACCTGAAACTAAAGAATGCTTTGAAAGAGAGAGCAATAAAAGAGTAGGAGGTAAAAAATGGAGAACACAGAAAAAACGCTAAAGAAAATGGCTATTGTAATCGATAGGATGGCAAAAAAGATAGATGAGATTGATGAAAGAGTTCAGAAACTTGAGATGAGTTCTCTCTCACAAAGATCAGGGGAAACGGAAGGAAAAAACACAACCGAAAAATCTGAACATTCCTTAAAATCCGGGTTCTTAGGTTCACTCCTTGGATCATTTGCAGGTATGAGTCTGTTTAGTATTCTTACGGATAATAGAATATCCCCTGAAGATATTGCAAAAGATACAGATGGTTCTGAGATAGAGCTGAATGAGATGGAACAAAAGCTTGAAGAGATCTCAAACAAGGTTGAAGATATAGAAGAAAAGCTGGAAACAGAGAATGTCGCTATGGAAGATGAACTACCAGAAGTGGAACCAAATATGGAATACTTTGAGACAGATTTTGGTCTTGATAATGACGAGTGGATAGCATAATGAACGTAAAAGCAGGCATATCAAAAGCAGGCATAAAACCATCAGGCGATTACGATATTCTTGTTATGCATTTTCCTTCCTCGGTTTACTCATTATTTTTAACGCAGAACTCTCTATCTTCCGCTCCAGTTCAATATGACAAAGCTGTAAGGGAACTACAGGAAAGAATCAGTGCTATCGTTGTAAACAGCGGAAATGCAAATGCAGCTACAGGAGAAGAGGGTTTAAGAAATGCAGAAAGAATGGCACAGATCGTTTCCGATCTTCTTAATATAGACAGAGAAGAAGTCCTTGTTTTTTCTACAGGAATCATAGGTGTTCAACTTCCTATGGAAAAAATAGAGAAAGGAATAAAACAGGCTGTAGAAAATATTGAAAAATGGGATCTTGAAAGATCAGCAAGAGCAATAATGACAACGGATTCATTTCCAAAATTCTACCAGACGTCAGGCATTATAAACGGTAAAGTATTCCATATTAAAGGAATAGCAAAAGGAGCAGGAATGATCCATCCAAACATGGCAACAATGCTTGCCTACATATTTACAGATGTAAAGATAGAAAAAACATTACTTGAGAAAGCATCAAAAATGGTTCTTGATAGAACTTTCAATTCCATTGATGTTGATGGATGTGAAAGCACAAATGACAGTTTTCTTGTAGTTGCTACAGGAGAATCAGACGTTGAGATAAACGAAAATAATAAAACAGAGTTTGCCAAAAAACTATATGAGGTTGCTCTCCAACTTGCCAAGATGATAGTTAAGGATGGTGAAGGAGCAACAAAATTGATCCAGATAAATGTCCATAATGCAGAAAACAAGGATGAGGCAAAAGATATATGTGAAGCAATAGCAAGATCTAACCTTTTCAAAACAGCTATGTTTGGGAACGATCCAAACTGGGGAAGAATTCTGTCTGCCGTAGGACAGCTTCACAAGGATATAGATTTTTCAAATGTAAAACTTTATATAGGAGATTATCTGATATACAGCGGCGAGCCTGTTAATTATGATAGAGAGAGTGCTGTTAAATACCTTAAAGAAAACCCTGAAGTTACAATTGACCTTTACATTGGAAGAGGTGAATCTGATTGGACTTACTACACATGCGATCTAACATACAAATATATTGAGATAAATGCAGAGTACACAACCTAAACTTTGAAAAGCTTTAGGATCTGGTCCATACCTTCAATAACAATCTCAGGGCTGTACAAAATTACTTTATCTGTATTTCCAAATCCATAATTTACAAAAACTGTTGTTAATCCTGCCGATTTTCCAGCCTGAATATCTGCCTCGCTGTCTCCAATCATAACAGATTCTTCTACCTTAGAACCCAAACTTTCTACTGCATACAAAATAGGATATGGATCAGGTTTCTTTCTTTCTACAGTATCTCCACCTACAAGTATATCAATATACATATCTATACCAAGCTTCTTTATAATCTTTCTCGATATATCCTCATACTTATTAGTAACTATCCCTATTTTTTTACTATTTTTTTTCAACAAAATAAAAAGATCCTCAACATAAGGGTAAAGAACGGTATGTTCAGCAGGATTTTTAAAATAGTAATCTCTGAATATACTAACAGCTTTGTCTATAATCTGTGAATCAGTAGTTTTTAAAACACCCTCCATCAATCTTCTACCGCCGTAACCTACATGTCTGATAATATGGTCTTCAGGAAGAGGATCCATTCCAAGCATATTAAGGGTGTGGTTTACCGCAACAGCTATATCCTTTGAAGAGTCAATAATAGTCCCATCAAGATCGAAAAGAAATAGATCTTTCTGTGTAATGTGATTTATCTGATTTTGAACTCCTGATATTTCCTGATTATTTTGTCTATCCATCTTTCCTTATCATCCTGTTTCTTTATGTCTCTGTCAACAATAATATATATCTCTTCATTTTCTTTAATAAGGCCAAGATCTTCCCTTGCTTTTTTCTCAATAAAAAAAATATCCTTTTTAAGATACTCTATCTTTTCTTCAAGATACTTATTTTCTTTCTGAATTCTTGAGATCTCCTTTTGAAGAGCTATTTTCTGATTTTCTCTCTCTAAGAATCTGAACACGTTATTCTTTCCAAAAAATAAAAAATAAGCTGAATACATAACTAATAATAACGTGACAAAAGGCAGAACAGTGTCTGCCCTCAGCCATAATTTTATTTTATCTGATAAATTTTGAGTAAGCTTCCTTTCCTTTAAATACTGCATCTTCTCCCAATTCTTCCTCTATCCTGAGGAGTTGATTATACTTTGCTATTCTGTCTGTTCTGGAAGCAGATCCCGTTTTAATCTGACCTGCATTTGTAGCAACAGCCAGATCAGCAATAAATGTATCTTCCGTTTCTCCCGATCTATGGGAGATCACATTTGTATAGCTTGCATTTTTTGCAAGCTCAATAGCATCTAATGTTTCGGTTAGAGATCCTATCTGGTTTAATTTTACAAGTACCGAGTTTGCTATTCCTGTATCAATTCCATTTTTTATAAGTTTTGGGTTTGTGGTAAAAAGATCATCTCCAACAAGTTGGATCTTACTTCCAAGAGCTTCAGTTAATTTCTTCCACCCATCTATATCGTCTTCAGCAAGCCCATCCTCAATGGAAATGACAGGATATGTTCCTTCAATCTCTTCATAAATTACGATCATATCATCAGAAGTAAGTTCCTCACCTTCAAACCTATAGATCTTTTTTTCCTTATCATAAAACTCTGTTGAAGCAGCATCAATAGCAAGAAAAACATCTTCCCCAGGTTCATATCCAGCCTTTTTTACAGCATCCATAAGTATATCAAGAGCTTCCTTTGTCGAGTTTAAAGCAGGAGCAAAACCTCCTTCATCCCCAACATTCGTTGAATATCCCTTCTCCTTAAGCACAGTTTTCAGTGTATGGAATATTTCTACACCACACCTTAAAGCTTCTTTAAACCTACCTCCAAAAACAGGAACTATCATAAACTCTTGAAAATCAAGATTATTGTCAGCATGAGCTCCTCCATTAATAACATTCATAAGAGGAACTGGCAGAACTTTTGCATTTGTACCTCCAAGATATCTGTAAAGAGGAATATCAAGTTCGAGAGCAGCTGCTCTTGCAACAGCAAGACTTACCGCAAGTACAGCATTTGCGCCAAGATTTGATTTATTATCTGTTCCATCAAGCTCTATCATCAGTCTGTCTATTCTCACCTGATCAAGGGCATCTTCTCCAATAAGCAGATCAGCTATCTTAGTATTTATATTATCAACAGCTTTTAGCACCCCCTTTCCTTTAAATCTACTTTTGTCCCCATCTCTCAACTCCACAGCTTCAGTTTCTCCTGTAGATGCACCGCTTGGAACAAGTGCTCTTGCAACAACACCACTTTCAAGAACAACTTCAGCCTCAACGGTAGGATTTCCCCTTGAGTCTAACACCTCTCTGCCTCTTATATCTACGATAACCGACATATCCAACCTCCTTATAATTTATGGTAAGCTGCAATAGCTGCCGCTATAACAACAGCAAGATCTTCAGGATTTCCTTCTTCAGGTTTCAGTCTGAATTTAGAAAGCTTTCTATCAAGATAACTTGTGTCAAACTTTCCTGCTGTAAAATCCTTATCCCTTACTATCTGTCTCAATAAAGGCAAATTTGTTGGCACCCCTCTGACCTGAAACTCATCCAAAGCTCTTTTTGCCCTGTTGACAGTTTGTTCCCAACTCAATGCCCAAACTGTAAGTTTTGCTATCATTGAGTCGTAATAAGGAGGTATTATATAATCTTTATAAACAGCAGCGTCTATTCTTACACCTGGTCCTCCAGGGGAGTAATAAGAGGTTATCTTTCCGGGAGAAGGAGCAAAATTTTTATCAGGATCTTCCGCATTAATTCTGAACTCTATGGCATATCCTCTAAACTTTATATCTTCCTGTAAAAAAGGAAGCCTTGTCCCTTCAGCTATCTGGATCATTCTCTGTACAAGATCAACTCCTGTTACAGTCTCTGTTACAGTATGTTCAACCTGAAGTCTTGTATTCATCTCTATAAAGTAAAAGTTATCATTTTCATCAATAAGAAACTCAAGTGTTCCAACACTTTCATAGCCAAGTTTAAACATTGACTTTACAGCAACTCTGTAAAGTTCTCTCCTTACCTCATCGTTAAGTTTTGGAGATGGTGCTATCTCAACGATTTTTTGATGTCTTCTCTGAATCGAACAGTCCCTTTCCCCAAGATGTATAACATTACCGTATTTATCAGCCATTATCTGTATCTCTATATGTCTTGGATTCTTAACATACTTCTCTATAAAAACATCGCCCTTCCCAAAGAACTTTTCTGCCTCTGCCGTTGCCGATCTGAAAAGTTCCTCAAAATCAGACTCCCTCTCAACAATCCTCATACCGCGACCGCCACCACCATACGCCGCTTTTATAATGACAGGAAACCCTATCTCCCTTGCTATATTTTTTGCATAATCTAAATCCTTTATAGGTTCATCAGTTCCAGGTAGAACAGGAACTCCCACCTCTCTCATGGCTTTCTTTGAGGCTATCTTATCACCAAAAAGTGCTATATGTTCAGCTTTTGGTCCAATAAAAATAAGACCTCTTTTCTCACAGTAACTTGCAAAATCAGCATTTTCAGACAGAAATCCGTATCCTGGATGGATACCATCACATCTTGTCTGTTTTGCAAGATCAACTATCTTGTAAAAATTTAGATATGCTCTTATTGGATCTCCTGGTATCATATATGCTTCATCAGCCTTTTTTACCCATATGCCGTTAGAATCGGCTTCAGAGTAGATAGCAACAGTTTTTAAGCCAAGCTCTTTACAGGCTCTAATAATCCTTGTTGCAACCTCACCTCTATTTGCAACAAGTACCTTTTTGATCTTCTTACCTTTAACCATAACTTACCTCTCTATCCAGTAACTATATTCTCAGTGTTTTCTATAAAAGCTTCATGTAAAGCTCTTACTGCAAGTTCAGCATATTTTTCATCTATAAGGCAGGATATCTTAATTTCAGATGTAGATATCGCGTATATATTTATCCCTTCCTTGTAAAGAACCTCAAACATTTTTCCAGCTGTTCCTGCGTGTGTTTTCATCCCAAGTCCAACAACTGATATTTTTGCTATTCTGTCATTTCTCTCAACCCCTTTTGCACCTATCTCTTTAGCAACCTCTCTTGCTATCTCCTCAGCATACTCAGCATCAATTTTATTTACCGTAAAAGATATATCTGTGTATCCTTCATGTGAGACGTTCTGAACGATCATATCAACAACGATATTTCTATCGCCAAGAGCTTTAAAAAGTTTCGCTGCTATTCCTGGTTTGTCCGGAACCTGAACAACAGTAATTCTTGATTCTTTTAGATCATGACTTATTCCTCTAACCACAACCTTTTCCATCTCTTCATCTTCCTCCACTATCCATGTTCCATCTTCATCAATAAATGATGATTTAACATGTATCTTAACGCCATACTTTGCGGCAAATTCAACAGATCTTATCTGCATAACCTTAGAACCAAGAGAAGCCATTTCCATCATCTCTTCGTAAGATATAACAGGAATCTTTCTTGCACTCTCCACTATCCTTGGGTCAGCTGTAAAAACACCTGTAACATCTGTATATATCTCACACACGTCTGCATTGAGAGCTGCTGCAAGGGCAACAGCAGTGGTATCAGATCCACCTCTACCAAGTGTCGTTATATCCCCATAATCTGATATACCCTGAAATCCTGCTACAATAACAACCTTTTTTTTATCAAGTTCTGAGAGAATTCTTCCTGTCTCAATTTTTTTTATTCTCGCCTTTGTGTGTGCACTATCTGTATATATTGG
This sequence comes from uncultured Aquificales bacterium, assembly GCA_964519345.1. GTDB lineage: Bacteria > Aquificota > Aquificia > Aquificales > Hydrogenothermaceae > Persephonella. The sequence continues at coordinate 136,188 of CAZFKX010000026.1, forward strand.
AACCTGCCAACCTGTCAGACTAACAGCATCTATTCCCATCTCCTTTAGTGCTATTGATATAAGACCTATAGCAACCTGTTCTCCGGTAGCCACAACCATATCCTGTTCTCTTGGATCCGGTTTAGACGAGAGTTCTCTCGTTAGTGTTATAAGTCTGTCTGTTTCTCCTGCCATAGCTGATGAAACAACAACAACCCTATTTCCTTCCTTGACAGCTCTCTTTATCTTATTTGCAACATTTTTTATTCTTTCTACACTACCAACCGACGTTCCACCAAACTTCTGAACCACTAAAGGCAATCAAATACCTCCTGATATTTATAAAATGTCTATTTTAGATACCCTAATTATACCATTTAAGGCGTTGGCCACGAAAATATAGTCAGCTTTTTTCACATCATCAAGGTAAAATCTTCCTTCAACAACAGCAAAACCCTCATCTTTTGCCTTCTTAAGAATAACATTCCTTGTTACTCCTGGTAAAAGACCGCAATCGACAGATGGTGTATAAAGAAATCTTCCCTTTATCCAGAATATATTTGCTGATGTTGTTTCTGTTACTTCATTATTTTCATTTAAGAAAAGAGCATCGTCATATCCTTTATCAATAGCATATCTTTTTGCGATTATACTCTTTGTATAACTGGTTGATTTTATCCTCAACATAGGATCTGAACTGTGAACCCTAAAAGGTGCTACAGTTAGTTTTATCTCTTTCTTTTCAGGTTCCTTATATGGTTTTACAATAACAAGAAGATGGCTTTTATACGGCACTACAGGATAATAAATATTCCCTTCAGAAAGCAAGACTGTTTTTACGTATAAATCATCACTTTCTTTACATTTCTTTACGGTTTCCTCAATATAAAATATATAATCCTCTTTCGTTATCTTTGGTATCCTTAGAAGTTCAGCTCCCTTTACCAGTCTGCTGTAGTGCTGATCAATATGTTTAGGGAGTTTTCCTTTGTAGCGAAAAGTTTCAAAAACACCTTCACCGAACATAATAGATCTTAAAAACCTTGTATCAATAAGTTTCTTTCCATTGACTGTTACAATATATTCCATCTCTCTCACCTCTTGTATATTAGATATCTTTTTTCAAAACCAGAAAAATCCCCCTTCTCTGCTTTTAAAATATACTTAAGTAAGATCGCAAATCTTGACTCGCTACCCTTTTTATAAAGATAACCACTCCATAGTATTTCTGCACCTTTTATTTTTTTTAAACTATTTTCTGATACTATAGCTAACAATGGCTTATTTTTATTGTATTCCAGTATCTGTTTTATACTGTAATTTCTAAGAACCTTTCTTTTCGCATAGAAAGGAAGATTATGCCAGAATTTATCTTCCACAATGAGAGGAATACTCTTTTCCGGAAAGTTATCATTAATTATAATTCCTATACTATCATAAGGTCTGTACTTCTCAACTATAGGGAGTATTGAAACTGTAAATATCATAAATGTTATCAGAAAGGATATAAAAGGATAAAAGAATACATCCCTGTATCTTAAAGCAATAACTGTTGGTAAAATTGCCAACAGATAATGCAGCTTACTAAGATCAAAAATATAAATGATGTATATATTTAACGCAAAAATAAGAATTCCTGTAAAAATAAAAAGACTTCTGTATATATACGCAGACAGTTTTTTATCAGGATGATGATTAACAATAAAGTATCCTACTATAAGTGAGATTGCTACATGGGACTGTATTAAATAAACAGGGATTTTTCCCTTTGCCACCGTAAATATTATAAACATAACAATAAACCATGATATTGGAAAAGCAAGCTTTTTTATATTTCCTTTTATACTCAATAAAGAGTAAAAAAAAGGAAGTGAGTAGGGTAAAAAACCCCATATTATTACAGGTATATAAAAGAATATATCAAGAGGTTTTGACTGTTTATGAAAGGCTCTTCTTAATGTTTCATTAAGGGTTACATCAAGAAACTGACTGCCAAATTTTATGTACATATATACATACCAGCTGAATCCAATAAATATGACTAAAGGAATTCCTATATGTATCCTTAAAAATTTCAGATTATTAAAAAATTCTTTCAGATTAAATGAGCTTTCTATCAACAAAAAGAGAAAAATTATTCCCCCTATAACTATTATATATGGATATCCTTTTGTTAAAACGGTAAGACCTAAAAATATGTACGACAGAATTATAAATCTCCAGTCTTTCCTTATATATCCAGATATAAAAAAGTAAAGTGTAGCTGTGAAGAAAAATGTTAGAGGAATCTCCGGTGAAGCATATCTTGAGTTAATAACAAACTGAAAACTAAAAGCCATAACTGCAGCTGATGCAATACCAACTTTTGTGGAGTAGAGTTTTTTACCTATTCTGTAAGTCAAGAAGATAGAACCTAAAGCAAGCAAAACTATAGGCAGTCTTACAGCAAATTCTGAAACTCCAAAAATTAGAAAAGATAAATAAACAAGCCAGTAGGTCATAGGAGGTTTGTTAAATCTCGGCTCGTAGTTGTAGTAAATATCAAGCAGGTTATTATTTTCAATCATCTCTCTTGCAGCTTCTGCATAAAAAGCCTCATTAGGTATCCATACATCGTTCAGCCATATGTTCCAGAAAAATGTAAAAATTGTAAGGAAAATGAATACCGAGACTGCATACCTGTTTTCTATAAAGGCCATTTAGTTCTCCTGTTCTGTAATACCAATTATAAAAGCAGATGATAGAATATTCTAATATATTTGGAGCTATAAATCTCTTGTGGAGGTTTTTATTGGATATATATCTACCTGTTGCTGATATGCATGTTAATATTTTCTACCTTTTACTGCTGGGAGTTGTTGTGGGATTCCTTTCTGGACTGCTCGGCATAGGAGGAGGAATAATACTAAATCCAACTCTTATAAAGATGGGGATACCGCCTATAGTAACCGTAGGAACGTCTGTATCCCAGATGATTGGAGCAACAGTTTCAGGATTTATAGCTCATCTTAGACTTAAAAATATAGATCTTAAGATGGGATACATACTTGTAGGTTCTGGATTTTTAGGTGGAAGTATTGGTGTTTTACTTGCTAAGATTCTTGAAGACGCAGGATATTTTAGAACGTTTGTTTTATCCTTTTATGCTTTTTATCTCGGTTTTACAGGTATAACCCTTTTTATAGATGTTTTTAAAAAAGATAGAGATAAAAAAAACCCTTCAAAAATCAAAAATTTTATCGACTCACTTCCTCTGAAAATAAAATTCCAGTTTACAACAGTATCATTAATAATACCTGTAAGTATAGGAATGATTGCCGGTTTTTTAGCTGCCGTTATGGGAGTCGGAGGAGGCTTCGTAGTTATACCAGCCCTTATGTATCTTGCCGGTTTTCCTGTTCAAAAAGCAGTAGGAATGAGTCTGTTCCAGATGATATTTGTAACAGCATTTTTAACGTTTTTTCATGGCGTTGTAAATCACGGAGTTGATATAGTACTTGCTCTCATACTTATGCTCGGATCTTCTTTTGGTGCAGTTTTTGGTGCTGCAGCAGGACAGAGAATAAGTAAAAATATAACAAAATTAATAATGGCATTACTTGTTACGTCTGTATCTATAATGAGTTTTTTCCAACTTTTTTTTCCTCCTGAAAAAAAAGAAAAGATATTCCATATTGTCCACAACCCAATCGCAGATTTTGCATTTGGATATCCTGTTTACTACTCCATATGTGTAATAATTACTAGTCTTATCGTTGGATTTATTGTAAGCTCAATAGCCAATAGGCTTAAGATTATTATACAGATATATCTTGAAAAAATAAGATCTTAGAAAAATATATTGAAATCATTATTTTCTGGAAGAACTTTTTAAAGTTAAATATAAAAAAACCGAAAATTAGACAGGTGGTGAGTAATGGATCTATCTAATAAAAATGTTCTCGTTACAGGATCTTGCGGTTTTATAGGCAGTCATTTAGTCGAGAGACTTTTAGAGGAAAACTGTAATATAAGAGCGTTCGTTTATTACAACTCTTTTAACAGCTGGGGATGGCTTGATACATTTCCAAAAGAAAAACTTGATCAGATAGAAATATTCACAGGAGACATAAGAGATCCTAACGGCGTTAGAACAGCTGTTGAAGGAATGAATATAGTTTTCCACCTTGCTGCATTAATAGGAATACCTTTTAGTTACCACTCTCCAGATAGTTATATTGATACTAATATAAAAGGAACACTGAATATCTTACAGGCATGTAGAGATTTCAATATTGAGAAGGTTCTGGTTACCTCAACATCAGAAGTTTATGGAACAGCTCAGTATGTTCCGATTGATGAAAAGCATCCACGGCAAGGGCAGTCTCCTTACTCTGCTACAAAAATAGGTGCTGATTTTATTGCAGAAAGTTTTTATAGAAGTTTTGATCTGCCTGTAGTTATTGTTAGACCTTTCAATACTTACGGACCTCGTCAGTCCGCAAGAGCTGTTATTCCTACGATAATAACCCAGCTTCTATCTGGAAAAAAAGAGATAAAACTGGGAGCTTTGCATCCTACAAGGGATCTTGTATTTGTAAAGGATACTGTTGAAGGCTTTATTGAGATAGCAAAATCAGATAAAACTATAGGAGAAGAGATAAACATAGCTACAGGATGGGAAATATCTATTGGAGATTTATCTAAAAAAATAATTGAGATGATAAATCCTGAAGCAAGAATAGTAACAGATCAGGAGAGATTGAGACCTGAAAAAAGTGAGGTTGAGAGATTACTTGGAGATAATACTAAAATAAAAAAACTGACAAACTGGAAACCTAAATACTCTTTAGAAGAAGGATTAAAAATAACTATTGAATGGTTTAAAAATAAAGAGAATTTAAGACTATATAAACCAGATATATACAATGTCTAAAGTAATTTATTTAGATGCCCCCGATCTTGGTAAGCTTGAAAAAAAGTATTTATGTGAGGCTATAGATACTGGCTATGTTTCTACTGCAGGAAAATTTGTGGACACGTTTGAAAAAAGGTTTTCTGATTTTTTAGGTATTAAAAAAGCTGTTGCTGTTCAGAGTGGAACAGCAGCGATACATATATCTTTATATGAGCTTGGTATAAGGGCAGGGGATGAGGTAATAGTTCCAGCTGTTACATTTGTTGCTACAGCTAATCCGGTAGTCTATCTCGGAGCAAAACCTGTCTTTGTTGATGTTAATCCTGATACATGGAATATATATGTAGAGAAAATAGAAGAAAAAATAACAGAAAAAACAAAAGCCATAATCCCTGTCCATCTTTATGGTAATCCTGCAGATATGGAAGGTATAGAATGGATAGCTAAAAGATACGGTCTTTATGTAATTGAAGACGCCACAGAAAGTCTTGGAGCAAAATTTAAAGGAAGATATACAGGAACAATAGGAGATCTCGGTTGTTTCTCTTTTAATGGCAACAAGCTAATAACAACAGGTGGGGGAGGCATGGTTGTTGGAAATAATACAGAAAAGTTAGAGCATATAAAGTTTCTTATAAATCAGGCAAGAGACAGATCAAAGGAATACTACCATCCAGAGATTGGATTTAACTACAGGATGACAAATATTGAGGCTGCACTTGGTCTGGCGCAGATGGAAAAGATAAACATATTTTTAGAAAAGAAAAAAAGATTTAATCAGATCTATAAAGAAGAGCTTAAAAATCTGAAATTTATTTCTTTTCAAGAAGAGTACGAAGGTGCTGAGAGTTCATGGTGGTTAACAGCAGTTGTGATAAACAGAGATATAAATATAACTTATCTGCAGAAGGAACTAAAAAAAAGGGGAATACAGACAAGAAGAATTTTTACACCTCTTGTTGAGTTTCCTATGTATAAAGAGAGTAGAGATAAATATCCTGTTTCTTACAGGATATACGATAGAGGATTATGTCTTCCATCCTCAACGCTAAACAGTGAGGATGACATATTTTATGTAACAAAAACGCTTAAAGAGCTTTTGAAATGAAAGAGATAATACTTATAGGCGGCGGCGGTCACTGTAAGGTATGTATAGAGATATTGGAAAATACAGGAAACTTTAAGATATCTGGTATTGTAGATAAAAAAGAAAAAATTGGAAAAAAGGTTCTTGGCTATCCTATTATTGCTTCAGATGATGATCTAAATTACCTTGTTAAAAATTATAGATATTTTTTGATAACAATAGGACAGATAAAATCTGCAGAAAAAAGGAAAGATCTATTTGAAAGAATAAAATCTTTTGGAGGAGAATTTCCCGTTTTGATCTCTCCTTACTCAAAAGTATCTCCCCATTCTAAGATAGGAGAAGGAACAGTAATAATGGATAACGTAATTATCAATCCTGATGTGAACATAGGAAAAAACTGCATAATAAATACAGGAGCTGTTATAGAGCATGATTGTGAAATAGGAGATCACTGTCATATATCAACAGGTGTTATTTTGAATGGTAGTGTGAAAATTGGAAATGAAACATTTATTGGGAGTAATACAACTGTTTCTAACAATATATCTATTACCGAAAATGTTGTTATAGGAGCTGGATCTGTTGTTATCAAAGATATAACAGAATCTGGCGTTTATGTTGGAAATCCTGTTAGGAAGGTTAGATGATGTCTGTTTTTATAATAGCAGAAGCTGGAGTAAATCATAACGGAAATTTAGAAATTGCAAAAAAGCTAATTGATGTTGCTGTAGAATCTGGAGCAGATGCTGTTAAGTTTCAGACATTCAAAGCAGAAAATCTTGTTAATTTTTACGCAGAAATGGCTGAGTATCAGAAGAAAAATTTAGGAAAAGTAAAATCCCAGATAGAGATGTTGAAAGAGTTAGAGCTGTCTTTTGATGATTTTGAAGAATTAAAAAAGTATTGTGATGAAAAAGAAATAATCTTTTTATCAACACCTTTCGATATTGAAAGTGCCAGATTTTTAAGAGATTTAGGTTTAGATATATTTAAGATTGCGTCAGGTGAGATAACAAACTACCCGTTGCTAAAAGAAATAGGCAGTTATGGAAAACAGATTATATTATCAACAGGAATGGCGGATCTTGGGGAAATAGAAGATGCTTTAGATGTTCTGATAGAAAATGGAACAAAGGAAGAAGATATAACAGTTCTTCACTGTAATACTGAATACCCTACTCCATTTGAAGATGTAAACCTTAGAGCTATGCTTACGATAAAAGAGGCTTTCAAGGTAAATGTCGGATATTCAGACCACACTCCCGGAATAGAAGTGCCTGTCGCCGCTGTAGCATTAGGAGCAGTTGTTATAGAAAAACATTTTACGCTTGATAAAGAACTGCCAGGACCTGATCATAAAGCAAGTTTAGAACCTTATGAACTAAAAGCGATGGTCAATGCTATCAGAAATATAGAAAAAGCTCTTGGAAATGGAATTAAAAAGCCTTCTAAATCAGAGAAAAAAAATATTTCTGTTGCGAGAAAAAGTATAGTGGCAAAAAGAGATATTAAAAAAGGAGAGATATTCACAGAAGAAAACTTAACAGTCAAAAGACCCGGCACTGGCATTTCACCAATGAGATGGAAAGAGATAATAGGAAAAAAAGCCCCAAGAGATTTTAAAAAAGATGAGATCATAGAGGTTTACTGTGAATAAAAGGAAGATATGCGTCTTTACTGGAACAAGAGCGGAATATGGACTCTTAAAACCTTTAATGGAAGAGATAAAAAAAGATAAGGAATTAGAACTTCAGATAGTAGCTTCAGGAATGCATTTATCTCCAGAGTTTGGACTTACGTATAGAGAAATAGAAAAAGACGGCTTTAAAATAGATGAAAAAATTGAGATGCTATTATCCTCAGATACACCAGTAGGCGTATCAAAATCAATAGGTCTTGGAATTATAGGATATACGGATGCATTAAACAGATTGAAACCAGACATTACTGTAGTTCTTGGTGATAGATTTGAGGCTTTAGCCTTTGCTATAGCAAGTTATATGCATAGAATTCCTATAGCACATCTATATGGAGGAGAAGCGACATTTGGTTTAATAGACGAGGGAATTAGACATTCAATAACAAAATTTTCTTATCTTCATTTTACTTCTACAGAGGAATACAGAAAAAGAGTAATTCAATTAGGCGAACATCCAGAAAGAGTCTTTTATGTGGGAGCATTGGGAATAGACAATATAAAAAAATTAAAACTTCTAACAAAGAAACAATTAGAAAAAAGACTTGGTAGGAAATTAAAGGAAAAGAATTTACTAATAACCTTTCATCCTGTGACTTTAGAGGAGGGATCTTCAGAATATCAGTTCAAAGAGTTATTAAGAGTTTTAAATGAATTAGACAATACTCTCCTAATTTTTACAAAAGCAAATGCTGATACAGAAGGCAGAAAAATAAATTACCTAATTGATGAATTTATAGCTAATCATCCTGACAAAGCTATTGCTTTTACCAATATGGGGCAACTTTTGTATCTATCCACAATGAAGTACGTAGACGCAGTAGTTGGAAATTCTTCAAGCGGGATAATTGAAGCCCCTTCATTTAAGATAGGAACGATAAACATAGGCGACAGGCAGAAAGGAAGAATTAAGGCGAAAAGTATAATAGACTGTGATCCTGAATATAAAAGTATAAAAAAAGCTATTTATCAACTTTATTCAGATGAGTTTCAGAAAAAATTAAAAAAAGTAAAAAATCCTTATGGTGATGGTAATTCTGCCAGTAAAATAAAAAATATATTGAAAAGTTTTGATATTAGTCAGATTAAAAAAGAATTTTTTAATATTCCAGTGGAGTTTTAAATGAATTTAAGAATACTTTTTATAGGTACTGTTAAATTTTCTGAAGAGGCATTAGAAAAACTAATTGAAATGAAAGCTAATATTGTTGGTATTATAACTAAGAAAGAATCTCCTTTTAACTCCGATTTTGCAGATTTATCTTTTTTAGCAAAAAAGTACAAAATTCCATATTTACATGTAAAAAATATAAATTCAAAAGAATCGATTAGATTTATAAAAGAAAAAAATCCTGATGTGATTTACTGCTTTGGTTGGTCTCAATTGATTAAGAAAGATATTCTTAACATTCCAAAACTTGGAGTGATTGGATTTCACCCTACAAAGCTTCCAGAAAATAGAGGAAGACATCCTATTACATGGGCACTATTTTTAGGATTAACAGAAACTGCTTCAACATTTTTTTTTATGGATGAAGGAGCAGATTCAGGAGATATCCTTTCACAGGAAATAGTTCCTATAAATTATGAAGATGATGCAGGAACTTTATATGAGAAAATAACAAAAACTGCATTAAAACAAATAGAGGAATTTACATACCAGTTGGAAAAAGGAACATATAAAAGAATTCCTCAAAACAACTCAAAAGCTAATTACTGGAGGAAAAGAGAAAGATTTGATGGAATCATTGATTTCAGGATGTCTAGTAGAGCTATTTATAATTTAGTGAGAGCGTTGTCGAGACCTTATGTGGGAGCAGAAGTAAAGTACAAAGAAAATTTTTACAAGGTTTGGAAAACAAAAGAAGAAAATTTAAATCTTCCAAATGCTGAACCAGGAAAGGTCTTAAAGGTTGAAAAAGATAAAATACTTGTTAAGTGTTACGATAATGGAATATGGTTAGTAGAACATGAAATTGAAATTTTGCCTAATGAGGGAGAGTATCTTATATGAGAAAGATTTTGGTAGTATCTCCACATCCAGATGATGAAACATTAGGAGCTGGTGGAACTCTTTTAAGACATAAAAGCGAAGGAGATAAAATATACTGGTGTAATGTTACAAACATAAAAGAAGAGTATGGATATTCATCAGAAAAAGTTGCAATAAGAAATGAGGAAATCGAAACCGTATCAAAATTATATGGTTTTGAAGATACATTTAACTTTGAATTAAAACCAGCAAGTTTAAATGAAAATATTATTCCTAATCTTATAGACAAATTAAAATCAGTAGTAGAAAAAATAAAACCAGAAATTATGTATGTTCCGTTTTATGGTGATGCCCATTCTGATCATAGGATTGTATTTAGTGCTTTAAGCCCGTTTTTTAAATCCTTTCGCTATCCTTTTATTAAAAAAATATTAATGATGGAAATTATCAGTGAAACCGATAATCAATATATAGAACCATACAAACCAAATGTTTTTATAGATATATCAGATTATATAGAGAAAAAACTGGAAATAATGAATGTATATAAAAATGAACTGGGAGAACATCCATTTCCAAGAAGTTCAGAAAATATTAAAAATTTAGCCTTTTATAGAGGCTCTCAATGTAACTGCAAATATGCAGAAAGTTTCATGTTAGTAAAAGAGGTACTGTGATGTTAGTGAAAAAGGATATCAAAAAGGTTATTATCAGTGATAATGCGGATATATTAACCGCTTTAAAAAAGTTAAATGAAAGTTCATCAAAAGTTCTATTGGTAGTAGATAACATTGATAACCAATATAGATTAAAAGGAACATTAACAGATGGAGATATAAGGAGATATATACTTAAAACAGGTAAAATAGAAGGTTATATTAAAGATATATATCATAAAGATCCAGTTATTATCCATGAAAGAAATCTTTATAGAAATAATACAGAAGAAATAAAGAAATTATTTTATGAAAAGAAAATAGAACTCCTTCCTATTGTTGATGATTATATGAATTTAGTTGGTTATATAGAATGGTCTGATTTAATAAGAGAAGGAGAAGAAAATTTTTATGAGAAGATAGCTGAAGATATTCCAGTTGTCATTATGGCTGGAGGTAAAGGGACAAGAATGCGTCCATTTACTGAGGTTCTTCCAAAACCATTAATACCTGTAGGAAATAAAACAGCGGTTGAATACATAATTGATCAGTTTAAAAAATTTGGTCTAAATAGATTTATTCTTACATTAAATTATAAAGGGGAACTTATTGAAGCATATTTTAATGGAATTAGAAAAGACTATGATGTTGAATTTATTTGGGAAGATGATTTTTATGGAACAGCAGGAAGCTTAAAATTAGTTAAAGATAAAGTGAACACTGATTTTATTGTGTCTAATTGTGATATAATTGTTAAAACTGATATAAAGAAAGTTTTGGATTTTCACAGAGACAATAACTCTTATTTAACATCAATAACATCTATTCAGCATTATAAAATACCTTATGGAGTAGTTATTCTTAAAGATGGAGGAAAGGTTGATCATATTGAAGAAAAGCCTGAGTATATATTTCAGATAAACACAGGAGTTTATATTTTAAATAAAAAATCTTTAGATTATATTCCCGAAAAAAAGTACTATGATATGCCAAGTTTAATTGAAAATTTGATAAAGGATGGAAAAAATGTTTATGCTTATCCAATAAACGAAAGTGATTTTATAGACCTTGGTCAGTGGGATGAATACAGAAAAGCACTTGAAAAGCTTGTTATAGATTAGGAGTTTCTATCTTGGTTAAAAAAATCCATGCTCTTATTCCAGCAAGAGGTGGAAGTAAGGGAATACCAAAAAAAAATATAGTTGAACTGGCAGGAAAACCTCTTATAGCGTGGACTATTGAAGCAGCAAAGAAAAGTAAATATATAGAAAAGATATATGTTTCAACAGATGATCCAAATATAGCAGATATTTCAAAAAGATATGGTGCGGAAATTCCTTATATCAGGCCTTCAGAGCTTTCAACAGATAATGCACCAACTAAGGATGTTGTCTTTTATCACCTGAAATATGATGCTCCAGATATTCTTGTTCTGCTTCAGCCAACATCTCCATTACGTAATAATAGACACATAGATGAAGCTATTGAATTATTTATAGAAAAAAGGGCAACAGCTGTCATTAGTGTCAAAGAGGTTTCAGAAAAGCCTTTCTGGATGCAGAAAATTAATAGATCAGGCTTTCTCGAACCTGCATTTAATATGGAGTATTACAGGCGTCAGGATATGCCTGTTTTCTATATTCCAAATGGTGCTATATATATATATGATATAGATAAACTCCTTAAAAACAGAACTTTATTTCCAGAGGAAACTATTCCGTACATTATGGACAGGGAAAGTTCTGTTGATATAGATGATCATATAGATCTGAAAATAGCGGAAATATTTTTAGGAGAAAGATATGAGAAACAAAATGAAAATCTATAAAAAAAACATAAAATACTTTAAAGATAAAAAACCTAATATTTACAATTTTATAAAAGACTGTTCCATATCAGACATAACCTACTCACAGACAGATAAAGAATTCGTAATTAAGACAGCAAACAGTCTTTACATTGAAGAAAAAGACATCAAAAAAATACTCTTCAGTAATCTTGAGTTTGCTTTTTACTTTCCCCAGTATAAAGAAAATAAAAATTTAAAAAATTATCTACACTCAAGACTGATAGAAAGTATGGATATAGATTTAAATCCTGAAAGGATAAAAAGTGATTTCTCAAAAACCATCTTAAAACACAGATATTTCCCTGTTGTTTTTATTAACGGTCTTGGGACAGGTAGAATATTAAATGATCTTACAGATGAGATAAAAACGGATCTTATAATTGTGTACGAACCTGATCCATATAAATTTGTAGTTTCTCTTTTCAATATTGACTATAGAAATATGTTTGAAAACTACAAAATGTATCTTATCATTGGAAACAATGAAGATATAATCAGGAGATCGATAAAAAACGTGTTAACATCAAACAACCCTGTATTAGTACCTTTTATTGCAAAGATAAAACTGTATGAAAATAATCCTTACTGTGAAAATTTTGATTTTAATCTGAAAAAGGCAATATACCTTTCAATAAAGGGATGGGGATTTTACGATGACGAAAAGATAGCACTTAAACATGGAATTGAAAATCTTAAAGATAAGTCTTCCTACCTTTATAGACCATCCAAAAAAATAAAAAATTCTACAGCTTTTATAATAGCTTCGGGACCTTCTCTTGAAAAAGATATTGATTTTATAAGGAAAAACAGTAGTAGAGCTGTAATTTTTTCTTGCGGAACAGCTATTCACAAACTGTATAAAGAAGGAATAATTCCGGATTTCCATATAGAACTTGAGAGAGAAACAATTAGAAAGGAAATTCTTGAGAAGCTTCCTTCAGAATATTTAAAAAATATAGATCTTATAGCTGCAGATGTTATACATCCAGATATAAAAAAAATGTTCAGGAATAGCTACCTTTTCTTTAGAGAAGGATCTATACATACACAGTTGCTAAAGCCTTCTTTAATTCCACCTGCCATATCCCCTACTGTAACAAATAGTGCAACATCTATATCAATCATATCTGGTTTTGAAAATATAATATTTTTTGGAACAGATATGGGATTTAAAGAAAAAAACAAAAAACATGTATCGGGAACTATATTTGACAGTAAGGAGTTTAAATATATTGAAGAGTTTATGGATAACTACCTTGAGACAGAAGGCAATTTTGGCGGAACTGTTTTTACCAATGATATACTTCTGTGGTCAAAAGAACATCTTGAGATTCTTATAAGTCACTTTAATGACAGAAAATTTTTCAACTGCTCTGATGGAGCCAGAATCAAAAATGCTATACCTGTAAAAAATCCAGCCGAGATAAATATTCCTGAGATAGAAAAAGATAAGATATTAGAAAATATAAAATCCCTTTTTTCAGAGGATTACAACAGAATAATAAATCCCGATATATCAGATTATTACACCATATCTATAAATATGTTGGATGACTTCATAAGATATATTGAGAAAAGTGATATAAAAAACTTTAAAAATCTTATTTACTTTATAAAAGAATCTTATGAGCTCATATTAGATTATCAAAGATACAATATTCCTTATGTCCTTTTATCAGGAAGTATGAAAACCGTTCTGATGTATATGTACAAAATTGGTATAACATACTCTGAAAATAATGACAGGATAATAGAAGATCTAAAAAGCAGAGTTCTTGAAGGTTTATTAAAAATAAGAGAAGATCTAAAGCTTATAAAACCTTATCTTAATGGAGAGATACTGGAAAAACTCCTTAAAAATAAATAAAAACTATTAAATTTACTAAAAAATTATAAATCATCTCCGATAATAGAAATCAACAAAAACACTTTATCGGAGGTAACCAGTTATGGGTGCTTTAAGAATTAACTACAACTACCAGGCTGATTTTACACTAAACAACCTGAAAAAAACAGAGTTCAGCATGAACAAATCACTGGAAAGACTTGCTACAGGTTATAGAATCAACAGAGCTGCTGACGATGCCGCAGGACTGTATATAGCAGATCAGCTTAAAACTTATGCTGTTTCTCTTGAACAGGGAACAAGAAACGCTCAAGACGGTGTTAGTATTGCCCAGATAGGACAGGGATCTTTAACAGAGGTTTACAACATACTTAACGATGTTAAATCCAAAGTTATTCAGGCATCAAACACTCTCGATTCAAATGCAAGAACTCAGATACAGCAGGATATTAACTCCCTTGTTGACGCTATAAGCAAGATATTTTCTGACACAGAGTTTAACGGAATAAAACTATTTGCTACTATTGCCTCTCTTGCTACAAGCTTCAATATACACTACGGAGGAAGAACAAATCAGAACTTACAGATATCCATTGGCATTGCAACAGCGACAGCAGGTGCTACAGGAAGTGTTGCATCAACAGTTCAGATAGGAGCAACCACCTACTCAATAGATGTAACTTCATCTACCGCTGCAAACACATCTGTTCAGACCGTTGACGACCTTATAAAAGCTGTTGATGATCTAAATGCAAAGCTTGGATCATATCAGATAGAACTTGAAAAGATTATTTCAAACAATGAAACACAAAGAATAAATACATCAGAAGCTGAATCAAGAATAAGAAATGTGGATATGGCAAAAGAGATGTCTTCCTTCACAAAATATCAAATCCTTATGCAGTCTGGTACCGCTATGCTTGCTCAGGCAAATCAGGTTCCTCAGATGGTTTTACAGTTACTCAGATAGTCCTTATATTTATAAAAGGGGGATTTATTCCCCCTCATAATCAAATATGGAAGGGAAAGCCATGGACATAAAAAATATCAATAATATGCTTGACAACACGCTCGTTCAAGGCGGTGCAAAATCTGTCACATCTCAAAATAACAAGGTAAAAGTACAAAATGAAATAAATCAGCAGCTAAGAGAAGAATTAAAAAAACTTGATAAAAATCAGATAGAATCGCTTCTTAAAGATATAAAAGAAAAATTTGATTATATGAATAAGTATCTGAAAATTGAGATTGATAAAGACTTACAGGAGCCTGTTATAAAGATTATTGATAAAAAGACGAATGAGGTTGTAAGGCAGATACCTCCAGAATATCTGCTTGAACTTGCGAAAAGGATAGATGAATTAGTTGGCCTACTTTTCAGGAAAGAGGTGTAGGATTATGGCCGGAGAAATATATTTTAGCAATCTTGCTGGTAATTTTGATTATCAGCAGATACTCGATCAGATGCAGTATATAAAAAGTCAGCAGATATTTCTTTTACAGGAAAGAGAATCCATCATACAGCAAAAAAAAGATGCTGTGGCTAACTATAGAACGCTTATAAAAGATATTCAGGGAATATTTGAAGATCTTGTTTCTCCTACACTTTTTGCTGAAAAGTCGGTCAGTATATCAGACGAAACAGCAATTTCCGTAACAATCACAGATCCTACTAAAGTATCCGAGAGCAATTTAGATATATCCGTAACACAGCTTGCAAAAAATGACGTATGGCTTACAGGAGGAGGTGTTTCTGATAAAGATACAGCTATAACATCTCTATCTTCTGGCTCGCTAACTGTGTCATATCAGGGAACAGACTACACAGTAAGCTACGACAATACGGACTCTTTACAATCTATTGTTGATAAACTTAACACACAATTTCAGAGCAGTAATGCAAACCTGTCTGCATCCATATTCTTTGACGGCATTAATTACAGACTCATGGTAAAAGGACTTGATACAGGCTCAGGAAATACTGTAACAATAACAGACTCTCTAACAGGAACTGGAAGCTTAACCGACGCCCTTGGTGGCTTTAATAATGTTCAGACGGCACAAAATGCACAGATAAGTATATATGGAACAACTGTTGAAAGCAGTACAAACACATTTAATTCAGTACTTCCTGGTGTTGTTATTGAGGCAAAAAGCACAACATCTTCCCCTGTTAATGTAACTATTGGGAAGAATTATCAGCCTTTTAAAGATAAACTGCAGGAATTTGTAAACAAGTACAACGAAATAGTTGATTTTGTTCAGACAAATACATCTAAGGAAGGGGTACTTTCAGGCGATTATACATTACAGTCTATAAGATCCCAGATATTCAACGGACTCACGCCATTAATGGAACTTGGCATAATAAATGTTGATAAGGATACGGGTCATATTTCTATTAATAATACAGAGCTGGACAACAAGTTGCAAACAGATCCTTCCACTGTTCAGACAAAAATATCAGACCTTGATAAAAACTTGAGAGATTATTTCTATTCTGTTCTGGATCCCTACGGTCCTCTAAAATCAAAAGAAAAGGGATATGACAAACAGATAGAAGCTATAGAAAAAAAGATCGAGATTGATACAAAAAGAATAGATGCAGAGATAGAGATATTAAGAAAGCAGTTTATAGCACTGCAGGTCTATATGGCTGAGATGGAAGACCTAAGACTCAGATTATCTTCCCTATTTACAAATCAGACAGATCAGACTCAGTAAATCAGGAGGTTTATAAAAATGACAAATCCCTACGATATTTATATCAAAACGGATATTGAAACAGCATCTCCACTAAAACAGATAATAATGCTTTATGATAAAGCTATAGTATCTCTTAAACAGGCTGTTGAGGACATAAAAAACAATAACATAAAAGAAAAGGTTGAAAATATACAGAAAGCAACAGATATAATACTTGCCCTTGATGCTGCACTGGATATAGAAAAAGGAGGAGAAATAGCAAAGAATCTAAAAGATCTATATGGCTTTGCATACAACAAACTTCTTGAGGCACATGCCAAAAATGATACAGAACTTATCAAAGATATAATAGAAATACTGGAGACTTTAAGATCAGCATGGGAAGAGATAGAATCAAAGAGTTAGATCAAATTTTTGACGGTATTTTTACAGCTCTTCAAAATGACGACTTTGAAAAACTTGATATCTTTTTTAAAAAATTAAAAGATATGAATTTTGAAGATATAGATGATTTTTATATATCCGATATTATAAAAAAGATAGAGGCCGTAAAAATTATGATTGGTAAAAAACAGGAAAGTATAATAGACAAGATATCAAACAAGGAAAATGTAAAAAGATATGATAGATAGCTACTTTATAAATTTCAAAAGACTGAGATCTTTATTTTGTGCTATAGATGCAAGAAGTGCCTCATAAGCTGTTTTTGATTTCTCAAGCTCAGATATAACACCTGCATAATCGGAATCTTCAAGCTTTGATATAAGCTCAGAAAAATTCACTCTCATCGTATCATTTTGAATCTTAAGATTATCTGCTATAACCATCTGCTCTCCTATTTTTGATCTGTACTGCATTACCTTATCAAGTCCTATATCAAAGGCTTCAAGTATAGACACATTTCCGTAATTTTTTCCATCTACAGTTACATTTATTGTTGCTGTATTTATTTCCTCAAGACTTCTTGTTGGAGGTGAAGCAGAAGCTCCATCAATGATTGATATTATCTCATCTATAGCATCTACCATAGCCATCTTTCCTGTATTTGTATTCACACCAAGATAAGATTGACCGTTAAACGTTGTATTGAGCTCAACACCTTTTGCCACAGGAACTGTTGTTTCCACAGTCTCCCCCTGATATACACCTGTATTAGGATCAAATGGATCAATCTGTGATTTTACCCCACCAAAGATCCTTGAGTCTCCAATTGAAACATTAGCCTGGTTTATAATATAATCCCTTAGAGAGTTTAGATAGTCTCTCAGTATCTGGGCATCTTCATAATCAAGAACACCTGTATTCATAAGTCTTATAATTTCAACCCTAACTTCCTGTCCTGCATTTACAATATTTCCAAGCGTTGATTCTGCCACATCAAGAGTTCCTTTGACAAGATCTATATTCCTGTTGTACGTTTCTATATCATTATTTAACCTTTTGAATCTTAGAGATCTGACAGTATCAATAGTATTGTCAGAAGGAGACAGAATCTTTTTACCTGAGGCAAGTTCTTTTGTGTATCTATCTATATCT
>CAZFKX010000027.1:0-14601 GCA_964519345.1 uncultured Aquificales bacterium
GAGATGGTAATGCCAGGGGACAATGTAGAATTGACAGTAGAGTTAATGGAGCCAGTAGCTATAGAAGAACAGATGAGATTTGCTATAAGAGAAGGTGGTAGAACTGTTGGTGCTGGTGTAGTTACTCAAATAATTGAATAACAAATAATGAGGAAAGTGTAATGCCGAGAGAGATAATAACTTTAGCTTGTACGGAATGTAAAAGGAAAAATTACACAACAACGAAAAATAAGAGAAAACATACTGACAGACTTGAGCTCAGAAAGTATTGCAAGTTTTGTAGAAAACATACATTACACAGGGAGATAAAGTAGTTTTAGAAGGGGCAATAGCTCAACTTGGCAGAGCAGCGGACTCCAAATCCGCAGGTTGGGGGTTCGAGTCCTCCTTGCCCCGCTGTATCCATATTAGGAGAGACATGTTGAATATAGGTGAAGGAATTAAATTTCTTAAGGAAGTTAGAGATGAGCTTAAGAAGGTAACATGGCCTTCTAAAGAGCTTGTAAGGACTGCGACCATAGCTGTTATAGTCTTTACTTTAATAATAGCTGTTTACTTATGGGGATTAGATATCCTTTTTGATAGGATATTTAACTTCCTTTACAAATAAAAGAGGTAAGAGCTGAATGTCTGAAGAGATGAAACAGAATGAAAATTTTGAAAATATGGAAGCGGGCAAAGAAGAAAAAAAGGAAAATAAAAAGAAATGGTATGCCCTTTATACACAGTCAAACCTTGAAATAAGGGCGAAAGAGAATCTTGTTAAGATGCTTGAGATGAACAATATGAAGCATCTCGTTGATGATGTTCTTGTTCCCGCTGAGGAAAAAGTAGTAATAAAGGCTCTCGGTAAAGAAAAATACAAGCTCTCGCTAAAGGGTGCAAATAGAGAAATAGATGTTATGGGAAAAAAGGGAATTACAAAGTTTCTAATAGAAGATGGAAGAGTAAGAGTTCTGGAAAGTGTTGAGGGAGACGAGCAGTGTGTTGCACACAGTCCCATATCAAAGCCCGGCCAAAAAATTCAGTGTAAAGAAAATAAAACAGAAGCGCGCATTGTCCTTGAGAATAAAGTTTTTCCGGGATATCTTTTGATCAAAGCAGAACTTAATGATTATCTGATAGATCTAATTAAGAAAACTCCTTTTATAATAGGTTTTGTAAGTGCGGGTGGAATGCCAGTTCCTCTTAAAGACGAGGATATAGAAAAAGTGCTCAGTCAGATACAGAAAGGAGCTCCAAAGGTCAAGAAACTCCTGTTCCAGAAAGGAGATCAGGTAAGAATTATTGAAGGTCCATTTATGAACTTTACAGGGGTTGTTGAAGAAGTTATACCTGAAAAAGAGAAATTAGTTGTTGCAATATCAATATTTGGAAGATCAACACCGGTTGAACTTGAGTTCTCCCAGGTGGAAAAGATCTAAAAGACTCAAGGAGGTGTATTTTTTATGGCAAAAAAAGTTGTAGGTACGATTGAGCTGATGATTCCAGCTCAGCAAGCTTCTCCGTCACCACCTGTTGGTCCCGCATTAGGTCAGCATGGTGTAAATATAATGGAGTTTGTAAAAAGTTTTAATGCTGCCACATCCGAAATGAAACCTGGAACTATTGTTCCGGTAGTTATTACAGTGTATGCAGACAGATCTTTTACATTTATACTGAAAACGCCGCCTGCTTCATATCTTCTTAAAGAGGCAGCAGGAATAAAAAAGGGTGCTTCAGATCCAAAGAGAGAAAAGGTTGGGAAAGTTACAAAGGAACAGATAAAAGAGATCGCCGAGATAAAGATGAAAGATTTAAACACTGAAGATATAGAAGCTGCTATGAAAATTATAGCTGGAACAGCCCGTTCAATGGGAATTGAAGTAGAAGGATTGGAGGCATAGCCATGGCAAAAAGAGGAAAGAAGTACTTAAAAGCTCTTGAATTGGTTGATAAAGATAAACTTTACTCAATTGAAGAAGCTGTTGATATATTAAAAAAGATGGAAGATCTGCTTCAAAGAAAATTTGACGAAACAGTAGAGCTTATATTTAGGCTTGGGGTTGATCCAAAATATGCGGATCAGATGGTTAGAGGTTCTGTAGTTCTTCCCCACGGATTGGGTAAAGAACTTAAGGTTCTTGTTATAACACAGGGCGAAAAAGTTAAAGAAGCTGAAGAAGCTGGAGCTGATTATGTTGGTGGAGAAGATCTTATAAATAAAATACTCAATGAAAACTGGCTGGATTTTGATGTTGTTATAGCAACACCAGATATGATGCCTAAGGTTGCTAAGTTAGGTAGGATTTTAGGTCCAAGAGGTCTTATGCCAAATCCAAAAGTTGGAACTGTAACACAGGACGTTAGAAAAGCTGTTGCTGAGGCTAAAAAAGGTAGAGTAGAGTTTAAAGTTGATAAAACAGGCAACTTACATATTCCTATAGGAAAAATATCTTTTGATAACAGTAAGCTTGTTGAAAATGCTCTTGAAGTTATTGAAACAGTGCAGAAGCTCAAGCCTTCAGGACTGAAAGGACAGTATATAAAGAATATAGTGATGAAGACCACAATGAGTCCGTCTGTTAAACTTGATGTGCTCTCAATATTAAGAAGTTTAGAAGCTAAAGCAGCATAGATTGGAGGAATAGAAAATGTCAGAAGCAGTTATAAGAAGATCTGTTGCAAAAAAACAACAGCTTGTTGAGGAGATAAAGGAAAATATAGACAAAGCAAAGCTTATGGTTATTTTTGATTTTACAGGTATTGATGCAAACTCAATGGCTGATTTTAGAAAAGAGATCAGGAAAAATAATGCAGAGATAAAAGTTATAAAAAATACAATTCTTTACAGAGCTTGCAATGGCACACAGTTGTATGATAAAATTGATATTTTCAAAGGGCCGTCTGCAGTTGTGTTTGCCTATGAGGATGTTGTTGCGGCTGCAAAAGCTTTAAAAGAATTCTTAAAGGAAAATGAAGCAGCAAAAGTTAAAGCAGGTCTTGTCGAGGGAAGGTTTGTTTCAGCTGAAGGAATTGATGCACTTGCTTCGCTGCCAAGCAGGGAAGAACTGCTTGCACAGCTCTTTGCTACTATGATGGCACCTGTTACAAACTTCGTACGTGTGCTTAATGCTGTACCACAGAAAGCTGTTATGGTACTTAACGCTATTAAAGAAGAAAAAGAAAAACAGGGTTAATTAATAAACTGAAAAATTTTAAGGAGGTTTAAATACTATGGCAACAATCTCAAAAGAAGAGATCAAAGAAGCTATTAAAAACATGACTGTTTTAGAGCTTGCTGAGCTTGTTAAAGAATTAGAGGAAGAGTTTGGAGTTTCTGCTGCTGCTATGGTGGCTGCTGCTCCAGCAGCAGGTGGAGCTGCTGCAGGCGCCGCTGCAGAGGAAAAAACAGAATTTGACGTTATTCTACAAAGTCCAGGTGATAAAAAGATTAATGTTATTAAAGTTGTTAGAGAGATCACAGGGCTTGGACTTAAAGAAGCTAAAGAGCTCGTTGATTCTGCACCAAAGGCTATTAAAGAAGGTGTTTCTAAAGAAGAAGCTGAACAGATTAAAGCTAAGCTTGAAGAGGCAGGTGCTACTGTCGAAGTTAAGTAATTTGCAATACAGGAAAAAGATAACGGCAGTTTATCTAAAGAAGGCAGACCTTTAATGATATGGTCTGCCTTTATTCATTTTAATACAGTTTAAAATAAACAATATCATAGAAGGTGGTGAAATATGAGAAATATCAAACATTTACCCTTCAATCCATTAAGAAAAAATCTTTCAAGAAGAAAAGAGGTAATATCCCCACCTGATCTATTACACGTTCAGAAAAAATCTTTTGAAGACTTTGTTCAGTTTAACAGGAATCCTTATGGAAGGGAAAATAAAGGATTGGAAAATATATTTAGAACTTCGTTCCCATTTGAAGATCCAAACGGACAGATAGAAATAAGATATATAGCTTATGAGATAGGAGATTGGGAATGTGGTAAATGTAGAAAACCGCTTCCAGAAGATGTTGTTGGCGGTCCTGATGTTCCATGTCCAAACTGCGGTGGAGTTCTTATTTATAAGGAGAAAAACAGTATAGAGGAATGTAAGTATAAAGGCCTTACATACAGTGCACCGCTTAGAGTTCTTCTTGAGCTTATAGTTAATCATGTTGATCCATCTACAGGAGAGATAACGCCAAAAACTATAAAGAGACATAAGGTTTACTTTGGTGATATACCTCTTCTTACCGATAAAGCGTATTTCATTATAAATGGAAGTGAAAGGGTTGTAGTATCACAGCTTATTAGATCTTCAGGTATATTTTTTGAAGCTAAGGAAGATAAAACAAAAGATATCTTAACAAGAATAATATATAAAGGAAGTATTATTCCAGAAAAAGGTTCGAGACTTGAGTTTGAACATGCTACTAATGTTGAGATATTTAATGCAAGAATAGATAGAAGGAAACTTCTTGGAACAACAATATTAAGAGCATTTGGACTTGATTCTGCATATAAGATACTTAAGGCTTTTTACTCAGATGTTAAGAGATTTATTAAAAAAGATGGAGAGTATATAGACGAAAATACTGGTGTGGTTTACAACATAGATGATCTTGTTAAAGAGCTTGAAAATGACGAGATATTCATAACATATACGGTTGAAGAGCAGGATGAGAAAGGAAACGCAGTATTAATAAGACATGAAAAAGCTGTTGAACCTCAGAATTTAGAGAAATATCTGTTAGATGACAGAATAAACTTAGAAGATATTGTTGCTATATCTCCTCTTGTTTTCAGGAAATCTCCATATGGGAATATAGTGATTGAAACCCTTAAAAAAGATGAACCTCAGATAAATGCCATGTTTACATTTCAGGATGCAGCAAGGGTAGATATTTACAGAAAGATGCGTCCTACAGATACTGCTGTTATGGATCCTAAGGCATTTTTAAAAAGAGCTAATGAACTATTCAACAGTGTATTTTATGATCATCAAAGATATGATCTATCTAAGGTTGGTAGGGTCAAAATAAATGCTAAAGTTCATGATATACCTAAGACCATTAAACCTCTTGATCTTGATGCTCTTCTTGAAAAATATCCACCTCTTGCTCTGGCTGAAGATGTAAAGGTTGGTAAAGATATCTTACAGGCAGGGACAAAAATAGACCAATCTATTATAGAAAAACTTAAAAAGCTAAAGTTTAAAGAGATAAAAGTTGAACAGTATCTTGATGATGAAGCAAGATTTATACTTCTCCCAGATGTTGTTGCTATTGTCAAATATTTGCTTGAGATAAGATTAGGAAAAAAAGAACTTGATGATATAGCACATCTTGGAAATAGAAGGGTCAGACCTGTTGGAGAACTTCTTGAAAATCAAGCCAGACTTGGTCTTGTGAGAATGAACAAAGCATTTAGAGATAGAGTGGCTACTGTTGATATTGAAGATCCAAATCTTAAAGCAGCAGATATTGTAAATCCAAGATACGTAACAGGTTCTATACTTGAGTTTCTTAAAGGAGGACAGCTTTCACAGTTCATGGATCAGGCAAACCCACTGGCAGAACTCACACATAAAAGAAGGCTTTCAGCGCTTGGTCCAGGAGGTTTAACGAGAGACAGTGCAAAGTTTGAGATAAGGGATGTTCATCCTACACATTATGGAAGAGTATGTCCTATTGAGACGCCTGAAGGACAGAATATAGGACTTATATCTTCAATGACAGTTTACTCAACAATAAATGAGTTTGGATTTCTTGTTTCACCTTATAGAAAGGTTAAAGATGGTAAGGTCTCGAATGAGATAGAGTATCTTGCTGCATATGATGAAGAAAAGTATGTGATAGCTCAGGCTAATGCTCCTGTAGATGATGAGGGTAACTTCCTTGCAGAAAGGGTTTTAGCAAGGGCAAAAGGCGATATACGTCTTGTTGATCCTAAGGAAGTTGATTATATGGATGTATCTCCAAAACAGGTTGTTTCTGTCTCAGCATCGTTAATTCCTTTCCTTGAGCATGATGATGCTAACAGGGCGTTAATGGGATCAAACATGCAGCGTCAAGCAGTGCCTTTACTAAAAACGGAATATCCTCTTGTTGGAACAGGAATGGAAAAAATTGTAGCTAAGAACAGCGGTGCTGCTGTGGTTGCAAGGAGAGGTGGCGTTGTTGAATCTGTTTCAGGTAATAGAATAGTGATAAAAGTAAATCCAGAAGAGATCAATCAGGACGATCCTCTTGATATCGGACTTGATGTTTACGAACTTATGAAATTTAAAGGTTCAAATCAGGCAACATGTATGAACCAGAGACCTCTTGTAAGAAGAGGGGATAAAGTAGAAGCAGGTGCGATCATAGCTGATGGAACATCAACTTACAGGGGTGAACTTGCCCTTGGTAAAAATGTTCTTGTAGCGTTTATGCCGTGGAGGGGATATAACTTTGAGGATGCTATAGTAATTTCTGAAAGACTTGTTAAAGATGATGTTTTTACGTCTATTCATATAGAAGAGTTTGAGTGCGAGGCAAGGGAAACAAAACTTGGATCTGAGGAAATTACAAGAAATATAGTTGGCGTTTCAGAAAAAGCTCTTGCAAATCTTGACGAACATGGAATTGTCAGAGTAGGGGCTTATGTAAAACCGGGAGATATTCTCGTTGGTAAGGTAACGCCAAAAGGAGAAACTCAACCTACACCAGAAGAAAAGCTTTTACTTGCCATATTTGGAGAAAAGGCATCTGAAGTTAAAGACTCTTCCTTAAGAGTTCCAGCAGGTGTTGAAGGTATAGTTATTGATGTACAGGTTTTTGCAAGAAAGAAGACAGGCAAAAAAGAAGACAGATATTTAAAACAGCTTGCTGAAGAAGAGATAAACAGCCTTGAGAAAGAGCTTGAAGAAAAGAAAAGATTTATACAGGCAAGAAGAGATGAACTTGTCAGAGAATTAATAATAGGACAGAAAGTTCCAAGAGATATAAAAGTTGCAGGTAAAGTTGTTGTCAAAAAAGGAGAAAAAATCACCGAGAAGAGTGTAGATGCTATCTTAAGGTTTATTGTTGTAAATCCATCAGGTTTCCTTGCGGATAAAAAAGTTGCAGAAGATGTTGAAAAAATCGTTTCAAAGGCAAAACTCCAGATAGAATTGTGGGAAAACATATATGAAAAACAAAAAGCAGCAGTCCAGAAAGGATCAGATCTAAAACCTGGTGTTAATGAGTTGGTTAAGGTTTATATAGCTCAGAAACGTAAAATCCAAGTTGGAGATAAAATGGCAGGAAGACACGGAAATAAAGGTGTTATATCTGTTGTTCTTCCGGAAGAGGATATGCCGTTCATGGAAGACGGAACTCCAGTAGATATTGTTCTCAATCCTCTTGGTGTTCCTTCCCGTATGAATGTTGGACAGATACTTGAGACTCATCTTGGACTTGCCGCTAAAAAGTTGGGTCAAAAGCTTCATGAAGAACTTAAAAAATTAAGCACTAAAGATAAATTGATTGATAAGATAATAGAGTATTATGAAATAGCAAATGATACAGCTGGCGAACTTGCTCAAAAATATAGAGAAGAAGATATTAAGGAACTAAGAAAATACCTTGAGTCTCTTGATGATGAGACACTGAAGGCTGTCATTAAGGATCTTGGTGAGATAGGTATTCCTGTTAGAACCCCTGTTTTTGAAGGTGCCACTGAAGAAGATATAAAAACAATGTTAAAAAAAGCAGGATTCAAAGATACAGGAAAAATGAAACTTATAGATGGTAGAACAGGTGAACCCTTTGATCTTGAAGTTACAGCCGGTTATATGTACATGCTTAAACTTATTCATATGGTTGACGACAAAATTCATGCAAGATCAACAGGACCTTACTCCCTTATTACACAGCAGCCACTTGGAGGTAGAGCACAGTTTGGTGGTCAAAGATTTGGTGAGATGGAGGTGTGGGCACTGGAAGCTCACGGAGCCGCCTATACACTTCAGGAGATGCTAACAGTAAAATCGGATGATATTGAAGGAAGAAAAAGAGTTTATGAGTCAATCGTTAAAGGAAGGTACTATTACGATATTGGAGTTCCCGAGTCATTTAAAGTTCTTGTAAGAGAGCTTAAGGCACTTGCTCTTGATGTTCAGTGTAATATGGAAGATGGTGAAAAGCAGGCCTGTGATCAAGTTGATATCGTTTCAAAAAGCAAGAAAAAGGAGCTTTAATTAAGGGAGGTCTTCCTCCCTTTTAAACTTTTTTAAGGAGGTTTACAACCTTGATAGAAGAAAACAAAGCAAAAGGCTTAATGCCGTTTGAAAGTATAAGACTTACCCTTGCTTCTCCAGAAAGAATAAGAGAATGGTCTCATGGAGAGGTTAAGAAACCTGAAACATTAAATTACAGGACTTTAAAGCCTGAAAAGGATGGTCTTTTCTGTGCAAAAATATTTGGTCCTGTTAAAGATTACGAATGTTTATGTGGAAAATATAAAAAGAAAAAGTATGAAGGAACTATATGTGATAGATGTGGTGTTGAGGTAACAAGATCTGATGTTAGAAGGGAAAGATTTGGGCATATAGAACTTGCTTCTCCCGTTGCACACATATGGTATCTAAAATCGACACCGTCTAAAATAGGAAATTTACTTGGACTTACCTCAAGGGATATAGAAAGGGTTATCTATTTTGAGTCTTATCTTATTGTTGAGCATCCTGAAGAAGAGGAAGAAGAGGCATTTGAAAATGATCCAAGTACAATTCCTTTGATGGATGGAGCTTTGACAAAGTACGTCAGACTGTTTGTTAAGTCCGAGGAGGAATTTAGAGAAGCTTATGAGTATGAACATTCAGAAAAATACGAATATGGGATGGGGGCAGAAAAGGTAAAAGATATACTATCAAGACTTGATCTTGAGGCCTATGCATTTAAGCTCAGAAAGGAGATGAAATCTTATGCTGTTGGCTATGATGAACTTGGACCTGAATTCAAAAATACTCAGGAAAGACTTTATAAAAAAGTTATATCTGAGATAGCGAGAAGACTTACCGAAGTTGGATTTAAGTTTGGAGAGATACTTCCTACAGATAAAGAGATAGATGCTATTTTTACAAAAGATTATTTTGCTGTAATAGATCCTAAAGATACAGAGCTTTTAAAAGGTCAGATAATACATAAAGAAGAGGCAGATAAACTGAAGGAAGAACTTGGAGAGGATGCATTTGATATAGATAGAGGCCCTGCAGCATTAGAAAAACTTTATAAAGATTACAGGGAAAAAAATCCTGATATACCTGTTTTTGACGTTATAAAAGAGAGTGTTAGACAGACTATTTTAAAGGAAGTTGCAGAACAAAAATTAAAAAAACTTGTAAGAAGGCTAAGACTTATAGAAGGATTTATAAAATCAGGAAACAGACCTGAATGGATGATCCTTGATGTTATACCAGTTATACCACCAGATCTAAGACCATTGATACCCCTTGATGGAGGAAGATTTGCGACATCAGATCTAAATGATCTATACAGAAGAGTTATAAACAGGAACAACAGACTTAAGAGACTTATAGAGCTTGATGCACCGGAGATAATAATAAGAAACGAAAAGAGAATGCTTCAGGAAGCTGTTGACGCTCTTATTGATAATGGGAGAAGAGGAAGAATAGTTACTCAAAATAATAGACCTTTAAAATCTCTCTCTGACTCTTTAAGAGGTAAGCAGGGAAGATTCAGACAAAACCTCCTTGGAAAAAGGGTTGACTACTCCGGACGTTCAGTTATTGTTGTTGGTCCTGATCTTCAGATGCATGAGTGCGGTCTCCCAAAAATAATGGCTTTAGAGCTTTTTAAACCTTTTATATACAGAAGACTCGAGGAAAAGGGTTATGCTACCTCAATAAAAAATGCCAAGAAGATGGTAGAAGAGAAAGCACCTGAAGTCTGGGAGTGTCTTGAAGAGGTTGTTAAACAGCATCCTGTTTTACTAAATAGAGCTCCAACACTTCACAGAATGTCAGTTCAGGCTTTTGAACCAAAACTTGTTGAGGGTAAAGCTATAAAGCTTCATCCTCTCGTCTGTCCTCCTTTCAATGCCGATTTTGACGGAGATCAGATGGCTGTTCACGTTCCTCTTTCTGTTGAGGCACAGATAGAGTCTTACATACTTATGCTTTCTACCCAGAATATACTTTCTCCGGCACATGGAAAACCTATTACTATGCCTTCTCAGGACATAATTCTCGGCACTCACTACATGACCCAGGCTATAGATGGAGCTAAGGGAGAAGGAAAGGTTTTTGCGGACGAGAATGAGGCTATACTTGCACATGAGCTTGGAAAAATTGATCTTCTTGCGAAAATAAAGGTTAAGAAGGATGGTAAAGTTGTTGAAACAACTGTTGGGAGATTAATATTTAACAACGTTTTACCTGACGATTATAAATTTGTTAATGAAACTGTTGATAAGAAAAAGATATCAAAGATAATTTCCGAGATTTACGATCAATTTGGAAACGAGATTGCCGTTGACACTCTTGATAAGGTAAAAGCTCTTGGTTTTGAGTATGCAGCAAGAGCTGGAATATCAATAGCTATAGATGATCTTGTGGTTCCGTCTAAAAAGTGGGAGATTGTAAGAAAAGCAGAGAAAGAGGCTGAAAGAGTATGGCAGCAGTATGTTGATGGTATTATTACAAAGGGTGAAAGACATAACAAAGTTATTGATATATGGTCGCAGACTACAAATGAAGTAACAAAGATGATGTTTGACGAAATTGAAAACTCAAAAAGGATTGAAAATGAAAAAGAATATCCTGGAACCTTCAATCCAATTTATATGATGGCTTTATCAGGTGCGAGAGGTAACAGAGATCAGATTAGACAGCTTGCTGGTATGCGTGGTCTTATGGCAAAACACTCGGGAGAGTTTATTGAAACGCCGATCAGATCAAACTTTAGAGAAGGATTAACAGTTGTAGAATACTTTATTTCAACTTATGGAGCAAGAAAAGGTCTTGCAGATACAGCCCTTAAGACAGCTGTTGCAGGTTATCTCACGAGAAGACTTGTTGATGTCGCACAGGATGTTGTAATAACAAACGAAGACTGCGGAACCTTAAATGGTCTTATTGTTTCGGCTGTTATAGAGGGTGGAGAGATAGTTGTTCCTCTTAAAGAGAGAATACTTGGAAGATATGCAGCAGAGGATATTTATGATCCTTACACAGAAGAGCTCATTGTATCAGCTGGCGATGAGATAGATGAAGAAAAAGCGCAGGAGATAGAAAATGCAGGTATAGAAGAAGTAAAGATAAGATCAGTTTTAACGTGTGAGCAAAAAAGAGGTGTTTGTGCAAAATGTTATGGAAGAGATCTTTCACAGAAAAAACTTGTTGATATTGGTGAAGCCGTTGGTATTATAGCAGCTCAATCTATAGGCGAGCCTGGAACACAGCTGACAATGAGAACTTTCCATATTGGAGGAGCCGCTACAGCAAAAGCCGTTCAGACAAAACACGAAGCGTCTGTTGAAGGAATAGTAAAACTTCTGAATGTTAAAACTGTCACAGACAAAGAAGGAAAAGTGCTTGTTATTAACAGAGATGGGGCTATAAAAATAGTGGATGAAGATGGAAAAATTAAAGAGAGATTTCCTGTTCCTTACGGAGGTGTTCTTAAAGTAAAGGAAGGTCAAAATGTCAAACCGGGAGATGCACTTGTTGAGTGGGATCCGTTCTCAATTCCTATAATTGCAGAAAAATCAGGAACGTTAGAGCTTAGAGATATTATTCTTGATGTTACACTTAGAGAAGAAAGGGATAATATAACTGGTAAAACTATAATGGATATAAGCTTTATGAGACCTAAAGATGCCGTTCTCCATACACCAAGGATGATAATTAAGGGAGACGATGGTAAAGAGTACGCTTATGATTTACCTGTAAATACAATTCTTATGCTTTCAAGGGATCTACTTGAGACAAAATGGGATAAATGTCCTGCATGTTCTGAGGCTGAAAAAGCTGATGTTTACCATAACTACCTTGAAGTAAAATCAGGCTTTAAAGTAAACGAAGGTGATATTATTGCTAAGATACCTAAGGAAACTGCTAAAGTTAGAGATATAGTTGGGGGTCTTCCAAGGGTTGAAGAGCTTCTTGAGGCAAGAGAGCCAAAAAATAGGGCTATTGTTTCGGAAATAGACGGTATTGTCAGAATTTACGAAGATGCAGATGATATTATTGTTTACAATCCAATAACAGGAAAATCAGAAACTTATGACGTTCCTAAGGATGCCCTTGTTATTGTGAAAAATGGTCAGCATGTTCAGGAAGGGCAGCATTTAACAGACGATGGATCTGTAAAAGCTGAGTTTGAAGGAATAGTGAGATTGAAGTCAAAAGGGGTTAAAGTGATTGTATTTAATAAAGAAACAGGTCTTCAGAGGGAGTATTCTATAGCGAAAGGTAAGTTTATAATTGTAAAAGATGGGGAAACTGTAAAAGCTGGTGATCCTCTCACAGACGGAACGCCAAACCCTCATGATATACTGAAAATTATGGGTCCTGAGGAGCTTGCAAAGTTTCTTGTTAAAGAGGTTCAGATGGTTTACAGGCTTCAGGGAGTTGATATTAATGACAAACATTTTGAGGTAATAATAAGACAGATACTTAGAAAAGTTAAGATAGTAGATCCAGGAGACAGCAGATTCCTTCTGAATGAGATAGTTGATAGAATAGATCTTGAAGAAGAGATACAGAGGATCGCTGAAGAGGGTGGAAAACCTCCAAAAGCAGAACCTGTTCTTGTTGGTATTACAAAAGCCTCTCTATCAACAAGAAGCTGGATTTCTGCAGCTTCGTTCCAGGAAACGACAAGAGTTCTTGCAGATGCTGCCGTTGAAGGCAAGGAAGACAGACTTGAAGGACTTAAAGAAAATGTCATAATTGGTAATATTGTTCCTGCCGGAACAGGGATAAAGCAGTACGCTGAAGTAGAAGCTATACTTCCAAGGGAAGAGATAGAAAGACTGTCTGAATAGACATAGGGGCTTATGCCCCTTTTTTATGTGGAAAAATTTTTTGAATTGTATATATTTCTTTAATTATCCTTACATCTTGTGATAAAATATCTGTTCTTTGGGTGTTTGCCCTACTTTGAAATAAGAAAAAAACGATATTTGACTTAAAATCCAATATTTATTATAATTTTAGCTTGTCTTTATATTTTAGAGGAGGTATTAGTGTGCCAACGATAAACCAGCTTGTAAGAAAAGGTAGGGAAAAGGTTAAAAAGAAATCTAAAGCACCTGCTTTAGAGGGGAATCCTCAAAAAAGGGGCGTCTGTGTAAGAGTTTATACAACAACGCCAAAAAAGCCTAACTCTGCTTTAAGAAAAGTTGCAAGGGTAAGACTGTCAAACGGTTATGAGGTTACATGCTATATTCCTGGAATAGGACATAATCTTCAGGAACACTCAATAGTTCTCGTTAGAGGTGGAAGGGTTAAAGATCTGCCAGGTGTCAGGTATAAGGTTATTAGAGGAGCCCTTGATGCTGCAGGCGTTAAAGATAGGAAACAGTCACGTTCAAAATATGGAACAAAGAAACCTAAGGAAAAATAAAGGATAAGAGGTAAGAAGTATGCCAAGGAAAGGACCTGTACAACCAAGAGAAATAAGTCCAGATCCAGTATATAAGGATGTGCTTGTTCATAAATTGATAAACAAAGTGATGAAAGATGGAAAGAAATCCAAAGCGGAGAAGATCGTTTATACAGCTATGAAAAATTTAGCCGAGAAAACAGGAGATGATCCGTTAACAGCTCTCCATAAAGCTATTGAGAATATAAAGCCTGTACTTGAGGTGAGACCGAGAAGGGTCGGGGGATCAACATACCAGGTTCCAATGGAAGTTCCCCCTAGAAGGCAGATATCACTTGCTTTAAGATGGCTTGTTGAGGCGGCAAGAAATAGAAGCGGTAAGGGAAACTACACAATGATTGAAAAACTTACAAACGAGCTTTTTGATGCTTACAATAACAGAGGAGCAGCTGTTAAAAAGAAAGAGGACACACATAGAATGGCTGAAGCAAATAAAGCATTTGCCCATTACAGATGGTAAATAAATAAAAAATTGATTTTAAATAAAAAGCCTTTTAAATCAAAAGAATTTTTGGAGGAAATAAGAGAATGGCAAGGCCGGTGCCGATTGAAAAATTAAGAAACATAGGTATTGTTGCCCATATTGATGCGGGTAAAACAACGACTACGGAGAGAATCCTGTTCTATACAGGTAAAACATATAAGATAGGAGAAGTGCACGAAGGCGCTGCTACTATGGACTGGATGGAACAGGAAAAAGAAAGAGGTATTACAATAACATCTGCTACTACGGCGGCATACTGGAAAGGATACCAGCTTAATATTATTGATACACCTGGTCACGTTGATTTTACGGCTGAAGTAGAAAGATCATTAAAGGTGTTAGATGGAGCAGTAGTTGTTCTTGATGGTAATGCTGGTGTAGAGCCACAAACAGAAACCGTTTGAAGACAAGCTGATAAATATGGAGTGCCAAGAATGTGTTTTATCAATAAGCTTGATAAGGTTGGTGGTGATTTTGATACTACTTT
>CAZFKX010000028.1:0-63826 GCA_964519345.1 uncultured Aquificales bacterium
CTAAAAACTGTCAATACTTTTGTCTCAATATAGTCTCAATTACGAGTTTATTATTTTCCAATAACTTACAAATTTTGTCATCAAATTTTTACCCTCTATTTCTGACAGATTTTAAAATCTCATTTTCTGTTTGATTTTTTATGTATATTTTTTATAAATATTTGAAATTGTAGAAAAAATTTACATTTTTAAAAGTGAGATTTTTAAGTTCAAAAAATATAAAACACTTTTTTCAAGATTTTTTGCTATACTGCACAACTTGTTTTAAAATTTATAGATCAATATAAATAAAAAATAATGAGGTTTAAAATGGAGTTTGAACCGGTCATTGGTCTTGAAGTTCACGTTCAGATGTCAACAGACACAAAATGTTTTTGTTCATGTAAAATAGAATTTGGAGCTGAGCCTAACACAAATGTATGTCCTGTATGTCTTGGGATGCCCGGAAGTCTCCCTGTTTTAAATAAAAAAGCTCTTGAATATGCTGTAAAAGCTTCTTTAGCCCTAAACTGTGAGGTTCATGAACTGTCTGTTTTTGCAAGAAAAAACTACTTTTATCCAGATCTTCCAAAAGGTTACCAGATATCACAGTATGATAAACCTTTAGCAACAAACGGTTATATTGATATAAAAATAGACGATAAAATTGAAAGAATTAGAATTCATAGACTTCATATGGAAGAAGATGCAGGAAAAACTATTCACAAAGGCAGTTATTCTTATGTTGATCTTAACAGAGCAGGAACGCCTCTTATGGAAATAGTGTCAGAGCCTGATATTAGATCAGCTGTCGGCGCGAGATTATATCTGGAAAAATTAAGAACCATAATGAGGTATATAGGTGTATCTGACGCGGATATGGAGAAAGGTCAGCTTAGATGCGACGTCAACATATCTCTAAGACCTAAAGGAGAAGAAAGATTTGGAACAAAAGTTGAGATAAAAAATATAAACTCATTCAGATTTGTCCAGAAGGCGATAGAGTATGAGATAGAAAGACAGGCAAGGATATTAAGAAAAGGTGGTGAGATTGTTCAGGAAACA
The DNA here is from genome assembly GCA_964519345.1 of uncultured Aquificales bacterium. Classification (GTDB taxonomy): domain Bacteria; phylum Aquificota; class Aquificia; order Aquificales; family Hydrogenothermaceae; genus Persephonella. The sequence goes on from CAZFKX010000028.1 coordinate 1,045, forward strand.
CGACTTTTTGATGAAAAGACAGGAAAAACATTCACTATGAGAACAAAAGAAGAGGCACATGATTATAGATACTTCCCGGATCCTGACCTGATTCCAGTGAGGATAACAAAAGCATATATAGAGGAAATTAGAAAAACCCTTCCTGAACTACCTGATCAAAAATCTGCAAGATATGTAAATGAGCTTAAACTGACTGAATATGACGCTGAAGTTTTAGTTGCAGATAAAGATAGAGCTTTATTCTTTGAAAAAGCTGTTGAAGTTTACTCTAAAAATCCAAAATCTACAGCAAACTGGATAATAAATGAGCTTCTTGGAAAACTGAATGAAGAAGGAATAGATATAACCGAAAGTCCTGTAAAACCTGAACATATAGCAGAGCTCGTTCAGCTGATAGATAAAGGAGAGATCTCATCAAAGATTGGTAAAGAAGTTTTTGAAGAGGTTTTCAAAACAGGAAAGTCTCCAAAAATCATCATTGAAGAAAAAGGTTTAAAACAGGTTTCTGATGAAGGAGAAATAAGGAAAATAGTTGAGGAAGTTTTAAACAACCATCCTGCTGAAGTTGAAAAGTATAAAGCTGGAAATCAGAAATTAATAGGTTTCTTCGTAGGACAGGTTATGAAAGCCACTAAAGGAAAGGCAAATCCAAAACTTGTAAATCAGATACTTCAGGAACTGCTGAGCAAATAAAATATCCTCCCGTCAGGGAGGTTTTATCTAATTTTTAGATTTTAAAAATTTCTCTACGTTTTCCAGATTTTCAAAATATAAAACCCTTCCGTCCTTTAAAGCAAGAATAAAAGCTGAAGCTTTATTAACTTTTTTCTTAGAAACTGGATCAACGGCATATCTTATACTTTCATTATTCCTGATTCTGCTTACGCACATCTTACAACATCCATAATAAACTTTGCCACCTACTTCAACAGAAATCTGTTTTACCCCAAGATGCCTGTCATTAACCATACATACATTTTCAGGTTTTACAAGTCCCTGTACAGCATAAGAAAGTCCGGCAAATAGAAAGATTGCTATAAAAACATAGAACAGTCTGGTTTTCATACCATGCCTCCACAAGTTTTATTTATTATACTACATCATTTAGTAGAAAAGTCAATATAAAATAAAAAAGCCCTGCCGTATTAGGCAGGGCTGATAGTTTTAATAGCTAAACTATCTTAGAATAAAAATCCAGCTTCAAATCCGAGATAGGTTCTGTTGTCTTTTGCAGATCCTGAATCGTCAACAAACACTTTTGCGTCTGTTGAAGTATAGGCAATTTCAGCTCTTACAAATGTGTTTCCAGTAGGCTTGTAAGTTGGTGTGACTGTTAGCGACATTGCGTTGTCTGCACCTGTTAAGTAAATTCCTGAGTTCTTATTGTCAACATATTCTATTCTTATTGGTATAGATAAAGTTGATGATATTGCAGGATCTATATTTACAGCTATACCATAAGCGGAATCATCACCACTTGCAGGTTTAGCTGCATCATCTAAAGTAGTGTAATCAAATTCTACACCTACTTTAGCAACTCCAAGATCTGTTTTAGCACAGAGAACATATATATTTCTTCCCTGAGATTCGTCATAAACATGGAGTCCTACTTTAGCGGCTCCAAGATCTGACATTACACCTGCTTCAATAGCATCAGAAACACCTGCCTGAAGTAATCCTCCACCCTGGTTGTATCCAACATAAACCTTTGCAACTCCAGCATCATAGTTAACTCTTGCTCCTGGGAAAAGAACAGGATGACCTGTGAAAAGTATTCCCCTATTAATATTAGAGTTGAGTATTGTTATTGGTGCTTCACCAAACTTATTCCAGAGAAGACCAGCATCAACGGAAAGCCCCTGAATAGGTGCAATTGTTACATACGCAAGCCAAGGCATAAAAGAAGTTGTTTTTCCGTAAGCTATTAGATTGTTGCTGTTAATTGTGCTTGATGATGCTATAACAGTTGGTACTGCAAAGTTACCAAACGCTGCATTAAATCCAATTGGGCTGTTTGCGTCAGCATCCTTCTTAAGACCAACAATAAAGTTGTTAACGCTGAAATAGTCATTGTTTGACAATCCACCTGCAGAATGTTCTGTTGTTAAGTACTGATAACCTGCAGACACTCCACCGTAAAGAGTGATATCACTGTTTGCTACTGTTAAAGACCCTGCATTAGCTACTCCTGCAGCCAACAATCCTGCTGCTGCTAAACCCATCACTTTTTTCATACTGAAACCTCCTTAAAATAGTTTTATTTAGTTTTAAAGTACCCCATCCTAAATTTTATTATATTCTAATTTTATTTTCAATTGCATATTTTATGTTCTTATTTTTACCATAAAACATCTTTCGTATTCAAGCATGTTATTCTTTAGCATATATTTGTTAATTGTATTTAAGCAAAAATCATGCCATTTATATATTTATAAAAATGTTGATATTCCTCAGACTTAAAAGAAATATTTTTTGAGTTTTTGCAAAAAAACTAAAGATTAAAACTGTGTTTCTTTTTCTCGATACTTTTCAGCTTATTTTTTATAATATCTCTTCCTTTGTTTTGTCTGAGACAAGATTTATAAACACATATCTGACAAAAGTAGTCGTTCGGATTGTATGCTGTATGTCCCTTTTTTTCTTTTATCTCAATCATCCTTTTAATCCTCTAAATTTAGATAAAGTGCCCCTTTAAGGGGCAAGAATTACTCACAACTTGGACAGATCTTGTTTAGCAAAGGGTCGGTTGGACATGCATCTATATTTCCTGCCTTAACTTTTTCAACAACCTCATCTCCATATTTTTCTCTTGCCATCCTTTCTATCTGCTCTAAGTCATCTTCAATATCCAACTCTGTTTTTACAATCTCTCTTTCTTCAGAAGCTGATTTTCTAAGACCAAAACCTCTTCTTGCCCCTCTTTTATTAACCTTTTGAGTGTATTTTTCACCTTTTACTGTCTTATCTATAAAACAGTAATAAGTGGATTTAAGACCTTTCTCCCACGCATATATATAAATTTCAAACATATCCCCTCTAAGATCTTCTTCTATATATATAGATTTAGAAACTGCCTGATCAATATATTTCTGAAACGCTGCCGCTATATCAATTTGTCTTTTAGGGTGTATTTCATAAGCTCCTTTAAACAGTCTTTTATCTATCTTTCCCTCAAGTTCATCAATAAACTGAACAGATCCTCCGTTTGCCTTAATCTTTTCAGCCATATCCTCATTCCATAAATCAAGCTCTTCAAGTTTTTTCATTAACTGCTTGTTTACAACAATGAATTTTCCTGAAAGTGTATCTCTTGAAAAAACATTTGAAAAATAACTATCAATAGAAGATGTTGTTCCCGCAATAATTGATATGGATGCCGTTGGAGCTACTGCAAGTAAAACAGCGTTTCTTCTTGGCGGATATGGGTACGGCTTTCCTTTCTCTCTCATTTCTTCATAGTGTGGGAAAGCTCCTTTCTCCCTGGCAAGCTCTTCAGACTTTGCATAAGCTGTATCTCTCATAAATTTCGCAATTTTCTCAGCAAACTCTACCGCTGTTTCACTATCGTATGGTATTCCAAGCTCAATTAGAGTCTCTGCAAATCCCATAAGTCCTATACCAAGTGGTCTTAAATCCATAGTGTTCTTTTTAGATTCTTCTGATGGATAGAAATTTTTATCAAGTATGTTATCAAGGGCTAAAACCATTGTTTCTATGGTGTCTTTTAGTTTGTCCCAGTCTATATCTGTTTTATCCTCGTTTATATGCTTTGCAAGGTTTACAGAAGCAAGTGTACACACAGCAGTAGATTCAGGAGAGTTTGGAATAGATATCTCAGTACATAGATTACTAGAGTTTATTACTCCATATTCTGGACATGGATTATACTCGTTATGTCTGTCTTTAAATGTAAGCCATGGATGTCCTGTTTTTGCAAGCTTAAAAAGATACCTGTTAAACCACTCCCTTGAATCTACCTTTCTCCATAATTTTATATGTCCTGTTTCTGCTTTCTCTATACATTCAAAGTATTTTTTTGTAAATTCTTCTCCCCATGCAGTAACAAGCTCCGGACATTCAGCAGGATCAAACAGGTAGAGCGGTTCTCCTTCCTTTATCCTTCTCATTATCTCATCTGGCATCCATAATGCTGTATTTAAGGACGGGGTTCTAAAATATGGATTTCCCGTCGTTTCTCTTAGATCTAAAAACGCGTCTATATCAAGATGCCACGGCTGTAGATACATGACCTGTGACGATCTTCTTCTCCCTCCTTGCTGAATCGCATTAACTATGGTGTCAAATATTTTTATAAATGGTATTACACCTGAAGATTTTGCATTTAGAGAGTGGATTTTTGATCCTGTTGCTCTGATTCTTGTTACATCTGTTCCTACACCACCGGCATATTTCGCCAAAAATGCTGTTTCTTTTGCTTTATCCATTATAGACTCAAGGGAGTCATCTATAACATTTACATAACAGGAACTGTACTGGTGGGTAATTGTTCCAGAGTTGTAAAGCGTTGGCGTTGAATGAAGATATTCAAGCTTTGACAATTTATTATAGATTTTTATAATCTCATTTTCGTTATTTCCAATGCCCATAGAAACTCTCATAAAAAACCATTGAGGCTTTTCTATAATATTTCCCTCCCTGTCCCTTGTAAAATATCTATCTTTTAGCGTAGTCATCCCAAAATAATCAAGAAGAGAATCTCTTGAGTAATCAATAGCATTTTCAAGTATGTCAAGGTCAAAATCCAGAAGCTCCGGTTTGTATAAATTCTCTTTTACACCAAACTGTATAGCTTCCTTAAAGGAAGAAAATCTTTTATCTATCTCCCTGTTTATAAGTTTTAAAAGCTGTTTTGCAGCTAAAGTGTCGTATATATAATGCTTAGGAATTAGCTGCTCTATAGCTTTTAAAACAAGGGTATCAAGCTCCTGTGTCGTAACTTTTTCTGGAATTTTTAAATCAAGCTCTTTTGCAACCTTAAAAACTATCTCATAATCGTCAGGTATATCCATTCCATCGAGAAGAGCAAATATTGCATTTATAAGCTTTTTCATCTGGAACTTTTCTTCAGTTCCGTCCCTCTTAACAACGATCCTCTGCATGTAAAACCTCCTATTTTTTATTCTGTCCAAACAAGTCTTTGAGATATATTCTGACGCTTTTTAGACGTATAAAATAAGGCTTTCCCGTTGATCTTTAAGATTTTGATTCTTTCAGATGAATACAACTTATCAGAAAACTTCGCGAGTTTAATTCTCGTCATTTTTTTTAGGTTATTAAAAATTCGTATATTCTGTGTTTGACACCTCAAAGAAGTTGGCGATCTTTTTTACATCTTCCTTTTGTAAAAACTTAAGAGGATTCTGATCTATCTTAAACTGTGGATCAAATCCAAGTTCTTCAAGTCTTCTATCGGCAATATACTTCATATACTTCTCCAACTCCTTATAAGATACACCAAATATAGTAGTTCCCCCAAATTTAGTCTTAAGGTAGTTAAGCTCAAGTTCAACAGCATCTATTATTGTTTCTTTTATGTTTTCAACAAACTTTTCATCATCAACAATCTCAGGATTTTCTTCAACGATTGTAAGTATCGCTTCTATTCCATTTTGCAGGTGAAGAGACTCGTCTATAAGGATGAGCTCAACGCCAGAAACAACATTTTTCATCTTACCCGTATCCTTCATTGCAAAGAAATGGGCAAAAGCCGAGTAGAAAAACATACCTTCCTGTATAATATTGTTCAGCAATATTGCTGTAAGTATCTGTTTTTTTCCTTCTAAAGTATCAGGATCAGCTTTCCCGTAAGTTATTCTATCAACAGCTCTTATGATAAGCTCCTGTTTCTCCATAAGGAGTTTATCTTCCAGGGTTATGTTATATATTCTTTTTCTGTCCATCTCAAATGTATTAAGAATTATCTCAAAAAAGTCAGAATGTATATTTTCCATAAACATCTGAGTTGAGAAACTCATCTTGGCATAAGGATCTGTAAGAACAGGGAAAAAACCGTTACCTAAAACATTCTGAACAAGCAGTTCAGATGATGCAAAATAGCCAACAGAAGTATCAAAAAGATCTTTTTCCGTTGGGGTTAAAGATTTATAGTCAAGAATATCCTGCTGAATATTCAACTCTTCGGGAAACCAGACAGCCTTTTTTTGCTTTGTATATATCTCCTTAAAAACAGGATATCTTGGGTTTTCTGTCAATCTTATATTATCCTTAACGGATGTTTTACCGATAAACTGTAGTTTTTTCATGATCTCCTCCTTTTTCTGAATATACTATATGTTGTGTTTTTATTTAAGGATAACACTGTATATTGTGCTTGTCAACTTGAATTATAACTAAAAATTTCAATGACTTGGATTAGCTTTATCGGAAAAAAAGATGAAATCATTTAAAATATTTTGTATGATAAAAAAATATTGGTTAGTTTTCTCTAACCAGAGGTGAGTTATGGAAGAAAAAGTTTTATGTATTTACCATAAAAACTGTACAGATGGAACAACCTCTGCAGCTGTTCTGATGAAAAAGTATCCTGACTGTATCGCTGTTCCCTTAGAACATGGATATACTGAGGAAGAGTTTGAAAAAATTTTAGATTCTGTTGATCAAAACACAACGGTTTTTATAACAGATTTTTCCCTCAGAAAGGAAGATCTATTAAGACTGATAAATAAAAGTAAGAAAGTGATAAATATAGACCACCACATAGGCGTTAAAGATCTGTTAGAAAAGATCTCGAAGGAAAACGAAAATTTCGAGTTTTATTTTGATAACGAACATTCAGGAGCATCATTAACCTACAAATATATATTCGGCAATAATCTACCTAAGCTTATAAAGCTTGTTGAAGATAAAGATATATGGAGGTGGAAATATGGCGAAGAAACAAAATATGCAAATGCTTATCTTATTCTTCTTACAAATAAACCTGAAAAAGTTAAAGAGATAATAGATCTTGATATAAAAGAAATCCTTGAAAAAGGAAAAATAGTATCACAGTTTATAGATTATCTTATTGAGAGATTTGTTGAGAAATCTGAAGAATTACTACTTAAGATAGGAAATTATAAAGTTAAAGGGTATAATACTGGATTATTCCAGTCCGAAATAGGAAACATCTTATCAGAAAAATACGGTGAAGCGGTAGTTTTATTCAATATAACAGGCTATAATGTGAAATTGAGTTTCAGGAGCTGTGAAGGACAGAAACCTTCTGCTCTTGAACTTGCAAAGATTTTAGGTGGTGGCGGTCACACAAATGCAGCTGGTGCTTTAATATCGTTGAAGGAGTTTTTTAATATGGTAATTTTTCCAAATGGAGGAGAAAAATGATAAATATAAAGGATTTTGAAAAACTTCCAACAAAAGAAAAGATTATAAGGGTCAGTGCAGATATAATAGTGAAGGAAGGACTGAAAAAATTTACAGCAAAAAATATAGCAGACAGACTTAATATAACCGATGCTGCAATTTTTAAACATTTTGGATCAATGGACGATATCATACTTGAAATCATAGAGAGATATGTTTCTGAATGTTCAAAAAGTGCTGAAGAAGCCACAAAAAAAGGAGAAAACGTTAAGGAAAAACTTGAGCATGTTCTCAGAGCACATATAAAAGTTCTTGAAGAGACAAGAGGGGCTGTGCCTGTTCTATGCTTTGAGTTTTCAAGGACTGAAGAGAAAAAATTTCATGAGATACTTTTAAAATTCTTAAACAGCTATAAAGAAAGAATATCAGCTCTTGTTAGAGAAGGACAAAAAGAGGGATGTATTAGACCAGATCTTGATCCAGAAGATACTGCAATGCTTTTTATAGGTCTTATTCAGGCTAAAGTTTTCGCATACATTATGAGTGGAAAGGAAGGACCCATTATAGAAAATCCAGACATATTTATATCAGAAGTATTCTACGGCATTATGACAAGATGATAAGGATTTTTGCTTTTTTGCTTTTTTTACTTCTTACAGCTTACTCATATGGGGAAGAGGATAAAAACAAGATAGAAGAAGGTTTTAAGAAAATAAAAGAGGGAATATCAGAGGTTTACACAGGGATAAAAGAAAAATTGAGCAAAGAGGAGACTGAAAAAAAGATAAAAGAAATTAAAGAAAAAATCGAAGAACTTGAAGAAAAACTTAAAGACCAGAACTGGGATGAGAAAAAAGAGTCTATTCAAAAAAAACTTGATGAGTTAAAGAAAAAACTCAAAGAGCTTACAGACAAGGATTGTGAAAATAAAAAATAAATTATTGTTAATCTCACTATTTTTATATATCTTATTTGTATAAAACAAATATCAGGATATGTAATGAAAATATCGCAAGAAAAAGAATGTCCCCTGTGTAAAGGACTTGGCTGGATAAAGGATAAAAGTGGTGTAAGAAAATGTACATGTATGTACACCCTTTTAACAGAAAATATATTTAGACGTATGAATATCCCAAAAAGATATAAGGACAAAGAGTTGTCAAACTTTATCATAAATAAAGGCTACAGACACGATCTTATAATAAGCAAGGTTGAGGAGTATATTAATTCTGACGATTTCACAGAAGGTAAGGGGATATTTTTTGTTGGTCCCCCAGGTGTCGGTAAAACCCATCTTGCAGTCAGTATTTTAAAAGAGTTTTTTAAAAGAAGAAAGATCGTAGGTCTTTTTTATGATACCCGTTCACTTCTGTTTGATCTTAAAGCAACATTTGATGGATCTTCTTCAGGAAGAGAAATCCTTGAAGATGTTGTTAAAACGCCTATACTTGTTCTTGATGATCTCGGATCTGAGAGATTGTCCGAGTGGGCGAGGGATATACTACATTACATAATAATTAACAGGTACAATGAGCTCAGACCTGTTATAATAACCTCAAACATAGAAATAACAAAAAAGGCTGAAAATGACGTTAGAGAAACACTTGAAGAGAGGATGGGAACAGCTATCGCATCAAGGCTTTCAGAGATGTGTCAGATATTAACGGTAAAAGGACAGGATATGAGAACATCTAAACTTATTCAACTTCAGTATGATAAATAAATGGGAGGAAATATGAGAAAAGCTACCATAAAAAGAGAAACTAAAGAAACACAGATAGAACTGACGGTTAATCTTGATGGAGAAGGAAAGTACAGTATAGATACTCCTGTAGGGTTTTTAAACCATATGCTTGAAACATTTTCCAAGCATTCGTTAATAGATCTTGAGCTTTTAGCATCGGGGGATGTTCATGTAAGCCATCATCATACTGTGGAGGATGTTGGGATTGTTCTGGGCATGGCAGTAAAAGAAGCTCTTGGCGATAAAAAGGGAATAAAAAGATTTGGACATGCTATTGTACCTATGGATGAAGCCTTATCTTTATGTTCTATTGATATATCTGGTAGGTCTCTGCTTTTTTATGATGATCTGGGACTTAGAGGTAAGATAACAGAGTTCGATTTTGAACTTATGGAAGAGTTTTTTAAAGGTTTCGTACTTTATTCAGGAATGACAGTACATTTAAAGGCTCTATCTGGAAAGAATCTACATCATACGGCAGAATGTTTAACAAAATCTTTTGCTTTAGCTTTAAGGCAGGCTGTAGAAATAGACCCAAGAAGAAAGGATACACCTTCCACTAAAGGAAGTCTTTAAAAGGAGGAGATATGGGTAGAAAAGAAAAAATTCTTGAGATATTAAAAGAGAAAAAAGAGGTTACTGTGAAAGAGCTCAGCAATATATTCAAAGTTTCCGAGATGACTATATACAGAGATATAAAAGAGCTTGAAAAGGAAGGCGAAATAAAAAGAAAACACGGTTCCGTACTTCTTAATACAAAAGAAAATAGAGAAACATTAACAGTTGATACATGTCCTATCTGCGATAAACCTATTACAAGATCTCATCCTTACAGAATTACTGTTGAAAACACAAAGATTATCGAAGCATGCTGTGAACACTGCGGACTATTACTACACCAGAAATATGCGGATAAAGAGGTTTCAGCTATAACTTATGACTTTATCACAGAAAATCCAATAAGTGCTTTGAACGCTTATTTTGTTGTCGGCAGTTCCGCTGTTCCATGCTGCAGCCCAAGTGTTATTCCTTTTGCCTCTAAGGAAGATGCTGAAAAATTTCAGAAAGGTTTTGGTGGTAAGGTTATGACATTTGTTGAGGCATACAACGAGATAACAAACAAGATGAATATAAATATAAAAAGCTGCTGTACACCTCAACATAATGTAACATTCAAACTTGAAGATCTAAAGTAGTTTTCAGATCTGAAGCACAGGATATTTTTTATCCCTGTCAACTATATGTATGTCTTCAACTGCAAATTTATTTTCCTTAAGGGTATTAAATATTTCCACAGCTTTTTCTTTACTTCTTAAACCAAAAACAAGACCGCAGTGAGGATATATCTCATCCGGTACTGGAAGAAGCACATAATCATCTATCCCTCTTTCTTTCAGCCATCTATCAGCTCTTAGACCTTCCGCTATAGAAACAAATGTAATAAGGTATTTAGGTTTTTTTGAAGGGAGAAGATCAAGTATGTGCTGAACTATATGCAGTTTTATACCGAGGGATATAAACTTTACCTTTTCCCAGAAACCTTCACCGTGAAAACCCTTACCTCTCTCTATAACAGCTTCATAATGACCGTCTATCTCCTTAAAATCTATAAGCTTATTTCCTGTTTCCTGACACCAGAATTTTACATCCTTTTTAAAAGCCTTATCATCAGCAAGAACTTTAATTCTTTTCCCTTCAGGAATCTCTTTCAGCTTTTTAGAAACTATAGTTAACGGAAGTGGACAGAATAGTCCCCTTGTATCTACCGTAGTTTCGACCTCATTTTTCTCCTTTACTTGCATACAAGCCTCCCTAAAGGTTCTCCTCCAAGTAAATGCCAGTGTAAATGATAAACTTCCTGCCCAGAATTTTTTCCTGTATTAACAATAAGCCTAAAACCTGTTTCAGCTATACCAAGCTGTTTTGCTATCTCATTTGCTTTTAAAATAATATGTCCAACAACAGGTTTATGTCTGCCTTCAAGGTATAGATTATTTGGTATATGTTCTTTTGGAATAATGAGTATATGAACCTTTGCCTGTGGAGCTATGTCTTTAAAAGCGATTATAAGTTCATCTTCATAAACAATATCAGCCGGAATTTCTTTATTTACAATCTTACAGAAAACACATTCTGACATTCTAACCTCCTATAGACACTATATCTTTTTTAAGTGCATACCTTCTTAGTATATTATGCAGTTTATCTATATTCCAGCCCTTTTCCGTTGATATCACCAGTGTTTCTCTCTCACCTGTAAGTACTGTATGGTCAGCTTCCTCTATATATTCTGGAGAAGGAACAAGCTTATCTATCTTATTTAATACTACAACTACAGGTTTGTCCGAAACATTGATCTTCTTCAATATATCTTCAACAGCTTTCATCTTTTCAAACCAGTTCTCATCTGAAATATCTATAACATGAAGAATAAGATCAGCATCTTCAAGTTCCTCAAGTGTTGCCATAAATGCATCCATAAGTTCTTTTGGCATATTTTTAACGAAACCAACCGTATCAGTAATAAGAGCTTTTTTTCCTATATCAGGGAAAGATATGTAAGAGGTTTTTGTATCAAGCGTTGCAAAAAGCTGATCAGATATAAAAGTATCCCTTTTTGTAAGCTTTTTAAGCAGGGTTGACTTACCTGCATTTGTATAACCCACTAAGGAAACTTTTAGAATATTTTGAACTTTGTTTCTCCATTTCCTCTGCTGGTAACGTTGTTTCTTTATTTTTTCAAGCTCTTTCTTAATTTTTGATATCCTGTCTTTGATAGTTCTGACCTTTATCTCACCTATCTTTTCACCTGCTCCTTTTGTCTTCATTCCACCACCTATACGGGACAGTGATTTTCCTTTTTGTCCGTAAATTCTTGGAAGTTCATGTTGTAAGGTGGCAAGTTCAACCTGAAGTTTTGCCTGTTTTGTTTTCGCTCTCTGTGAGAATATCTGTAAAATAAGATCTGTTCTGTCAAGAACCTCAGCCTGTGTCATATTTTCAATATTTGTTATCTGAACAGGAGTAAGGTCTGCATCGAACACAACAGTATCTGCTTTTGTACCTTCAACAAGTTCTTTAAGCTGTTTTATCTTCCCTTTTCCTATAAATGTTGAGGGATCTGGTATATCCTTCTTCTGGTAGAGTTTTCCCAAAGTAACGCCCTCTACCGCTTCTACAAGCCCTTCAAGTTCTGATAAAGACTGTTTTAACTCTTTATCCTTCTTTTCCTTTGTTTTTATTCCTACTAAGATACATCTCATACTGGGAAATATAATCTTAAATCAGGTTTCTGCAACTATTGTGCTTATTGCATGTTTGTAAATAAGCTGTTTCTCACCATTCACATCAAGTAAGATTGTAAATTGATCAGCACCAACTATTTTTCCAGTTATTCTTGTGCCTCTGATAAGATAAATTGTAACCTCTTTCCCTTCTTCTTTCAGTTCTTCAAGAAGCTCATCCTGTATGTTCATTTCGTAAGTTCCTCCTCTTAACTTTTATATTTTTCTATAATTTTATATAAAAGTTCCTTATTTGTATAGTTAGATATATTTAACCTTTCCCATTCTCCATTATTTTTAAACTTTGATCTAAAAGCTCTTATCTGCCTTTTTGCAAAATCCTTAGTATTTCTAACAACCTCTTCCTTAGCTTCAAGAAGGGATATCTTTCCTTTAACATAAGGAATAAGCTCTTTATAACCTATAGCCTGCTTTGAGGTTAAAGCATCTTCATACCCCATATCAACGAGTTTTGCAACCTCTTCTACAAGTCCATTATCAAACATTTTGTCAACCCTTTTCTGTATTCTTTCCATAATCTCTTTTTTATCTCTCTCCAGTATAAACCCAACAAAACTGTATTTTTTCTCATTAAAATTATGTTTTTTTATAAAATAAGAGAAAGGTTTTTTTGAAATGTAATAGACTTCAAGGGCTCTTATAACCCTTTTTTTATCATTTGGATGAATTTTTTGAGCATACTCACTGTCAATACTTTTAAGTTCATTATACAGATCTTGTGGATCCCTTTTGTAAAGCTTTTCCCTTATCCTCCAATCACCCTCAGGAGCATCAGTTAATCCATATAGCAGCGATTGTATATAAAGCCATGTTCCACCCACTATTATAGGCGTCTTTCCCTTCTTTAATATCTTTTTAATACTCTTGTGGGCAATATTGATAAAATCTTTAACTGAAAAATCGTATGAAGGCTCGACTATATCTATAAGGTAATGAGGGATCTTATCCATATCTTCTTTTGAAGGCTTTGCCGTTCCGATATCCATGTGCTTATATACCATCATTGAATCAGCACTTACAATCTCACCATTCAGCTTATTGGCAAGCTCAATTGATATATCCGTTTTACCTGTTGCTGTTGCGCCTGTTATCACTAAAATTTTTTCCATCTTTAACTTTTTACACTTTTATTAAATATTTAATATAAAATATTCAGGAATAAGAATAAAACAAAGGGCAGGAAAATGAAAAAAAAAGGAACAAAAACATCAATAGAAAAAGCACTTGATCTAATAGAAGCTTTAAAGGAAAACGATAATCTTGGTGTTACAGAACTAAGTAATATTTTAGGTCTTAACAAAAATAATGTATTCAGACTTCTGGCCACACTTGAAGTTAAAGGACTTATAGAACAGGATCAGGAAACAGGACATTATAGACTTGGAATGAAATTTTTACATTTAGAACATTCCTATATTAAACATCTATCATTTCTTAATAAAGCAAGGGGAACATTGAGAGAACTGAGAAATGAAATAGGAGAGACTGTTTATATATCTATTCTACATGAAGATAGTATAATCTATCTTTATGCTGAAGAAAGTAAAAAACCTGTAATTGTAAGTTCAAGAATAGCAAAAAGATACAGAGCAGAAGATACAGCAGCAGGGAGAACCCTTATTAAATCAAAAAAAGAAAAAGGATTTGTTGTAGATTACGACATGGAAAAAAGCGAACCTGAGGTCAGCGAACTTGCAACCGTTATAAGGGATGAGACAGGATCTCCAGTTGCGGCTATCTCTATCGTTGCCCCTTCGTACAGATTGAACCAAACAAAACTGGATTTTTACAAGGTAAAACTTGTAAAAGCTGCAAAAAAGATAACTGAAAAACTTTCTACTACTGAGGTTTAGACATCAGGAATGGAAGGTTGTATCTTATATCAAGTATGTTAAGTGTGAGGTAGTAGGTCTGGTACGTTTTTCCGGTTGTTTTTTTAAAGTCCTCAATATATGTAAATGTTAAGCTCCAGCATTTTCTGTTCAACACGATACCAGCTCTTTTCTGCTGAACATAACCATCTTTAAGATTAGTAAGGATAGTTCCCCTGAAACTGAGATTTCTTATACTAAAAGATATTGTATTACTTATCTGATGAAGAGATTCAGAATCTGTACCTTTATCAAAAGAATGGGAGATAGAATAAGTAAAAAATCTGTAAAAAGGTACAACAACCGAAGAGATGGTTCTGGTGATCTGATTTCTGTCAAAATCATAAAAAAGCGTGTTTTCACCTGAAATACCATTAATTTTAAAATAAAGACTGTTTTTTGCAGGTTTAAGATTTCCTTTATACTTTTTGTCTCCTATGTAATACTGATCTAAAAACGTGTAACCTGAACCTATCTCCCATCTTAAAAAATTACTGTTGCTAAAATTTAAAATATTAAACAGAGAAATATCAATATCTTTTACAGATGGAATTCTGTCATCTCTATCAAAATAAGGAAGATCATCCTGCTTAACTTTTGATATATAGTTAAATGAAATCTGTGGAATTATGCTGTGAATAAAACTTTTATACTTTCTATACTCAACCATCCTTGTAATATTTCTTATATGAAAAAGATTTCTTATAGCATTACCTCTGTTCATATCTTTAAGTCCAACGTAAACTGTAGTTCTCTGATGAAGCTCAAGTATGTTTGAAATTTTCATATAGTTTGTATATAACGACAGATTAAAAAGGTTATCGCTTCTTATTCCTGTATCCCCTTTCTCCCTATAAAAGTTTGTGTTAACAGATAAAAAATCGAAATAAAGAGGTATTTTATGTAAAATATTTCTCTTTTTAAGGTAAAATCTGAACTCGGGAAACCTCTGTAGAGTTTCCTCATTATTTGGTTTACTAAGATCATAAAGAAAATCAAAATTAAGTTCAAAGGAATAATCTCTATCTTCATATACTGCAAGAAGCTGAGATTTTGTATAAGATCTATATCTCTTGTAAAGGGTAGAACTGTTGTAAAAATCTTCATAAAAATAAGGATCACTTGGTATCTCAAGTTTGAAAAACACCTTTAGATCTTCCCATCTAAATCTTGTGTTTCCATAGATTTTCCATCTATTTTTCAAAGGTGATATATCCCTTCCCTCCCACCAGAAACCTTTATCCTTTTCCTTAAAATAAAAAATATCTCCCTTAAACATACTGTACCTGCTAAATCTATATCTGTATTCAAGATCTATCCCCTGTCCCTGATTGCTCCTATAATCAAACGTGAAAGTGATATCAGAACTCCTGCCTGTCACAAGATAAAAAGGGATTTTTAGCGTAATATCATTATAAGTATCCTGACCTATAATAGGAATAAGAAAACCAGATTGTCTTGAGCCGGTAGGATAGTAAAAAACAGGTGTGTATAAAAGAGGCACCTTACAAAATCTGAAAGTCATGTTATATGCAAGAAGTTTATCATTTTCTTTAACACTGCCTCTTGAAGATTTGAAATACCAGTCATACTGATCAAAAGGACATAGTGAAAACTCTCCTTTCTTAAAATAAAAACGATCGCCTTCTTTTTTTAAAGAAACCGCCTTAACATAGTATTTCCCATACATAATACCTTTTATGTTGTATATTTCGCCTGTTTCCTTTTTTACATTCCACCATCCATTAGTTCCTTCAAGATCAAAATTATCCGTCTTTATTCTTATATTTTTTTCAAGGTAAATAATATCTCTTTCCTGATCATAAATTATTCTGTCTGCAAATAGAGTGTAATTTTTGTAATGAACAGTTACATTTCCTTCTGCTATTAATCTACCAGAGAAATCCCTTTCTATTCTGTCTGCCTCAATAGAAACAGGAATACTATTACCCTGTCCAAAAACAGGAACAAAACATATATATATGAGTGTTAAAATAGTTGTTAATCTGCTTTTCAAAGAAACTCCTAACTGTATATTTAGCAAGTTTAATATTATAAATCATTTCGGAGATAAGGATGGAAAAACCAAGAGAATGGCTTAGAGAAAAGAGTATAGCAAAAAAGATCCTATCAAGATCTGATGTTATATTTGAGGTTATTGATGCAAGAATACCTTTTGAGACAAGAAATAGCATTGTAGAAAAACTCGCAAAAGAAAGAAACAAAAGATTATTCATAATTATGAATAAAGTTGATCTTGTTCCAGAAAGATTTGTAAAAAAGGTAAAAAAGGAGATAGAAAAAGAATTTCCCGTTATACCCTTTTCTGCACACAAAAATATAGGAAAAAAAGAGATAGAAAAAGTTATAAGAAAACTATCTAAGGAAAACAGACTCATAAAAATAGGTGTTCTTGGATATCCAAATGTTGGAAAGTCATCTGTTATTAACAGGCTAAAAGGTAAAAAAGTTGCAACAACATCGCCAAAACCAGGAATGACAAGAGGAGAACAACTTATAAAACTTGCACCAAACGTATTTCTTATAGACACACCAGGGATAATAACACTTGAATTTCAGGAAGATTTAGCAATTAAAGGATCATGGATTCCTGAGAAACTTGAACAACCTGTGGAGATAGCACAAAAATTATTAAAAAAAATTCAAGAGAAAAGACCTGAAGCTATAAAAGAAACTTACGGAATAGAACCCTCTCCTGATCCGTTTGAAACCTTAAATAGAATAGGAGAAAGATTGAACTATAGATCGTCTGGAGGCGATATAGATCTTGAAAGAACCGCAAAAAAATTATTGTGGGATTGGATTAAAGGAAATATAAAAGCTTACTGGATATAGAAAAAATTACAAATTAGCTTAAAATAATATAAACATATTTAGCAGGAGATAAATTTTGGCTTACGAAGCATTTGCAAGAAAGTACAGACCCAAAAATTTTGAACAGATAATAGGGCAGGAATCTGTAGTAAAAACCTTAAAAAATGCTATTGAACTAAACAGAATATCCCATGCATACATATTTGCAGGTTCAAGAGGACTTGGGAAAACAACAGTTTCAAGAATACTCACAAAATCGCTTAATTGCGAAATTGGTATAACGCCAAATCCATGTGGAAAATGTGAAAACTGTATAGAAATCGAAAAAGGCTCATTTCCAGATATGTATGAGATAGATGCTGCATCAAACAGAGGTATAGACGATATAAGATCCTTAAGAGATAATGTCAATTACGCTCCTATAAAAGGAAGATATAAGGTATATATAATAGATGAAGCACATATGCTTACAAGGGAAGCTTTCAACGCCCTTTTAAAAACCCTTGAAGAACCTCCCCCCCATAATATATTCATACTTGCGACAACAGAACTCCATAAGATTCCAGATACAATAAGATCAAGATGTCAGACATTTATCTTCAGACCTCCTACTACAGTACAGATAAAAGATTATCTCAAAAGAATTCTTGAGCAGGAAAAGATAGAGTATGAGGATAAAGCTCTTGATCTTTTAGCTCAAGCAAGCGAAGGGGGAGTAAGAGATTCTGCAAGCTTACTTGATCAGGCTGTAACGTTCGGAAAAGGTAAGGTTGACACAAAATCTGTAGAACAGCTTTTAGGTCTGATACCAGAAACTGTATTAAAAAAATTTATAAAAAATATAAAAGAAAAAAATATAAAAGAAATGATTCTCATGACAGAAAAATTAGAAAGCGAGGGCTACGATCTTAACGTTTTCTGGAAACAGGTAAACGACGTTTTACACAAGGAGCTTGTAAACCTATCTATTGATGAGAACACTTTATTTTTTGAAAAAAAAGATATTGAAGATCTCATATATATACATAACATATTCAGCAAGGCCCTTATTGAAGGGAGAAACTTTTTAAACCCAAAACATGTTTATCAGCTTGCTGTACTGAAGTTAAAGTATGTCAAAAATCTTGTATCCCTGAGAGAGATATACGAGAAAGGAATAAAAATATCCAGAGAACAGAAAACAGACGAAATAAAAGATGAGAAGAAAGAAAGCTTAGATATACAATCAGCAATACTAAAGATAGGAAAAGAAGCAGGAAGCGTTGTTTCGGCAATATTAAAAAAAGCATCTATAAAAGATGAAGATCAACATGTATTAATAATAGTTGAAAAAAATTTGAAGGACACACTTTCAGAAAAGATTAATATTATTGAAAAGTACTTTAATAAACCTGTAAAAATAGAAGGTAAAGATATTAAGCAGGAAAGAAGATCTAAAAAAAGAGATGAATCGGTTGATAAAGTACTTGAACTATTTAAAGGGAAAATAATAACCTATAAGGAGGAATAAATGTTTAACCTTGGAAATTTAAGCGAAATGATGAAAATGATGAAATCAATGCAGGAAAATATAGAAAAAGCAAAAGAAGAACTAAGAAATGAAGAGATTATAGTTGAGGTTGGAGGTGGAATGGTGAAAGTTATTCTGAACGGTCTTGGAGATATAAAAGATGTTTTTATAGACAAAACACTTTTAACTGAAGACAGTCATGAGATACTTCAGGATCTTTTGGTTGCTGCTTTTAATGAAGCCAACAGAAGAGCTAAAGAAGTTATGGGAGAAAAAATGTCGCAGGCAGCGGGACTACCTTCAAATATTCCTGGACTGGGTAATCTATTTTGAAAGATACAGATATTATTCCTTCAACTTTAAAAGAAGCTGTAGAAAAAATATCTGAACTTCCAGGATACGGAGAAAAATCAGCAAGAAGACTTGCCGTTAATCTCCTCGATATGCCTCGAGGAGATGCGATTCAGATAATTAAAACACTGTTTGATATGCTTGAAAAAATACACCCCTGTTCTGAATGCGGTTTATATACTGAAGACAACCTCTGCAGTATATGTTCTTCGGATGATAGAGATAAGAATGTTATATGTGTGGTTGAGGAAACATTTGACGCCTTTGCTATAGAAAAAACAGGTAAGTTTAAAGGTCTTTACCATGTTATAGGAGGAAGATTATCACCTTTAGAGGGAATAACAGCTGATGATTTAAATATAGAAAAATTAGTTGAGAGGGTGGAAAAAAACAGCATAAAAGAGATCATTCTTGCAACAAATCCAACTGTCGAAGGAGAAGCTACAGCGTCGTATATATATAACATTCTAAAAAATAAAGATGTAATTATTTCCCGCATAGCATATGGTCTTCCTTTCGGGGCAGTTCTGGAAAATGCAGATGATTTTACACTTTCAAAGGCTCTTGAACACAAAACTGTCATCTGATTTTCTTTGTTTTTCACAACCTTTATGCTATCATTTATATAACAGCGTTATAAAATAAGGAGGTTTATATAATGGCAACCGCAACAGATAAGGCTATGAGAGAGATCAGATGGCATGGAAGAGGCGGACAGGGAACAGTTACCGCTGCTAAGATGTTGGCATCTGCAGCTATAATAAGAGGTAAACATGGACAGGCAATGCCTGAGTTTGGACTCGAAAGATCAGGAACTCCCGTTAAAGTTTCTACGAGAATCAGTGAGCATATAATCAATACGAGAGCACCTGTTGAACATCCCGAAATAGTTATAATAACAGACCCATCTCTGATGTTTACTATAAAGGACATAATAAAAGCCGGGACAGATGAGAATACAGTTTTCATTGTGAATACTAACTTCCCACCTGATAAGGTAAGAAAAATACTTGATATCCCAAATAATGAACTCTGGATCGTAGATGCATCAAAAATAGCTTTGGAAGAATTTGGAAGAAATATTCCTAACACAGCCGTTTTAGGTGCAGTTGCTAAGGCGACAGGAATAGTTGATCTGGACGCCTTAAAACAGGAAATTGAGGAAGCTTTTTCGGCAAGCTCAAAACTGAGAGCTCTTATACCACAAAATCTGAAAGCACTTGAGAGAGGATACAACGAGGTTTATAAAGCAGATTAATGTTTTTTCTCATATTTTAATAGATGCAGATTCTACATAATTGTAAGATCTATCCAATAAAAAGGAGGTTTATATAAATGAGTTATCAACTTAAGCCATGGCATGAGATACCCATAGGATCAATAGTTACAGAAGCAGGATCCAGTAAGATAAACCATACAGGTTCTTGGAGAATGCTTAGGCCTGTACTTAATACAGATAAATGTACACACTGTCTTATCTGCTGGATATTCTGTCCTGACAATTCCATTCCTGTAACACCTCAAGAAAGATTTGAAACAGATTTTGAATACTGTAAAGGATGCGGCATATGTGCTACAGAATGTCCTTACGATGCTCTTGAAATGGTTCCAGAGATGGAAATCAAATTAAAAGAACTTGAAGAATTAGGCTAAAAACAGGGAGGTTTCAAATATGGCTCAAACAAAAGTTGTTGCTTTAACAGGTAATCAGGCTGCTGCAGAAGCTATGAGACAGATTAATTTTGATATTGCAGCAGTCTATCCCATATCACCGCAAACAGAACTGATGGGATTTTTTGCAGAGTATGTTGCAAATGGTGAAGTAGATACAGAGATGATAGCCGTTGATGGCGAACATTCAGCAATGGCTACATGTATTGGAGCTGCTGCAGCAGGGGCAAGAACTATAACAGCATCCGCAGGTCCTGGGATAGCTTATATGGTGGAAAATCTTTATGTTGCATCAGGATTGAGGGTTCCCATAGTTTTACTTGACGTTAATAGAGCATTATCAGCTCCTCTTTCAATTCACTGCGATCATGCAGACTCCATGTTAACAAGGGATACAAGCTGGATATCAATATTCTGTGAAAACGCTCAGGAAGCTTACCACTCAATTATAATGTCTGTAAAGATTTCCGAAAAAGCTATGTTTCCCATTATTGTTAACTATGATGGATACATTGTTTCACACTCAATTGAAGATGTAGAGATACTTGACGATGAAACAGTTAAAAATTTTGTTGGACCATCCGATATACACAGGATCCCACATCCTCTTTTAGATATAAAAAATCCTGTTACTTACGGAGCTACAGCACAGCCGGATTATTATACAGAGTGTAAATACCAACAACATGTGGACTTTCTCAAGGTTTATGATATTGTAAGGGAAGTTTTTGAGGAGTTCGGACAGATAGCGGGAAGAAAGTATGACTTTATAGAAGAGTACAAAATAGAAGATGCAGATTATATAGGAATATCCATGGGATCATCTTTTGGAACTCTTAAAGATACTGTAGATACTTTAAGAGCTCAGGGTAAAAAAGTTGGAGCATTAAAGGTAAGACTTTACAGACCGTTTCCTGTAAAAGAGATAGCAAAAGCTTTATCAAATGCCAAAGGTGTTGCCGTATTAGACAGAGCCGACTCGTTTGATGGTATCGGAGGACCTTTATTTAAAGATATAGCGTCTGCGCTACTTGGTGGCTCAAATAGACCGTTTGTACACAACTTTATATACGGATTAGGCGGAAGAGAAGTTCTTGAAGAAGACTTTATTAAAGCTTTTGATAGATTAGAGCGCCTTGAGAAAGGCATAGAAACAAGAGAAAACTTTGTTGAATACTTACAAGTGAGGGAGTAACCATGGCAAAAAAGAGACCTATAGCATTACTTTCTGAGCTGGCATCACATAAAGATACTTTTGGCGGGGATATGCCTTTGGCACCCGGACACAGAATGTGTATCGGCTGCGGCATACCACCTATAGTAAATGAGATTCTTCTTGCTATAAACAAGCCTGTTATCGTTTCAAACGCCACAGGATGCTTAGAAGTTACAACCGGCGTTTATCCTGTTACAGCATGGAATGTGCCGTGGATTCATGTTAATTTTCAGTCCGCAGCAACCGTTATAACAGGTGTTGAATCTGCCTATAAAGTACTTAAGAAAAAAGGTGTTTTACCTGAAGATCTGGATATTGAATTTGTTGCTTTTGGTGGTGATGGAGGAAGTTATGACATAGGGTTCCAGTCACTATCAGCATCTGTAGAAAGAGGTCATAATTTTCTTTATGTCTGTTATAACAATGAAGGATACCAAAACACAGGTTATCAAAAATCATCCGCTACTCCAATAGGTGCATACACGAAAACAACTCCTGTAGGAAAAGAAAGAGTAGGAAAACAAGAACCCAGAAAAGATCTAACTATGATAATGGCGGCTCATGGAATCCCATATGTGGCTCAGGCATCACCTCACATATTTAGAGATCTAACAAGAAAAACTAAAAAAGCTATGACATTCAAAGGACCTAAATTTATAAACGTTCTTGAACCCTGCACCCTTTCATGGAGATTTTCTCCAGACGACACAATGAGACTTGCAAAACTTGCTGTTGAAACAAAATACTGGCCTATTTACGAGGTTATACACGGAAAGTACTGGAAGGTTAATATAAAACCAAAAAGACCTAAACCTATAGAAGAGTATATAGCTGCACAGCCAAGATGGAAACACGTTCTTAAGTATCCTGAAGTTTTAGAAAGAATCCAGAAAGAGATAGATGAAAAATGGAACTTACTGCTCCATCTTGAAGAGATGTCAAAAAAATTAGCTGAAGATGAAGGGATAGACTACGAAGAACTTTTCAAAGTTCCTGAAGAATAAAAAGGGGGCTTTCAGGCCCCTTTTACTCATAGGGCGTATATCTGCTTTTCATAAATTTTGACGCTGTTTTATTCAAAATATCTATCATCTCTTTATTAACTTTCTCAAGAAATTTGCTGAACTTTTTATCCCCGGGAGCATATATTTTTGAATATTCTGTTACATCTTCTACCATGATCTTAATGTAAGAACCTTCAACCTTTATAGCCATTTTACATGGTATAATTACCCCTATCTGGTCAAACAGCTTTATTCCCTTCTTTAGGTAAGATGCTTTACACAAAAGATGTGTTTTATAAGGTTTTTTAGATCTTACAGTTTTATCAACATTAATAGTATGTACTATATCCCAACCCTGATCCATTATTTGTGATTTCAATTCTCCATTTACAGCTTTAAAAGATCCCTGCGTTATTACAACATAATAATAACCTTTCTCATACTGGACAAAATCCTCGTAGCTAAAAGCAGAAAAGATCAAAAATAAAACTGTCAAGTATGCTGAAATAATTTTCATACCGCCACCTCCTGATAAAAATATATTTTTTTATATTTTTAATAATATGTATTGCACAGTAACAGTCTATAGCAAACTACTCTCGCTACAGGCTTTAGTTTGGGCAGTTCCTGTCCTACCCCCGTTAGGTAAACGAGCCCATAGTTATACGGATTTCTACTCGCATTATGAACCCATACCAGCTTACGTCTTTATACTAAAAAATCATCTTTTATGGAATATAATATTTATCTTAATAATATACGGAGGATAAAAATGTCAGATAGAATAGATTTGCTGAAAAAAGCGCTTGAGAAAGATCCTGAAAATCCACTGGGTCTTTATGGACTTGCTATGGAGTATATAAAAATAGGTAATTATGACGATGCGGTGGTTTACCTGAAAAAATATCTTTCTGTTTATGACGATCAGGGAGCAGGATATAGAGCTCTTGCCCAGTGTTATGTAAATCTTGGAAATTTAGAAGAAGCTATTGAAGCTTATGAACGGGGTATTGAACAGGCTAAAAGGTATAAACATGTCTCAATGGAAAAAGAGTTTCGTCAAGAAATAGAAATACTTAAAAACAAAATAGGGAAAAGTTGAAAAAAGTTCTTGTAATCAGATTTTCATCCCTTGGAGATATTATTTTATCTACAGCTGTAGTTAGACCTTTATATGAGGCTGGGTTTAGTGTAGATTTTTTAACATTAAAACCCTTTGATCAGATATTTATCAAAGACTATAGGCTCAGAAATATTATATCTCCTGACAAAAAAGAACTTAAAGGATTTTCCATTATAAAATACAGAGAAAAATTAAAAGATTACACATATATAATTGATCTTCACAAAAATTTAAGATCCTACTCTCTAACTTTATTCAACTCTGGAAAAAAAGTTCGCTACAAAAAAAACAGCATAAAGAGGAGAGCTTATACATATCCTTTTTTTAGAAAATTAATAAAAAATGATTTTAATGTTGTTAAGGCTTATACAGATACATTAAAGAAATTAGGTATAAAAAACAGTAATTACAGACCTGAAGTTGTTATAACAGAGGAAGAAAAAGAAAAAGCCACCTATTATCTTCCTGAGAAATATATAGTGATAGGAACAGGAGCGAGATACGAAAATAAGATATACAGAAGATATGACAGAGTTTCTGAGATCCTGATTAAAAAAGGCTTTAATGTTGTTCTTGTAGGGTCTTTAGAGGACAAAAAAATTGATAGAAATATTTATCCAGAAAAGGTTATAGATTTGCGGGGAAAATTGACAGTTAGGGAAAGTCTCGCGGTAATATCAAAAGCATGTCTGACTATAAGTAATGATTCTGCCATTGCTCACATGTCAAGAGCTGTAGGAACTCCTGTCTCTGTTGTTTTTGGTGCGACGCACCCATATTTTGGATTTGCTCCGTTTAAAGACGAAGGAATATACCTTATTAAAGGTGTTTCCTGTCAACCATGCGATATACATGGAAAAAAAACGTGTAAAAGAAAAAGCAACGAATGTCTTGATATTTCTCCGGAAATCATTGTTGATAAAAGTCTTTCAGTTATAAAATAGCCTTTCTGGTATAATTAATTATAAATACATTCGTGGGGTCGTCAATGAAAGAGAAAAAAGTATCCCTCACTCCAAAACAAAAAAAAGAGATTCCTGTAAAAGAAATCCCTATCAAGGAAGATGTGGATCTTGAGTTTGAATATAAGGTTTATATGCTCTTTGATAAACTTAAAAAATATAAGCTGTTTTTAATTGCTGGTTTTATAGGACTGATACTTTTGATTGTAGGCTTTGTTTATATCAAATCAGAAAGAGAAAAAATACTTAATAAAGCTGCCGGCACCGTTTACGAGATAAGAAAACTTTATAATGATAAAAAGTATGATGAAGCGGAAAAACTTATAAAAGAATTTAAGGGAAAATACTCAGACACTCCTTATATAAAACTTGCGCTTACTTACGAACTTTTGATAGAAAAAGACAGTAAAAATATTACAGTAGAAAAAATTAGAAATTTAGAAAAAGTATTAAAATCAGATCAGCTCAAATCTGGAATTAAAGAGTATTATGCCTATCTTCTGTATAAAAAAGGAAAAAATGATGAGGCATTGAAAACTGTAGATCAGATAGATCAGAAATATTACAATTTTATATCAGCACTGCTTCTAAAAGGTTTTATTCTCAAAAAAGAAGGGAAAAATCCTGAAGATATATTCAGACAGATATCAGAACTGTCAAAATATAACTATTTTAAAAAAATAGCTGAAGAAAATCTTTAAAAGGAGGAATTATGGAAAGAAGAGAAAAACTTTACGAAGGAAAAGCGAAAGTTATATTTACAACAGATGAGCCTGATAAGGTAATCGCATACTATAAAGATTCTGCAACAGCATTTGATGCGGTCAAAAAGGCAACCATAGAGGGAAAAGGAGTTTTAAATAATAAGATCGCATCTTTTTTCTTCCAGATGTTAAATGAAAGGGGTATTCCCACTCATTTTATTAAACAGATATCAGATAGAGAGATGCTGATATACAAGGTTGAAATAATTCCCGTAGAGGTTGTTGTAAGGAATATCGCCGCAGGAAGTATAGTAAAAAGACTGGGCATACCAGAAAAAAAAGTGTTTGATCCTCCCCTTGTTGAATTTTACCTTAAAAATGATGAACTGCATGACCCAATAATATGCGAACAGCATATATATGCCATGAATCTTGCAAAACCGGAAGAAGTTTCAAAAATGAAGGAACTTGCGTTAAAAATCAATGAAATTTTAAGAGAGTTTATGAAAGAACAGGGAATAATACTTGTTGATTTCAAACTTGAATTTGGTAGAAAAGACGGAGAGATAATACTCGCAGATGAAATATCGCCTGATACATGCAGATTCTGGGATGAGAAAACAGGAGAAAAATTAGACAAAGACAGGTTCAGATTTGATCTTGGAGATCTTATTGAAGGATACTCCAAAATACTTGAAAAGATACAAAAAAGGGAAGGAAATTAGTTATGCTTCAGGTTAAAAAAGCCGTTATTCCTGTAGCAGGCTTTGGCACAAGGTTTTTACCGGCAACAAAGGCAACACCAAAGGAGATGATGCCTATCGTGGATAAACCTATAATACAGTATATAGTTGAAGAAGCTGTAAAATCCGGGATAGACACGGTAATATTTGTCACAGGAAGACACAAAAGGGCTATTGAAGATCACTTTGATTATGCACCTGAGCTTGAATACACATTAGAGAAATCAGGAAAAGAGGAATATGTGAACATAATTAGGGAAATCAGTGATATGGCAAATTTCGTGTATATAAGACAGAAAGAACAGCTTGGTCTCGGACATGCTATTTTAACAGCACAGCATGTCATAGGCAACGAACCCTTTGCTGTTCTTCTCGGTGACGAGCTTATAATAAATGAGGGTTGCCCTGGAATAAAACAACTTATAGAAGTTTACCAGAGATTCGGCAAATCAGTTCTTGGAACAACAGAAGTTCCCAGGGAAGAAACCTATAAATACGGTATAGTTGAAGGCACTGAAATTGAAAATGGTATAAAACTTGTTAACTATCTTATTGAAAAACCAGAACCTGAAGAAGCACCATCTACATCCGCTATAATTGGAAGATATATTCTCACACCAAATATATTTGACGCTCTCAAAAAAACACCTTTTGGTAAAGGAGGAGAACTGCAGTTAACAGATGCTCTCATGACCTTAAGAAAAGAAGAAGCCGTTTATGCAAAAGATATAGAAGGTAAAAGACATGATACAGGAAATAAACTTGGTTATATAAAAGCAATAATTGATTTTGCCCTTGAAAGAGAAGACACAAAAGAATTCATAAAACAGCTTATTATCTCAAAAGCTAAAGAACTGCAGTAATGAACAATTTCAGACCAAAAAAAAAGTACGGTCAACACCTTCTAATATCACCAGGTGTTATAGCAAAAATTGTTGACAGCCTTGATATAAAAGAAGATGATATAATTGTTGAGATAGGAGTTGGAACGGGACAGTTAACAGAAGAAATACTTAAAAGAAATCCTAAAAAAGTTTATGGAATAGAGATAGATCAGACTGTTTATCCTATAATAGAGGAAAGATTTAAAGATTTTAAAAATTTTGTGCTTGTAAAGGAAGACTTTTTTGATGTTGATCTCAGGAGATTAACTGAAGAGAAAATAAAGCTTACAGGAAATCTTCCATACAACATTGCTTCACATATACTTGTAAATACAGTTTTCTACATTGATATTATTAAGCTTGCTGTTTTCATGGTTCAGAAAGAGGTCGCCCAGAAACTGGTTGGAAAACCAAAAACAAAGGATTACACATTTATTTCCGTTTTTCTACAGACATTTTTTGATATTGATTATGTAATGAGTGTACCTGCAAGATTCTTTACTCCCCCTCCAAAAGTCACTTCTGCCGTTGTTAAGATGGTTCCCAAAGAAAACATACCTGTTAGCCTGGAAAATGCAAAAAAATTTAAAAATTTTGTTTCAATGCTTTTTTCAAACAGAAGGAAAATGTTAAGAGGAAAAATTGATAAAGATATATTAGAAAAAGCAGGCGTAAGCCCTGAATCAAGAGCAGAAGAGCTTTATATTAAAGATTTTATAAAACTTTTTTCAGAATACCTTTTTTATAAACATAATAGCAAAAATAAGAACAGCTGAGTTTAGCGCAAACCTGAAAGGTTTTTGAGGTAGATACGGAGATATTAAAGATCCTAATATAACTCCAAATATTCCTCCCTGAAGAAGCTTAAACAGTATATCAGTGTCAACACCACCAAATGAGTAATGAAGTCCTCCTGCAAATATACTGAGTATAAATCCATGAACAATATCTGTCCCAATAATCCTTGATGGATTCATAGGGCATAATGCAAGAAGAATAGAAGCAACTATCACACCAGCCCCAACTGAAGTAAAACCTATATCAAAACCAACGACAAGTCCTATAATAGGGATAAGTAATGGTTTGTTTCTTATATCAAAATTAGCAATCCTTTCTGATTTTGAAAACATCCTGTAGTAGGAGAATATGCACGAAGCAAGTATCATAAAAACTATAAATGCAGGAATAACTTTATTAGCAACTGCAGGATATTTATCAAAGAAACAGTGGAAAGCATAACTTCCAAGAAATGCACCAGGAATACTACCTGATGCAAGTAAAAGAGTGAGTTTCTTACACACAAGACCCCTTTTTATATATATACCAGAGGCAAATATCTTTGTTACTGCAGAAAAAAGAAGGCTGGTTCCTACAGCCGTGCTTATAGGAACCCCCATAAAGATCGTAAGAACAGGAGTTGTCAGCATCCCACCTCCAATCCCTGTAAGCCCAATGATTAAGCCGAGAACAATACCTGTTAATATTAACTCCATCTATTCCTTCTCAGTAAATGTATGTAAACCACACTCAAGTTTACCTTTACCTGACCATCTTCCAGCTCTTTCATCTTCCCCTTCACGAACAGGTCTTGTACATGGAGCACATCCTATACTCAGATAATTCTGATCGTAAAGAGGGTTGTAAGGAAGTTCGTTTTTATATACATAGTTCCACACATCTTTCCTTGTCCAATCAGCTATAGGATTTACCTTTAGAATTGTTTTTCCAGATGGAAGTTTATGCGTTTCGACTTTGCCTATATTTGCCCTTGTTGGAGACTGATCTCTTCTCATTCCTGTAATCCAGACTTCAAGCTCTTCAAGAACCCTTTTTAAAGGTTCAACCTTTCTTATCTGACAACATTTATCAGGATCTTTTTCATAAAGTTTTTCTCCATAAACTCTTTCCTGCTCTTCTATTGATATTAGAGGCTTTATAATCTTAAGGTTTATACCCCATTCATCCTTAATCTTATTAACTAACTGATAAGTTTCTGGAAAATGGTAATCTGTATCAATAAAAATGATAAGTGCATCTGGTTTTATCTGTTTGATCATATGTATAATAGATACGTCATCCGCACTGAAAGATGATGTAAAACCAACATTTTTATAGTTCTGATACACCCATTTAAGAAGATCCTGTGCAGGTAAATTCTCAAAATGATCGCTTCTTTCCTTTACAAACTCTTTTGTAAACATTTAACACCTCCTATATCTCATAGATATTTTTATAATTTAAATAGTCTGAATATCTCTGGATGTTACGCAGTATCTGACTGAAGTCGTAACTGTAAAATAAATCCTGTGTGATCTTATAACCTTCTTCTATTGAGTCTGTAAAACCTCTGACTAAAAGTAAAACAGCTCCATTTATAAATAGGTACTTTTCATACTGCGGTAGTTTTTTTCCGAGGAGATCAGTTAAAAAATCAGCATGATCCTTAGAACTAAATTTCTTCTCAAGCCTAAAATCATCAATCTCTATATCATACTGTTTTAATATTTCATCAGTACAAATAATAAGTTTAGATCTGCCTACAACATCAGGAAATTCACCGCCGCCTACAACTATACCAAATCTCTTGTATCTATCCCTTAAAATCTCTTTATAAAACTCAACATTTAAAGATCCTGATCCTGTGACATGATACATAGAACTAACGGGATTAACAAATCTTTCTGTATAACTGAACAGATCTTTTATATTGAGTTCTTCCCTAAGACCGTTAAGATCGGAAAGGGAAGGAAGAAATAAAGCTCTATTAAAAAACCCTATATTTAGGTTTTTAAGCATATTTTCACTATCTTCATTAGTTAAAAGAGTTATACCAAGATAATCAAATATATCTTTTGTAGAACTTCTACCGGTATTATCACCATGAAACACAGCTTTTATTTCACTTTTTGGGAGAAGAGACAGAACAACAGCAGAGGCAATCATAAAATAAGGACTTTTTTCCTTCATAGGATATGGATATCCAACCTCAACGCTATCAGGAAGAAAGAGGTCAACCTTTTCTACTTTGCTCCTCAGTACATCTATAGCTTTCCCAAATGTATATGGCGATCTATGATACTTTAAAAAGACGAGGAAGGAGCTGATCTTGATGTCAGATAGTTTTCTGGATAGTATCTTATCTATAATTTCCTGTAAGCTTCCTGTCAACCTGTTGTCCTTATTTTCTTTAAAAAATCCTCTTAAAAATCCTCTTCCCATAATAAATACCTCCTTCTGTCAGATCTGTATTGCAAACAGCATGCCATAACAGTAAGTATTTGAAAATAAAGAACTTTAAATTTTAAAGTAAAATTTTCATGTAAAAAAAATATCCAGTATGATTAAAAAATAATCATTGCATACAGGTTTCCAGCAATAAATCCATGTAATTTCAACAACTTACATTTTTGGCATACTGATTGCTTAATTACTGCAGAGAAATAAGAAGGAGGAACTAAGTATGATAAAAAACGGCATATACAAAGACTATATTAAGGATATAGAAAGATTCAATCAGCTGTACGATCAGTATAAAAAGGGAGAAGCTTTCGAAAGCGATTTTAAGTCTTTTAGGCTTAATAATGGTATATATGGACAGAGACAGCAAGAATTTCATATGGTAAGAATAAAAGTACCTGCTGGTTTTCTTACACCAGATCAGTTAAGAGAGATAGCAGATATAGGAGATCAGTTCTCAAATGGTGTCGCTCACATAACAACAAGACAGGATATTCAGTACCACTGGATTAAACTTGAGGATGTTCCTATTATCATACAGAGAATTAACGAAGCCGGTCTTACAACAAAAGATGCTTGTGGCAATACATTAAGAAATATTACAGCAAGCTATCTTTCAGGTGTATGTCCTTATGAAATATTTGAAGTGCAAAAAGTAGCTCTAAAAATCACAGAACTTTTGATAGGTAGGTATGAGGATCTTCCAAGAAAATTTAAGATAGCATTTGCATGCTGTAAGAAACATTCATTCCTTATCCCGTTTAACGATCTTGGTTTTATTCCAGCTGTCAGAGACGGTAAACCAGGATTTGAGGTTTATATCGGCGGAGGACTTGGAGATAGACCAAAATACGCCCACAAATATACAGACTTTCTACCTATAGAGGATTTAACAATTCTTATTTCTGCTGTGATGGATCTTTTTGATAGATATGGAGACAGAAAAAACAAAAGACATAACAGATTAAAATTCCTAATAGAAAAGTTAGGTTTTGATAAATTCTTAGAACTTCTAACAGAAAGTATAGAAAGGTTAAGATCTATAGAGGAAAGCTTCAGTTGTGAGATAAGTGTTAATATTATTGGCGATACTGATCTAAGCTTACCATCCACAACAGATCATCAGTTCGGATACTGGCTTAAAAGCAATGTTATACCTCAAAAACAGAAAGGCTTATACACAGCTTTGATAAAACTAAGCCTTGGAAATATAACAACGGGAAAGATCAGATCTCTCGCAGATATATCAGAAAAGTACACACTTAATATAAAAGCAACTCATGATCAAAATCTTGCTCTTTTAAATATTCCTGAAGAAGAGCTTGAAAACATATACACAGAACTCAGACTTTCAGCTTTAGACTCTATTGGTGCTTCTTCATATCTTGATATAACTTCATGTCCTGGATCTGAGACCTGCAGTCTTGGTATTACAGCAGCAAGAGAGCTTTCAAGAGCTATATACGATATACTCCCAAAAGATAAAGATAGTTTTGACAGACTAAAAGATATAACAATAAAGGTAAGCGGATGTCCAAACTCATGTGCACACCACCATGTTGCATCTATAGGATTTCACGGGATAGCCATGAAGGTTGAAGACACCCTCATTCCCGCCTACGTACTTCACCTTGCTGGGTCTGGAAATGCCGAAAATTCAAAAATAGGACATACAGTATTAAAAATACCTGCTAAAAATGTTCCAGACGTTGTTAAACATCTTATTGATCTTTATCTAAAGCAAAGTAATGGAAGATCTTTTGAAGATTTTGTTGAGGATTACGGTATAGATAAAATAAAGGAGGAGCTCTCCATTTATCAAGAATTTAAAACAGGAATTGAGTATAACAAAGACTGGGGATCTGATAAGGAGTTCTCACTTGAAGACATTGGAACTGGAGAGTGTGCAGGAATCATAGCTGACAAAGTAGAAACAGCTCTGAAAGAAGGTGAGAGACTTATAAAACAGGCAGAAAGCCACATTAATAGAGGGTTTAAAGATGACGCACTGCCTCATCTTGAGAAAGCTATCCAGATCATAGCATCAGGTCTTTTAATTCCTTTTGGAGTAAAAGCCGAAGGCAGCGATGCTTTAGACAGATTTATAGAACATATAATAGGAAGAAAGCTTTTAGATGAAAGATATACAGCAGTTCTTACAGGTGAGATAAAGGATGTTGAAGAGTTTTTGAAAAATTCAAAAAACTTCTATAAGGATGCTAAAAAAACTTACCTTAAACTCAGGAGGGATACAGAGAAGAAAAAAGAAGAAAAGAAAGAAGAAACAGCAAGAAAAGAGTTTTTAGATCTGAGAGGTGTTGAGTGTCCGTTTAACTATGTAAAAGCAAAAATGAAGCTTAAAGAGATGGAAACTGGTTCAATACTGGTACTTACTATAGATGGGGAGGAATCTATAAGGAGTGTTCCCCAAAGTATAAGAGATGATGGTCATGAGATTATAGATATTCAAGAAGAGAACGGCTGCTACACTGTTGTGGTAAGAAAAAGATAACTATATACAAATCAGTAATTTTTGTTTATTATAGATTATTATTACCATATAAAAACTGCGGTGTAGTATGAATATAAAAAATAAAAAGCTTATTATAGGTTCTCTTCTTATATTTTCCATTGCTTTTTCTTTTCCTTTCCAACACCAGAAAGAAGATATTACAGTTCCATTGAATGTTGAAGGCGGAAAATCTGACGTAGTTGTAGAAGGCTGTATTGGAGACTGTGCAGCCTGTCACTCAATTACCCCCTACGAAGCTAAAAGCATACTGGACGTTAAATTTGACGTTAAAAAAATACTTAATATTGATATAAAAAGAGGATATTTTGAGATAATTTACGAAAATTCAGAAGGTAAAAAAGAGAAGATAAATCTGTTTTTCGGAAAAGATAAGGCATGTAGAGAAGTTATATTATTAGACGAATAAACGAGTAGGGGGTAGAAATGAGTCTGCAAAGCTTTTTAAAAAGATCTGTAATTCACAAAATCCTTTTTGTTACCCTTTCAGGTGCCATTGTCTTTTCTATAGCTTCCGTTGCCGTTTATTTTATTATTTTTTCAAATGAACAGACCTATCATCTTGTAGAACAGCTTATAGCTTATGCAAAAGCCCATCCTTTAAACTTTGCTATGCTTCTTGGTTTTATAACTTTTCAGGCAACACTTATCCCCATTGTTATGACCTATTTTCTGGTTAAAACAGAGATCATTAATCCTCTTAATGATATTGCAGACAGGATGGAAAAGATCTCTGTAGGAGAGCTTGATGAGGAAATGAATATAGACAGGGAAGATGAGATAGGTAATCTTCAAGAATCCTTTGAAAGAATGAGAGTAAGTCTTAAGGTAATAATAGATAAACTTGAAAGTGAACAGCTGTAGTGGCTAAAAATTAACCAGCAGTGGCTAAAAGTTAAACAAAAAACATCGAGTCCTTTAATCTTAATTTTATTTTTGTTTATAAATGAAAAACTTAAAATTATGGCATGTGCTTTGCGTAAACATCTCCTGAAAATATATTCAGGAGGTGCTGTGATGAAAAAATTAACATTAGCTCTGACATTGGCTTTACTGTTCAGTCTGCCTTCTTTGGCAAAAGATAAACTTCTTGTTATTTTCCTTTATAATGAAGGCAGTCCATCGTACCAGAAAATCCATGAAAAAATTCTTAAGGATAGGTATTTATCAAAAAGAATTAAAAAAAGTTTTGAGTTTAAAGAATTTTCCCTTAAAGATCTCCAAGCAGACAATTTTGTTGAAAGATTTGGTATTGAAAAAAAAGAAGGTGTTTATTTTATAAATCAAGAAACGGGAACTGTTCTTTATTCAGTCACAGATCTGAGTCAGCCCTGCAAGTGTGCGAATCTAATAAATTACTTCTCAAGAAACCTACATAAGAAAGGTATCGATCCTGATGAGTATCTTATAAAAGCGGAAAAAATAGGAGCCTATAAAGTTAAGATAGAAGACAGCTATCCTTTTTAAGGGAAGGTGGAAAATCTTCCCTTTTTTCATAAATTTAGCTAAGATTAAAAGAAAAAGAGGCTGGATTTGACAAGAAAGATTTATGTTTTAGCAAAGGACAAAAAGGTTCAGGACTCATTCAGTAAATACCTTAGTGGTGTAGTACATCTGGAAGATCCAAAAAAGATCAGCAAGATATCCGGTGTTGTTTTTGTTAATATATCCGATTTCGGCATAGTTCCTGTTGATGTTAAAAAAGGATTATTTCCGATAGCTGTTCTTGATAAAAAAATATCCAAAACAAATCTTGCAGCATTCATAATGAGAATAATGAGTAAAAACTATTTTGATTACTTAGAATTTCCTTTTTCACAAAAACAGTTACAATCTGTTATTGAGAATATAAATCAGAAGGAAGAGAATGAAAAAAAGATAGTTTATTTTAGAAATTCATCCGCTAAGGAGGGTGTTTTATGTCAGTATTTATGTTCTATCATCGGTTCTTCTCCACAGCTAAAAGAGATATGTAAATTAGCTGGTGAGGTTGCTCCAACAGATCTTCCTGTTCTCATAACAGGTGAAACAGGAACAGGAAAAGAGCTTCTTGCAAAAGGTATATGGAAGCTAAGTAAGAGAAGTAATAAACCTTTTATAGCTATAAACTGTGCTGCAATCCCGGAAAATCTTTTAGAATCAGAACTTTTTGGATATGAAAAGGGTGCCTTTACAGGAGCAGAAAAAACAAAAGAAGGAAAATTTGAGATAGCAGATGGAGGAACTATATTTCTTGATGAGATAGGTGAACTTCCTTTATCAGCTCAGTCAAAGCTTCTAAGAGTTCTCCAAGAAGGAACATTTTACAGAGTAGGCGGAAATAAAGAAATAAAGGTTGATGTGAGGGTGATGGCAGCAACAAATAGAGATCTGGAAGATATGGTATCAAAAGGGAAATTCAGAGAGGATCTTTATTACAGACTCAACTTGATTCATCTGCATCTTCCATCTTTAAGAGAAAGGAAAGAAGATATACCTTATATAGTTGAATGTATAGTCAACAAATATAATCAAAAGCTTAGTAAGAGTATAATTGGAGCATCAAAGGATTATATGGAATTACTAAAAGATCAGAAATGGGATGGAAATATAAGGGAACTTGAAAACACAGTGGTAAGATCTATGATACTCTGCAGAGATAATATATTAACTGTAAATGATCTTACATTCCTTGAGGAAAAAAGGGTAAGACCTGCTACTGAAGATAATTTTGAAGAAATTTTAAAAAAAAGGATAATGCTCTCTCTTGAAGAAGGAAGTATAGAAAGAATAAAAGAAAAAATAGAAAAAATAATTATACAGACAGCCCTTGAGTACACAAAACATAATCAGGTTAAAGCTTCCAAACTTCTTGGTATAAATAGAGCAACTCTCAGAAAAAAAATTCAAAAATATGGTCTTTAAGATCTGCTTTGTAACATTTCTCTAAAGTGATAAAATTTTATATCTATATAAGTCAGCCGGAGTGGCGGAACTGGCAGACGCGGGAGACTCAAAATCTCCTGTCCGAAAGGGCGTGCGGGTTCGAATCCCGCCTCCGGCATCTTGTATAAAACTGGCAGAATATATGCCGCAGGCAATTCATAGTATAATAAACGATAGGTATCTTCAGAACTATGATTAACACTTGGAGCTTCTATTGGGCAGACACACAGTATTAGCACTATTTATATTTATCAGTTCATTTCTTGTCTTTTCTGCAAATATAGGTGGAATATCAATATACTCTCTTGACGAGGCTAAAAATGCAGAGTGTGCAAGGGAAATGCTGGAGAGGAACGATTTTATCGTTCCTACTTTTAATTATCAGCTCAGAACAGACAAACCACCTTTACATTATTACTTTATGATGATCTCATACAGTATTTTTGGGGTCAACGAATTTTCAGCAAGATTTTTTTCTTCCATCTTTGGTGCTTTAACAGTACTGATAACATTTTTAGTCTCATACAGATACTTAGGATACCGCAGCGCATTTTTTTCATTTATATCCCTAATATCATCTCTACATTTCTCTATACAGTTTCATATGTCTGTTCCTGATCCGTATCTTATCTTCTGGATAAATGCTTCTTTATTTTCATTCTTTTTAGGATTTAAAGAAAATAAAAAGATATTCATATATCTGTTTTATATTTTTATGGGGCTGGGGGTTCTCACAAAAGGTCCTGTTGCCGTTATACTTCCTTCATTCATAGTTGGTCTGTATCTTGTTTTTACAGGAAATATAAATTTATCAAATCTAAGAAAACTAAAAATCCTTTCAGGTATCTTAATTACCGGCTTAGTATCACTTCCGTGGTATATTGCCGTTTATTTAAAAACGGATGGTAAATGGGTACATGATTTTATATTTAAACACAACATTCACAGGTTTTCAGAACCTATGGAAGGTCATGGAGGTATATTTCTTGTTACATTAATATTCATATTTGTTGGTATGCTTCCTTTCTCAGTTTTTATACCTCAAATTATTAAGTTCTCGTTTGAAAACAGAAAGAGAGATATATTGTTGTTTTCATTAATTATAGTTGGCGTTTACACAATCTTTTTTTCCATCTCAGGTACAAAGCTACCAAACTATACAGTTCCTCTTTATCCGGCTTTTTCCATACTAATAGGATACTTCCTTGAACATATACATAGATTTTCAGAAAGAAATATATATGCAAGCCTGATAGCTTATACAATCATTGGATTTTTGTTAACAGCAGGACTGTTTATAGGTATAAAAAATGAGCCTGAGATCTCAGATTTATCTTATCTTTCTCTCTACTTTTTACTTCTTCCGTTAAGTGGAGTTCTATCTATTTTCCTATTGAAAAAAAGCAGGATAATTCCCGTACTGACGCTTTCAGCCTTTTCCATATTTGTCGGATTCTTATTTTTTTATCATCTGTATCCAAGAATTGACAGAAGAAATCCTGTTTATCAGATGCTCCCACTTATAGAAAAAGATACGGATGTAAGATATTATAAAAATTTCAATCCTGCTTTTGTTTTTTACCTAAAAAAGGAGATAAAGCCTATAAAAAAGGAAAAACTAAAAGAATTTTTACTTTCTGACAGTAAGGTTTATATAATCACACGAAAAAAATATATAGAAGAACTTAAAAATAATGCAGATTTCGTAATCTTAAAAGAAGTAAAAGATCTCTTTGAAAGAAAAGTATCGGTTTTAATATCAAATAAAAGAGATTAAAGCTTTTTCTTTTCCTTATACCTTTCTTTAAGGTAAAAATAAGCTTTTTTTGCTGCCTCTGTCTCAGCTTCTTTTTTTGATTTTCCAGTCCCAAAAGTCCTGACAACATTATCAACAGAACATTCCATAGTAAAGATTTTCTCGTGTTCTGGTCCTTCAGCGGAAATCATACTGTACTTAGGAACTGTACCGAAAAGCCTTTGTGTCATTATCTGGAGTATAGATTTATAATCTCTGGGTATATTTCCTTTTTTTATGCTCTCTATAAGATACTCTTTGAAAAATCTATTGAATATTTCCCTTGGAACTTCTATATCGTAATCACAATCTACGTAAATAGCACCGAATACCGACTCAAAAACATCACACAGTAGAGATTCTCTTTCCATTCCTTTCTGGGCTATCTCTCCCCTGCTTAAAAGAACAAGCTCATTAAGACCAAGTATTCTTGCAAGCCTTGAAAGATAGGCCTCACTTATTACAGCTGATCTAATCTGGGAAAGCTCCCCTTCAGATGCTTCAGGAAATGTTTTAATAAGAATCTCACTCACAATCAGAGACAAAACAGCATCTCCTAAAAACTCAAGAACTTCGTAATCTTTTATCTCTTTATGGTACTCTGCAGCAAAAGAACTGTGAGTTAGAGCTGTTAAAGGAAGGTTTTTATCCTTAAAAATATATCCTAACTTCTCTTCAAGCTTTTTTATTCTTTCGAGGAATTCTCTATCATTAATGCTCATAAGCTTTAAATACTAAAGATGCATTTGTTCCACCAAAACCGAATGAGTTTGATACAGCCACCTTAACAGGATACTCAATAGACTCGTTAGGAACATAATCAAGATCACACTCAGGATCCGGATTCTCAAGATTTATAGTTGGTGGAATGATGCCTGTCTGTATGGTTTTAACTGTTGCAACAGCTTCAACTGCACCAGCTGCTCCAAGAAGGTGACCTATCATTGACTTTATAGAGCTGATTTTGAGTTTGTAAGCATGATCCTTAAAAACATGTTTTACAGCAAGAGTCTCAACTTTGTCATTTAAAGGTGTTGATGTACCATGTGCGTTTATATAATCAACCTCTTCTGGGTTAACTCTCGCATCATTAAGAGCCATCTCCATAACTCTTATAGCCCCATCGGCATCAGAACATGGAGCAGTTATATGGTATGCATCTCCTGTCATTCCATACCCAACAACCTCAGCATAAATCTTTGCACCCCTTTTCAAAGCATGCTCAAGCTCTTCAAGTATTAGAACTCCTGCTCCTTCTCCCATGACAAAACCATCCCTCTCAGCATCAAAAGGTCTTGACGCTTTTTGTGGTTCATCATTTCTTGTGGAAAGTGCTTTCATATTTGCAAATCCTGCAATACCGAGAGGCGTTACAGCTGATTCTGTACCTCCAGCTATCATAATATCAGCATCTCCCCTCTGGATAATCTTAAAAGCATCGCCTACCGCATGAGTTCCCGTAGCACAGGCTGTAACTACACAAGTGTTAGGTCCCTTAAAACCAAACTCAATGGATATATAACCTGATGCCATATTTGAAATGCCAGAAGGGATAAAAAATGGAGATACCCTTCTGGCTCCTTTTTCAAGAAGTAAAGTTTGCTGATTTTCTATATCCCTCAAGCCGCCGATACCGGTTCCAACTATAACCCCTGCTCTGTTAAGATCTATACTGTTAAGATTAATGCCGGAGTCAGCTACAGCCTCTTTAGCTGCAACTATCGCAAACTTGACAAAATCGCTCATTCTTTTAGCATCTTTTGGGTTTATATATTTTTTCGGGTCAAAACCTTTTACCTCTCCAGCAATCACAACAGGAAGATTATAGGAAAAGGGATCAAAACGCTTTATTACATCTATACCACTTTTCCCATTAATAAGAGCATCCCATGTATCATTGACGTTGTGTCCGACAGGTGTTACTGCTCCTATACCGGTAACGACGACCCTTCTCATTTCCTTATTATTCTCCTTTCTTTTCTTTGATGTAATTGATCACATCGCCTACAGTCTGTATCTTTTCTGCATCTTCATCAGGTATCTCAACATCAAACTCCTCTTCAAAAGCCATTATCAGCTCAACGACATCAAGGGAATCAGCACCTAAATCGTCAACAAATTTTGATTCAGGCTTTATCTGCTCAACATCAATTCCGAGCTGATCAGCAATAATCTCCTTGATTCTTTCTTCCATTCTTTTACAACCTCCAAATGATTTTATTTATTTCAGAATTAATACATTCCACCATTTACATGAATGGTTTCACCGGTTATATATGATGCATAATCCGAGGCTAAGAAAAGAACTGTATTTGCAACATCTTCAGCCTTTCCAAATCTCCCAAGAGGTATCTGTTCAAGATATCTTTCCTTAAGCTCAGCAGGAAGTTCAGCTGTCATATCGGTTTCAATAAAACCCGGAGCAACAGCATTAACTGTTATATTCCTTGGGGCAAGCTCTTTTGCAAGAGATTTTGTGAATCCTATAAGTCCAGCTTTTGTTGTTGAGTAGTTAACCTGACCTGGATTACCTATAAAGCCTATTATAGAGGATATATTAATTATTCTTCCCCATCTCTTCTTTATCATTCCTTTCACAGAAAGCTGAGTTATTTTGAAAGTTCCTGTTAGATTAGCGTTGATCACCTCATTCCAGTCATCATCTTTCATCCTTATGAAAAGTGTATCCCTCGTAAGACCTGCATTGTTTATCAGAATATCTATCTGACCTATCCTCTCAATCTCCTTCCACTGCTCTTTAATATCTTTTGAGAAATCAAGCTCAACACCATAAGCTCTGGTGCCAAACTCTTTTGATATATTCTCGGCAACTATATCTGCATTGGCTTTATTTCTTCCAGTTACTACAACATCAGCTCCTTTTTGTGCAAAAGCTGCAGCTATAGCTTTACCTATTCCCCTTGTTGATCCAGTAACAAGAACTAATTTACCTTTAAAATCCAAAGATTTACCCCTCTAAAAATTTAAAACATCAGATATTATATCATAAATCCATACTAATTTCCTTAATTCCCTACTGTGCTATATTTACAGGCTTTCCCTCTCTAATAAAATGCTTTATCTCATCAACAGCAATATCAAGAATTCTTTCTGATGCATCTTTTGTATAGTATGCAAGGTGGGGAGAAACAATAACATTATCTTCATGGAGCACATAGTAAGCTTCCATTGCTTTCTTTAGTTTTACAGCAGGTATATCATCCCTTCTCAGAAATTCCTCTTCAATCAGCACCTCTTCAGCCTCAAAAGTATCAAGAGCTACTCCCCCTGCAAGTCTTCCCTCTTTTAATGCTTCAACTACGGCATCTATCTCAACAACAGCTCCTCTTGATGTATTAATAAGCATGGCATTAAGTTTCATAAGTTTTATATTAAATCTGTTTATAAGGTAATGGGTTGATTTCGTGTAGGGTAAATGTATTGTAACTATATCTGATCTCATTAAGAGTTCCTCAAGTCCAACATATTCAACACCATATTTCTCAATAATCTCCTCTTTCTTTGTTCTGTCGTAAGCCAGTATTTTCATACCAAAACCATGTGCAAGTCTTGCAACATAACACCCTATTCTGCCTGTTCCTATGATACCTATTGTTTTATCTAAAAGATCAATCCCCATCAGACCTTCCCTTGAAAAAATACCCCTTGCTGTTCTATCTATCATAGGTTTGAACTTTCTTGATAAGGCAAGAATCAATGCAAATGTGTATTCCGCAACTGTATTGTTTCCATATCCTGGAACATAAGCTACGTATATACCTTTTTCCGTTGCATAAGATACATCTATATGATCATATCCAGCTGATCGTGTTACTATGAGCTTTAAATTTTCCATTTTATCTATTACTTCCTTTGTAACTTTTGAGTAAATAAAAACACTTATTATGTCAGCATCCTTATATAGATCAACATTGTTGATATTAAGAGGCTCTTTTGTGAATTTTATATCGCCTTCAATACCAACTTCTCTCAGTTTTCTTTCTATATGGAGCTTTTCCCAGTCTTCAATGCCAAAAAAGTATATTCTCATTTTTACTCTCCTTTACGGTCTTTTATAATAATTATCTTACAACAATTTACCAGTGATAGCTTTTATGGTATTATGTGATTAAAATCTAAAGCTTTTAAGGAGGAAGGCTTTTGGTTATTGAAGGAAGGGTATGGAAGTTTGGAGACGATATCAATACTGATGAGATAATTCCAGCAAGATATCTTATAACAACAG
Organism: uncultured Aquificales bacterium; assembly: GCA_964519345.1. Lineage (GTDB taxonomy): Bacteria > Aquificota > Aquificia > Aquificales > Hydrogenothermaceae > Persephonella. The sequence continues at coordinate 43,045 of CAZFKX010000028.1, forward strand.
ATCCGAAGGAACTTGCAAAACATGTTATGGAGGATGCCGATCCTGATTTTCCCAAAAAAGTAAAACCGGGAGATATTATTGTCGCAGGAAAAAATTTTGGATGCGGATCTTCAAGAGAACATGCGCCATTAGCCCTGAAAGGGGCTGAAATAGGAGCTATAGTAGCTGAATCCTTCGCAAGAATCTTTTACAGAAATGCTATAAATCTCGGCTTACCTATTATTGAATCTCCTGAAGCTGTCAAAGATGCGGAAGAAGGAGATATTATTCAGATAGATATGGAAAAAGGCGTTATAAGAAACGTTACGAAAGGAAAGGAGTACTCATTTAAACCTTTGCCTGAAAGTCTTAGAAAGGTGTTTGAGGCGGGAGGTTTGATGGAATATGCAAAAGATAAACTGAAGGGAGAATAGATAGTATGCCTTTCAGAAAAATACTTGTAGGGATAGATTTTTCAGAAGTTTCCGATGCTGTATTTGAATCAGCCCTGATTTTTGGAAAACTTTACAATGCTGAGTTACATCTTATTCATGTTATAGAACCTATATCCCCGCTATTTCACGAGGAAGGGTTTGAGCCTTTAATACAAACGGAAGAGTTTCAGGTTGTTTTTGAGGTTGAGTCTATACTAAAAGAGGAATCTAAACAGAAATTAGATAGGTATATACTTAAAGGAAAAGCGGAAGGCTTAAATATAAGCTCTTCAGTAGAAATAGGAAATATTGCTGAAACAATACTTGAGATATCAGATGAAAAAGAGTTTGATATGATCGTTATAGGAAGTCATAAAAAAGGCCTTTTTGAGAAACTTTTACTTGGAAGCGTTGCTGAAAAGATAGTTAATAAATCGAAAATATCTACACTTGTTGTAAAAGGAACTCCTCTTAAAAAAATAAAAAAGATACTGTGTGGTTATGATTTTCTTCCAAATTCAATAGAAGCGCTTGAAGTTGTTAAAGAGATTGCAAAAATTACAAAAAGCGAGATATTTATAGTTCACGCAGATAGCGATGAATGGTTTGCCCATTTAAGACATATATACGAAAAGGTATTTGAAAAGAAAGTAAGTTTACTTGAAAAGATAAAAGAAGAGATAATTAATGGGCTTTCTGTTCCTGTTGATATAAAAATAGAAAAAGGTAAACCTGAAGAAGTTTTACTCAAGTATATTGAAGAAGCAAAGCCTGATCTTGTCGTAGTAGGAAAAAGGAAGGGCAAGGATATAAAGAGATTTTTCCTCGGAACAACTGCAATGCGTATGGTTGAAAATGCTCCTGTTCCTGTTTTAATAGTTAGAAGGAGATGATTTTGAAGAAATTAATGCTTTTTATAATTCTTATACTTACAGCATCCTGCTCCGCAACTCAGGCTGAACGAGAGTACGACAATCCATACTTTTTTTATGCAGCCTGTAAATATGCATCAAAATCAGGGGATGTACTTTCTGCTTTTCAGCTATGTAAGAAAACTATACAGCTTGCTCCTGAAGCTTACGGTATTTATGAAGAAACAATATTACTTGCACTACATGCAAAAAGAAAAGACGAAGCTATAGATTTAATTAATGATTTTGTCAAAAGATTTCCTGATAAACCTGAAACTTACTCATTTGCAACTAAAATATACAAAAATTTGGGCAATCTTAAAAAGGCAGAGCAGGTAGCACTAAAGGGACTAAAAAGATTTCCAGAGAACGAGGGAATACTTGGACAGTTAGTTGATGTTTATTTAAAGGAAAATAATGCGGAAAAAGCAAAAGAAGTTCTCTTTAAGATAGCAGAGATATCACCTAAGAAACCAAGGGTTTATTATACTCTCGCAAGAATATATCTGTTTCAGAACAATAAAGAGGAAGCTGTAAAACAGCTTAAAAAAGCTCTTGAGATAGAGCCGTTATATCAGCCTGCATATGTTTTATTAGGTGAGCTGTACCTCCAGGATAGAAAATTTAAAGAAGCAGAAGATGTCTATCTAAAGGTACTTGAAAAAGATCCAAACGATCTTGAAGCACTAAATAGACTGTTTCAGGTTTATGTTCAGGCGGATCAGTTTAAAAAGGCTGAAAATATAATAAACAGAATTGTAAAGATAGATCCTTCAAATAAAGATGCCCTATTAAAAAAATTCCTTCTATATCTGAGAGAAAACAAGGGAGAGGAGATAATAAAAGATCTTGAAGAACTCGCACAGGAAGAGCCTGACAATACAACCGTCCTGTCAATACTCGGTATGGCTTACGAAAGTGCAAAGCGTTATAAAAAAGCTGAAGAAACATACCTTAAAGTTTTAAAAGAAGAACCTGAGAATAAAGAGATATTAGAAAGGCTTGCAGAGGTTTATACCAGAACAAAGCAGTATGAAAAGGCTCTTAATATTTTAAATAAGATATACTCCCTTGATCCGAAAGACTACAGAATCCTCCTTATAATGGCAGACATAGAAAATAAAAGAGGAAATCTAAAAACAGCTTTATCTTACATTGAAGAAGCAAAAAGTATTAACGATAAAGATCCAACTATATACTTTTTTGAAGGAATATATTATGAAAAATTAGATCAGTGGGACAAAGCTGAAGAAGCATTTAAAAAAGCTCTCGAACTAAGACCAGACTTTCCAGATGCTCTAAATTATTACGGATACTCCCTTATCATAAGAGGTAGAGATATAGACAGGGCTATGGATATGGTAAGGAAAGCTCTTGAACTTGTTCCTGACAGTGCGGCATATCTTGACAGTCTCGGTTGGGGTTATTTTAAAAAAGGCGAATATCTAAAAGCTTTAAAATATATAAAACAGGCCTATGAGAAAGCTCCCGAAGATCCTGTAGTAACTGAACATCTTGCAGAAGTTGAAGAAGCACTCGGAAATAAAAAGAAAGCGTTGGAGCTTTACAAAAAAGCCCTTGAAATTATTGAGAAGACCGGAGATGAAGGTGAACCCGGACTAAAAAAAAGAATATTAGAAAAAATAAAAGAACTTGAAAGATGAGGTATATCTTTATAATCTTTATCTTTATCTTATCATCTTGTGCACCTTTAAAAAAGCAAATCACATGTGAGGAAAGATTTTATAAATTATTGAAGAATTCAAGAAAAGAGGTAAAACCATTTAGAATTTCAGGGACAATATTTGCAGGAGGTGTATTTTTCCTCTTTACAGGAAATTTTGACAGAGGTAAAAGTATCAGCATATTTACACCTCTTGGTCAGAAAGTTGTATCAATTAGATACAAAACAGATAAGGAGTTGTGCCTGTTGTACAAAGATCAGGAAGATTGCGGTTTTGACAGCAATATTCTTTCAAAATATATAAAAACAGATATTCCTTTCAATCTTGAAAACCTCCTGACAGGGAGATTTCATCTGGATGAAAAAAGCAGTTATGAGTGTGAGAACAATTTTATTACTGTAAAAACGGGAAATTATACTATAAGATACAGAGGATTTTTCCCTGAAGAAGTAAAATTTAAAAATTTTACCGCTTATTATAGATATGAATCTGGTAAAATCAGATCTATATTTATCTTAAAGAATAATGAAGAATTACTAAAAATATATGTAAAAAGTGTGAGATGGCTGTAAAATTTATAAAAATATGCGGAATAACTGATAAAGATCAGGCTTTAAAAATATCAAGGCTCGGTGCTACCCATATTGGAGTAATATATTACGAAAAAAGTCCAAGACATACCGATCTTCAAAAAATTAAAGAGATAAAAAATTATGTAGAGAAAGAGGCAAAAATAGTTGCCGTAACTGTAAATCCTTCAAGAGAGTCTGTCCAAAAACTTTTAGATATTGTGGATATGATCCAGTTTCACGGAGATGAATCTATAGATTTTATCTCACAATTCCCTTTGGAAAAAAGTATAAAAGCATTCAGAATCAAGTCTGAAGAAGATATAAAAAAGATGACGCCTTTTATTAAGAATGGACACTATATTTTAATAGATGCCTATAAAGAAGGCGAATATGGGGGAACAGGCAGACAGATAGATCCAGAACTTGCCAGAAAAGTTACAGATCTTTATGACAGGATTATCCTTTCTGGAGGACTTTCTCCTTACAATCTGAAAGAACTTTTAGATTATATAAATCCTTACGGCATTGATGCATCTTCAAAACTTGAACTCAGACCAGGAATAAAAGATCTAAAAAAAGTTGAGAGATTCATAAAAATAGCAAAAATGGAGAGGTAGCTTGAGTCAGATAATAAAGCAGATTAAACCCGTTTTTGAAGAAAAGATATCTCCTGTTATAGATCTTCTCCACAGAATAAATATATCACCCAACTTTATTACAGCTTCAGGACTTTTGCTGATATTAATAGGATCTTTCTTTTTGTATCAAAAAGATTATTTAACAGCAGGCTTATTAATTCTTGCAGGAAATCTTTGTGACGCACTTGATGGAGCCTTAGCGAGAAAACATAAAAAAATAACTAAATTTGGTGCATTTATTGATTCTGTTGTCGATAGGCTGTCAGACTTTTTTCCATTAATGGCTGTTGCACTTATTTTTAGAGGAGATTCTCTCCTGCTTTCAGCAACACTTCTGGCTGTCGTATCTTCATTTATGGTGAGTTATACAAGAGCAAGAGCTGAAGGACTGGGTATTGAATGTAAAGTTGGTATTTTTGAAAGAGCTGAAAGATCAATAGTTCTTATCATAGCTGTTTTTACAGGTTTTCTTGAAATCGCCGTATTTATAATTTTGATAGGATCTACAATAACAGCTATCCAGAGAGTTGTCTGCTTTTATAGAAAAACAGTCTGATCACATTCCAGGAATTCTTGGTATCTTTCCAAGCTTTGAAAGTCTGTAATAAATACCCCACCCTTTCTTAATATAATGACCTACTACAGGCAACGGGATGAGAAAAGCTTTTTTCTCTGATCTATATGCAAGACCTCCTCCTTTTCCCATATCCATTAGACAAAGTATATTAATATGTTCTCTGTACCCCTTTATGTCTCCATTTTTTAAACCTTCTTTTATAGCTATATTGTGAGCTATATTTCTTCCCATAATCTCTGCAAGGTGTCCCTGTTTGGCTTTCCAGTCAGGTCCATCTATTGAAACAACATCACCTGCAGCATATATATTTTCAAAACCTGAAACCTGGCAGCTGTCTTCTATTTTTAAGAAACCTGATTCTGTCTGAGGGAGATCTGATCTTTTTACAACTGGATGTCCTGTTCCTCCCGGTGTAAACAAAATAAGATCTGCATCAACAGAGCTCCCATCCTCAAATACTACACTTCTTTCTGTAAATCTCTTTATTTTTTTTCCAGCAAATTTCTTTATGTTCATCTTTTTAAACATCGCATCAAGCATCTTTAAAGCTTTATTTCCAAGCCTTGCTCCCGGTTTTTCCATTGGAGAGAAGAATATTAGCTCAAAATTTTTCCTGACTCCTATTTTTTCCAGATAATTATGAATATTAAATAATATCTCAAAAACAGGTCCGCCTCTTACTGCTTCTTTTGCTTTAGGATTTCCACCAAACCCGAAAGCTATTTTTCCACCACCTCTCTTCACAAGTTCATTCACCTTTTCTCTTATCTTGAGAGCTTCTTCTGGAGATCCACATATTGATAGGGTGTGTTCTAAACCTTCATGCTTTATTTTTGACTGTCCTAAGGCTATAACAAGATAATCAAAATCATTTCTTTCACCTGAGTTTTTAAGAAAAACTTTCATTTCTGAAGCTGATATACTCTCCACCTTATCAAATGTGACAGAAAATCCATGGACTTTTGCAAGATCCCTCAATGGTATTGAAGCATTATCAAGATCTATTTCACCTGTAGGAATCCAGATAGATATAGGATATATGTAGAAAAAATCCCTATCTGATACGAGTTCAACATCAAATCCTTCCTTTCTCAGAAATATAGCCGTTTCAACACCAGCAGTACCGCCTCCTAAAACAAGAATCTTTTTCACAGCAGCCTCCAGAAATAATTTAGCTTATCTTAATATATCAGGATATACAAAATTGTCAATATGCTAATATATTGATATTGGAGACTACTGCTTTGGAACAAGTGTAAATATCATATTCCTTCCTTCTTTTTTCGGCGGTTTTTCAACCTTGGCTATATCCGATAGATCTTCTATAATTCTGTGTGCAAGCCTCTCTCCTATCTCAGGATGAACATTTTCCCTTCCCCTAAACCATATCCATACCTTAACCTTGTCTCCATCCTCTATAAACTCTCTTATATGTTTTACTTTTGTTCTGTAATCGTGATCCTCAATCTTTACCCTAAACTTTATCTCCTTCACATTCTGCATCTTTGCTCTCTGTTTTTTCTTGGCCTCTTTCTCTTTCTTCTTCTGCTCAAATTTGTACTTACCGTAATCCATAATCTTGCACACAGGCGGTCTTGCATTTGGAGAAACCTCAACAAGATCAAGACCTCTTTCTTCAGCTATTTTCAGAGCCTCTTCAATAGGAACTATACCGAGATTTTGACCTTTCTCATCGATCAGTCTTACCTCTCTGACCCTTATCTGTTCATTTACTCTTAACTCCTGAATGACTAATTTACCTCCAGTTTTATTTTAAAATTATTATAGACTTTAGTATGTTTTCTCAATTCTGGATTTTCATCTGGAAAATCTGACCTGTAATGTGTTCCTCTACTTTCTTCTCTGTTTAACGCTGAAAGAATCACAGCTTTTGAAAGATAAATAAGATCTGTTAAATATCTATTATTTAAATATGCCGATATCTCTTCTTCTATAGAGTTTATCTGGGAGAGAGCTTCGCTTAAAAGCTTTCTGTTTCTGATCAAACCTACCTTTTCCCACATGATCTTTTTTATTTTATTTAATATAAATCTTTTTCTTTCCTTTGTTAACATTTTTTCTGTATTTACCCTATTTTTTATCTTTATCCCTTTATTTATACCGGCATACATATTGTAACTAAAAACACTGTAGGCTGTTTTATAACCAAAAACCACACACTCAAGGAGAGAATTGCTTGCAAGCCTGTTGGCTCCGTGAACTCCTGTACACGATGACTCACCTACAGCAAATATACCCTCTACAGATGTTTTTCCATTTGAGGTCGCTTCAATACCACCAATTGTGTAATGTGCTGCAGGACTAACCGGAATAAGTGTTCTATCTCCGTAACCATAATGTTCAAGCATATTGAATATTGTTGGAAATCTTTCTTTTACTTTTACTCCTCTCTTCTTTAAAGGGGTTATATCAAGAAAGACTTTTCTTCCTTCTGAATATTTTTTAAATATTGCTCTGGCAACTTCATCCCTTGGTTTTAGCTCATCTATAAATCTTTCACCTCTGTCGTCAACAAGTATAGCTCCTTCACCTCTAACAGCTTCTGATATGAGATATGCAGGTTCTCCTTCTAAATATATAGCTGTTGGGTGAAACTGGACAAACTCAAGATCTTTTAAAATACAGCCTGCTCTGTAAGCAGTCCCAAGTGTATCCCCAGATATATTATATGCTGAAGTATTTCTGTAATATAAAGCACTATATCCACCTGTAGCTATAACAAGAGATTTTGCCCTTATAAATCTTTTTTTTCTTCTATCAGATATTATTATTCCGATAAATCTATTATCATCTGTAATTATCTCTTCAAGGAAGTAGTCGGTTTCTATATTTATACTTTTTTGTATAAGTATGTTGTAAACAGTTTTACCTATCTCTTTTCCTGTCATATCTTTAACATGGAGTACTCTTTTCCTTGAATGTGCTCCTTCCTGTGTAAGCTTTAGATATCCATTTTCATCCCTATCAAAAGGAACTCCATACATTATAAGATCAATTACTCGCTCAAGACCTTCTTCAACAAGCACACTCACATTTCTTTCTATACACAGACCCTTTCCTGCTTTAATAGTATCTTCATAATGAATTTGTGGATCGTCGTCTTTACCTATTGCTGCCGCTATTCCTCCCTGTGCGAGGAAAGAATTTGAAATTCCTGTTTCTTTTCTGGTTATTATAAGAGGATCTACACCTAAATTTTTAAGCTGAAGTGCTGTTGTAAGTCCAGCGAGACCTGCACCTATGATAACTGTATCTACATACTCCTCAGATAAATCTGCTGTATTAAATTCTGAGATATATCTTCTCATTTACACTCTTGCTTTTTCCATTACTTCAAGCAGGACGGCTGTAAGCTTTTCAGGATTGTGTCTTACATAATCTCCCGCTTCTATAAGATCTCTTGCATAAACTGTTATACCCATTTTTAACAGATCTGGAACATCAACCGTAACAGGATGTGAATTTTCTTTCATATACTTTTCCATAAGCTCATGGGGTGGAATCGTTGTATTTATTATAGCAGCATCTATAAACTCTTCTCCTACCGTTTCATGGATCGCTTTTATATGATGAGAGGCTGAAAAACCATCAGTCTCTCCATATTGGGTCATGATATTGCAGATATAGATCTTATATGCCCTGCTGTTAAGTATAGCCTCTTTGATATCATAAACAAGAAGATTGGGAATTATGCTTGTATAAAGGCTTCCTGGTCCAAGTATTATAAAATCTGCATCTTTTATCTTTTCAATAGCCTTTTCAGGTGCCTCAACATCTGAAGGTTCCATCCATATTCTTACTATTTTGCCTTTAAGCTGTTTTCCGTACTCTGTTATCTGTGTCTCACCTTTTATAACAGCACCATCACTGAACTGAGCTACAATATCAACGAGTCTGTCTGTAGAAGGAATTATCTCGCCTTTTATCTTAAGTATATTAGATGTAATCTCAACAGCATCTAAAAAATCTCCCGTTATTTTTGTTAATACGGAGAGAAAAAGATTTCCAAAACTGTGACCTTTTAGACCATTGCCGTTTGAAAACCTATATTGAAAAACCTGTGTGAGGATATCTTCATCTTCAGCAAGGGCAACAATACAGTTTCTAATATCGCCCGGTGCTGGTATCTGCATTTCTTCTCTCAGTCTTCCTGAACTGCCCCCGTTATCTGCAACAGTGACAATAGCAGAAAGATCTTTTATTGTATCAGGAACAAGATGCTTAATCCCTCTAAGTAAAGAGGAAAGTCCTGTTCCTCCACCAATTGCCACAACCCTCATATCAAACACCTCTATATTTTAAAAATTTATCTATATGTTCCTTATCAACATGGGATATTATACCTTTTTCGGTGATAATAGCTGTTATTTTAGATGCTGGAGTTATATCAAAGGAGTAATTTATAGCCTGGGTTTCCTCAGGCGCTATATCAGATCCTCCACACTTTTTTACTTCAGATTGTGATCTTTCTTCTATAGGGATATCCTTTCCGCTTTCTGTGCTAAGATCAAAGGTTGATGTTGGAGCAGCAACGTAAAAAGGAATATCATGTGCTTCCGCAAGAACAGCAAGTGTGTATGTTCCTATTTTATTTGCAACATCTCCATTTGCTGTTATTCTATCAGCACCTACTATAACAGCGTCTATAACTCCTTTAGACATTAAGAATCCTGCAGAACTATCTGTTATAAGGTAGTGGGGAATACCTTCCTGAACCAGTTCCCAGGCAGTAAGCCTTGAACCCTGAAGATAAGGACGGGTTTCATCAACATAAACAGTAATGTCTTTACCACTCTCAAATGCACTTCTAATAACACCAAGTGCTGTTCCCCACCCTGAAGTTGCAAGTGCTCCAGTATTACAGTGTGTAAGTATCCTACATTTATCAGGAAGTAAAACCTGTCCATATCCGCCTATAGCTTTGTTTGCATGATAATCCTCTAAATCTATTCTTTCAGCCTCTTTGAAAAGTAATTCAATAAGCTCTTCTTCCGATTTACCCTCACTATTCCATTTCTCAAATTTTTTCCACATTCTTTCTAAAGCCCAAAAAAGATTAACAGCCGTAGGTCTTGTATTTTTTAATCTCTCATAAACATTTTCAGCTTCTTCTAACTGCTTTCCCTCTTCTACTATCTGTTTAACTCCTAAAGCAAATCCATAAGCTCCCACTATACCTATTAAAGGTGCTCCTCTTATTATCATTTTTTCTATAGCCTCAGCAACCTGATGATAATCTGAAAGTTCAAGCCATTCTTTCTCCTTAGGAAGTTTTAACTGGTTTATAACATAAAGTTTATTGTCCTTTAACTGTATAGGTCTGATATCTTTTATCTTTCTCAAATGATCCTCCTGAAAGTTTTGCGACTGAATGATGCAAAAATTATACCTTATTGTCAAAAATAAATGTGTTACTATTCACACAACTCTCCAACAAGATCATAACTGTCAGCTGTATCTTTTATTTTCAGTTTTGCAAAATCGCCAACCCTAAGATATCTATCTGACTCAATATAAACAACACCATCAATCTCAAAAGCACTTCTATATGTTCTTCCTACAGGTAATGTTTCCCATTCCTCAGAATAACCATCAACAATAACTTTTACCTCTTTTCCTATCAGTTTTCTGTTTTTTTCTTCTGTAATTTTTTCCTGCAGTGATGTTATATCATTTTTCCTTCTTATTTTTTCATCTTCAGAGATCGTATCTTTAAATTTTTCATAGGCTGGTGTTCCTTCTTCATGTGAATACTTAAAAACTCCAAGCCAGTCAAATTTTGCTTCCTTAATAAACTCCTTCATTCTTTCAAATTCCTTTTCTGTTTCTGTTGGAAAACCAACTATAACAGCTGTCCTCACAGCAGCTTCAGGTATGTATTTTTCCTTCCATTCCAGGATCTTTTCAATTCTTTCTCTTCTATAACCTCTCATCATATCCTTGAGTATCCTGTCTTCAGAATGTTGAATAGGCATCTCAAAATACTTAACAACTTTTTCACTATCAGCAATCCTTTTTATAAAATCCTCCGTTACGGTAGTAGGATAAAGGTAGTAAAGTCTTATCCATTCAATACCCTCTATCTTTTCAAGCTTTTTTATAAGCTCCCACAGCATAGGTCTTCCGTAAATATCTGTTCCATAATAACTTGTATCCTGCGATACTATATTAATTTCTTTCACACCTATATCAGAAAGGAAATTTACTTCTTCAACTATATCGTCAATTGTTCTGCTTTTATGCTTCCCCCTTATTGATGGTATTGCACAGAATCCGCATATATGGTCGCAACCTTCTGATATTTTTACATAGGCTGTATGCTTTGGTGTTGTTATAATCCTTTTCTTATACGGTGAAGAAAAATTTTTTATCTTTAAACCTAACTTTTCAGGGATACGAAGTTCCTCTTTTAAATCAACGAATATATCAACTTCTGGAATTTCCTTTTCAAGTTCGCTTCTGTACCGCTCTACAAGACAGCCTGTTACAATAATTTTTTTACCATATTTTTCTTTTAGCTGGACTGCTTCAAGAATCGTGTTTACTGACTCTTCTTTTGCTTCATCAATAAAGCCACAAGTGTTTATAAGGATGACGTCAGCATCTTGAAGATTATCTACTATCTGTACGTTTCCTATCTTTAATTTTCCAATTATAAGTTCTGTATCAACAAGGTTCTTAGGACATCCGAGACTTATTACACCTACTTTCATTAATTATTCCTGTTTTTAGACAAATAATATATTGTTTTTAACCTTCAATGGCTAATCTTTCAGATCTTTCAAGAACATTTATTATAAATTTACCTGTATATATTCTGTTTTTACCTTCTTTTTTAGCTCTTAAAAGAGCCCTATCTGCCTCCCTAACAGCTGTATCAAGATATTTTCCTTCACCTTCATAATGACTTACTCCCATACTTATACTTATATTTAGATCAGGAAAATCTTTTAAACGAATTGTTGATATCTTAGATTTAAGTCTTTTTGCTATCATTATAGCTCTTTTTATATTTGTCCTCGGAAGTAATATCAGAAACTCCTCACCACCCCACCTTATTGTTTCATCATAAACCCTTAAATCATTTTTTAAGATTTTACCAACTCTGGAAAGAACCTCGTCTCCAACAAGATGACCATATTTATCGTTTATGTTTTTAAAGTCATCTATATCAGCCATAATAATGGAAATATGAAGTATTTTGTCAGAGTACTTTTGCTTTAAAAGCTCGTAGTAATTTCTATTGTTAAGTCCCGTTAAAGGATCCATCAGACCTATTCCTGCAACCTTTTTAAGTATATCTGTTGCAGTAATTATCCCAACAAGCCTTTTATCATTATCAAGCACTGGAAGATGTTTTATTCTGTATTTTTCAAAATAAGCCACAGCATCAAAAACATGCGAATTTTCATCTATGGTTATCAGTTCTTTTTTTCTTATAAAGTTTTTGACTTTTTTTTCAAGATTTCCGTGTAAGAGATGCATTATAAGATCGCTCTGGGTTACAATATCTTTTAATCTTCTATCTGTATCAACGATCAAAACGCTTCCTATCCTATTCTTTTTCATTATATCAACTATCTCTTTAAAAGACGTTTCCGGTGAAACCGTTACAGGATCTCTACTCATATAATCCTTTATTTTAAATAACATTTTCCACCTATTTATTTTTCATTTACAAGTACTTATTTTAACACAACCTTATTTTTTGATAATAAGGAAAATGTGATGTTTTTCAGTATGATTTTTTGTATAATATTTAATTCGTTATAAAAGAATGGAGGATGGAAATGGCAGTATGTCAGATATGTGGAAAAAAAACAGCCCACGGAAACAGAGTTGCTCACTCTGCTACAACAACAAAAAGAACATGGAAACCTAACCTGCAGAAGGTAAAAGCTGTTCTTCCAGATGGAACAACTAAGAAGATATATGTATGTGCTAAATGCTTGAAAGCAGGAAAAGTCAAAAAAGCCGTCAGATAGGGAGTTTTTTTCTCCCTTTATCTGACAACCCTCCTTGTTCTTAATCTACTCTTTTTTTATCTTTAAAAATAAAAGGTTAGAAAATGGAAATACTTCATAAAGAGGAAATATTTCCTCTTTTAAAAGAGTTGGTTTCAGAAGCCGAAAATTACATTCTTATATCATCTCCATGGATAAAGTACGAGATACTTGAAAAGCTTTTATCTGAAAAAAGTATAAAAATTCAGGCTGTTATTAGAAACTCAGAATTAGAAGACCTTATTATCACAGATAGAAAGGTTTTTGATTTTTTTAAAAAGAAAGGTGGAGATCTCTATCTTAACAATAAAATTCATAGCAAATTTATCATAATTGACGGGAAAAAAGCTGTTTTGGGATCATCCAATTTGACTATTACAGGACTTTTAGATAACGGAAATATTGAAACAGCAGTTTTCATTACAGAAAAAGATCAGATTAAGGTAATTGAAGAACAGTTCAAAAAAATAGTAAAAGAATCAGTTAATATATTTGGAGATATAGCCGGAATAGTTCTAAGTTCTTTAAATTCCATAAACTGTGAAGTTCTTTTATTTGAACCCTTACCTCAACAAACATACATAAAAATACCTGTAAATACCGGTTTTCTACTTGGAAGAATAGCAAATGTTAAAAACCTCAATAGCACAGTTTTTAACACATTCATAAACTTCGTATCACCTTCGGTTCTTTCAGACAGAAATAAACTCAGGTTGATATTTTCTGAAAAAGATAAGGAATGGAGAAATGCTGCTTTACTTTCCTATATGAATGAAAATAATCCAGAGATTACTGTAGCCAATGTAGAAATACTTACAGAATTTAATCCAGAAAAAATAGGAAGAAAAGAAAGTATTCTGAAAACGCCTTTAAAACCTCCTGACTCGGGAAGTCCCATTTACAAATTAAAAAATGAGGAAGAGATTGAAGAAATTCTACATATAAATCACGCAGGCTATATAATGAAAGAAGCTGTCAATTTTGGAAAACTTTATAATACAGATCTAAAAACATATATAGATCTTGAAAAGATATACACTATGCATATGGCTGTTCTGGGAACAACAGGCTCAGGGAAGACAACATTTGTAAAAAGGATATTGGAAAATATCAAATCTGAGGATATAAAAATCTTTGTATTTGATCTTTATGGTGAGTATGCTGATTTTCTTTCAGCAGAAAAAACAGAGGTTATTCAGTTTCCAAATATACTGTTCCCTATAAATTTTGAAAATATCAGAGATATACTCAGAGAGTACGGTATATCTATTCAGGAAAGGTCATTAGATGAAAGAAGAATATCATCATTCTTAAGACTTTACCTAAAACCTGATATTGATTTTATAGGTTACAAAGACAAATCACTTGAGGATTTACTTTTAGAATCTTCAGAAATTGTATCTCAAGGATCACCATTGAGAGAAGAAATACTTACAGTTATTGATATGCTTAAAGATGATTATGGAATAGAATCTTTACATCTACAACCCGAAATAGTAAAAACAATAAAATCATCTATTAAAAGTACGAAAACTTTTATTGTTTTCAACTTTCAAAATGTAGAAGATCCCAGATCAAGAACCAACATTGCAGGACTGATTATGAAATACATTTATAAGAATGTAAGAATTTCCAGAAAAAAAAGTCTTATTATTCTCGAAGAAGCACAGAACTTTGCACCTGAAAAGGGCTATGGTGAGATACAGGCAGGTATATCAAACCTCTCCTATATAATGACAAGAAAAATAGCAACGGAAGGAAGGAAGTTTAATCTTGGGCTTGTAGCAATAACTCAAAGACCGGCAAATATAAGCAAGTATATCCTCTCTCAGCTGAACACTCAAGCCGTATTTAAACTTATAAACAGGAACGACCTTGAAGCTGTATCTGTATTCTTTGAGTACTCAAAAGAAGACATCTTTGGGCTTCTTCCGTTTCTAAAACCTGGAACTGGATTTATAACAGGTCTTGGAGTACCTTTTGGTATGGTTGCTGAAATAAAGCTTGGATGATTGAATTTATTATCTTAAAGGATAAATTATTCCTCCACTAAGGAAGGTGAAAGGATGAGATTTATAGATAGAGCAAAGATACACGTAAAAGCAGGTGATGGAGGGAATGGTTGCGTAGCATTCCGCAGAGAAAAGTATGTTCGTATGGGAGGACCATCAGGAGGAAATGGAGGAAAGGGAGGAGATGTTATTATAATGGCTGACAGAAGCTTAAAAACGCTCATGGACTTTAGATATAAAAAACATTTTAAGGCTGAAAGAGGACAGAATGGTTCTGGAAATAATAAACATGGAAAGAACGGTAAAGATCTGATTATAAAAGTTCCTGTAGGGACAGTTGTAAAAGATGCTGAAACCGGAGAGATATTAGCTGATCTTATAAAACACGGTCAGAAAGTTGTTGTTGCAAAAGGTGGAAGAGGAGGCAGGGGAAATGCTGCATTTAAAACAGCAACAAATCAAGCACCAGATTACGCTGAAGAAGGACAGCCGGGAGAGGAAAGATGGATAGAGCTTGAGCTAAAACTTATAGCCGATATAGGTATTATTGGATTTCCAAATGCTGGAAAATCAACCTTAATTTCTGTTTTATCTAAGGCAAAGCCCAAGATAGCAGATTATCCATTTACAACATTAACACCAGTCTTGGGTGTACTGCATCTTGATTATGGAAAAACCGTTGTTATAGCTGATATTCCTGGTCTTATAGAAGGAGCTTCAGAAGGGGCAGGACTTGGACATGAATTTTTAAGGCATATTGAAAGAACAAAAGCTCTTATTCATATGATAGATATTTCAGATCAGAGAGAAAGAGATCCTTTAGAAGCTTTTGAAATAATAAACAAAGAACTTGAAAAGTACTCCCCAAAACTGATTAAGAAACCTCAAATCGTTGTTGGAAATAAGATAGACATGTTATCTGACAAATCCTTGATAGACAAACTTAAAAAAGAGTTTTCAAAAAGAGGCTATCCATTTGTTGCAGTATCTCTAATAACTAAGGAAGGTTTAGAACAGCTTATAAAACTTATATCCGAAATTTATGAGAAAATTTCAGAAAAAGAACTAAATAAAATAAAGGAAAAAGGTGTGTTTAATTGAGAGCAGAGCTTCTAAAAAAAACATACAGACTTAAAAATGAGATATCATCACTTGCCTTGTCTTTAAATAAAGAAATAACAGAAAAAGAGGTTCTATCAAAATGGAATATTTACAGCCCCAAACCAGTGTACAGATATACAGTTGCTGAAGATGGATCTTTTAACAAAAGACATTATCTTGGCTTTTATCTTTACTCAGTGTCCGGATACGCTGTAGGCTATAAAGAGGATGGAAAATTTGTTGAAGAGGTTACAGGAGAAATAAACTTATCGGTTATAAAAAGATCCGATCTTGTAGATGATTACTTTAGAATGCTGATGTTTCTTTCAGAACTAAAAGCAGTTCTTAGGCTGTCAGAGAGGGAAAAACCCTCGGTAATAATATTAGACGGCACTCTAAGTAGTAGATTTATAACATTTTTTCCAAAAACAGACTGGTTTTCCAATGAGAATTTTGAGGGAAAGATAGCGGATATAGCTGGACAGTTTATAAAAATTATTAAAGAAAATCTATTAAAAGAAGATATAACAGCTTTTTCAGAAATTGTGAAGGAGAAAGTCATTAAAAAACTTGTGGAAATTTTTGGAGAAAAAGGAAAAAGAAGAGATATTTTAGAGGCAACATTTTCAAAACTGGCATACTTTGAATACCTTCTTCTTCTTCACAGACTTTTTTACGGTTTAAAGTGGAATCCTGTTGTCATAGGTATAGCAAAAACATCACACCTAACAGAAATATTCAATAGGTCAATGCCTGATATAAGAATTTTCCATCAATTTGTAAAAAAAACAGGTTACTCTGAGCCTATTTACGTTGATCTTGAACAGAAGAAATGGGAGTTTTCAGAAATATTTGAATACCTTGAAAAAAACACAGCTGTTGAGCTCAAGGATGTCAGCATAAAATATTTTTATGGAAAGTATGATAGAGGAAAAACTATATCCCTGATTGAAGTTTATGAAAATCCCCAGTTCAATCAGGATATATCTCCTGAAAAAATACTTGATATTCTAAATTACTACTCTGTCGTTGGATATCCTTTTCTCCTTAAGAAGGCAGATAATGAAGTCAGGATAACAAATAGAGATATGGATCTTATAGAAAATCTTCTCGACTTAAAAAGGGAAATTCACGGTAGAGAAGGATTGAAATGAAAATAAATATAAAAGTCTTGAATGTACAGAAGATTTCAATAGGCCTTATCATATTAATAGTTCTTTCCATAAAATTTATTGAGGGAAAAATATACTTTCCGTCAAAAACAAATAAAAAAGATCTTCAGATAAATATAAATACTGCCTCCATAAATGATTTGATCAAAGTTCCCTATATAGGTGAAAAAACAGCTAAAAAAATATTAAAATTAAGAGATGAAAAGGGTTTCTTCAATTCTATATATGAGCTTAAAAATATAAGAAATTACAAAAAATTTAAAAATTATATAAAAACGGAGTAGAAAATGTTACTTGAAAATATGTCTTATATTGAGGTTGAAGCATATCTGGTTGAAAAAGATATTATACTGATACCTATAGGTTCTGTAGAACAGCATAGTCCTTACGGTCTTATCGGAACAGACTTTATAACTGCTGAGGCTGTTGCAAGAGAGGTTGGCAGGAGAATGGACATACTTGTTGCACCAACAATAACTTATGGTATGTCACAGCATCACTCCGCTTTTAAAGGAACTATAACGCTTTCTCCATTAACGCTTATTAATGTTATTAAGGATATAATAGAATCTCTTTTAAATCAGGGATTCAGAAGGATAGTATTTATCAACGGTCATGGAGGAAATATAAACGCGGTTAAAACAGCTTTTGAACAGATTAAGTATGAAAATAGACATGGAATATACGAGATAATCTCTTGGTTTCTACTCCCCGAAATTCAAGAGATGGAAAGAGATATATTTGAGGATAAAAACGGATTTCATGCGACACCTTCAGAGGTTTCTATAACAAAATTTCTCAGACCAGATGCCTTCAAATCAAAACCTAAGGAAAAAAAGAAGATTGAAAAACCAGACGGCTACTTTCCTTTGTCAGGAGAGGAATTCAAAAAATTATATCCTGATGGAAGAATGGAATCCGCACCATGGCTTGCAAAGGAGAAATATGGAAAATTAATACTTGAGGAAGCAGTTAGAATTATAATAGAAAAGGTAAAGGATATAGCAAACAGGAAAGTTTTTTATTAAGATTCATCTTTAATTTTTTGAAAAATGTCAGATTTTTGAATCCCCAGCGTTTTTATATTTAAAACGCTGGAGGTTTTTAAATGTTATCATCAAAAAAATTCAGTTTTATCCTTCTTTTAACCGCTTTGCTCACTGTCTATTCAAACGCTTATGAAAACAGATTGTCCTTAGGAGCAGGTGTTTTTTATCCTAATTCTGAAGATCTTGATGGATGGAAAGATGGAACAAATATAACATTTGGCTACACAAGAAAACTTTCAAAAAAATTTTACCTGCAGTTTGACCTTTCTGGACATTCAACAGACACTGAAATTTACGAGACCGGATTCGCAGGAGACGGAAAGATAAAAACAAAAAGTATCGAAGTATTAGGCGTATTTTCCCATCAGGTTGAAAAGGTAGAACTTTACATTGGAATAGGAGTTGGTATTTACAAAAATGAAATTACTCTTAATCTTACCGATGGATACTACAAATACAGATTTAAAGACGATGGAAGAGGGACAGGTGGATTAGTAAAAGTAGGCATAAGATACACACCGTCGGAATCTGCATTTATCGGAGTGTTTTTAAAAGCATTTACGAATAATCAGGATATACGGTTCTACTATATAGACAGCTACGGCCATATAGATAGTCTTGAGGAAAGCTATGACTTTGGCGGAACAGTAGTAAATCTGGAGGCCGGTATCACATTTTAAAACTTAGAATTTACCAGATTCATCTGACTTTTTGAGAATTAATACCAACCAAGCTCTAACATATCCTGATCTTATAAAAGTCAAACCTGTTTTTTATATCCTGCTGGTTTAAACTTTTTGCTATTTATATGAATAAATATATTTTTTCCATAATCGGTAGCTTCAAAATTGATGACTTCATCACAAAATAATATAAAAATTTGTTTAATCATTCATGTGAAGTATATAAAGGTTTATTTTTTTATTTAAACATATCTGAAATATAGTATGTTTAGGCTTTAGGAAGTTTATAATATTCGTAATAATATTTTCTGCTTCAAAAAATGACTTATCAATGCCAACTTCTACTACAAGAAATAATTTTTTATTTTTGTGATTTGGTAAATATCTATTTAGTTGTTCCAAATCTATATTTTGGAATTTGCAGTATTCAAGTTTTCCATTATTTTTTGAAAATAAATTAACAACATCATTGTAATCAATTCCTACTAAACAGGGCTTGAAAACTAATAAGTCCATAAATTTTAAAAATAGCGTAAGTTTTTCATCTGAAATATTTTCTGCTATATATGAGATTTCCTTTATTTTAGTAGGGGCTTCATTCTTAGCAAAAACTAAATGCTTTATGTTATTTTGCTTCAGTATAGAAATAATATTTAGGGCTTTTTCTATCTGCCGTTTTTCTTTAAAATCAGAAACTATAATTCCTATCCATATTTTGGTGTTTTTTGGTAAATTTATTTTATCTTCAGGATTTAATACCAAGATGTTATATCTATATTTATCAGTCTGAATGCTGTAATCTTTGTTATCTAAATTAAATATGGCTATTGGATAATGGGTAAAATTTTCACTCATTTTAAATCCTCTTTTAAAGATTTAATTTTTTAAACTCTCTTTAAGTAATTTAAACATATCTTCGTAATGTTTTTTACATTCGTTTGGCGTCCAGTTTTCATATTTACTGTAAACAAGAAGCATTTTCAGGCTTTCTATTGTTCCTCTGTTTAGTTGATTTGCAATTATACTTCTTTTTTCTTGAAAATTTTTATCTATTAAAGATGAATTTAGATGATTACTAATTAAAACAAAGTAAACTTTACTTAAATCTATAATTTTGTTTTCATTTTTCCATTTTACTATTTCATATAAATTATCAAGTATGTTTTCTGATATTAAATCATATTGAATTTCTCTTTATTTTATTCCTTTTATAAGTTCATCTGCAAAAGGTCTTTGGTAAATAGGAATTTCAAATTTGTATTTATTTTTATTTAAATCCTCATAAAATACTTTTCTCAGCATTAGTTTCCATTTTTTACAAACATATCATACCTTAGCACTTAGTCAATCAGTTTTATAAAATATAATTTATCTTTTTTACTGCAAATAGAGTTTCTTAAAAGAAAAGAGAAAAAATTAACAAATATAAATCTGTCTTTAACAAGATATTTCTAATTACTCTTTCAAACAATTAATAAAATTAATGTCAGTTCAGAAATTAATTTTTGACTGATTAAGAAGAAAACAAAGAGTATAAACAATTTGAGTTAAATTTGTATGTATTTGATATTAAAATTTGAAAACTCACTGAATTTCAAACCAGTAATATCAATGTTTTAACAATCCATATATTTTTGATTAATTTCTTTTATAAGAAAATAGCAACTTTTACATTTTTAATTAATTTATGGTTCTATGGTAAAATTCTATTTAAACCACATATTTAATAAATAAGTTTTAAATTTTCAGGAATGGAGTAAGTCTGATGAAGCTAACAATAGAAATCCCAGATGAAGAAATTTACGAAATAGGCAAGGAAGCTTTTAAAAAGAAAATAGAAGAATACTTAGAATTTATGAAATTAGAAAAGGATGTAAAAGAACTATCTAAAGAATTAAAAAAGATTTTCTCAGAAGAAGAATACTGGCAAGAAGTAGAAAAAAGT
>CAZFKX010000029.1:0-55920 GCA_964519345.1 uncultured Aquificales bacterium
ATACTTAGAATTTATGAAATTAGAAAAGGATGTAAAAGAACTATCTAAAGAATTAAAAAAGATTTTCTCAGAAGAAGAATACTGGCAAGAAGTAGAAAAAAGTAGAGAAGAGGCTTGGGAAGAATATAAAAAAGGTCTTGAATTAGAATGAAAATAGTTATCGATGCAAATATTATTTTCTCTGCATTAGTAAAAGGAAATTCCAGTTTATATAAAAATACTAAATAATGTAGATGCTTACGCTCCAGATTTTATATTTATAGAACTTGAAAAATACGAAAAGAGAATTTTAAAAGGATGAAAGAAATAATCTATAAAATCTTCAAAAAAATTTCCATAATTCCTAAAATAGGCTTAACAAAAGCGGATATAAAAAAAGCTTATAATCTTTGCAAAGACTTAGATGAAAAAGATACTCCATATGTAGCTCTAACACTTGAACTTGATGCATATTTATGGACTAATGATAAAGAATTGGCAGATAAATTGAGAGAAAAAGGTTTTTCAAAAATTTTAACAACAGATGAGTTGATAAAAATAATAGAGTTAGAAGAAAAATAAAATGCCTAAAACATACGCATACTTAAAAGTATCAACAGACAGATATGTATGAAAAATTGATTGAAGAAAATGTTGGAGAATTAGCAAGGTCTTTATATAAAGAGATTAAGTAAAATTGAAATTAAGGTTTTAATTATGAAAGAGCCTAATTTTGAATTGGTTGCTATTGCTCTTGGTGATGAACTAAAATGGATAAGCAGTATTAATGAAATTGAAAGAATAGCAAAGGCAACGTTAAAGATAAAAAGAATTGGTTTTATACACGAAAACATTACTTCAGAGAGAGCAAAATTGATATATGACTGGATTATGTCTCTTGCTTATTCTAATTTAACATTAGAAAAAAAAATAAATAGATGTGTTTCTTTTATGGAGCAATTTGAATTAGGAAGAGGAACTAAAGAGAAAATTTTCAAGATTTTAGGTATAAGAGAAAAGAAAATAAGATCAACCGATAGTTTACCAGATATAAAAAAGCTTAACATAGAACCAATATTGCTGGAAATTTTAGAAAAAAGATTAATTGAAATTGAAAAGTGTATAAACGCAGGGGCTTATTTGGCTGCGATTATTATGATGGGTAGTTTTCTTGAAGGATTATTGCTTTCGGTAGTTTCTTCCAATCAAAAAGACGCAAATTTAGCTAAATCAGCGCCTAAATATAGAGATGGAAAAGTTAAAAAATTTCATGAATGGAAATTACAGGATCTTATTTCTGTTTCCCATGAATGTGGTTGGATAGAAGTAGATGTCAAAGATTTTAGTAATTTGTTGAGAGATTATAGAAATATGATACATCCTTATCGTCAACTGCAAAAAAATGTATATCCAGATCTGGATACAACAAAGATATGCTGGGAGGTTTTAAATGCAGCTCTTAATGATTTGATATTAAAAAAGATAATCTGACAGTAGGAGCATTTTTATAGCAATAAAATTTTATAGGCAGAAGATAAAACAAAGAATGAGAATGAACAATGAATGTAAGGATGTTTGCTGAGGGATTTTTAGAAGAATTACAAAAATACCTGGAATTTTCTCATCTTTATTATAAAGATGAATTTAAAAAAATATGTTCTAAACTTAAATTTTTATGTAATAAAAATCTTGGTTTTAAGATTTTCTGCTCAAAAGAGAATGATTTGTGTATAGCTCTGCTGACTTATTCTGCTAAAATTGAAATAATTGCAGAGATAGACGTTCAGATATTACTATGTGAAAATTTGTTTGTGAAGAGCTTATTAAATAAAGCAATGTTAACAGAAGAAACTAATTTACAGATGAAAAATTATATAAAAAATATGCATAGAAATTCTTTATTTAAATTAGAAAAAAATTCGAAAGTAGTAATGACTAATGTAAATTTAATCGGCGGTTGTTTCTTTGTGGGTTTAGATGAAACATCAGAGTCAATAATGATAAATACTCATCTAACTATACAACCTAATTTGCCTAATTTATCTCTAACAATTTCAAAAGGTATTCCATTTATGTACATTGGAAATGTGGAAAAGTTCACGAAAGAAACAGGAAAAAATTTATTTGTTGAAATTATTAATATTGCAAAGTTTATATTTGAAACAAAAAGTGAAGACAAACAAAGTGCAGAATTATTATTAAATAATTTGATCATGGAACTTGGAAAATTATTAATGTCTGATGATACCTCTGAAAAAGAAATAGAAGATTTTTTTACTACACATCCATATTTATTAAAATTAGCTTTAAATCTTGAAAATCCAATTTTACAACCAAGACTTCCAGATAGAGATTTAAAGCCGGATTTAATTGCTTTTGATGTTTCAAAAGGAGAATGGATTATTTTAGACTATAAGTTACCAAAATACCAAAAACTTACAACAGACAGGCAAAAGAAAAGATTGAAATTAAATGAAAAAGTTAATGATTTAATAGCCCAATTACATGATTATGTAGATTATTTTAATGATTCCTTGAATAGAAAAAAATTTCAAGAAAAATATGGAATATATGTGGAAATATACCCATACGCCATTGGTTTAATAGGATTCACAAAAAATCCAGATGAGAAGAAAAATTTTAATAGAGCCAAAAAAAGGGCAGAAAATAATAGAATAAAAATCTACACTTATGACCAAATATTAGATATTTTAAAGCAAAAGGTAAAGATATTTAAAGAAGTATCTATTAGTTAGCCATTACAATAAATTAATTGTAATAAAGATTGAACCTGTAGGTTAAATAATTGCTGGGATTTTGGATTTTAATTATTTAAAAATTGCAAAAAGATATATCCAGACAAAAGGACTAATATTGAAAAATCTGTGAAACTACCAGAAATACTTAAAACAGCTTTTGTTAGATAAACAGCTTGCTGAAAGGATGGGAGTTTCTCCTGCTTACATTACTAAAATATTCAGTGGGGAAAATATATCTTTAAAAACTGTTGCCAAGATATTATCAGCCCTTGAAGTTGACGCAGGGATAAGGATTATAGATAGAGAAAAAATAGACTACAAAACAGCACCGAACAGGGAATTATTTAAGTTTGTTAAAAAACAAAAAGGAAAAGTAGATGAAAGCGAAATTTTCTCAACTGCAGCTTAAGGATATCCAGATAAAGAGCTTCAAATTAGAAGAAAATTTAGAAGGACAAAACCGTTTTAATATAAATATAGACTTTGACCCTGTTTTAATAAAAACCGAAGATAAGAAACTTGATGGATTGTTAGTCAGTATAAAAGTCAACGACAGAGCAAGAAAAGTAAAACTTAAATTAGAAACAGAAGTTTTAGCAGTATTTGAGTTTACAACGGATATAGATGAAGAGAAAAAAGCAAGAATGCTTTTATACAATGGATTATCTATTGTTTATGGTTTTATCAGAGGATTAGTCTTTCAAAAATGCTCATACTTACCACCTCAGGATAGAATTCTTCCAAGTATAAATCTTGCCCAATTAATTGAGGAAACTATCCAGAAAAAGATTAATCAAAATTAAGATACACTGGAAATTCTTAGTTTTTAAAGATGTTTAAATGATGCTTGAAAAGAAAAACCAACATGTAGTTTCTGAAGTTTTAGCCACTTTAGAATAAAAATTACAAGAGGAAAATTATTTGCATTTAATAGTATCTGTTTAATTTTATTGTTTTATAGGAATTTCTTCGCAAATTGCGTATGGTAAAATTCTGCATAAGACAAATCTTTAATACTATAAAACCATTGCATTTTCACAAAAAGGGAAGGATAAATACTATAGGAATATTTCCAATGAGTACTGGATAAATCAGATAAATATTCCTCATATAGCAAGGTGCTGGAGGGCTAATTGGGACGAACTCACGCTACAACTAAATTTTTTCCCTTTCTTTTGGCGGTATAAAGATTCTGATCAGCTTTCTGGATCATCTGTTTAATATTTAATGTTTCGGCAGGATAAACGGTTATCAGTCCTATGCTGATAGTTATTTTTATACTTTTTTCATCACATTTTATTTCTGCTTTTTCTATATTTTTCCTTGTTCTTTCCATTATTCTGTATGCATGCTTACTATCTGTAGAGGGAAGTAAAACCAGAAACTCTTCGCCACCATACCTGAAAACAAAATCAGATTTTCTAAGAGATCTTTTTATTATTCCGGCTATCTCTTTTAAAACGCAGTCTCCTACCATATGGCCAAAACTGTCATTTATTTTTTTAAAGTTATCAACATCTATCATGGCTATTGAAAAAGGAGTTTCAGAAATTTTTGAAATCTCTATCGTTCTTGCTATTATCATATCCATCACGGTTCTATTTAGGAGATCTGTAAGTGGATCCCTTCTTGATTTTTCAATATTTTCCTTTGCGATAGCGACCGTAAAAATACTTATCATTGAGAGAACATTTTTAACAAGTGATATATATGTTTCTAAAAGTTTGAAGTACTCTTTCTTTTTTATACATGCATAAATCTCATTTGCATTTTCATGGATTGCTGTATGTATGAATCTAAGCTTTTCTATATCCTCTTCTTCATCCATAAGTTCTTTGATAGATTCAGGTTCAAGAAGTTCTCTTATTTTGCATCTTTTCTCGTCTATCTCCACAGAAGGATTTTCTCTTAGATTCTGAATATCAGAAGTCAGATCAAAAAACCATACGAGATGTTCTTTTATAAATCTATCCTGAACCTGCCGTTTTATTTTTTTGCTTATTTCTTTTTTTATTATTACCCTATCATCTTTTAAAATAGAAAATAGATAACCAAGGGCTGAGAAATTTTTTATTTTGTCAAAAAAGATATAAAATTCAGCTACTATTTCTGGCGTGGCTTTGTTCTGTTTAGTTAGCAAAATTAATATATGTTTTTGCAGCTTTTCTATAGAGGAGAAAAATTCAATATATGGGAGGTTGATATTATAATGGAATCTGCCGATATTTATGTATCTTTCTCTAAGTTTTTCTTCGTCTTCATCTAATGAACTTATGAAGCTTTTTATCTGATTTCTCTTTATTTTTTCTAAGTTTTCTTTTTTGAAGAATTTTTCCAGATAAGGATCTTCTAATAGTTCAGATAGAAAGTTTTCATAAGCTTTTTCTATAATATTTCTAAATATCTTTTTATCCATAATACCATTCCCATTTTTAATATATATTGATAAAATATAAAATTCAAACAGTTTTAGAGGAGAGATATGCCTTATAGACTTTACCAGGAAGAAAAACAGAAGGCTGTAAATATACTGAATAATATTAAGGTAAAACTTTACAACAATGGATGGTTTCCAGCGACAAGTGGAAATCTATCCTATAAACTCAGTAGTGATCCTCTTTATTTTGCTATTACAAGCAGTGGTAAAGATAAAGGAACTGTAACGCACGAGGATGTTATATTTGTTGATAAAGATGCAAAGCCGATAGAGAAGACAAAACTAAAGCCTTCAGCTGAAACAAAAATTCACTCCCAGATATATCAGAAAACAGATGCAGGATGTATTATACACATTCATACAGTTAACAATAATTTTGTCTCTCAGATTTTTTTTGAAAAAGGTTTTGTTCCTGTTAAAGATATGGAGATGATAAAGGCTCTTGATATATGGAAGGAAGGTGCTTATATAAAAATTCCTATAATAGAAAACTTTTTTGATCTTGAAAAACTTGCTGAGGAGGCTGGAAAATTTCTGGATCCTGAAGTTCCTGGTCTTCTTATAAGAAATCATGGGATATATGCTTGGGGAAAGAATGAGTTTGAAGCAAAGAGGCATATAGAGGCTTTTGAGTTTATTTTTGAATATATGAAGGAGATGATCCTTATCAAGGGCAGTGAAAATATATTTTAAGAAATGTTTTAAGGAGGAATAAAATGCCAAAAATTGTCTTTAGGGATACAGGTGAGATTATAGAGGGAGCAGAAGCTGTCAAAGAATTTTTAGAAAAGTACGGTGTAACTTACGAGAAATGGGGTGTTGACAGACTACCTGAAAATCTCAGAAAAAATTATGAGCTTAGCCCTGAAGAGCAAAATCAGATAATAGAAGCATACAGGGAAGAACTTGAAAGACTTAAAAAAGAAAAGGGATATATAACAGAAGATATTGTTGTACTTTCTGAAAAAACACCGAATTTAGACGATCTAATGGCAAAATTTAAGAGAGAACACCATCATACTGATGATGAGGTGAGATTTGTTGTTGATGGAAGTGGAATATTTCCCGTAAAGATTGAAGGTAGAATCGTTGAGATTCATGTTGGTGCCGGAGATCTTATTGTTGTTCCCGCAGGAGCAAGACATTGGTTTGAGCTTGATGAAAACAGGAAGATAAAATGTATAAGAGTTTTTAAGACCAGTGAAGGATGGGAAGCTATATATAATGAAGATGAAAAGGCTACTATGAATGATTAGGAGGTATAAATGGGACTGTTAGAAGGAAAAAAGGCGTTAATTCTTGGTGTTGCAAATAATAAAAGTATAGCCTATGGAATATCAAAAATATTTCACCAGGAAGGAGCTAAGCTTGGCTTTAACTATTTAAATGAAAAGATTGAAAAGAGAGTAAGACCAATAGCTGAAGAGTTTGGTTCGGATCTTGTGGTTAAATGTGATGTCTCATCTGATGAAGATATTAAAAATCTTGCAAAAACAGTAAAAGATAAATGGGGAACCATTGATATTATAGTTCATTCTATAGCATATGCTAATAAAAAGTATCTTGAAGGATACTACTTTGAGGTAGATAGGCAATCTTTTTTGCAGGCAATGGATATAAGCGTTTACTCATTTACAGCTGTTGCAAGGGAGTTTTTACCGCTTATGAACGAGGGTGGAAACTTACTGACTCTTTCATACTATGGAGCTCAAAAGGTTATATACAACTACAACGTTATGGGAGTGGCAAAAGCTGCCTTGGAAGCATCTGTAAAGTATCTGTCGCGAGATCTTGGAGAGATAAAGAGAATAAGAGTTAATGCAATATCAGCAGGTCCTATCAAAACGCTTGCTGCTTCTGGTATAGATCAGTTTAGTAAAATAATGAAAACAGCTGAAGAAAGATCACCCTTAAAGAAGTCTGTTACTATTGAAGAAGTTGGAAAGGCAGCTCTTTTCTTGTGTTCCGATCTTGGTTCAGGCATTACAGGGGAGATTCTATATGTTGATGCTGGATATCATATTATTGGAATGTAGTAGGAATTATATTTTTTAAAAACTTTAAAAGAGGTAAAGTATGAAAGTTATTGTAAATGGAGAAGAAATGGAATTTGATAAAGAGTTGACTATAAAAGAGCTGGTAGAAAAACTGGGTATAAAAGCTCCAAACTATGCTGTTGCTGTAGGAATGGAGGTTGTTCCTAAAAGTGAGTATGAAACATTTAAAGTGAAGGATGGAGATAAAATAGAGATTGTTACATTTGTAGGTGGAGGTTGATTTTGTCTCAGCTTAAAAGAGTAAGAGGTTTCCAGGATATATATGGATCAGATGCAAAAAAATATAGATATGTTGTGGACAAAGCAAGACAAATATTTGAGATTTATAACTTTGAAGAAATAATACTTCCATATGTGGAAGATGTTTCACTTTTTATAAGATCGGTGGGAGAAGAAACAGATATAGTTCAGAAGGAGATGTATGTTTTTGAAGATAGGGGCGGCAGGAAGGTTGCCTTGAGACCTGAAGGAACAGCATCAGCTGTAAGAGCTTATATTGAAGAAAAATTGTATGCTAAAGGAGGTTACCATAAGCTGTTCTATGAAGGAGCCATGTTCAGATATGAAAGACCTCAAGCAGGACGATACAGACAGTTTCATCAGATCGGTGCTGAAATATTTGGTGTCGATACACCTGTAGCTGATGCTGAACTTATTAAAATGGTTAAAGATATCCTTGATAATCTTAAAATTCAAGTTAGACTTGAGATTAACAGTCTTGGAGATTTTGATAGTAGAAAAATATATATTGAAAAACTTAAAGCTTTTCTAAAGAAAAGAGAGAAATTTCTCTGCAGTGATTGTCGTAAGAGAATAGAAAGAAATCCTTTGAGGGTTTTAGATTGTAAGAATGAAGAATGTAGAAAAGCAACTGAAGATGCACCGATAATACTTGATTTTATATCTGAAGAAAGTACCGAAAGATTTGAAAAGCTTAAGGGGTATCTGTCGGGATATGGTATTAATTATATAGTAAATCCAAGACTTGTTAGAGGACTTGATTATTATACAGATACAGTTTTTGAGTTTATAACTGATAAAATCGGGGCACAGGGTACAGTTGCCGCTGGAGGAAGGTACGATACACTTGTTAAACAGCTTGGAGGTCCTGATACGCCTGCCCTTGGCTTTGCTGCTGGAATAGAAAGGCTTATGCTTCTAATGGAGGAACTTCCTGAAGGAAAGCCTGTTGTTGTAGTTATCCCACTGATAACCGAGTTTAATCTTGAGGCATTGATTACAGCAGATAAGCTGAGAAACTCAGGAATAAAAACTGAGCTTATACTGAAGGAAGGTAGTTTGAAATCAAAAATGAAACTTGCCAACAGGATGGGCGGAAGTTTTGTAGTTTTTATTTCTGAAAAACCCGAATTGAAAGATATGAAAACAGGAGAACAGGAAATTTTTGAAAATATTGATGATCTTATAGATATCTTAAAAGAGAAGGCTGTTTATTGATGTTTTAAGTTTTTTCCTGAATATACTTTGCATATTTTCTATCTGTTTTCATTATGTGAGAAAAAAGCCATGAAAAAGCAAAAGCTATTATTTCCCTTAATGCCTTCTCATCTCCATTCAGGTATCTTTCCTTTTCTTCTATAAATATCTTTTTAAACATCTCATGTGCTTTTTTATGGTTTTCCAGTTCTGGAAAACCTATTTCCTCCATGTAGTTTTCTTCATAATCAAGGTGATAACTAAGATATTCTTCAAGCTCTTTTAAAAAATGCTCCGCGGCTTCTCTCTTATGCCCCTCTTCAAGTTCTGTATAAAAGTTATTAAGCATATCAACAAGTTTTTTGTGCTGTTTGTCTATCTCGGGAATACCAAGTTCAAGCTCCTTATTCCATTCGATCAGTATCATATTGCACCTCATATAGAGTTATAATATTAATTATCGTGTTATAACTAAAAATATATATAGTAAAGATTAAAGTCAATAATTTGTGACAATTACTTTTATCAGGAGGCGTAAGCTGTTTAAATTTGAGATTCTAAAAAAGGATGGCAGTGCAAGACTCGGCAGGATTTTTACTTATCACGGCGAGATAGAAACTCCAGTCTTTATGCCAGTGGGGACTCAGGGAACTGTAAAAGCAGTAACAAAAGATCAATTGCTATCGACTAAACCTCAGATAATACTTGGAAACACATACCATCTATATTTAAGACCCGGGATTGATGTTTTAGAATATTTTAAAGGACTTCATAAGTTTATGAACTGGGATCTTCCTATTCTTACAGATAGTGGAGGATTTCAGGTTTTTTCACTTGCTAAAGAAAAAAATGTACAGGGAAAACATAAGGCGGAGGTTATTCTTACAGATGAAGGTGTAAAATTTAGATCCCATCTTGATGGATCTTGGCATTTTTTTACACCAGAACTTGTTATTCATATACAGGAAGTGATAGGAAGCGATATAATCATGCCCCTTGATGTATGTCCACCGTATCCTGTGAGTCATACAACGGCAAAGGATGCTGTGGAAAAGACTTTGAAATGGCTTGAGAGATCAAAAAATGCGAAAAAGAAGGAATATCAGGCACTATTTGGTATTATTCAAGGATCAACATATTCAGATTTAAGAAGGGAAAGTACGTTGAGAACTGTAGAGATGGACATGGATGGCTATTCTATTGGAGGGCTTTCTGTAGGCGAACCTGCAGAATTTATGTACGAGATGACACAGATCGTTGTTGATTTTCTTCCTGAAGAAAAGCCAAGGTATCTAATGGGAGTAGGAACGCCTGAAAATATTGTTGAAAGTGTGGATAGAGGTGTGGATATGTTTGATTGTGTAATGCCAACGAGAAATGCAAGGAACGGCACACTTTTTACACATTATGGGAGGATCAATATTAAAGCGGCGAAACATAAATTCAGTGATGATCCGGTAGATCCAGAATGCGACTGTTATACATGCAAAAATTTTAGTAAAGGGTATCTTAGACATCTTTATAATGCTGAGGAGATAACAGGTATGATTCTTGGAACGATACATAACCTCAGGTATTATAATCTTCTAATGGAAAAGATAAGAATCTCTATAAAGGAAAACAGATTTAAACGGTTTAAGGAGGAGTTTTACGAAAAACAGAATATAGTTAAATAGATAGCTCTGAACTATATTTAAAAATAAAAAAAATAAATAAGGTATAGAAATATGTTAAAACTTTTTAAAAAGAAAAAATCTGACATAAAGGTTGTTTATAGATATCCAAATGAGAAGGTTGCTATATTTATAGACGGAGGAAATATGTTTCATGCATGTAACTACATGCAGATAAAAATCAATTATAAAAAACTTATAGAGATTCTTAGAAAAGATAGATGGCTTCTGAGAGCTTATTTTTATACTGGAATCCCTTCAGGAGATCTTCCGAGAGAAGTTAGAGAACAGTTTAAAAAACAGCAGGGATTTCTAAATGAACTTCAGAACTTAGGTATAAAAGTTAAAACAATGCCTCTAAAAAAAACGCCTGAAGGATATATAGAGAAAGGTATAGATATACTTCTTGCTACAGATATGGTAAGTCTTGCTTTTAGAAATGCCTATGATACGGCGGTACTTGTTAGTGGTGATAGCGATTATGTTCCTGTAGTAAAAGAGATTCAAGAACTTGGCAAGCGAGTTGAAAATGCATCTTTCAAAAGAACAAGCTCTTTTGAGCTGAGAAAGGTGTGTGATGAGTTTATCCTTTTGGATAATATAAAGCATAGATTTACAACTCCTCTTTATCCTGAAAAGGTGGAAAAACCTCCTGAGATTTCCCTTATAAACAGGATAAAAGAGTTTTTTTATAAGATAAAGGAGAAAAGGAGAAAAAGCAGATGAGAAAAGTGGGTTATATATATGATCCTGTTTTCCTGAAACATGATACAGGTGAAGGACATCCTGAGAGACCGGAAAGAGTTTCGGCAGTAGATAATGGACTGAATGAGTTAAAAAATAAGCTTATAAAGATAAAGCCGAGAAGGGCAACAGTAAAAGATATAACTTTAATTCACGATATTTATTATCCACAGGAGATAATGGATCTGTGTTCAGCGGGAGGAACGTATCTTGATCCTGACACGAGATGTTCAATATTTTCTTATGAATCTGCTGTTTATGCTGTTGGAGCAGGTCTTGAGGCTGTTGATAAGATAAGTGAAGGAAAGGTAGAAAGAGTTTTTGCAAATATAAGACCTCCAGGACACCATGCCGAACACTCAAAGGCTATGGGTTTCTGTATTTTTAACAATGTTGCTATTACTGCACGATATGCCCAGAATAAAGGTTTTGAGAAGGTTTTTATAATAGATTTTGATGCACACCATGGAAATGGGACACAGAAAGCTTTTTATGAAGATGATACTGTTTTTTACTTTTCTACACATCAGTACCCTTTCTATCCAGGAACAGGCTCTGCAGAGGAGAAAGGTACCGGAAAAGGTCTGGGATTTACATATAACGTTCCTCTTCCTGCTGGAACTGGAGATGAAACTTATGAAGATATATACTCAATGATGCTTCCTGATCTTGTTTATCATTTTAAACCTGATATTATATTGGTCTCCGCTGGTTATGATCTACATAAGGATGATCCTTTAACCCATCTTGAAGTGAGTACAGAAGGGGTAGGTAAAATAGTTGAATACATTCTTAAAACGTCAGAGAGTCCTTTTATATTTATGCTTGAAGGAGGATACAATCTTCAGGCTCTTAGCGAAAGTGTATTGATAACAGTTGAAAAGATGTTGAGTGTATGATGAATATTAATGATCTGTTTGATAATATTTATCATAGAGGAGTAAATGATTTTGTTTTTCATCTAACTAACAACTCAAATAAAGTCACAAAAGGATCTGTTTTTTTTGCTATAAAGGGATCTAAAACAGATGGACATAAATTCATTGATGAAGCAGTAAAAAAAGGAGCGTCTGCTGTTGTTCTTTCTGATAAAAAGGTTGCAGAATTTTACAGAAAAAAATATCCGTTTGTTACGTTTATTGTTTCTAATAATATAAGAAAAACACAGGCAGAGGTGTCAAACAGGTTTTATGGATATCCTTCAGAAAGAATTAAGGTTATAGGTGTTACAGGAACAAATGGAAAAACAACAGTAACAAATCTACTTCTCCAGTATCTTGAGACTGCAGGTAAAAATACAGGTATCATAGGAACAATACACTATAAGTTTAAAGAAAAAATTTTCGCTTCAGGAAGGACTACGCCAGATTCAATAGAGTGGTTTTATCTTCTCAGTGAAATGGAGAAAAGAGGAGCAGACTATGTTGTTGCCGAGGTCTCATCTCATGCAGTAGATCAGTATAGGGTTTACGGAACGTTTTTTCATGGTGGAATTTTTACAAATTTGACACAGGATCATCTTGATTATCACGGAGATATGGAAAATTACTTTAGAACGAAAAGGATTTTTTTTGAGTATATAATGGAGACCAACCCTGAAGGGATAATATCAACAAATATAGACGATAACTATGGTACAAAGATATACCAAGAGTTTAAAAAAAATATGAACGTAATAAGTTATGGGAAAGGTAGGAATGCAGAGTTCAGAATTTCAGACTTTATTGTTGATATGAAAGGTGTTTCATTCTGTTATGAGTATGGAGGAAAGAAAAAAAGGGTTAAGTCTGAACTTAAAGGAGAGTTCAATATATACAATATTGCGGCAGCATTTTCCTATCTGCTTAGATCAGGTTTTGATATTGAATTTTTACACTGGGCTACCGAAAGATTAAGACCTATAAGGGGAAGATTTGAAACTGTAGAAAGGGAGTTTCTTGTTGTTAACGATTATGCTCACACGCCTGATGCTATAGAGAAAATACTTCTGAGTCTTAATCAGATAAAGAAAAACAGAATAATTATAGTTTTTGGAGCAGGAGGAGACAGGGATAAAGGAAAAAGACCTTTAATGGGAAAAATAGCTGAGAAACTTGCAGACATAATCATTTTAACTTCGGATAATCCGAGATCTGAAGATCCCTTAAAAATTATAAATGATATTAAGACTGGTATGAATATGGAAAAGGAGATATATGAAATTATAGATAGGGAGGAAGCTATAAAAAAAGCTATTGAGATAGCTCAAAAGGATGATATTGTTCTTATTGCAGGTAAAGGTCATGAAACATATCAGATAATTGGTGATAAAACATATTACTTTGATGATCTTGATGTTGCAAAAAAGTATCTGAAATTCAGATAATAACTAACTGAATATCTTTTCTGGTGGTTCCGGTTTTGAGAAATAGTATCCCTGTCCGTACTCAAATCCTATCTCAATAAGTTTTGAGCATATCTCTTCATTTTCTACAAACTCGGCAATTGCTAGTTTATTAGTATCCTTACAGTAATTAACGAGATTCTTTACAACCTTACAGTACTGATCATTCTGGGATATATTTCTTATCACGGATCCATCTATCTTTAAGTACTTAGAATTTATCTCGGTCAGATAATAAAAATTGATATACCCTCTTCCAAAGTCGTCAAGAGCTATCTCATAACCTTTCCTGATGAGTTCATCTATATTTTTCTTTAAAAGATCGTAATCGGTTATATCTTCTGTTTCAATAACTTCAAGCTTTATCCTTTTTATGTACACATCATCTATATCCATAAGTATATTAAGTATGCTTTCATTCAAAAAATCTGTTGGTGCAAGATTTATACTTATGTTTATCTGTGGATATTTTTTTAATGTCCTTATATTAAAATCTATAACATTTTTTGTAAATTTAGAGTAAAGAAATGTTCCTTTTATCTGATTTATATACTTAGCCGGTGGAAGTATCCTATTCTGATGGACTATACGCGCAAGGGCTTCATAATATACAGCTTCTTTAGTTTTCAGATTAACTACAGGCTGGTAGTAACAGATAATATGGCCGTTCTCAATTATCTCCTTTAGCTGTGATAGTGATATCTCGCTGTCATCTTTAGCTTCTGTGAATATCTCAATTCTATTTCTTCCTTCCCTTTTTGCTTTGTAAAGGGCTGTATCAGCTTTTTTTATTGCATTGGTAAGGTTTCTTGATTTATCAGTATCCATATTTATCCCTATAGATACAGTTATCTTTATACCGTTGAACTCTGTGCTTTCTATTGTGTCCAAAAGTCTTTCTGCAACTCTTAAACTATCTTTTTTTTGTTTTCTGTAGTTTTTTAGAAGAACTAAAAACTCTTCACCGCCGTATCTGATAATAATATCATCCCTTCTAAGATTCTGTTTTATAGTTTCTGCAAATTTTGAAAGAATCTTGTCTCCAACCTCATGCCCGTAGGTATCGTTTATCCTCTTAAAATGGTCTATATCAACAAGCATAACAACATAATCCTTAAGTTCAAGAACATCTGATATCTCTTCAAGATAGTTTCTGTTAAAAACGCCTGTAAGACTGTCTATATATGCTCTCTGTTTTAATATAAAGCTTTTTATAAAGTAGTAAAATATAAAAAATAGTGTTACTACTGTAAATGTGGCAAGGCTTAAAACGCCTACTTTAATACTGCTGACAAGGTCTTCAATCTCTTTTAATGCTTTAAGGGAGAAATCAATGATTACAGTTCCTATTACTTTACCTTCTTTTATTACAGGCTCAAAATAAGTTATTCCTATGGTATTTATATCTTTATGGATAACATATTTTGATCTTTTATTTTTATAAATAGAGTCTAATATATCTCTTTCTTCCTTCAAAGGGATAAAAAGAAAGTTGAAGACGTCTTCTTTAGTTGATACATCAACTATGTATCTGTATTTTCCATGTTCGTCTTTATAGACAATAAAGATGTGTCTAAGTTTATCTGTTATGAACAACTGAAGTTTCTGCCTGATCTTATCTCTGAAAGAAGCATTTTTCAGCAACGTTTCTATAAACCCATCCTGATCTGTATTCTCTTTAATCAGCCTTCTTACTGAGTATATAATATTTTCAACTGAGTAAGTTATAATTCTGTTTTCTATTTTCTGCTGAAGAACAGGCAGGGTAAAATATATATAGGTGTAAACAACTAATGATATAATCAAAAATGTTGCTAAAAAAATTACATTCTTTTTTCTGCCAGCTAACATCTTAACCACTTAGGATATATTTTTTACTGTCAATAAAATAGTCATACTCCTTTGGGAGATGGATTTTTAGAGAGTTTATTACCTCTTTAAAAATTATGAGCATCGGTCTTCCATTTCTCCATGAAAAGACACCAAAACAGTTTTTACAGTACTTCAGTGATTTAAAATCAAGTGAAAATACAGGTTTATTAATCTTTAACGGTCTTGAAAGATTTTTTACAAATATAAAGTCTGCATCTTCTACAGAGTAAGTTGTCTTTATGGGTGTGTATTTTTTGAAAGCTTTAATCTCTTCTCTGTCAAGTCCTATAAAGTAAACCTTAGGATTTTTTATCTTTGTTACATCTGTTACGAGTTTTGAAAGAATTTTTATTTCATAAAGCTTGTAAACTTCAATCTGTTCTCCATAGGATGTATGAACGTATATTAAAGCTAAAATAATAAATATAAATCTTTTCAAAATGTTTTCTCTATGGTAAGCGTAATTTTTCTGTCATAAACAGGAATACTTCCTTTTTCTCCAAATACGTTCATATAACCAACTTTAACAGCTCTATTTAAAAGATTTTCACCTTTTATTTTTACATACCATTCGTATGGAAATCTATAGGAAAGCGCGATGTTGTAGTCAAATCTTTCAGATATCTTTATACCGTAAGGCTCATAGGACTCTCTATATGTAAGCTCGTTGTACATCTGAAATTTTTTATACTCTGTAAGTATTTTTATATATCCGCCTTTTTGTGGTGAGAATTTCTGTGGTAAATCTTTGTCTGTAAGCCAGTAGTTTAACTCAAGTTTATTAAAAAGATTAATACTATGAATATACCTTACTGAAAATACATTAAAACGATCTGTATCTTTTTTGTTTATTAGTTCTCCTGTGTCCGGATCAGCAGTAAACGCATTTTTTACATTACATCTTTTATAGTAGAACTTTAAAACACTGTTTTCCCTTGTATATCTCATTTCGAGAGTTAACACATTAACATCTATATCTTCAAGATAGTTGTTTTTTGCTGTTTCAAGGTTATACATTGAAGGTATAATATTGAACTTAGAGAAAAAACCTTTAAAGACAAGTTTT
Source organism: uncultured Aquificales bacterium (assembly GCA_964519345.1). Lineage (GTDB taxonomy): Bacteria > Aquificota > Aquificia > Aquificales > Hydrogenothermaceae > Persephonella. The sequence goes on from CAZFKX010000029.1 coordinate 16,408, forward strand.
TCATTTATAAATGAAACAAATCCTGCTCTCAGATTCAATTTTTTGTGGCTTCTTAAATGGGAATATTTGTGCAGGTCGTATCTGATGCCTCCTATTATAAGGTTTTTATTCGTTATGCTGAAACTGTTTTCAAGGTATGCAGAAAAACTTTTATAAAAGTTTACTGTAAAAATATCATCCTTCTTTTCAATGTTTGATTGGTAAACAGCATAAATATTTTCAGGATCCTGATGGTGGTATTTAAAAAATACACCTGTGAGAAGTTTGTTTTTTTCTGTGCTGAATACCTTCTCCGTAGTTATGCTGTATTTATGTAGCTTTCTCCTTTCTCTGTAATAAATAATATTATCTGAAGGCTGTATAAGTGGAACAAATAAAATGCCTCCATCATCGGCACTGTTTTTCTCTCTGTATTTTCTATTGTTGAAATCATAAGCCATGAATATTTTTAAAGATCTGTCTTTTAAAAGCCTTTGTGAGAATGATATAAAACCGTCCTGAGATCTCATCTCACCTTCATCCGGACTTTTGTCAGCTGAAAAACCTGAGAATATACCTCTATTCACATCTGAAAAGGAGATTTCCAAAATAGAATCGTAATAGTTATACTTGAGGAAAAAATGTGTTCTCTCTTGATCTCTGTTTATTTTTTTGTTGTTAACGATAGGTGAGCTGAAATTTAGATAGGATCTGTTCAACATCAAGAGAAAAGAGCTGTATCTGTTTAACTGTTTTGCCTCTAAAAAGTTTATTGTAAAACCTTTTTTGGTATCAATTGAGAATCTTCCCCTTGTTGCGTTTTCCCTTTTTGGATCTTTCGTGTACATTTTTATTATCATCTGAGAGGGTTGGTTTGACACAGATATAGCACCAAGGGAGCAGTATATTTCTACATGATCGATACTGTCTAAAGGATAGTTGTCGTAAATAAGAAATGGACTTGACGTATGAATAGAGCTAACTTCGTGATCGTCAATATAAAGTCTGTAGATTATCGGAATTGATGGTGCTGTACCTGGAAGGCCCATACTTTTAATTCCAAGACTATTTAGTAAAAAGTTTGTTAATGGAAATGATCTTAAAAGATCTCCAAGGGTATAAGCCTGCATTATCTCAAGATCTTTTCTTGTGAAAACTATCAGATGTCCAAGACTTTCTTTTTTTGTTTTATTTGAAAGATCAGCCTTTTCCTCATATTTTTTAAGAAGAGATCTGAGATCTTCTCCATAGGAGACAAGCGAATACGTCAGAAAAAGAATAATTCCAAAAGCTCTATACATCATATTAACCTTTTTTAATCCTGATTATTACAATTATCGTTCAATTAATCGTATTTCTTTAAAAGGAAAACAGCAGAGACCTCTGACTAAAAGATCTGAAGGGATTATAGAAGTTCCTGTTTATGTTTACTGTCTTTAAGAAATTCAGAAGATCTTGTTCCAACTATATACGTGTAGTCATCCTCCTCATACTGGTATATTGATATTACCCATGGAGAAAGCACCATTGCATTTGGATCTGCTGTAAAAATTTTGTAAATGGTAGTCATACTTGTAACAAGAAAGTTTTGAATGTAAGATACATTCAGCTTATCAAAGTCCGGAAATATTTTTATAGTCTCACCGTATGCATACAGATGAAGAGCAGTCAATACATCTATCGTGATATAAAAATATCTTTTAATACTCATAGCGTCCTTCTGGTTAATAGATAAACTGGAATCCTAAACCGATATAAGAAAAATCTTTATTCTTGTTCTTACCCCAAACATAGTGAAGGTTAAGTTTCAGTTTGTTTTTATTTATCAGATAGTTTATCCCTAAATCGTAAACTTCTTTATCGGAAGCGATACTGAGAGTGTTTTTGTCAGCATTCTCTTTTGAAGCCATTACAGACGGCTGTATGATCTGGCCGTTATCCAGTTTTATATTGTAACCAAGTTTTACAGACCAGATTGTGTCTGTAGAGTCTTGATTTCCAACTTCTCTATAAAGCCAGTCATACTCAGCATTAAAATCAACAGAACCATAGTTTGCAAGAATATCAACAGCATATATACCGTTTTTATCAAATATATCTGTTTTTCCCTGATAAGTATAGTTAAGACCTATTGTCGTTCCATTTCTTTTGCCGTAATATGTTTGTGTGTAGCCCATTTTGTATTTCTTCATCTCTGGGTCACCGATTGTAAATGCAAATCTTAAAGCATACATCGGAGACCAGTTTTTTCCGTCGCCAACTGTTGGTTGTTTTGATCCTGTACTATTACCTGTAATATTTTTATGGTTTGTGTCAAAAATACCTGCGTTGTAGTTAAAACTCCATCCCTTTCCAACCTTCAGTCCACCTAAATTTATACCTGTTTCCCTTCCAGAACTCCTTCCTACTATATGTTTTCTAAAATCAAAGTTTGGAAGTGATTTTTGAAAAGATATCACTTTAAATGCTGTTGTTATACTCTCCTTTCCAACCTGAGGTCTAAAGTATCCTATTGATATATTTGCCAATTCCTTATCAAGATGCCATGTCCAGACAGCATCCCATATGTAGAACTCTCTATTTTCTGTACCATCATTTCCCTCTCCTGCTGTAGTATTAGGCGTTCCTGTTCCTGCAGTGTACTCATTTTTTCCAAGATTGTCGTATGCAAACCATACTTTAAATGAAATATCTTTTCTTATATGTCCTTTAACTCCAAATCTACCTCTCCTGATATAGATATCATTTCTTGAGTCCATATCTGGATTTACAGCATCATTTTCCAGCGTGTAGATATTCCAGATCTGAACCATCTGAAATATCTCTAAATCCTTTCCATCTCCAAAGTAAAATTTAGGTGCTGCTGAAGCTGGGATCGCAAGAATAACTGGTAAAGCAAAACCTGATATTAAAACCGTTTTGTTCATATAGATACCTCCTTATCACTCTGGCATTATCTCATAAATGATTTTTCAAAATTAACATAATCCATATATTTTATAGTCTTATTTTTCGTGAAGGAACAGGGGTGAAAAGTTTATAAAGGTAAAAACAGCTTATGACGAAAAATAAGATGGAACTGGAACTGTTTTTCTTATCGTTGAAGACAGTGGAATAGGAATAAAAAGGGAGCATTCTTTTACAACAAAACCTATTGGAACGGGTCTTGGTCTTCCTATGGTCTATAAGATAATTTTCAGTCATAGTGGTATTATAGATGTTAGTTCAGAGTATGTAAGGGAAGTATATTTAGGATTGAGTTCAGGATAGATTGATGATTGTTATTGTATTTCTTGTTCTTTTTTCCTTTTCTTTTTCTTTTGAAGTTTGTGTTGATATATTCAACAAGGAAAGATATATTAGAGCGGATAGATGTTTTTCTAAAATAGGTAAAAGAAGTGTATTCTATCCTTATGCAGTATATTACAGAATTTTAATTGGGTCTATTAATGACTATCTGGATAAAGATCTGGAAGATCAGTTGAAAAAACTTGATCAATATGCTATTACACATTATGGTTTTCTTATTCTCTCAAGATATTACTTAAAGGAAGACATTTTTAAGGCTTTGAGATACATAGAAAGGGTTGATAAAAAAGCTCTTTTAAAGGAAGATATACCATATTACCTTTATATCAAATCTGAGATTTATAGATCTTTAGGCAATAAAGAAAAATACCTTCATATAAAGAAAAAACTTGCAACCCAGTACACATATGATAGATATTACGGACTTAGATCATTTTTTGATATAAAGGATAGACTTTCGGAAAAAGAGATTTACACAGTTGTGGATACGCTATCCTCCTTTAGAATGTATAAAAGAGCATTAAAAATACTTTCTTTAGTGCCGTACTCACAGAAATATTTATATTACAGAACTGTTTTGAATGTGAAAATGAGAAATTATGGGGAGGCTGAGAAATATTTTTATCTCATAGATAGTAAATCAAAGTGGTACCCGAAAGCTGTTTACTCAATGATTATATTCAATCATTCAGATTATAAAAAGCAGAAACGCTTTTTCAAGATTCTGTTGAAAACAGGAAAAAGAAAGCTAATAAATAAAGCGGCACACAAACTTATGAAGAAAAGTTTTTATAGAAAAAAGTACAAAGATTTTGATTATTTTGCTTCATTTATTGATAGAAATTTCAGGTATTACTCGGATAAAGTTTGGTTTACTTTTTTGAAAGAATACAGGTTGGGAAATTATAAAAAAGCGTCAGGTATTTTAGAGAAAAATATTAAAGTTTTTTCAGATAAAGCGAAAATATATTACTGGCTTTATTTAACCTACAGATACATAGACGGAAAAAAGTCAGAGTTCTATCTTGAAAAAGCTTCGTCTTTGAAAAACAACAGTTTTTACTCTTTATGGGCAAAAGAAAAAAAAGATATAAGAAAAGTGGCAATCAAAGTGGTAACTTTCTTAAACACAGAACTGGATGATAGATTAAAGCTTATAAAGGAGCTGAAGTTAAGAGGCTTTTACAGGGAAAGCTATACAGAAGCGCTTTATTATAAGAAGACAGGAGATATATTTAAACTTTACAGGGTTTTCCCTGAACTTACAGCAAGGAATTTTGCATTAAAGAATAAATTTTATTCACTTTCTTATCCCAAACCTTTTAACAGAATAGAAACAGATAATATTGTTTACAGCATTATGAGACAAGAGAGTTTTTTTGATGCCTATGCTATTTCAAGATCAAATGCAGTAGGTCTTATGCAGATTATACCGCCGACGGCAAAATGGATAGCTGAAAAAAAAGGATATAAAAATTTTGATATTACTGATCTTTTTAAACCAGAAATTAATATAGAGTTTGGCAAATGGTATATATACTATCTGTTAAAAAAGTTTAAAGGAAACCTTTTCTATGCCATAGCTTCTTATAACGGTGGAGAGGTAATAGTCAAAAAAGTGTTAAAAAACAATAATATAGAGGATATAGCTGAGTTTATAGAATATATACCTTATAATGAAACAAGAAATTATGTGAAAAAGGTTTATAGAAATCTTATTATTTATAATTATAAATATCCTTCAAAGAGGTAGATATGTTTACAGGTCTTATAGAAGAAGTTGGCAAGGTGAAAAGTATATCCCATAAATCTGGGGGGATTAGTATAGACGTAGAAGCAATAAAAGTACTGGAAGGAACCAAAATAGGAGATAGTATAGCTATAAATGGTGTATGCCTTACAGTAGTTCAGTTATATAAAAACGGGTTTTCCTTTGATGTATCACAGGAAACTTTAAATAGAAGTAATTTAAAGAATTCAAAAGTTGGAGATTATCTTAATCTTGAAAGGGCTATGAGAGTATCTGACAGGCTTGGGGGACATATTGTTCAGGGACATGTGGACAGCATTGGAAAAATTACAGATATAACCCCTTATGGAGAGCATACAGAGTTCAAAATTCAAATACCTGACGGATATAAACATCTGATTGTTGAAAAAGGTTCTATAGCTATAGACGGTATAAGTCTTACTATAAACACCATAGAAAACAGTACTATCTCTATAAACATAATTCCCCATACAATTGAAAACACAAATCTCAAACACAGAAAAGTGGGAGACAGTGTCAATATTGAATTTGATATAATTGGTAAATATATTTGGAGTATGCTTGAAAAGGTAGGTTTATCAAATAAAAGAGATAGCCTTGAAAATCTCTTAAGCAGATTTTAAGATTAATTTCTGATCCTTTTTAACAGGACTTAAATTGAGAAATAAAAACAACAAAAAAGAAAAACATTACGGAAACGTTAGGCCAAAAAATTATAGAGCTATTTATGAGGAAAAATTTTACAATATTCTTTTCCAGCTTAGATATCCATTAATGACTGTTATTTTTTTCACAACATTAGGCGTTATTATGCTTATGATCATAAACAACAAAAGCGATGGACAGAGTGTTCTTAACTATTTTTTCCATACGGTTATTACTTTCTCGACAGTTGGATATACAGAAGGTTACGGAACAGAAAATGTCAACCTGAACAGATTTTTCTCAACGCTATTTATAATGATAAGTATTCCTCTTGTCTATATTTATGGACTTGTTACAACCGTAAATGTTTTTTTAAACAGCAATATTACAGAAATATTCAGATACTGGAGGATGTATAAAGCTATGGATCAGCTTAAAGGTCATTATATAGTCTGTAGATTCAATGGGATAACAAGGGAATTGATGAAAAATCTTAAGAAAAGAGGAATAAAGTATGTTCTTGTTGAACCTGATCCAGCCCTTGAAGAAGATATAAAAAATTTTGGTGTTGAATATTACGTTATAGACGAACCTCACAAAAGAAGTGTTCTTCTTGGGGTTGGAATAGAAAGAGCAAAAGGCGTGATATCAGCATTTGAAGAAAACACTCAGGATCTTTCGGTTATCGTTACGGCAAGACTTATAAGACCAGATAGGGATAAATTTTCTATATTTGCAACAGCAACAACGGAAGGAGCTGCTGAAAAGATGAGGTTGTTAGGTGCAACGGAAGTAATAGTACCGGATGTGGCAGTTGGAAGAAGAATGTCCTCATTTGTTCTTCATCCTCCTTCTCCAACTTTAAGCGGTTTTCTTGAGAAAATAGCTTACGGAGAAAGAACCGATATAGATATTATAGAAGTAAAAGTTGACCAACAGTCTGATCTTATTGGAAAAAAACTTAAGGATATAAGAATGAGACAGGAGACAGGAGCAACAATTGTAGCTATTGTCAGGGCTGATGGTAAAATGAAAATAGCACCTTCAGGTGATGCTGAGATAAAATTGGGAGACTCGCTTATAATATTTGGGCATCCAAAAGCTTTGAGAAGAGCCGAAGAGTTTTTCGAAAGTCATATTGTACAAAATAAAGAAGGAGATAAAGTATCATGATAAACTGGGGAAAAGTATGGTCTGATTTCTTTATCTTTCTTGCACTTACAAGTAATGTTGGTTTTATATTCAGTCATGATCCTTATCAGCTTATTATAGCTATAGGTGTAAACCTTCTTGCAACTGTTTTAAAGTTTGGCGCAAAAAAAATACTTGCTGCAGAGCTTCTTGCAACAGCTCTTGTTGCTGATCTACATCTTATACCTGCGACAATTCTTTATTTTATGGAATTTCACGTACCACTTGCTATTGGTCTTGCTATAGGGGCGGCTGTAGCAAATGTTATATCAATTATTATGCTTATTATTGAAATAATATTTGAATACTTAAAAGAAGAAGAGATCTAACTTTTTATCTGTATCTGGTTTGAGTACATATTTATTATCTCTTCTTCTGTTGTTGCGTCCTCAGGTTTTTTATCAAATCTATATCTTCCTGTAAATCTTGGAAATCTCAGTCCAAGACCTCTGTTTACCTTTATTTTGTCCCATGCACATGTGTGAACAGGACTTAAAGTAAGCTCAGCTCCCGTTATTTCTAAAACAAGAAAAGGTTCATACCATATATCCGCTGATAATATAGAGTTTACCCGTGGATGTTTATGGTCTATTGTATGTTTTTTTAGTATATCATCAAGTTTTTTGAAATCGTCCTCCTTGAATCCTGTTCCTACTTTACATACGGTTTTAAACTGGTCTGAAGAAGGATCATAGCAAGCCATAAGAAGAGAGCCAAAATAACCAGTCCTTGCCCCTTTACCGTAAAAAGCTCCAACAACAACAAGATCAAGTGTGTCAGCAAGATGAGATCTGTAATCTCTTTTGTACTTTATCCAGAGAAAACCCCTCTTACCTGCCTGATATACAGAGTTTTTCTGAAGAGATTTACACACAAGACCTTCACATCCGTCTTCAATAGCCTGATGAAAGAAAGATTCAAGATCTTCAACATTACTAACAATTTTTCTCTCTGATAGATTTATTCTTTCCGTCCTCTTTATGCAGTTCTCAAGAATTTTTCTCCTTTCAGGATAAGGTTCTAATGTAAGATCTTTTCCTTTCATATACATAATATCAAAGATAAATCCTGCTACAGGATACATCATTATATGAAATCTTGTTACATATTTTACCTTTCTGTTCATAAGGTCTTGAAAAGGTCTGATAGCTCCTGATGAAGGATCTATAACAACAGCCTCAAGCTCAACTATGCATTCCTCGGGAATACTTCCTTTCAAAAATTCAATAAGATCTGGGAACTGGTATGTTATATTTTCAAGTCTTCTTGAAAAAAGATAAAATTTATCTCCTTTTCTATGAACCTGGATTCTCTCTCCATCATATTTGTATTCAGCTCCAGCTTTGCCTCCAAGTTTTTTTAAAATGTATGATGGTATAGACATTCTCTCTGCAAGCATAGGTCTTATAGGTCTTCCTATTTCTATCTTTATCTCTTTAACAGCATCAATACCTTTTTCTGCAAGAATTTTTGCAACATAACCAAGATCAGAAGATATGTTGTATGCCCTTTCTATAATCTTTCTATTCTCCTTTTTACCTGTGAAGGCTATAGAAAGAGCATCCATAATTGTGTTGTCGCCAATGCCGAGTCTTAATCTTTCAGTTATAGTCCTTAAAAGGTACTTTACCTCCAAAGGTGAAGCTTTTTTAAGAAGATTTCCAAAAAGTTCCATCTTTTTCTTTGTTGATCCGTACCCTGTAGTTTCAGATATTTTCCTCAGTGTATCGTAAACCTCTTCAACCGTTAGTATGTTCTCAGTTTTTATGCCTTTTTCTTCGTAAAGTTTTTTTCCAGCATTACCTATATCGCCTGTCTGCAGTATCTCATGCTGTATGTCGTGTTCAGAGATGTTAAGTATAGAAGATAATACCTTTATAGCTGATTTTTCGCTGAAATTATAATCAAGACCAGTATATTCAGGTGCTATTCTTCCTGTAGAAAGGTAAACAACTTTATCTATAATATTTTCAGGTGTTTCTTTAAAAAGATCTGCAACAGCCTGAATCATCTTTGTTCTGCTTGTCGTTTCTTCAAGTATCTGGTAAAGTTGTGCTACTTTTATATATTTCACGGCTCCCTCCATTTTTACTTCTTATCATCAGATTTTTTGTAGGAATATAATAATAAAGGTAGTAACTATTTGAGGAGGTATCAAATGGAGAGATATGATGTGATTATAATAGGAGGAGGTCCTGCAGGTTTGACAACAGCTTTGACTCTTGCATCTGCTGAAGGTAAGTTTCCATTTGTCAAAGAAAGAAAATATCTTGTTGTTTACGGAGATTACTCTGATTTAGATAAAGCTCTTTTAAATAATGTTCCAGGTATAAAAAGAGGAACTTACGGAAAGGATCTTCTAAAAATGATAAGAGATCAGGTTAGCGAATACAGTAGTGTTACGCAAATTAAAGATACTGTTTTAAAAGCTGAAGGAGATAGAGGAAACTTCAGAGTTTATACGGAAAAAGGAGGTATCTACAGTTCTGAATTCCTTGTTATAGCAACAGGTTTTCATAAGTTTGAAATAAAAGGACTTGGTGTAAAGGTTGTTCCTCATATAAGATCTCCAAGACCTAATAAGATAATGATAGAAAATAAAGACAACCTTGTAAGAAAAGGTCTTTATGTTGCAGGTCTTGTTGCAGGCGAACCTACAATGTTTGCTTCAGCATCAGGTTCTGGAGCAAAGGTTGCATGTGATATACTTTCAGAGTGGGCGGGAAAAACTGTTGTTGTTCACGATGTTCCAGAAGAGGGATAAGAGTTTCCCCTTACCCCTGATTAAGTAGAAATGTTGTTATAGTTCTTACAGGAAAGCCGGTTGCTCCTTTTGGATTGTAATACCACCCTTTTGTATTATGTGCTGGACCCGCTATATCTATATGAACCCATGGTATTTTTTTATCAACAAATTTCTCAAGAAAAAGACCTGCTGTTATTGCACCGCCGTATCGTGTTGTTCCTATATTGTAAACGTCAGCGTGTGGGGCTTTAATATGTTCTCTCAGCATATCATTAAAAGGTAAGGGCCACATCCATTCACCTGTTTTCTTTGATATCTCAATTATCTGATCAATTAATCTCTCATCATTCCCCATAACTCCTGCTGTATATTCGCCAAGAGCAACCACGCAAGCTCCTGTTAAAGTTGCCATATCTATTATTGCATCAGGTTTTAGCTCAGATGCATAGGATAATGCATCTGCAAGGGTAAGTCTTCCTTCAGCATCTGTATTCCCAATCTCTATTGTTACGCCGTTTTTTGCTTTTATAATATCATCAGGTCTGTATGATTTTCCATCTGGCATATTTTCTGCAGCAGCTATTATTCCGTGAACCTCAACATCAGGCTTTAGTTCACCTAAAGCTCTAAATATTCCCAGAACTGCACATGCACCTGATTTATCAGCTTTCATCCATCTCATATAATCTCCAGGTTTTATATTAAGTCCACCACTGTCAAAAGTTAGTCCTTTTCCTATCAATGCTATCTTTTTTCTCGGTTTTTCAGGCCTATATATTATATGAATAAATCTTGGAGGATTAGCACTGCCTTTAGCGACGGCAAGATAGGCGTTCATTCCCATCTTTTCAATCTCTTCTTCATCATATATTTTGATTTCGAAACCATATTCCTTAGCAAGATTTTCAGCTATTTCTGCAAGTTTTTCTGGAGTTATTACATTTCCTGGCTCGTTAACAATATCCCTTGTAAAGTTCTGAGACTCTGCCAGGATTCTGCCTGTTTTTACTGATTGTTCAGCCTTAATTTTAAATCTTCTTTTAACCCTTATCTGAAGCTCCTTGATCTTGTAGTTATCTTTTTTAGACAGATATTTATCAAATCTGTAACTACCAAGTATAACCCCTTCAACAAGAGCTTGAGCTATACTGTCTTCTCCTTCTTTAATAACGGAAAGAGATTCTGCATTTAATAGAAATTTATCTATTTTTAGATTTTTTGCTGTTTTAATGCTGAGATTTCCAAGTCTTCTAACTTTATCAAGATCAGCTTTTCTTTTTGACCCTGCACCTATCAGAATTACATAATCCATTTTTCCTTTTCCAAATGTTGGAACTATCAATAATTTTCCATCAGTTCCATCAAATTTTTGTTCCCTTTTGAGCTGAGACAATGAACCGTCTAAAATTCTATCAAGATCTTCAATCTCTGGTGAAAATTTTCTATCCTCTTTAAATAGGAAAGATATTACAGCTTTAACCCTCGCATTTTTTAGATGTCCACTTGTTACTTTTATATTCATTTTTATCCCTCTTTTTGTAATAATGTTCTTATTCAAATATTTTATCAAAAATCACTATACGGCAGGGAGGGTTTGAAATGAGGACATTTATCTTATCAACAAAGGTTTTTATACCAGAACTTATGGATCCGGTGGAGATAGTTGATGCTCTTTATCCTGTTGACAAAGTCGGAAAAAGAGTCAACCTTCTTGCAAGGAAGATGGCTGAGGGTATTGGAATTGAAAAAAGACCTTTTGTTCTTGATCTGGAAAGGCTGCCTGAAAAGAAACTCAGGAAAAAGGAAGATCATCCAGTTTACTGGGGGGAAAAGATAATAAATCATTTTATTAATCTGGTTGGAAAAGATAGTATAGGATTTATTTCTATATCTTATAATATATCTTACCATATTGATTATCTTCCTAATCTTATAACCCAGATTGTTCTGAAAACAGGTTTAAAACTTGATCATCCTCCTGAAGAGCTTCCTTATTATGGATGCGCATCGGGGGTTCTATCTATGAAAAATGCTGTTTCTTACTGTAAAAAGTATGGCAAAGCTGCTCTCGTTTTTGTTTTTGACCAGTGTTCAAAACTTGCTTATACACCCTCAAGCAGTAATGATCCTTATATAAAGAAAACAATGAAATCAAATCTACTTTTCTCTGACGGTGCAGCAGGAATGATTATAGTGCCTGAAAATATGAAGCCGTCTAAACCATTACCTGAGATAATAGAGATACAGACAGGTTATATTCCAGGTGATGGTATAAGGATGGAAGAAGGAGCATTTACTTTAAAGAATCAGGTTAAAGATATAGTTCCTCCAGTTGTTTCTGAGAAAGTTATTAAACCTGTCTTAAAAAAATACAGTTTGAGAAAGGAAGAGATCAAAGAATGGTCTTTACATCAGGGAGGAGTTGCCATTATTAATAAATTTAGAGATGATGAAGTTCTTGGGCTTACGGAAGATCAGATAAGAAGATCAAAAGAGTTTTTTCATAAGTATGGAAATTTAAGTTCTCCAAGCTGTTTTCTTACATTTGATAGTTTTTTTAATGAAAAAAGGGAAAAGTCAGGAGATACAGGCATGATTGTTGGATTTGGTGCAGGTTACTATATGGGATCTGTTCTGTACAGATGGGATTAGGTCTTTATTATGATCAAACTCATTTTTATATTAATATTCAGGGATTAATATATTGATCTAAATCAATAAAAGGAGGTAAAAAGATGCCTAAGGTAAATAGTTATGTGGATATCTCAGAGATAGAAAAAGAGGCTAAAAAGGACTTCATAGACAGACATTCTCCATTTGTACATGTTGAAGGTGAAGCTGTAAAAGGACAGAAGCTTAAGGTTAAGGTCAAGGTTGGGAATGAGTACTCGCACCCTGATGATTTTGATCACTATATAGCATATGTTCAGCTTTGGAATGGGGATACACTGCTTGGACAGGCTACTTTCACGCCTGGAACCCTTGGAAATGAAAGAGGTCAGGTTGAGGTGGATTTTTATATTGTTCCTACAACAGACAGATTAAAGCTGAATGCTATGAGCTACTGCACCAAACATGGTCTCTGGCAGAGTGAATATGTAGAGGTTGAGGTTAAAGAGGCTGTTTCAACCTAAGTTATAGCCCCTTCGGGGCTTTTTATTAATCTATATGGAGCGGGATTATGGAAAACAAAGGGTTTGAGTCTAACCATTTTGAGGCGAATATGAGATTCCTTGAACAGGCAAAGGACGGGACTGAGTTTGAGAGAATATTGAAGATCCTTACAGTTCCTTCTAAAAGCGGTATTTATATATCAAGGTATGACATAATAGAGCTCGGGAAATCCTTAGGTGTTCAGATTCCCGTAAGGGAAAGGAAAGAGATGTTAAAAGATCTTTTTATATATGCAAAACAGATGGACAACCTTAAAGAATTTATAAATATTATAATATCATTTGTTGATCATAGAATTGTGCAGTATAGAGAGCTCCAAGAAAACTATCCGAGATCTTCAGTCCTAATTGAGGAATGGGTAAAAAAGGCGAAATCATTAAGATCATTCCTTGAAAATATGAAAAAAGAGGTTGATATATATAGAAATATTTAGGGTTTTAGCTGTATTAGTATATCATTCTCGAGTCTTTTTATATCCTCGAGATTAAGTTTTATACTTTTCTCTATATTCTCAATACCAAGTTTTCCAAAGGATGATAAACCATCTTCTCCTATAATTTTGGGAGCTACAAAGACCGATATTCTATCAAAGATATTTTTCCTTAAAAACTGGGTTATAAGATTCTTACCCCCTTCTACAAACAACTGAACTACACCCATAGAGTATAGATGGAAAAGTATATCATACAGGTCAAACATTCCTTGATTTAAGGGAAGTTTTACCACCTGAATTCCTTTTTTTTCAAGTCTATTTACTGCCTTCCTGTCGGCCGTTTCTGAAGTAAAAAGAATAGTTTTTGATGATCTGTTAAATACATTGAAATTCTCAGGAATTATTAGATTTTTATCCAGAACTACCCTTAAAGGCTGACTGTCTGTCTCAATATACCTTACAGTTAGCTCTGGGTTGTCTTTCAGAACAGTGTTTGTTCCAACCATAACAGCTGTTGATTCTTTACGTAATTTTTGAACATACCTTCTTGATTCTTCAGATGTTATCCATTTTGAAGATCCTGTTTTTGTTGCTATCTTACCATCTATTGATTGTGCAATTTTTATATGTATAAAAGGTCTTTTCTCTTTCATATAAACAAAGAAATCCTCATTCAGTTTTTCTGCTTCCTCCTTAAGTAAGCCTACAACAGTTTCTATACCATTTTTCTTAAGTATCTCTATACCTCTGCCAGAAACTTCGGGATTTGGATCTTCAGTTGCTATAACAACTCTTTTAATTTTTTTGTCTATTATAGCCTCTGTACATGGAGGTGTTCTTCCGTGATGACAGCAGGGTTCAAGAGTTACATACATTGTTGAACCTTCTATATTGAATCCTTTTCTAACAGCATCATCTATAGCTTCCCTCTCCGCATGGGGCATACCTGCTTTTTTATGGAAGCCCTTTCCTATTATCTTTCCATCTTTAACAACAACAGCACCAACAGTAGGATTTGGGTGTGTTAAACCCTTTCTTATTTCTGCAAGTTTTAAAGCCTCTCTCATAAATCTCTCATCAGAAATTTTTTTCATATTGTTCAGCTCCAGCTCAAGATTTATATTTAAAAACAGTTAATTCACGACAGGGGATAAAAATGTATAACATAAACAAAGATTTGGCAAATATATTTAAAAAAATGTCTGCGATATATGAATTTCTGGACGATAGATTCAGAGCTATGGCTTATCAGAGAGCGGCTCATATTATTGAAGATCTCCCTGAAGATATAAGAAATTATATAGTTTCAGGTAAACTTTATATGATAAGAGGTATAGGATCAAGCATAGCATCAAAAATTGAAGAGTATATAAAAACAGGAAAGATACAAAAATTTGAGGAGCTTAAAAAGAAAGTTCCTGAGGATTTTATAGAACTTATAGACCTTCCAGGTTTTGGTCCTAAAACATTAAAAAAGATACATGATGAGCTTGGAATTAGCACGAAAGACGAACTTGTTAAGGCATTGAAAGATGGTAGAGTTGAAAAATTAGAAGGTTTTGGACCAAAAAAAGTAGAGAATATGTTGAAAGGTCTTCAGATGTATGAGATATCAAAGAGAAGAATAATTCTATGGGAAGCTCTCCAAATATCAAGGTATCTAAAAGAAAAGCTTAAGTCAGGTTTGAAAGAGATAAATAAGATAGAGATTGCAGGCAGTGTTAGAAGAAGAAAGGAGACTATAGGAGATATAGATATTCTTGTAACCGCTGAAGATAAGTACAGATCTAAGATTATGGATTTTTTTACTTCAATAGAGGAGGTATCTGAAATTCTTGTCAAAGGACCAAAAAAATCCTCAGTAATAATGAAATTTGAAGGAAAAGAAAGACAGGTGGATCTGAGAATATTTAATGATGATGAATGGGGAGCTGCACTTCAGTACTTTACAGGTTCAAAACAGCACAATGTTCATCTTAGAGAAATAGCGAAAGAAAAAGGACTTAAGATAAATGAGTACGGCGTTTTTGATGCAGGAACTGATAAAAAAATAGCCGGTGAAACAGAGGAAAGTGTTTATGAATCTGTAGGCTTAAAATGGATTCCCCCTGAACTTAGAGAGGATAGGGGAGAGATTGAGGCATCTATGAGAGATAACCTACCTGAACTTATTGAGCTTAGAGATATTAAGGGGGATCTCCATGTACATTCAACATGGTCAGATGGAGTTGTGTCTATTAAAGAAATTATAGATTTTGTTAAAAGGAGATACAAATACGAATATATAGCTATAACAGATCATTCAAAATCACAGAGAGTTGCACATGGATTGGATGAGAAAAGAGTCTTGGAGGAGATAAAAGAGATAAAACTTTTGAATAAGATGATCGGTTTTGATTTTATAAAAACTGGTATAGAAGTTGATATAATGCTGGACGGCTCTCTGGATCTTCCAGATGATATTCTTTCACAGCTTGACTGGGTTGTTGCCTCTGTCCACAGTCATTTTAACAGGGATAATACAGATAGAATTCTAAAGGCTATGGAAAATCCATATGTAAATGTTATAGGACATATCACAGGTAGGCTAATAGGTCTCAGAGAAGGCTATCCAGTAGATATGAATGCTGTTATTAAAAAAGCTAAAGAGACAGGAACAGCACTTGAGATAAATGCACAGCCAAGAAGGATGGATATAGATGAAATATGGATAAGAAAAGCTGTGGAAGAGGGTGTTAAACTTGTTATATCAACTGATGCTCATAACCTGGGTAATTTCGCATTTATGGAGATAGGTGTTTATATAGCAAGAAGAGGTTGGGCTGAGAAGAAAGATATTCTGAATGCAGGAGGTTGGAAAGATATAGTAAGTTTTAGGAATGAAAAAAGGAAAAGATTTGGTGTTAAGTATGCTTAAAAAGGGGGGGATATGTCCTCTTTGAAAGATGCGGTTAAAGAAGCTTCATTTAATGAAACGGTTTATGAAACTTTTAGACAGTTGCTTGGTGAAGACAGGTATAATGAGCTTAAGGATTTTATTGAGTTTTACACAATAGAGTGTAAAGTTTATGAGGGAAACAGATTGAGAATATCTATTTTTTTCTCTCATGAGAGAAAATGGTATGATGTGGCTTTTGTTGATCTAAATGACGGCAGTATAAAAAAACTTTTAACAGACAGAGAGTTTGTGTCAAAGATAAATAATGAAAATCTATATATACTTTCAAATCTTGAAAATGAGATAAAAAGAACATCAACGATTATTTTATCTATAATAGCATTCCTTATAGGTGCATCAATAGGTATTATAATATTGCAAATCCTTTAATGTTAAAATAATATCTCTAAATAAATCTGGAGGATAAGATTGGTAAGAGTAAGATTTGCTCCAAGTCCAACAGGGTATCTTCATCTTGGAAATGCAAGGACGGCGCTTTTTAATTATATCTATGCAAGACATACAGGAGGAAAGCTTATACTCAGAATAGAGGATACAGATAGGGAAAGATCCAGAAAAGAGTATGAGGATATGTTGATAGATGATCTTAAATGGCTGGGTATAGACTGGGATGAAGGTCCTGATATTGGCGGCGATTATGGACCTTACAGACAGTCAGAAAGGTCTGAGATATACAATAAGTATGTAGAAAAACTTAAAGAGTCGGATTATATATATAAATGTTTCTGCAGTCCACAAGAGCTTGAAGAAGAGAGAAAAAGGGCTCTTTCAGAGGGAAGACCCCCAAGGTACAGTGGAAAGTGTAGAAATCTTTCTGAATCACAGATAAGGGAGTTGGAATCTAAGGGCAGACCTTATGTATGGAGATTTAGAGTCCCTGATGGAGAGTTTATAATATTTGAAGATCTTATTAAGGGGACTGTTGAGATAAATGTTGATGAGTTTGGTGATTTTGTTATTGTGAGATCAGACGGTACTCCTGTTTATAACTTTGTTGTTGTTATTGATGATGCATTAATGAAAATAACAGATGTGATAAGGGGAGAGGATCATCTTTCTAATACTCCAAAGCAGATACTGATTTACAGGGCTTTAGGTTTTGAGGAACCAAGATTTGCTCATCTTCCTATCATATTAGGTGAAGACCGAAGCAAACTATCAAAAAGGCACGGAGCTGTTTCCGTAAGAGCTTTTAGAGACGATGGTTATGTTTCGGAAGCTATGTTTAATGGACTGTCTTTACTTGGATGGCATCCAAAAGGAGATAATGAGGTTCTTTCAAAGGAGGAAATAATACAGGAGTTTGATATAAAGGATGTTCACAATGCACCGGCTGTTTTTGATAGAGCAAAACTTAGATGGCTGAATGGGGTTTATATTAGAGAAAGGATAGATATTGATGATTTAACAAGGAGAGCTATTCCTTTTTTCGAGGGTTTTGGATATAAAGCAGATTTTAATTATTACAGAAGGGTTATGGAAGCTATAAGGGACAGTCTTGAAACATTAATGGATATTGAAAATAGAGCAAAACCATTTTTTATTGACGATTTTCATTATGATGAGGAAGGTCAGAAATTTTTAAAGGATGAAAATGGGTATAAGGTTGTCCAGTTATTTTATGAGAAGGTAAAAGATCTTGAAGATATAAAAAAAGAGGATTTTAAAAGAATAACAAAAGAGATACAGAAAGAACTGGGTGTAAAAGGTAAAAATCTTTTTATGCCTATAAGGGTCGCTCTCACTGGAGTTACTTCAGGTGTTGATATGGCTGTCTTGATTGAGGTTATAGGTATTGAAAGAGTTAAACACAGATTACAGAGAGCACTGGAATATTTTGGGTGATTAGATGATAAGATGGATACTTGAAAATCTTGGTGGAAGTAGAGTTCCCGAACCTAATGAACTTGATTTATGGGTGGATGAGAAAATCAATACGGTGATTAATCTTTTAGGTGGAGATTACGGTGATTTTATAGCTGAAAAACAGAGGCAAAAAGGATTTGAGGTAATAAGGATACCATTTTCAATGGCTGATCCTATTCCACAGGAAGAGTTTATATCTGTTTATACATATATAGATCAGCTCATAAATGAGGGAAAAAAGATTGTTGTTCACTGTAAGTATGGTCAGGCAAGAAGTGGAACATTTTTAGCCGGTTACCTGATATATTCAGGGTACACTTATGAAGAAGCTTTAAATAAAGTACTTTCTAAAGGTTTTGCACCGCATACAGATTATCAGATAAAATTTTTAAAAGATCTTTATAAAAAGATAAAATCTGATGTTTAGTTTTAAAGATCTTAAAAAGCTTAGGATTGTTTTTAAAAAATCAGGCAAGGCTGTTGGTAAGGATTTCTTTGACAGCATTATAGAAAAAGCACCGGATAAAGATCTTAGAAATTTTCTTATTGGATGCAGGCATACTGTTGAGAGACACTACACAGAAGCATTAAAATGGTTTCAGATATCAGGATGTGAAGACAGTAAAGGACTTATAGTCTTGCTGTCCTACAAACTTGGAGATGATTTTCTCATGGAACAGTATTATAGTGAAGATATTGATATTGGCAAAACCCTAAACAAGCTTGGTTTAGAACTTTATATATCAATTGACAATAAAGAGTATAAGGTAGATGGTTCTTTATTAAAAAATCTATGCAAAATTTAATTTTCCAAGCCCAAAGCTTACAGATTTACCTATATTAATTATCTTTAAAAGTTCCAGGTAAGGGTATATCTCTTTAAGGTCTCCTTCTAAACAAAAATCACCTTCAAATGCAGGAATAATCATTTTTCTTTTTTTTCTGTTTGACCATCTTTCCATGGGACTTGGCTTGAATCTTTCATCCTTTATCTCAAATTTTTCAGGATTTAAAAATATTCTTTCTGATTTAGTTCCATAATTGAGGGCAATGTTGCTTATCCTTAAAACCATAGCTTTTAAAAATATATTTTTATCAAACTGACTGGACTTTATATAACTTCCCTTTAGTTTTATTGACGAGGGAAAAAGTTTTACACGTATTCTATCCTTACCTGTTCTGAGATCAAAAAAGCTTAAGGCATCAAATCTTGGGACAGAAACTTTTAAAAGATGATACTTTTCCTCAAATGGATGATAGTAATATATATTGTATGCTTTTATGTATCTGTCCTTCCCTAAATTGAATATACCTTTTAAGCTCTCTGTTATAAATTCCCAGTAGTTTGATGCAGATCCTAAAAGAGTAATATCAATAGATATTATGTCTCCTTCTTTAAGCTCTCTTTTTTCATAGGGAGGTTTGAGTACATATTTTGAAGGCTGGTTAAGTATAGATTCAGTTTCAAATATTACAGTATAGGGACAGGATCTTCTAAATTCACATTTTTCACACTGTTCTCTTGGTTTTATACATACTATTTTCCTCAGTCTTCTACCGAGGATACCCCTGAAGGAAGAACCTAAAAAATACGGCTGTGTAAAGGGCTGCAAAACCTTATAATCAATTCTTATCTGTGAGAACTCAAAATTTATCATACTATCAGTTTTTATTTTAATTATATTCTTTTTATTACTGGATTAAAAGCTTTTGAACTTACAATAACTCTATCGCCTACTGATATATCGTCCCTGTCAGATATGACAACCTCAACAAGATTGTCTCCTATCTCAACTGTTGCTATATATATAGCGTCTGCCTTTTTGATCTGCAAAACAGTTCCTAAAAATGAGAACTTACCTGAGATATTTTTTTCTATAAACACTTTTCTTGGAGTTCCTTCTTTCAAAACTTTTCCTTTTTCAATCCATATGACTCTATCAGAGAGTTTGAAAACTTCTGTTTTGTCGTGGGAAACAAGTATGGTGGTAAGATTGTAGCTTTTATGTAAGTTTTTTATCTTTTCCTGCAGTTTTTCTCTTATTGAGTAATCAAGGGCAGACAGTGGTTCATCAAGTAAAAGTATTGAAGGATCTCTTGCTATAGCCCTTGCAAGAGCTACCCTCTGCTGTTGTCCTCCTGAAAGAGTTTCAGGATATCTGTCTTTCAGTTCATAAAGATGAACTTTTTCTAAAAGCTCAAAAGCTTTTTTCTTATCAGGTCTTTCCATGGCAAAAATAATATTTTCAAGAACCGTCATATTTGGAAAGAGTGCGTAATTTTGAAAAACAAAGCCTATATTTCTTTTCTGGGGAGGGAGGTTTATACCTTTTTCACTGTTGAAATAAATCTTCCCATCTATTTCTATTATACCCTTATCAGGTTTTTCAAGACCAGATATCATTCTTAGGATAGTTGTTTTCCCGCTCCCAGATCTTCCAAAAAGTGTTACAAATTCTCCCTTATTAATATGAAGATCTATTTTAAGTAAAAATTTTCCACCGTCGCCTATAAGCTCTTTCTCAATCTCTATCTTTATCATAATCTTCCATTAATCTCAAATCTTTTGTTAAAAATATAAACTGTAAGAAGTGTAAAAAAAGAGAAAGCAAGCAGAACGGCTGAATAAATATGAGCAGATGTATAGTCAAGTTTTTCAACAGCTTCATAAATAGCTATAGATACAACTTTCGTCTCACCCTCTATACTTCCTCCTATCATGAGGATAACACCAAACTCACCAATTGTATGTGCGAAAGAAAGAACGGTTCCTGTGATAAGTGCAGGTTTCATATTTGGAAGTATAACTTTTAAAAGTGTGTACAGTTTTGATTTTCCAAGTGTGTAGGATGCCTCAATATATGTTCTGTTGACACTTTTAAATCCTGAAATTAGGGGATGGATCATGAAAGGAAAACTAAATATAATTGATGCGAAAACAAGCCCTTCAAAATGGAAGGCAAGCTGATGTCCTGCTAATTTTTTCCAAATCCCTCCAAGAAAACCATCTTTACTGAAAAGCATTAAAAGGTAAAAACCTAATACTGTAGGTGGAAGTACAAGGGGAAGTGATATAACAGCCTCAACTACAGGTTTAAGTCTGAAATTTGAGTACGCTATAAAGTACGATAATGGAATGCCTATTATAAGGAGAAATAAAGTTGTTAAAAATGCAAGTTTAAACGTAAGTATAAATGAAGTCGTATCCAAGTTCATTACTCAACCTCGACGGTTATCTCATTTGGTCTTATAAGGAAATTAATGCTGTCGCCTTCTTTTATATCCAGTAAATCTACGGATTTTTTTGGTATGATTGAGAAAAATGTATTGTTTCCTGATCTTAAAGTAAGCTTAGAAAGAATCTTTCCATTTTCAATACAGACAAGATCTGCATCGAACATATTTAAAAATGTATTTTTAAGAAAAGAACAGTTTTTGAATATCTCAACCTCAGTTTCTTTAAAAAGAAGGTTAACTTTTTTTCCCTCTCTCATATAATCGGCAGTATTGGGAGTTTCCAAAAGTACAACACTGAACTCTCCAATATCTGTTTCTACAGTTATAATAGATAAAAAACTGTCGCTCTCTATTTTTGAGATAATGCCTGTTATTCTATTCATTATCTTCTCCAGGAAGTGTATATCCGGAATTTACTAAAATTTTTACTATATCTTTTCTTTTTAAAAATTTTAAAAATTTGGTTGCAGCTTTATTTTTATCTTTAAGTACTATGTATCCCTGTTTTATAGGAGAATGGCATTCTGTATTGATAATTATGTAATTTCCTTTTCTTTTCAATCTTTCACTTTTTGCAAGGGATAATGCTATGAATCCTATATCTGCTGCACCAGTTTCTACGAACTGTACTGTTTTTGATATGTTTTCGCCAGTAACGATTTTAGTTTTTATTTTGCTGTACAGACCATATTTTTTTAAACATTCAACGGCAGCCTTTCCATAGGGAGCAAGATCAGGATTTGCTAAAGCTATCCTCTCAATATCCGGATCTAAAACGGTTTTTAGACCTTTAAGTTTTATCCCGCTGTTTTTACCTGTCCATAAGACAATCTTTCCTATAAGGAAAACACGAGGTTTTGATTTTGTCAGTCCTTTTTTGTAAAGACTATCAAGATATCTCATATCTGCAGAAAAGAATATATCAAAAGGGGCTCCTCTTATTATCTGATGATAACCTTTTCCTGAAGAACCGTATATAATCTTTATTTTATCTTCGGGATACTCCTTTTCATAAAGGACTTTTATTTTATCAAATACGGATGAAAAGTTAGATGCAGCATATAAAGTCAGTTCTTTCCCGTAGCCAAGACCTGAAATTATAAATACAAGAAGTAATATAAACCTTAACATCTCAACCTCCGTAGTATTAAAAAAATTAAAATTTTCCAATAATAATATCCGAAGCCTTTATAACAGCTGCTACCTCTTTACCTTCTTTAAGATCAAGTTTCTTTACAGATTCGGAAGTTATTATTCCTGTTATAACGCTGTTTCCTGCAGAGATCTTTACCTCAGCATTTATATCTCCTTTCATTATTCTTATTATTTTTCCCTTTATTATATTTGAGGCTGATATACTGAGATTTTCAGGTAAAGCTACCAGAACGTCAGATGCTTTTATTATCATAAAGATCTCATCTCCAATTTTTAGATTGAGCCGATTTAAAGAGTCTTTTGTTATTACTGATTTTAATTTCTGTCCGTCTGATAGATCTGCGGTTATCTGAGCGTTTATCTCGTCCCTTTTAATATCCGATATTTTAGCTGTTATATGATTTCTTGCTGATATTTTCATATTTAGTCTCCTGTAGAGATTTAGAAGATCTTCTGTTCTGTCCAGATTTAAGGAGAGCTCCTTTGATATTTTTTTGATTATTTCTTCTATGATTCTGTACTGTTTTATAAGATTTTTGCCGTACTCGGTCAGGTATGTTTTACCTCCACCTTTTCCCCCTGACTTACTGACAACAACAGGATAAGGCGAGAGATTGTTTAACGCATCAATATTATCCCATGCTGTTTTATAGCTCATACCAAGTTCCCTTGCAGCCCTTGATATAGAGCCGTATCTGTCTATAAGTTCCAGTAGTTTTATCCTTCCTTTTCCTAAGTAACCCTTTTCCTCGATATTAAGAAATATTTCTGTATTTAGCTTTTTCATATCTGCACCGTTATATTAATAATAATATAACGAAAGGTTTTTTTTGTGAACAGTTTTGAAAAGAATGAAAAAAATTTATATATTATTAAATATGCTTAAAAAAATTTAGCGAACTCTTATTAAATAATATCTGCATCTCTTTTAAATTATTCTATTTTCATAATTTGAATTTTTAATAAAAATAAAAAGGAGGTGGATTGATGAGACTATGGCTGTTTGGTCTTTACGGTATAGTGGCCACAACAGCCGTGGCAGGAGATAGGGCTATAAAAAGGGGAGTTGCAGATACAACAGGACTTGTTTCTTCACTTCCTGTATTTAAGGATCTTGAAAAATACGTTCCGCTGAATTTTGATAAGTTTGGCGGACATGAGATAAGAGCATTGGACAATGATCTGTACTCAGAACTTTTTTCACATTGGGAAGAAAATCAGCATTTTGATTACAGGTTGTTGAAGTATCTTGAAGATGATCTAAGGGGAATAAAAGCAAAAAAAGGGACAGCCGTTAACTGTGGAACAGGTGTTCTACAGGAGCTTAAACCTGTAAATACGCTTGAAGAAGAAGGGCTAACCTTAGAACAGATCGTTGACAGGATAGAAAAAGATATTATTGAGTTTAAGGATGAAGAAACAGTTGCTGTAAATGTTGCTTCAACAGAGCCTGTTATACCTTACGATCATGAAGTTCACGGATCTTTAGAAGGTTTTGAAAAAGCTATAAAGGAAAATAGAAAAGATAAAATATCAGCATCTATGATATATGCGTATGTATCTTTAAGAAATAGGATACCTTACGGAAATTTTACACCAAGTGCAGGTTCTGGAATTCCTGCATTAAAAGAACTTGCTGAGAAAAATGCAGTTCCCCATGCTGGAAATGATGGTAAAACTGGAGAAACGCTTATAAAAACCAGTCTGGCACCTCTATTTGCGTATAGAAATCTTAAAGTTCTTGGATGGATGGGCTATAACATTCTTGGTGATCTCGATGGTAAGGTTCTCTCCCATAAACAAAACAAAGAGAGTAAAGTTGTATCAAAGGATAAAGTGGTAAGTAAAATATTGGGATATGAACCCTATACAATAACAGAGATAAATTATTTTCCTTCATTAAAAGATAATAAAACAGCCTTTGATTTTATACATTACCAGGGATTTTTAGGAACTAAGATGAAGTTTTATTTTACGTGGGATGCTGTTGATGCTATTGTTGCTGCTCCACTTGTTCTTGATATAGCAAAATTTCTTATTTTCGCAAAAAAGAAGGGCGTAAAGGGTGTTGTAAAAGAGCTTGCTTTCTTTTTTAAATCTCCTATGGAAACAGATAATTACAATACCCACACACAGTTTGAAACTCTAATTAGATGGTTCAGATCGTTAGATTAAGATGAAGGCGGTAATACTTGCAGCAGGATATGGGAAAAGGATGGGGGGTGATACCCCCAAACCACTTGTAAAACTTTACGGACTTCCTCTTATTGAACATAAAATAAGAAGATTAAAAGGTTATGATATTATTGTTGTTTATCATGACGAAAGTGTTGAGAAATATTTAAGAAAAAAATTTCCAGATGTAAAACTTGTTTACAATCCGTATCCAGAGAGGGAGAATGGTTACAGTTTGTACTGTGTAAAAAATATTATAAACGAGGGGGAAAGTTTTTTATTGCTTATGGCTGATCATTACTATGATGAGGCTTTTTACAGTAATGTGGGAAAAAATAAAAATACTGTTGTTTTTGTTTCTGAAAGATGCTATCAGGAAGATGAAGCTACAAAGGTCAAGGTTGAAAAAGAAAAAGTTTTAAAAATAGGAAAAAGCTTAAACGATTATGATTATTTTGATACAGGTTTCTTTTTATGTAGTTATGAGGTTCTTATATATGCTGAAAAAGCTGTTAGTATGAAAAAAGAGGTTAAGCTTTCAGATATAATGCAGCTATTAGCAGATGATAGGAAACTTTTTTATAGGGTTGTTAATAATTTCTGGATTGATATAGATACAAGAGAAGATCTTAAAGAGGCTGAGTTTTTTATAAGAAAATCACTTATAAAACCTACTGATGGTTTTATATCAAGGTATATAAATAGGAAAATATCTACAAGAATAACCCCTCACATTTTAAAATACGATTTTCTAACACCTAATGCGGTTACGATATTTGTGACTTTCCTTGGTTTTTTAAGCTCTTTTCTCTTTTTGTTTAAGTACAGTATTGCTGGCGGTATTATGACCCAGATAGTATCTATTATAGACGGTTGCGATGGAGAGATTGCAAGAGTAAAAAATATCTCATCCAGATATGGGGCGGTTCTTGATTCTGTTCTTGATAGGTATGTAGATATATTTATTTTGTCAGGGATATATCTTTCTGTTGAGAAGAGCATTATACTGAGCATATCCTTCATACTTGCATTAGCAGGTTCTGTTCTTGTCAGTTACATATCTCATCTTTCAGGGATGAGGCCTTACTTTGCAACGAGAGATATCAGACTCTTTATTATAATGATTGGCGGTTTTTTTATCTATTTTAATGAACATTTTGTGTCTGTTATTTTTATACTGATAGGCTTTTTAACACATCTTTCAGTCTTTTATATTCTTCAGAAAATAAGATAATTCCAACTGGTAATTTTCACTTCCAATTTATATTAATTGAATATAAATTAATATTAAAAGAGGGAGGTGGTTGTCATGGGTACAAAAATTTTTAAAAAAGCTGTTATTTTAGCCTTAATTCCTTTTCTGATTATTTCCTGTGGAGGTGGAGGAGGTGGCGGTGATGGAGAAACACCGCAGATAGAAACTCAATCTGTAGAGATCTCAGGAAAGGTTACTGAGAATGGTTCTACAGTGAATTCTATATTCAGTATTACAGTGAATGTTATTGACAAAAACGGGAAAACAGTCTCAACAAAAACAACGTCAACAGCATTAAATCAGAACAATACTCAGATTAACGGAAGTTATTCAGTGAAGATTGGTCTGATTTCAGGTGGTAAAGTTGTTGTGACAGCAGAAGCGCCCGGATATACAAAAGCCACCAAAACCGTTAGTTATACCTCCGGTTCCAGTCTTACAATAAACCTTGATGTTAAACCTCTTGCCACCCAAACTGTAAATCTGGACAAAGGTATTGTTATTAACTCTGCTGGTAAAGAGTATGTTAGAGTTGCTTTCTTTAAAGATAAAAAGACAGGAAAACTTACTGCTTTATCTGGGATTAAAGCATTAAATGCCGATAGTTCGGATAAGGTTATTGATCTGGCTATTCCTTTAAACAAATTACAGTCAGGAACTGAACAGCTGAATATAAGCTACAGATCATATGAGCCTTCTAACCCTTCAGATTATCAGGATTTTCCAGGTACTGAAACGACAGATGGATATCAACTTGTTTCTTTTGGCTTTGATTATCTTGAAATAACAGATCAGGAAGGTCAAAATCCATTTGTAAACTCTCAGGGTATATCTGCCCAGCTTGTGTCTGGCGAATATTACAGAATATTGAGAGAGGTTGATTGTAAGCAGATAAATAATCTTAAAAATTCAGGTGTTCTGGTAGATGAAGATCAAAATAAGGAAGGTATTCAGTTTACTTTTTATGCTTACGATTTTGATCAGGGTGGATGGATAAAGGCAGGAGAAGGAACCTTTGTTGAAAATAATTCAATAGACTTTATGAATAGTGAGTGGGATACAATTATCAGCAGTGGTTGTGATCCAAACTCTACCTCAACAGATAATAATGATAATGAGGCAGGATGTGATGAGTATGGAATTATCAGAGATATAAACAATATTTGTGACGGAAGTGATATTGATTACGTAGTTATAAGTGTTACAAATCCGTCCCTTGAATGGAAAAATCTTGATTATATAATACCAGGTGGTTCAGAGATATCCTGTAATATTAATGTTGTAGATGATGACAACAATCCAATATCAGGTGCGTATGTTACTGCTACCGCAAACTGTATGGCTTATATTGATGGTATGACAGATTCCAATGGAAATTTAACTTTATCAACCATAGGGTACTCAAACCCATGCACAGCAGATCTTGAAGCATGGTATATGATGAAAAAAGGATCGGCACAGGCTGATTTTAATGGAAACTGTAATGTTACTATTACGATAACAAATCCGTACAAATGTAAGGTTGAAGGTAAGGTTGTAGATGAGAATAACAATCCTGTAGAAGGTTTGATAGTCTGGACATCTACAATGGATTTCAATTCATCTAATTTGTCAGCAACCCAGATGGAATATGATCTTCCGGTCGGAGTTACAGATAGTAATGGAAACTTTTCAGTTAAAACAGAATGTAATAAGGACGGTTATCTTTATGCCAAATTCAAATTTAAGAGATACAATGTAAATGGAAAAAAAGATTATGACGAAAATAGCGATAATGGATCAACTGTTAATGTGGGAACGATTCAGATAACTAATGAACCTCCATATGGTTATCTTTATGTGCCAACAGATCCAACCCTTAACGAGCCTGTACTTATAGAGCTTTGTGCCAATGATTTTGAGGGGGATTATCCCATAAAATATAAAATTGAGGTTAAAAAAGGTTCAAGTGTAGATAAAACATTTACCGGCGAGATAAACTCTACAGATTTTTGTGTTACTCATTCATATACTCCAACTACAGAGGATGTTTATGCTGTAACAGGAGAATTGGAGGATAGTAAAGGAAATAAAAGATCTACTTTAAATGACCTGATTGGAAAAATATCACAGGATCATTACCTTGTTGGTGATATAAGCGCCGATCTTTATAAGTTTAATTTCTCTTATGGTAATCAAACTTATGACTATGTTTTACTCTGGATGTGGGGAGATTTTGATGACAGCGATCCATCACATAGTATAAGTATAACCTCGTCTGCAACATACGAATGTTACGACTCTTCAGATAATCTGATAAGAAGTGGTAATGCTACAGGTGATGACTTTATAGAAATTTATGACTATAATACCGATCTAACTGATGCAGCTTACTGTTCAATCACAGTTACTGCAGAAGATGGAACTACGACAATATCACATACAAAAAAGGTAGATCTCATAGAAAAATAATTCTTAAAGGGGCGTCCATGCCCCTTTTTTACAACAGTTCTGCAAGTTCTAAGGAGTAAACATCTGAAATTCCTTCTCTTGCCGAAACTCCAAGGAGTCTGTCTGCATAGCTTGCCATAGTGTCCCTGAGCGTTACAACTATAAATTGAGCTTCTTTTGAAAGTTCTTTCATAAGCTCTGCTATCTTTCTTGCGTTTGTATCGTCAAGATGTGCATCAACCTCATCAAAATAGTAAAAAGGAGCAGGTCTATACTGCTGGACGGCGAAAAGGAAAGCAAGTGCCGTTAATGTTTTTTCGCCACCAGACATTATCTCAAGTCTTTTAACATCTTTTCCTCTCGGTTTAGCTTTGAGCAAAATTCCTCCAGATAAGGGATCATCTTCGTTTTCTATTTCAAGATAAGCTTTACCACCGGGAGACAATCTTCTGAAAATCTTTCCAAGATTTTTGTTTACAGCTTCGTAAACCTCCATAAATGCTTTTATCTTTTTTTCTTCAAGACTTTCTATCATCTCTTCTATTGACTTTTTCTCTTCAATAAGAACTTTTAATTTCTGACTTAAATCGTCAAATCTTTCCTTTATCTGATCGTAATCCTCAAGAGCTTTCTGGTTGACAGCACCTATTGATTGTCTCTTATCCTGTAGATCTTTAAGTTCTTTTTCTAATGAGATGAGATCGCCTTCTATAGGTTCCCCTTCGTATTCTTCCCTCAGGATATCTATCTCGTCTTTTAAATCGTCCACCTTCTGCTCTAACTTACCTTTATCCTCAAGGAGATAGGTTATCTCTTTGTTTATATTTTCTTCACCGTACCTGAGTTCTTTTAAGTTCTCTTTTCTTTTCTCTATCTCATCTATAAGATTATCTCTCTCCTTTTCTTTATCCTTAAGATCCTTCCATAGATTGGATAATTCTTTTGAAAGCTCTTCTATTTTGCTTTTAAGCTCCTCAATCTGCCTGTTTTTAACCTTTAAGCTGTCTTCTAATTTCATTTTTTCATTTTCTATCTGGAATATTCTTACCTTTAGATTGTTCTCAAGCCTGTCTGTAAGTTTTTCTATCTCATTTTCTATTTCATTTTTCTTTTCTCTTAAATTGTAAACATTTCGTGTTGCTTCTTCCCATTCCTTCCTCAGCTGATGGAGACCCTCGCTTTCCATTCTTTTTAGTATATCTTCTTTCTTTTTGTTTATATATTTGAGATTTCTATCAATTTCTGAAAGTTCCCTTTCCAGTTTTTCAAGCCTGTTTTCATTTTCAAACTCTTTCTTTTTTAGGTTGATTATCTCTTCTTCAAGTATATTTATTCTATTCATATTCTGATTTATCTTTGTCTCTATCTCTCTTTTTCTCTCTATCACGCTCTGCGTTTCATTCTGGATTTTGTATAATTCCCTTTCCGTTTCCTGCCATTTAACTGATATTTTTTTTAGCTCTTCTTCCATCATCCTCTCTTCGGTTTTCAATCTATCATCTTCCTGTTCAAGCTTTATTTTCTCCTGTTCAAGGGATCCTCTGCCAAGCAATCCTCCTCTATTTTTATCATGACCTCCAGTTATAATTCCGGTTTTTTCAAATAAATCGCCATCTAAGGTCACCATTCTGAATGTTCCTATGCCGAGATTTCTTGCAGAATCAAAATCCTGAACAACAACCGTATCTCCAAAAACAAATCTGACGGCTTTTTCTATCTTCTTATCGTAATTGATAAAATCTACTGCAAGACCAATTACTCCTTTCATATAAGGCGGTTTTACCGGCTGAGAAACCCTTATCCTATTTAATGGTATGAACGTTGCTTTTCCAGCTTTATTTTCTTTTAGTATCCTTATACATTCCTGAGCGACCTTATCATCCTCTACAACTATATTTTTAAGTCTTCCCCCTCCTGCAACCTCTACTGCTTTTGACAGTTCAGGATCTTTTATTCCTATAAGGTCGGCAACCTGACCATAAACGCCGTTAATATCTTTTATAAGTGTTATAATCCTGTCTTCCCTTATCTGAGAAAGTTGAGCTAATACTTCAGCCAATCTTTGAAAATTTTTTTCCCTTTTTTCCCTATTCTCTTTTATCTTTTTTTCCAATGTTTCCTTTCTGAGCTTTAATCTTGAAAGTTCACTTTTCAGGCTTTTTAGCTTTCTTTCCTGACTTTCTGTGAAAGATTTTATATTTGAACTTGATTTTCTTAATGTTTCAACTTCCTGTGTAAGAGATTTTATCTCCTCTTGATACTCTTGTATCTTCTCAAGTAATCTATTTATCTCCATCTGTATATGGATCTTTTCTTTATGAGCAGATGACTGAATATCTTTTAGAGATTTTTCCTCTTTTTCAACCTCTCCAAGATCTATCTTGGCTTTACTTCCTCCTATCTCAATCTCTTTAAGCTTCTTGTTTTTCTCCTCAAGTTCTGCTTCTGCTTTCTCAAGATCACTTTTTATCTGTGGAAGTTTTTTCCTCAGTTCTTTAATACTTTCCTCTAAGGATAGAACCTCTTTTATCTTTTCTTCCTTTTCTCTGGCTAAATCTTGAAGGCTCTCCCTTATACTTTGTATATCTTTTTCCAGTTCTGATTTTTTGTCTGAGGATGTTCTTATCTGAGCTGTTATTGATCCTTCTTTTTCTTTTACAGGAAGAAGAGATTCCTGAAGTTTGTTCAGTCTGTTTTCAAGTTCTTTAATAATAGATATCTGTTCTTTCTGCTTCTGTACGGATATCTCTTTTTCTTCATAAAGGCTGTTTATCCTTTGTTCAACCTCTTTTAGGTCTTCAACGGCCTTTTTTTGTTCGTTTAACAGGAAAAAAAGTTTTACGCCTTTAATACTCTCCTGTATATTCTTTATTTTTTCTTCAAGTTCCGCCGCTAAAAGTGCGTTTTCTCTCTCTTCTTCAAGTCTTTTAAGCTGTATTTTAACCTCTTTCAGTACGACTTTTGCCGACTGTATCTTTTCTTCAGTTTCAGAAAGATCCTTTAATGCCTTTTCCTTTTTTTCCTCATACTCTGTTATCCCTGCTATCTCACTTAAAAGATCTCTTCTTTCTGAAGGTGTCATTTTTACAAATCTGAAAATATCACCCTGTGTGACTATGTTGTAACCCTGTTTTGGTATTCCTGCGTAAGATAAAATTTCTTCTACTTCGTACTGTTTTGCCTGTCTTCCGTTTATCTTATAAGTTGATTTGCCGTTGTGTTCCACCTTTCTGTAAATGGATATCTCTTCATCATTTAATGGAAAAGCACCTTCGTTTTTAAATACAACCTCAACTTCTGCAAATTCTGCTGATCTTCCCCGTGAAGAAAATATAAGATCGGACAACTTTAATGCTCTCATTGATTTTGCTGTTGCAAGACCAAGAGCAAAAACTATAGAATCACCGATATTACTTTTTCCAGAACCATTAGGACCGACTATGCCCACAAACCCATTGCCGACTGGAATTGTCAGTTTTCTTAGACCGTAGGATTTAAAGCCGTAAACATGAATTCTATCAATATATGCTTTTGACATCTTGCTACCCGTTTTTAATGTTTGATATAAATATTTCGGCAGATTAATAAACTGTTCTTAATCAAATTCTCCACTGTTAAGTTTCTCTCTTAATTTTCTTTTTAATATCTTACCTGTTGCATTTCTTGGAAATTCATCAAGAACATAAATATGTTTTGGTATTTTATAATTTGCGAGATTTTCTTTTAGATATGATCTTATCTTTTTTTCATTAAAATTATTTGTGTTCTCGGCAAGTTTTACAAAGGCTACAGGTATCTCTCCATGATGTTCGTCTTTCTTCCCAACGACGGCGGACTCTTCAATATCTGGATGTGCATTTAACAATTCTTCAATCTCTCTTGGATAGATATTTATTCCTTTTGATATTATAAGATCCTTAAGCCTATCGACAATATACAGGTACCCATCTTCATCTAAATAACCAAGGTCTCCAGTTAAAAGCCATCCGTTGATCAAAACCTGCTCTGTAGCTTCTGGATTCTTGTAGTAACCTTTCATAACACAATCGCCTTTAACTATTACCTCGCCTACTTCCCCCTGAGGTAATTCCATAAGTTCTGAATCAACAATTTTTACCTGATAGTCCGGAAGCGGGGGTCCAACGGATAAGTCTTTCTGTTTTTCTGGTCTGTTAACAGCGACAACCGGAGAACATTCTGATAGACCGTATCCCTCAAGTAGTGGTGTTTTTTTAAATTTCTGTCTCATTTTATCAAGGGTTGATTTTGATAGGGGAGCACCACCTGATATAAAATATCTTATCCTGTGAAACCAGTTGAAATACCAGGGGAATTTTGCTTTTGATAATGCATTGAACACTTCAGGAACACCGATAAATATAGTTACCCTTTTAAGCAGTGTCTGTTTGATAATATTTGAAAAAGGCATTATTGATTTGATTATTACAATTGGACTTCCTGTATAAAGGGGAAGAAGAACGGAAACTGTTAATGTAAATGTATGAAACATTGGAAGATATGCTATAAATCTATCCTTTTCAGTTATCATGCCCAATTTTTTAATATTAAGTATATTTGAGAATATATTTTTGTAGGACAGCATTACGCCTTTTGGTTTGCCGGTTGTTCCTGAAGTATATATGATTAAGAATGTATCATCTAAATCTGCTTGCGGTTTAATATGTTCATAATCCTCAATTGAAAGTCCTTCTTCAAAGGAGAGATTTTTTTCATCAAGATTAGGATAATTGTCAACCCAGATTATCTTATCAACATCTGTATTCTGGAATATATCTTCAACCTCTTTTGAGAATTTTACCTGCGTTATTAAAAGTTTGGAGTTGCTGTTCTGGAGTATATATTCTATTTCTTGCTTTCTTAGAAAAGTATTTATAGGGATAGTGACAGCTCCAAGTTTGCTGATGGCAAGTAAGGATATTATAAACTCTTTTGAGTTTGTAAGAAGAAGGGCTACATGATCACCTTTTCTAATCCCTATAAGCTCAAGATATTTTGCCAGCGAGTCAACATAATGTTTCAGCTCTCTATGGGATATCTTTTTTCCATCCTCAAAAATGATAGGTCTTTTTCCAAACCTTTTCGTATTTTCCCTGATAACCTCATAAAAGTTTCTATAGATATAGTTTGCCATCTTCACCCTCGCTTTTAAAACTTATATCCTAAGGATATATTAACAAGATGTGCTGACAGATCAGAAAACTTACCATCTATACCATTTTCATTTGGCGGTGTATTAACATTTCTTTCAATCTTAGTTACGTAAAGATATGATAAACCGATTTCAAATTTTTCTGAAACATTATATATTCCTCCTAAGGAGAACAGCCATGCATTAGAGTCTGGAAGCTCGAAACCAACCGTTTTCTGAGGAATAGGTGTTTCGTCGTAGGCTATGCCAAACATACCTGTAAACCTATTATTAAATATATGTCTGATACCAAATCTTACAGTTTCTGAATCATGCCAGTATTTGTCCTTAGGTTTTCCCAACTGACTGTCTATTGTACTGTTGTTAAACTGTATATCAAGTATTTTATATGAGCTCCAGAATGTCTTTTCATATGTTATCTCAAATACTGTAGATTTCCATCTATACGCTGTTCCTAATCTCCATTCGGCAGGTATTGGTACTATTACATGACCCCCAACAGCTATTGGATAGGTGGTGGAATTTAAAGGATCGTAAAGGTATCCTGAGGCATCACCCTCTATCTTTATATTCACCTTTGATCTGTAAGCTGTTGATATTGTAAAATTTTTTGAAGGTTTTAATGTTGCTGATATATTGTAGCCGAACCTATATCCTGAATCGCCATCCATATTAACCTTGTAGGCAGGTTCAAATCTGTACTTTATTTTACCTGATGCATATATACCTCTTATACCTCCGGCTATTGAAAATTTTTCTGAGATCTTTAATGCTAAAGATGAGTTCAGTTCAAAAACTTTAAGAGTAAACTCTTCTGCTGTTGATCTTTGCTTTACGGCAGACCATCTTTTTGAAAGTCCAGCTGGTGTTACAAAAGATAATCCCCATCTTACGTTTTCGTTTCCTTTAAATACTATATGAAAATATGGAATAATGAAGTTTTCTTCTTCTGTTTTTGCATCAGCTATCTGAAAAGAGTTTGTTACAGGGTCTGATGCTTTTCCCTCAAATTTAACTGGCGGAAGATTTATATATCTTGAGCCAAACTCAATATAAGTTCTATTTTCAAGAAACACCATGTTTGAGGGGTTATAGTAATTTGCATCAGCATAATCAGCTCCTGCAAAATATGCTGCTGCCGTTCCCATTGATCTCTGCGACTGCTCAGGTATCTTATAAGCCGCGCCAAAAGAGATTCCTGCTGTGGAAAGGAATAGAATAAATGTATATGCCCTTTTTAACATCCTCCTGACCTCCTTACTTATAAGGGATAATTTATTTAGAAATCATTATAAAATAATTCTAAAATTTTTATAATTTTAAGGAGGCTTTTATGTATCTGGATAGATTCAAAAAGTTAAAGAGCTACAAAACAGAAACAACTCCATGTAAGATAAGACTTTCCTCAAATGAGAATCCCTTTGATCTTCCAGACTGGTTGAGAGATAGAGTAGGTGAGGAAGTCAAAAATATTCCGTTTCAGAGATATCCTGATCCAACATCAAGAGAACTTAAAGAAGTGATAGCTAACTTTTATGGAGTTAGGTCTGAGAATCTTGTATTAGGCAATGGATCTGACGAACTTATCCAACTGCTGACTTTAATAATAGGAGATATTAAACAGCCTGTTATGTATCCTGTTCCAACTTTTCCTATGTATCAGGTCTCAGCTGATATAGTGGGAAGAAAAAAAATAGAATTTCCCTTAGATAGTAATTTCCAGCTTTCAAAAGAACAGATAGATAAAGTTTTAAATAAAAGACCGGTTCTCGCATTTTTTGCATCACCTAACAATCCTACTGGGAATAGTTTTGATAGGGATCTTATCTTATACGTTGCAGAAAGCGGTATTTTTACAGTAGTAGATGAGGCTTATATAGATTTTTCAGATAAACAGGATTTTGTATCAGAGGCTTTAAAAAGAGACAATCTTGTTGTTTTAAGGACTATGTCAAAAATAGGTCTTGCCGGTATCAGACTGGGAGTTTTAATAGCAAGAGACGATATAGCAAGGGAGATAGATAAAACAAGACCGCCGTTTAATATCACATATCCAACGCAGGTGATTGGAAAAATAGTTCTTTCTGAGGGTAAAGATGAGATTAAAAAGCAGATTAGTATAATAAAGAGAGAGAGAGATAAAATGTTGTCTGAACTAAAAAGTATAAAGGGAATAAAAGTATATCCATCAGATGCGAACTTTGTTCTTATTAAGGTCTCTGACGGCGACAGTCTTCATAAAGCCTTGATAGAAAAGGGAATTCTTGTGAGAAATATGTCTCATCTTCCTTATATGGAAAACTGTTTGAGGATCTCTATTGGGAAACCTGAAGAAAACAGAATTTTTATAGAAATTTTAAGAGAGCTTGTAGGATGATAAAAAGGATAATTTTCATCTTCTTTATTACTATAACGCCATTATGGATTGTTGGTTTTTCAGCAAGAATAGCATTTTCAGAATGGTTTATAGATTTTGAATACTCAAAAGAGAATTTCCCAAGGGATAGATGGGGTATGTCTGATGAGATAAGAAAAGAGCTTGCAAAGTTAGGGCTTTATGCTGTTTTGTCAGATAGAGGTATGGAAAAATTTAGAAATGCAAAACTTCCTAATGGAAACAGAGCGTTTAGAGAGAAGGAGATAAGACATATGGAGGATGTTAAAGAATTTTTAAAAGTATTTTTCCCTTCCTCTTATACAGCCTTTATTTTTTGGTTTGGATATTTTGTTCTGCTAAAAAAAAGTAGATGGAAATTTCTTCTTTATTCGGGAATATTTACAATTGGATTAATTATATCAGTAGGTCTGGTAACTTATATAAATTATGAGTTTGCTTTTGCCGTTTTTCATGATTATATTTTTGGAGAGAATACATGGAGGTTCAAACTTAAAGATACATTGCTCAGGATATATCCAATGAAATTCTGGTTTGATGGAACTGTATTTGTTATATCTCTTTCTTTTTTAATATCTGTATCACTGATCTTTTCTGGATTTGTTTTGAAAAAGATTTACAGTAAGGTATAGCGGTAGAGCTATATATTTTATTTAAACTTTTGAACTCCTTCGTAAAAGTAAGTTAGGGCAGACAAAACTGTAAAGAAAGTTGCAGTGAGTATTGTACCTTCAACATAAACTTTATCAATCGGTATTATATTTGCGGTAAGAATAACAATTACGGAAAGTATCTGGAAGAAAGTTGTTGCTTTACCGAAAATAGTAGGTTTTACCTCAAGACCTCCTTTTAAGAAGTATATCAAAACGCTTCCTGCAATAATATAAATATCCCTGCTTATTACGAGAACAACGTACCAGAAAGGAAATTTTACTGCCATCTCCGAGTTATAAATAAATATAAAACTACTTATTATGAGTGTTTTATCAGCTATAGGATCAAGTATTTTTCCAAGTGTTGTTACCTGATTAAATCTTCTTGCAACAAATCCGTCAAGAGCGTCTGTTAAACCTGCAATAAAAAATGTAATTAGAGCATATAGAGGTTTATTATATCCTATAAAAATAATAAACACAGGAACAAGAAGTATTCTAAATATTGTTAACTGGTTAGCAAGACCCATTTTTTACCTTTTTTATAATCTTTGTTGTTGATATATCATATACAAAATCAATAGTAACAACCTTTCCACCGTAAGAATTTACAAAATCGGCACCAACTATATCTTCTATCTTCCAGTCCCCCCCTTTTACAAGAAAATCAGGTTTTATCTCTTTTATAAGCCTTTCAGGCGTATCCTCATCAAAAATGATTACAAGATCCACAGGTTTTAATGCTTCAAGTA
This sequence comes from uncultured Aquificales bacterium, assembly GCA_964519345.1. GTDB lineage: Bacteria > Aquificota > Aquificia > Aquificales > Hydrogenothermaceae > Persephonella. The sequence goes on from CAZFKX010000029.1 coordinate 53,703, forward strand.
CCGTTTTCCTGTGTTCCTGAATATTTATTGGTCTATCCTTACCTTTAATTCTTCTTATAGATTTATCGCTGTTTAGTCCTACAACAAGTATATCTCCAAATGTTTTTGCCTTTTTGAGATAATCCACGTGTCCCGCATGTATAATATCGAAACATCCATTAGTAAAGACTATTTTTTTTCCTTCATTTTTCCATTTCTCAATTTTTTTAAGATAATCCATCTAACCTGTCTCCTTTTTTAAAGGAATAATAATAATGTATGCAAGTATAAAAATAGGAAATATGATAAGGAAGAAAAGATAATTTTTATAGAAAATAGATAGGAGGAATCCTATAATCAGAGGTATATGACTTATAATAAGAATTTTTTTGTAAAGATCATAACGGAAAATATTCATCGTTTTCTTTATAATAAAAAACACAGCCGGTAGTACAGAGATAATAATTAGAACTATCTGATGAAACAACGTAATACTTACAGGTTCTACATTATCTCTCAGAATTATAAGTAGTAGGGATATATAAAAAAATGAGCTGTATAGTGAAATAAAATAAACTCTTCTTAAATTGAAAAGATTACTTTCCATTACTTTCAGCCCTTCTTTTAACGCCTTCAAATCTTCTCACAAGTTTTTCAAATTCTTTAAGAAGTTTCTGGGCTTCCTCTGTAAGAACAGCTCCCCCACCCTTTTCACCGCCTCTTTTAGTTAAAACCAGTTTTGTTCCCAGTCTTTTTTCCATAGCTTTAAGGAAGCTCCAAGCCTTCTTGTAGGAGATACCAAGTTCTTTTGCAGCTTTTGATATGGAGCCCTGTTTTTGAATCTCTTTGAGCAGTTTTTCCCTTCCAAGACCCATAATGATCTCACCATCTTTTTCAAGCCAAACCTTGTATTTGATCTGATATCTCATTAAAAGCCTCCTTTTCAAAAACCAAGATACCAGTTTTTAATAGTATCGCCAAAAAATAAATATATTGTGGCTGATAGCGCTAAGAAAGGACCAAATGGAATCTCAAATCTTCCTTTTTTTTCTGACTTTGATAGATAAGCTCCAGTTATACCAACTACAGCCCCTATAAAAGAACCTATAAATATTGTAAATAATGACCCGAACCATCCTAAATAGCTTCCAACGAAAGCCATCATTTTAACGTCTCCCATTCCAAGACCTTCGATTCCTCTAAGTTTTAAATAAAAGTATGCTATAGAAAAGAGGATACCAGCACCTGTAACAGCACCTATAATAGCATCTATAACAGAAAAATCAGTTCTCAGATAGGCGTAAAAAATACCTGTTAAAAATCCAGTAAGATTAAGCTCATCTGGAATTATTTTAAAATCAATATCTATAAATGTTATAACAATCATCAAGGATAAAAATATAAAAATGAAGATATAATCAAAAGAAATACCCGCTTTAATAAATGATATAACAGATGCAGATCCAGTCAGAACTTCAATTAACGGATATCTTAAGGATATTTGTGATTTACAGTATCTGCATCGCCCTTTTAATAAAAAATAAGAAAATATAGGTATATTGTCGTACCATTTTATTTTATTTCCACATGATGGACAAAAAGAAAATGCAGGTTTTAGGGCTGATTTACCTCTGGGTATTCTATATATAAGGACATTTAAAAAACTACCAATTATTGATCCAAAAATAAAAGCCAGAGGAAAGATCAGTATATTCTCTCCCATTAACTCTGTGTTGTATCTCCTGTATTTTCTCTTTCTGATTCTCCAGCTTCTTTTTCTATTTCATCTTTTAACTTTTTGCCTGTTTTAACAAGGAAAAATATCTGGAACGTTGTAAAACCTACGAGAACCGATATAATTCCTCCAATTCCTGCAAGACTGCCTGTCAAAACAGCTATAATAGGGATCGGAAGTCTTATCAGCATACTTTTTAAGACCTTATTTTTTTCTGCTCCGTATATATTTATGCTTTTCCACATATGTGTGAAGTAGAAAAAACCTGCGGTAATACCTAACAAAAACATGGGAAAAAACAGTAGAATCTTTAAATCCATACAGACCTCTGAATATGAAGATTTTTAATATTTTAACATAAAGGGATTAATAGGGATAGGAATAAGATAAATTAATGACCCTGGCACCGACCAACTTTCCCGACCGGTTTCCCGGCCAGTATCATAGGCGCAGGGGAGCTTAACTGCCGGGTTCGGAATGGGACCGGGTGTAACCTCCCCGCTA